>CALBDU010000001.1 GCA_937927335.1 uncultured Clostridium sp.
TTATAGCTGGTCCCATTTTAATTTACAAGGCACCTGATTATTATGCGCTTACCTTGAGCACACCGATTACATTCATCAATACAGTTTTGATATTTGTCTGATGAATTAGTTACTATTCCCATTTTAAGAACTCCTTCCATATCTAATTTTTTTACATATGTATTGTGTTCAAGATGAAATATTTTTATACCAAAATTGTCAATCTGAATAAATGTTATGTGCATAAAAAGTCAGGAATTAATTGATAATTCAACTTTAAGACACTATTTTAGTCGTATTACTACGAATAATGTACCATATATTACCTTTCGTAATAAAAAAGAGATTAAATATTTTGAGTTAATTGCAGAACCTATCATGCTGATATGCATTGCCATAGTAGTATTGATTGTAGTGTTGGTAATGAGATCAAACGGTAATCACAAAACCTCAAATTTCAACAACAATAAGGCTTTGGAAATATTAGATTCAAAACTGGTTCAGGTGATATAATTGAAGAAGAGTACCAAAGAAAAAATCAAATGATATTAAAAGGCTAAATCTAAATGAACGCTCCTGAATCAATTCAACATTAATTCAGGAGCATATTTATTTAAGAGACTTTGTTAATAAATTTTAAAATGTTAGGAGAAACTATAAAAAACAAGAAAGGATGTAATGGTGTAAAATGATTAGAAAACATTTTTTGAAAATTTTTTTAGCTACCTTAATAGGAACTATAATATTTAGTGGATGTACAAAATCAAATCAAAGTCAACAGCAAACTGGAGCCAATGTTACCACGCAAAGCATTCAAGCTTATTTCACTGCCAATGAGGGTGGGAGCGTATCTAAAATAGATGTTTTAACTAATAAGGTAGTAGATACCATAAAAATAGATGGTGCTGCACATAATGTACAGATTTCCCCAGATGGTAATACTTTTGCCGTAACTGTTATTCCTGGTATGGCAAATACAGGGGGAAATGACCAAATGCCCAAAATGGTAGGAACTGTCCAGATATATGATACAAAGACAGATAAACTAATCAAGTCAGTGAAAGTTGGAAATCATCCTGCACATGTGGTTTATACAAAGGATGGAAATTATTTATTGGTAACGAATAATCAGGATAATAACGTTTCTGTTATTAGCGCTAAGGACTATAAAATAATCGGAACAGTACCAACTGGTAAAGAACCTCATGGATTTCGCATATCTAATGACAGTAAGTATGCATATATTGCAAATATGGGCGAAGATACAGTAAGCGTGATTGATATACCAAATTTAAAGGAATTAAAGAAAATTAAAGTAGGGAAGACCCCTGTAACAACAGGGATAAGTAACGACGGTAACACATTGGTAGTAACTTCAAATGCGGAAGATGCTTTATATATTGTTGATTTGGCAACAGGTAAGGCTGATAAAATTGCAGTTGGTAAAGGACCAGCCCAAGTGTATTTGGAGAATGACGACAAATATGCCTTCGTTGCAAATCAAGGAACAGAGCAAAGTCCTTCAAATTCAGTTTCAAAAATTCATATGTCAACTAAGAAAGTTATAACTAATATTATTACTGGAAATGGAGCACATGGAGTTGTTGTAAGCAGTGATAATAAATACGTATATGTGACAAACATGTATGACAATACTGTTAGTGTTATTGATAATAATACTAACTCAGTTGTTAATACTGTTCAGGTAGGTAAAGAACCAAATGGAATCAGCTATTTTAAATAATTAGACTTTGTGATACAGTAATATTGAGGGTATGCAGAATTTGCATACTCTCATTTAGTGCAAGTATTGAAAAGGCTCTCCTGGATTTTATATAAGATTATCCTTTGTTAAAAAGACTGTAGGGTATTAAATTATTGGAGGAGGAGGGAGCACTGACTTAAAGAATGGATCTTATGGATTTGAAAATAAAAAGGACCTTTAATGCAAGAATATAACCTGGACTATAAGCTTCATAGTACATAGTGAAAGAAAATAATTATTACTAATTAAAAATAAAAATCTTAAAGGAGTTGTTCTCCACATTTTCTCCATATTTGCTTTATATAATTTAATTAAAGAATCAGAAATACATAATTATATGCAAATAAATAATTTTTCTGATCGAAAGTAAAACCAGGAGGAATTATTATGAAGAATAAAATAATGGCTATATTAGGTGCAGCAGTAGTTTTAGCAGGTGTAATTGGGGGAGCAGCTTTTGCAAGTGGCGTCAATAACAATACTAAAGATAACCAGCTAATTGTAGCAAGGTCAAGTAACGTGGTTCAAGATAGTAATGATAAAAGTAAAGATAGTACAAACTATAACCAAAACAGTGTTAATAACCAATCAAAGGATATATATCAGGATATGATAAAGATCATGAAAGACAATGGATTTAAAGATGCAGCTATATACATGCAAACAGGTAATTATGCAGCTATGAGAGATTATATGAATAATTTATCACAGGAAGATTATGATAAAATGATTAAAATCATGGATGGTAATGGCTATGGTTACATGGTACAAATGATGCAATCTATTGGTAAAGAAAGAATGACTCAAATGCACAATTCCATGATGGGAAATTTCTAAAATCATTACTAAACATTATGGAGCAGTTAGAAAATCAAAATGATAAGTGAAGGGAAGAGATAACAAAATGAAAAAAATATTTCTATTCAGCAGTAAATTATGCCCTGACTGTCCGCCGATGAAGGAGTTCCTGACTGAGAACAACATCAATTTCATCGAGATGGACATAACTGAAAACCTATTATTCATGAAGATGTTTTTGAAGTACAGGGACAAGTACCCAGAGTTTAATGAAATCAAGGAAAAGGGAAACATAGGGATACCGTGCGTTGTAGTCAACGAGGGAGAAATGATTTATTTTGAAAAGAATACACTAAATCTGGATGAGCTGAAATAAATAATATGAGCTTATGAGAAAGTCTGTAAAGCCAGCTTTCTATGATAGAATAATAATATTATAGGAGGCTGTTTTTTTTTATGGCAAAAAGAAGAGATTCAATGAGCGAAGGCAAAAACAATATTATTTCTGCATTACTGGAGGAGTATGACATTAAGTCTGCAGAAGACATCCAGGATGCACTTATAGACTTACTTGGAGGAACTATCCAAAGTATGATGGAAGCTGAAATGGCAACAATCATTTAGCCTATGAACTTTATGAAAGAAGCGAAAATACCAATTCTTTTAATGGAAGAAGAAGCAAAAATGTCAGAAGCAAATATGGCGAGTTTAGTATTGATGTCCCTCAGGATAAGGATAGTACTTTTGAGTCTGAAATAGTTAGGGGAAGCAGTGCCTTAACACTGCCTCGCCATAATAAATTCTTATCTTAGGAATCTAATTTACAGAGAAAGTTTCAAACACTCTGCAACAATTCTTTTTATATAATTAGCTGTTACAATTTCTTAAGTTGACGACATTGCCTGTTTTACGGGGAGTTATGATTTACAGGGAACCGAGTAATTAGGTGCTTACATTTGTTATTTATCTAAAGATTTAATGTATGCTTTCATCTGGTCAATATTCATAGCACCTATGTTTTTAGAAATGATATTTCCGTCTGCATCAATGAAGAATGAAGTAGGAATTGATGATATATTATACATAGATGCAACACTTTGATCAGAATCTAAAAGCACTTTGAAACTATATTTATTATTATCAATAAAGGATTTAACAGTGTCTAAAGGTTCGCCTATTTCTACAGCCACTATTACCAAGTCGCTATCCTTTGTTTCTTGATATAATTTTTCTATCTCGGGCATTTCTGCTCTACATGGAGGGCACCAAGTTGCCCAAAAATTAAGGAATACTTTTTTACCTTTTAAGTCACTTAAAGATAATTCTTTACCGTTAAGATCCTTTAATTTGAAATCTATAGCCTTTGTTTTAACAATGTTAGGATTTATTCCAATGGGCTGGGTAGAAATATTATTCTTTTGAATAGTACTATTTTTGCCACTATTTTCTGTTGATGATTTAGCTTTAGTATTTAAAGAATTATAGGTAGTTACAGTGATAATTTAACCACCTATAAGGACTGCGGCTAAAAGTACTATTAGCGATTTTTTCATATTCATTTTCTCCTTCGACTAAAAATTAATAAAATTTGCGTACTGGCTTAATATAGATAATTTATTTGAAAAAACCATAATCCCCATTATGATCATTAAAACACCACTTATTGTAGATATAATAGGTAAGTATTTTGAAAATTTCTTAAATTGTTTGGTAAAGCTTCCTATGGCCATAGCAGTCAAAATGAATGGAATTGCGAGTCCAAGCGAATACATTATTAGAAGTAATACCCCTTTACCAACAGAGTTTATACTTGTAGCATAGATGAGTATTGAGGATAATATAGGACCAATACAAGGAGTCCAACCTGCGGCAAAGGATATTCCTATTATTACCGAACTAAAAGGACCTTTAATTTTATTAAACAATAAAAATCTTTTCTCGAGATAAAATAATTTTACTTTAAACACTCCAATGGTATGCAGACCAAAAATAACAATAATAGTACCACCAACTTTTCTAAATAAGCCTTTATGTACAATTAATAATTTACCAAGGGAGGTTATAGAAACTCCCATTAGAATAAAAATAATAGAAAAGCCTAATACAAATCCAAAAGATTTATATAAAGTAAAAAGCTTAGCTTTATCATCATTTAATTCTTCTATTGAAGAACCTGTTAAATAGCTTACATATGCAGGAACAAGTGGAAGAACGCAAGGAGATAAAAATGATAGCATACCTGCAGTGAAAGCTAAGAATATTGATATATCATTCAAAAATAAATCACCTCCGATCTATTATTAAAACATTGATTTATGCTTAAGAAGTCCAATAGATCAAGCTATCAATTAATCCAAAAATAATAAGCAAGAGCCCCCCGAAATACTTAATTTTTTTTTGAACCTTATTGAAATTTTTTATATTGGACTTCAAGTTAGTTTTTCCTAAAAAAATCAGTGATGACATTAAGAATATAGGCATTAAAGTACCAAGTGCAAAAATTGAAGGATACAGGATCCCAATAGAAGACTTTAAGCTTAAAGGAACAATTATTCCAAAAAACAACCAAAATAAAGTAGGGCAGAAGGTTAGTGAAAATATTAAACCTATTATAAAAGAAGGATTAATTATCTTATACTTGCGTGTGATATATTCAACATTAGCTATAAAAGAATTTCCAATAGATCCCTTTAAATTCAAAAAACCTAATATATAAAGACCAATAATCATTATAGTAGGCCCCATCAGCTTCCTAAATAAGCTAAAGAACGGTATTGAGGCTCTTTGTATGTCAACCTTAAATAATATTATCAATATTCCATAAAATAAGAATGTAGTTAGCTTACCTAGAGAATACCATAAAGTGTTTTTTATAAGTCTTTTATTGCCTATATTTTCCTTTGAAATAAAACCTATAGCCCCAAGGTTTGTGGTAAGTTGACAGGGAGCTGTTGAGCCAAGAATACCAATTAGAAAAATTCCAAGCAAAGGCATAGTTGAATTTCTTGAAAAGTTCAATATAGGATCGCTTAAGAATCTATTTAACATACTCGTAATTTCATAAAGTTTTAATATGAAATGTGAAATAATAAAAACTCCCTTCAATAATAATTGTCATAGCTAAAAACACTATACTAAAAAGATATGTAGATTTTATGTGTTTTTGATAATCGTTATCATTACTCTATGAAAAGCTGGAAGGTTAACAGGTATTTGAATATGACCTATTTGTAAGTTATCAGCTGTTGTAAGAAGAACAAATGCTTAAGGGTCAGAATCCCCCTTTAGAATTGAATCATCGCAGCCAAAAGACACCTTTTTTGGAGGTGTTCTTGATATACCTTCTTTATAAAACAAAGTGAGGCAGTTTTATAATACTGCCCCACCATTAAAAATGTTTATCATAGGTATCTTAATATACAGAGAAGGTTTCACACACTCAATAAATGCTTCTGGATTTAATTCAGAAGCATTTATTATTAATAGATAGTTTAGACACCAGCCATTTTCCTGCACTCATCAGCACATTTTCTGCATTCATCAGCACATTCTTTACAATGGTCATCTTTAAACATTGAACATTCTTGTGCACATTTATCGCAAACTGTTGCGCGAAGTTTGCAGTGATCCTTTGAAAATTCGCTATTCATAGACATAAAAGCTGAGGACATCTGGCACATTTGAGCACATTCTACAAGTATTCCTATACAAGCTTTTCTTGCTTGTACGTCGGATTCATTCAGGCATGCTTTAAAACACTCAAAACAAGACTGAGCACATTTGTTACATTCATCGATACAAGGTTGATTATTATTTTGATTATTATTCATAGTTTGATCATTATTCATATTTACACCCTCTGTCTTAACAGAATCTACCATTGATTCCAGGTAAGCTTCACCAGGATCATCTTTAAAATTTGCATTTTCCTTCATATTTATCTCGTTCATAATTGTAAACACCTCCAACAATATTTTTCACGAAATAAAGTAAAATATACCATTTATCTTTATTTTATCTACATAACATTTTTTTATAATATAATCAGGCAAACAGAAAATACAAACAATGATTTATTAAAATAAAGGAGATGTTTTACATGAAATTTATAACTGAAAATTGGCTGTATTTTGTGGCTTTAGGGATTATGGCATATATGATGTTAAAAGGCGGGGGCTGCTGTGGAGTTGGTCATACAAACTCAAACAAAGATAATAACACTGGAGTCAAGTCCGGCGGTAGTTGCTGCGGAGGAAATCACAGCAGATAAAGTCTTCTCTCAAATAGTTTGATGTCCATATTAATTGATACGGACATCAAACTTATTTTCATGTGATGCTTTAGTATTATCTACTATATAAACTATCAGTACATGTTTATTTCAATAAAATAATATGACAATATTACATAAATATGTTATTGTTATAAAGGAATTATGTTGAATGGTAAAGGTTGGAATATTATCTTATGGGGGGATACATAATGAAAATATTAAAAAATTTAAGGATTGCACCAAAGCTTATTATTTGCTTTTTATTAATTTCTTTTATAATGGGTGTGGTTGGTGCTATCGGCATTTTGGAGATAAGGAAAATAAATAATAATTCCTCTACTATGTACAATGATAATCTATTACATATACGAAGAGTAGGCGAACTAAAAGAAAATTTTTTATTGATACATTCAGACCTTCAATCACTCTTAACTATTAAAGATTCCTCAAAAAAACAAACTATAGAGGACGAAATTCAAAAATTAACAGAAGAAGATATGGCTATTTCTGAAGAATTCAAAAAAACAAACGCTGCTGGTGAAGAAAAAACCTTGTTAACCAAATTTAATCAAAACCATGAAGAGTATATGATGGCAAGAAAAGACTATCTTGCACTAATAGATGCGAATAATTATGATGAGGCTCAGATGGCTTTTGATATGGTTTTAACGGCGAGACAAAAAACATTTGATAGTATAAACGATCTTATAAATTATAACTTAAAAAATGCAAAGAATGCGAATGATACTAATAATAATATTTATAAAACTGTATTTAATACATTGCTAATGATTATTATCGCTGGCTTTGTTTTCGCAATAATACTGGGCTTAATAATGTCAACCGCATTATCAAAAGAAATCAATAAAGTACTAAATTTTGCAAATGCTTTAGGGGAAGGTGACCTTACTAAAAGTATAAAGGTCAGTGGAAAAGACGAGATTTCAAAGCTTTCTGAAGCGCTAAACAGAGCATCACTGAATACGAGAGAATTAATCTCTTCAATACTTACAAGTACAAGTAATATGACTAATTCAAGTGAGGAAATATCAGTATCAATAGAAGAAATATCACTGAAGATGAACAATATAAATGTTGCAACTAAGGAAATAACTTCAGGTACGGAAGAGTTAAGTGCCACATCAGAGGAAGTAAGTGCATCTATTCAGGAAATTACATCGAATACAGAGGGCCTTTCTGTGAAAGCAAAAGATGGCGATAATGCATCAAATGAAATTCAAACACGGGCTCTGGATATTAAAGAAAAGGGATCTAAATCTATTGATGCAAGTAAAAAATTATTTAAGGAAAAACAGGAAGGAATAATAAATGCTATAGAGGAAGGAAAGGTTGTAGATGATATAAGAATTATGGCAGATTCCATAGCCAATATTGCATCCCAAACCAATCTGTTAGCCCTTAATGCCGCCATTGAGTCAGCAAGAGCTGGAGAAGCTGGAAAAGGTTTTGCTGTGGTTGCAGATGAAATAAGAAAGCTGGCTGAACAGTCAGAAGAAAATGTTTCAAATATCCAAAAGGTAATAAGCCAGGTACATGCTGCCTTTGATAACCTTTCAATAAATACTCAGGACATTCTACAATTTATTGACCATAATGTAAATCCTGATTATGAGATGTTCCTTGAAACAGCAGAGAAATATCAAATGGATTCAGCCTTTATTAAGAAAATGTCAGAAGAAATTGCTGCTGGTACAGCAATAATATTAAAGTCAATTGAGCAGACAAATTCCGCAGTGGAAAATGTTGCTGCAACTGCTCAACAGGCTGCTGTTAGCTCAGAAGGAATATTTAATAGTGTTGAAGACACTGTAGATGTAATTAAAAATGTTGTGAAGTCTGCTCAAATACAAGCGAAGCAAGCAGAGGAATTAAAAACCTTAGTTCAAAGGTTTAAAATATAGAAAATTTTCATTTGGAGCCATTGGATATAACCTAACCAATGACTCCATTTATTTTTTAAAATTATTTATTAATATAGTCTACATAACGATGAAAAACTAACTTCGGTCGAAATAGTTGAAGAAGAATACTAAAGAAAATACAATTGATATTAAAGATTTAAATAAAGTCCTCCTGTGTTATTTATCAAAGATTTAAACAGGAGGTCTTTATTTTGCATTAATTAAGAAAGCCTCAGCTAATAAGTAAAGATGCATAAAGGATTATAGGAAGTTTCTGAAGATATGAAATTCGATTTATTGACACTCACGAGAAGATGTGGTATTATTTGATAGTGATAATCATTATCAAATAATACATATAGAAGGGAAAAAGAATATGATTAATGTATTTATTATTACATTGCGTGAAGGAGTTGAAATTGCGGTAGTTCTTGCTGTTATATTGGCATATATAAAACAATTAGGTCAGACTAAAGAATCGGTTAAAGTATGGTTGGGGGCAGGGGCGGCCGCATTAATTAGTGTATTGGCAGCTATAGGTATTTTTTTCATATTGGGAACAACAGAAGTAGAGGGATTTCAAGCTGTGTTGGAAGGGACGCTTAAAATTGTTGCTGTTATGATGCTCACATGGATGACAATTTGGATGAAACAACAGGGTGGAAGTGTGGGCAGAGAGTTAAAACGCCAGATACAGGTTGCTCTAAGTTATGGTTCAGTATGGACATTAGCCTCTTTAGCATTTATTTCAGTAATAAGAGAAGGCATTGAGACAGTGCTTTTTATCGTAGGATCTACACAGGGGAGCTCAACACTTACTACGGTATATGGTAGTATATTAGGATTTGGTATATCCGCTATATTGGGATATATAATTTATCGAGGAACACATCGCCTTCCGCTTAAAACTTTCTTTTCAACCATGAGTGTGTTGCTTATTGTTATGGCAGCAGGACTTTTGTCTGGAGGAATACATGAATTTCAAGAACTCCATTTGCTTCCGATTGGAATAGAACAAGTTTGGAGTACAAAAGCAATATTGGATGAAAGCTCAATGGCAGGGGTCATAATGAAAGCCATCTTTGGATATACAGACAGTCCGAATTTAGTTCAATTAGTCGCATATTGGACATATTTAGCCAGTACTTTTTATATCTATTTTAAACCAAGTAAGCTGAACAAATAAAAATCCACATCATATTTTTAAATGTATCTTATAAAGCAGAATATATTAAAATGTTAAGGCTAAAATAAAGGCTTTTGAATTAATTCGTCGTTAATTCAGAAGCCTTTATTGAGTAAGGGAGAATTTATTTACCAGACATTTTCCTGCGTTCGTGAGCATGTTCTTTACATTCGTGGTCATTAGGTTGATTTTTACTTTGTTTATTATTCATATTTTCACTCTCAGTCTTAACAGTATCTACTATAGATTCCAGGTAAGCTTCACCAGGATCATCTTTAATATTTGCATTTTCCTTTATATTTATTTCATTCATATTTTAAAACACCTCCAACGATATTTTTTACGAAAGAAAAGTAAAATATACAATTAATCTTTATCTTATCTACATAACGTTTTTTTATAATATAATCAAGCAATAAGATATTACAAACAATGATTTTTTAAAATAAAGGAGATGTTTTACATGAAATTTATAACTGAAAATTGGCTGTATTTTGTGGCTTTAGGGATTATGGCATATATGATGATAAAAGGTGGCGGTTGCTGCGGAGTAGGACATTCAAATCAAAATAAAGAGGATTCATCAGAAGGCAAAACAAGTGGTGGCGGTTGCTGTGGCGGTGGAAGCCACCATAAATAATTTTCATAAATAGGTTAGAGCCATTGGTATAACTTAACCAAGGGCTCTATTAAATTTTCAAATTATTTCATCTACACATGTTCTACATAACTTTGTGCTATATTTTCTTTGAACTATATAGGGTTATGGAGGTGTTACAAATGGTCATTGAAATAATTATAACCATTGCAATTGGTATTTTTGCAGTAGCAACTATTTATAAGAAAACAATGACAATTAAGTCTGCTGATTGTGGATGTGGCAATTGTTCAGCAAAGAAAAGGTAGCATAACATTATTACAGAAGCAGGGGGAGAACTATTGCGGAATCTAATAAAGTATTTTTGTTTAGTACTGGTTTTAATGATTGCCATCAACAATAGGGTAATAGCAGCACCAAGCCAAAGCCAGAACTATGAAAATATCGAAATGAACATTGAAGAACTGGATGTAAAAATAGAAGATACTCTACATAAAATTGAAACTAATAAAAATGAAATAAGTAAAATAAAAGTCCAAATCACAGCTGCAGAAAAGGAAATAGAAAAGTCCCAGGAAAATATGGATAAGGAACAAAATTTGTACAATGGCAGAATGAGGGCTATTTATATAAGCGGACTTGATGGGTATCTTAGCATATTATTAAGTGCAGACGGACTTGGAGACTTCATTTCAAAACTTGAAGCTGTGAATCAGATAATTTCTTATGATAATAACTTGATAGCCAGGTTTAAAGCCCAAAAAAGTGATTTAAGTATTAAGAAAGAACAGTTAGTAAAGAAGAGCAGTGATATTGCTGCAAAGCAGAAAGACAATGAACAGAAATTAGCCAAGCTAAATGATGATAAGGAAAAACAAAGTAAATTAATAGTACAAGCCAGGGCACTTGAGGGTAATTATGCGTTTCAGTATAGTGGACAAATTACCGAAACACTAAGTAACATAAATAGCATTAGAAAATCTGTTCCGAAAATAAGTGAATCCAGGGGTGCAGTAGCTATATCTGACAATGCTGTGATAGCGTATGCTTCAAATTATCTTGGAACTCCTTATGTTTGGGGCGGGACTTCGCCAAATCCAGGGTTTGACTGCTCGGGCTTTACACAATACGTATACAGGCATTTTGGAATTTACCTCGGCAGGACAACCTATGACCAGATAAATAATGGTTATGCAGTTTCCAGGGATAATCTTCAGCCAGGAGACTTAGTATTTTTCGGCACTTATGGAAATCCACATCACATGGGAATTTATGTAGGTAATAATTCCTATATACATGCACCTCATACTGGTGACGTGGTTAAAATATCATCTCTTAGCAGAACAGATTATCTAACTGCAAGAAGAGTAAAATAATTATATAAAAGTACTTGATTTAAGTAAAAATATATAGTATTATAAACAAGTAATCAGATAGGAATACTATGAAATGCAATGAAGAGAAGAGTAGGTAATTGAAAGCTTTCAGAGAGAAATCCCCTTGGGTGTAAGGGATTTTAAGAATAAGATTACTGAAGTGCATCTCTGAGCTCTGGATCGAAGTTTTGTAGACTTCAGCGGGTACGCCCGTTAAAGCGTTAAGGTATGATTGTACTGAATGAATGAGTTTTTATGCACGCTAATTTTTAATTGTGTATATTAAACAGAGTGGAACCGTGGAAGTTAACTTCTGCCTCTGTAATAGAGGCAGAAGTTTTTGTTTTTTGAATCTAAATCAAAGAAATAATTACAACAAAAATTAATGATATAACAAGGAGGAATAACATGAGCTCTGTAAATTATTTTGATTCCATCGCAGACAAATGGAATGTAATCAGGGAGGACTATTTTGAAGAAAAACTAAAATTTATTTCTTTGTCACAATTTAATATGAGGGATAAAATTTGTGCAGATTTAGGATGTGGAACAGGCTTTATATCACTTGCACTTTCTGGTGAAGCTAAACTGGTTTTTTCAATAGACAATTCAAGAAATATGCTTAGAGAACTGCACAAAGCCACTGTGAAAAGAGGTATAAATAATATTTACCCAATTAAGGGTTCGGCAGAAGACTTACCATTATTTGATTCATCTATAGATGCGTTATTTATGAATATGGCACTGCATCATATTTTTGATGCCCAAAAGGTTATCGATGAGATGTATAGAGTGCTTAAAAAGGGAGGGACAGCAGTTATTACGGACGTAGAAGAACATAATGGGCAGTGGGCAAGAGAAGAAATGCATGATGAGTGGCTTGGATTTTCACACAAACAAATAATTGACTGGATGGAAGCATCAGGCTTTGAAGATATAAAAGTTGAAAGCACAAGTTTGAAATGTAAAGGGTATTCAAGCAGGAATGAATATACCGAAACAGGTATATTCGTAGCAACAGGAATTAAGAAGGAGGAGTAAAAGGTGAAAATTGAATCATTGCTAATACATGGAGGGATAGACG
>CALBDU010000002.1 GCA_937927335.1 uncultured Clostridium sp.
AGGTATCAATTGGAGCATATAAATTAGCCACTATGATTAAGGTTTCAGAAGAACTTCTTAATGATAGTATTTTTAATTTAGAGAACTATATAGCAAAAGAATTCGCTAGAAGAATAGGTGCTAAGGAAGAAGAAGCATTCTTTATTGGAGACGGAACTGGAAAACCTACAGGTATTTTTAATGCAACTGGAGGTGCAGCACTTGGTGTGACTGCAGCAAGTGCGACAGCTATAACTTTCGATGAAGTTATAGACTTGTATTATAGCTTAAAGTCACCTTATAGGAAGAATGCCATATTTACTATGAATGAGGCCACGGTAAAAGCCATAAGAAAGTTAAAGGATGGTAATGGGCAGTATATATGGCAGCCTTCGATCAGTGCTGGCCAGCCTGATACTGTTTTAAACAAGCCTGTAAGAACCTCAACATATATACCTAATATAGCTGCATCAGCTAAAACTATTGCTTTTGGAGATTACAGCTACTACTGGGTTGCTGATAGGCAAGGTAGGTCATTTCAGAGGTTAAATGAACTTTATGCAGCTAATGGCCAGGTAGGATTCAGGGCTACTCAACGAGTAGATGGAAAGCTTATTCTTTCGGAAGCAATCAAGGTGCTTCAGCAGAAAGCGTAGGTGATATTTTATGAGTAATATTAAAAACTATGCTGAACAAGGCGGAGAAAAGTGGGTAGTAGGAGGAGAGCTTGATATCGCATCAGGTGGAAAACTAACATTTCAAGGCGTTGAGCTTAAGCCCGCGGAGACACAGACTGATAGCACCGCTCCAACAATTGCAGGGGTGGTAGCTGATCTTAATACACTTATAGCAAAACTAAAGGCTGCAGGCCTTATGAAATAGATTGAAGATGATAAAGAAAGGGTAAAGTTAAACTGCAAATGACACCATAATTGGCATTGTTTGTTAAATGTTAATATGTTACAATTGGTAACATAAAGAAGGGGTGGTTATTTATGGTGTCATTGTATATGGTTTTTCTTATGCCAGTATTTGCAATCATAATTGTCCTAGGTATTGTTGTAGTGAAAGTATTCCGCATAAAGAAGGAATATAAGAATTCAAAATATGGAGCTTCAAGCGGAAATAGCTTGTTTAGGACAATTAATGATAAGGGCAATCATGGAGAGTTTTTAACATTTCAATATCTTGAAAAATTGGATGCTGATAATAAAATTCTAACTAATGTCTACATTCCACGAAGTGATGGAACTACAACTGAAATAGACTTGTTAATGTTAAATAAAACGGGAATTTACGTTTTTGAATCCAAGAACTACAGTGGGTGGATCTTTGGTGATGAGAAAAGTAAAAACTGGACACAGACACTTGAAGGTGGCAAGAAAAATAAATTCTACAATCCAATTTGGCAGAATAAGACTCATATAACCGCATTAAAAAAAGTAATTAATGATGTAAATCCTAATAGCTTCTATTCGTATATTGTATTCAGCGAACGTTGTGAGCTGAAAAAAGTTTCCGTATCAGGGGATAACATTGCTGTTGTGAAAAGAAACAAGCTTTATGATTTGTTAAAGGAAGATATCGAAAGCCGATCTAGAGTATTGTCAGATGAGCAATTGGACAGGCTGTTTGAATCCCTTAAAAAGTATACTTTAGCTGATTCGAACACCAAGTTACAACATATTGAAAGCATTAGAAATAAGGCATAGAAAATCTTTAATAATATAATTCATGAACACAATCTTTCGGGATTGTGTTTTTTATATATAACAAAAAGGATGTGAACGAATGATTGTCACTCTAGATGAAACAAAACTATACCTTAAAGTGGACGGGGATGATGACAATACTCTCATCACTGATTATATAAATGCAGCAGAGGAGCTTTGCGAAGACATATTGAGATATCCAATTTCTGAGTTCCTTGAGGTTCCTGAAACTGTGAAGCAAGCGGTTCTTTATGCTGTGGGAAATCTATATGAGCAGCGTGAAACTTTGGATATGAAGTCCCTGATTGAAATGATGACACGAATACTGTTTGCTTACAGAAGAGAGGGATGGTAGATATGAACTTCGGGGAGATGAGACATCGAATTACCATTCAGAGAATTGTGCCTGTGATAAATGAAAATGGATTTGAGAGTACGGCCACAGAAACATATAAAACCGTATGGGCTGCTGTTACAAATCTTCATGGCAAGGAATACTTTGCCGCAAAGGCAGTCCAGGCAGAGAATACTGTTAAATTTACTTTTAGGTTCATAGAAGGTATAGACCAAACAATGAAGATATTATTTCACGGTAAAGCCTACAATATAAGCACCATTGATAATATAAAGTATAGGAACCAGTATATAGAGGTTCAAGCTATGGAGGTGGAGCCTGGTGGCTAAGATCGAATTAGAAGGTATGCAGGAGCTTATTGATAAAGTCAATAAACTTGGCAGTAGAAGTTCAGAGATTAAAAAGAAAGCACTGGACAGAGCTGGAACCATAGTTAAAGCCAGCATGGAAGAAAAAGCTCCCAGGTCAGAACATACCAAAAGACACATGGCTGATAACATTAAAGTTTCGAAAATTGAAAATGAAGATGGTGTGGATTTTGTTAAGATCGGTCCTAATAAAGGAGATAATTCGGAGTTCTTTTATTCAAAGTTCACTGAATGGGGAACTTCAAACATACCCGCACAGCATTGGGCTGAGAATTCAGTACTTGAGAACAAGAAGAAAATCAAAGAGGTAATAAAGGAGGAACTGGAAAGGGGGCTTGGTGAAATTGATTAATAAACTTATCATTGACACATTAAAGCCTCTTGGAGTTTCAGTAGGATTTCAAAAGTATTCAGGGGCAGATACAACTTACATTACATTTCATGAATACCTTCAGACCGGTGAGGAATTTGAGGAAGACGAGGAAGCATTCACAAGTCATTATGTTCAAGTTGATGTCTGGTCAAAAACAGATTACACTACATTAGTTAGTGATATAAAATCACTGCTAAAAGCAGCAAATTTTAAGAGGATAGATGAAGCAGATTTTTATGAACCAGATACCGGCTTCTACCATAAGGGTCTAAAACTTTACTATTTAGAAGAAAAGGAGGTAGATTAAAATGGCAAGACAAATAGGATTACGAGATATTCATATTGCGCTGCTCACAGATGATGATGCTACAGGGACTACTTATGCAGCTCCAATAAAGTTAGAAAGAGCTGTTAGTGCAAAACTTTCTCCAAAGGTTAATTCTGAAAACATTTATTCAGATGATACTGTAGAGGATGTTATTGCATCCTTTGACAGTGTTGATGTTGAGATAGAACTCAATCAGTTATCTTTAACTAGTAGGGCAACGCTACAGGGAGCGAAGGTTGTAAAGGGAGTTTTAATTGAAAGCAAGGATGACATAGCGCCGACTCTAGCACTTGGCTTTAAGTCAAAGAAACATAACGGAAAATATCGTTATGTATGGCTATTGAAGGGTAAGTTTGAATTGGCCACTGATGAGTATGATACAGAGGCTGAAAAGCCACAACCTAAAAGTGCAAAACTTAAAGGAACTTTCTACTCCAGAGATTTTGATGGAAACTTCAGATTTATTGCTGATGAAGATGCCACAGGAGTTGACATAACTATTATTGCGGGTTGGTTTACTGCAGTACTGGCAGAACCAGTGGTTACTCCGTAATATAAGGCGTTTATTTAATGGTCAAATGTATCTGCTAGTAGTATAATATAGATGTTAAATATTTACTATAAGCTGGGGGAATTGATATGAAAGTAGCTTTGCTATCCTGTACAAGCAGTAAGAAAGCTTACAAATGTAGAGCTTCTGAGATGTATTCTGAAAGTCCAAGATTTGCTCTTGCATACAAATATGCAAAAATGAGTTGTGATACTGTTTATATTCTATCAGCAAAATATGGCTTGATTGCAGAAGACCATGAAATTGACCCATACAATGAAACACTTAAGGATAAATCAACATCAGAAAAGAGTGGTCACAGAATGTACTGCACAAATTAAGCAATCTATTTTCTTTACAAAATGATGAATTTGTTGTATTAGCAGGTGTTGCTTATAATGAATATCTTTTACCGCATCTGAACAATTATAAACTACCTTTAAAAGGTGAGTCTCTTGGAAATTGGATTCCAAAGTTAAGAATTCTAATCGAGGGGGTCTCAACATATAAGCAAAAAAATAGCTGCGAAGTAATACACCGGTTATTCAATGATTTGCCACGCATGAAGTGGTCGGAAATCGATGACTTGCCTTTCAATAATGGGATTTACATTGTATTCGAAAATGGTGAGCACTACCTTGAAATGGATAGGATTGTCAGAGTAGGAACACATAGAGAAGATGACAGATTGAAGAATCGTCTTAAAGATCATTTTGTAAGAGAAAATAAAGATAGTAGCATATTTCGTAAAAATATTGGAAAAGCAATCTTGCATCTGAATACGGATCCATATGAAAATATATGGGAGCAAAATACATCTAAACCTGAAATAAGAGCGCAGTATGCCGCCTTATTAAATCTAGAATATCAAAATGAGATCGAAAAGAAAGTTACTTCATATATTAGGGGAAACTTCACTTTTGTTTGTTTTCAGGTAGACACAAAGCAAGAGCGCCTAAGGATTGAGGAAGGCCTAATTTCAAGTTTGAATAAGGAACCCTCTTTTAAGAGTTCGAGTGATTGGTTTGGATTGAATAGTCCTATAAAGGACATAGCTGAAAGTGGTCTTTGGAATGTACAAGGTTTAAGAGGTATTGAATTGACCACAGAAGAAATCAATAGAATAAAATTATTAATAAGAAAAGAAAATTTTGAATATACAACAAGATCACAAGTTCCGAAGCTAGACCATATCAAAGTCAATTCAACAACTAACAAAGGCAAGGTATCAACTGTGGATATCAGAAACTATATTAAAGAAAAGTTGAACAATGCAAAAGAAAATGGGTTAAGTTATTATGATATTGTATCTGGTGATATACATAGAGAGATGAATCTTGATAATAAGATGCCATCTGTATGTAGTGTAATGTATCAGTTGAAAGGCGAAAAAGATGAAGTGCTACATACAACACCAAGCGGAAAAAGTTCAACTATAAAAATAAGATATTATACTTAATGGAAGTAAATTATTAGTAACTAATCAATCCGGAATTTAGCGATAACTTTAGGTTTATTGCTGATGAAGATGAAACAGGAATTTACATGTAAATAAAGGAATAAGGAGGTTATCATGAAAGAACGGTTAATTAGAACGGTTATTTTTCATAAGGATGATATCGCATATATCAGTTTAAATAGTGAAAATAAGTATAATGGATGGACCTCTGACTTTGGATTTAATTTGCCAAATGGCAAGAGAATGAAGCTCGATTTAAAAAATGACGAACACTTATTCTTACTTTTCGTTCTAGCATCTGCTTGGTCAAGGCCAGGTAGATGGGAAAATGCTGCTTATTTTACTGCATATTTAACATATAAAGGTTATTATGATTATAAATTATGGCTAAACGATGCTTGGGTTAAAGATATCGCCCAAAAAGCTGGTCGTGACATTTACAAATTTGTTGATGGGTGTGAAGGGCTTGTTAGCAGGATAAAAGTAAGTTTTCGTAGTGATTATTACGACAGCGTCAAAGTATTGGCTAACAATTGGAAAAAGATAATGGTTAGTCTAAAAAAATCAGAAGAAAAACAAGATTATTCGGAGTTTATTGATTACTTATCCAATATTGAGGGATTAGGATACGGAACTAAAAAAATGAAAATAAAGATACCTTTAATACTTAGGGAACTAAGATGCCAAAATGTTTATAAGGGCATTAGAGGGGAAGTATGTTGTGTCAGAGACAAAAGGGTTATGGATGCATCAAAAGCTATTGGATTAAAGTTACCAATAGGTTATGATATGGAACCGATTTTAAAGGCTTCAGAAATAATATATGAGAATTTTGGTGATTTATATGATATACCTCTATTCGCATATGAGGACTTAAAGGATAAATTACTATAATATAATAGCAAAAAGGTCTACAAAAGTAGGCCTTTTTCAATTGGGGGTGATGCAATTGAAAGCATCAGAATTAAAAAGTAAGGGAATTAAATTCAAACTGGGAGATAAAGAGCATGAGCTTAAGCTCAATATGAACACCTTCTGCGAGCTAGAGGAAATTTATGGAGACCTAAACAAAGCCTTTGACGATTTGCAGAGCATGAAGCTAAAAGCGGTTAGGGCGTTAGTTTACGCAGCAGTAAAGGTTGAAGATGAAGCTATAACCTTAAAAGCTGTAGGTGAACAGTTGGGCTTAAATGATCTAGAAAGGCTGGGAACAGCCATCAACGAAGCACTAGGCAAAGCCATGCCTGAGGCTGAGGAAAACCTGGGGGAATCGAAAGCCACTTAAGTTCTGATACATGGGACTGGGAGTGGCTTTTCTATTTGGGAACGAATCTTCTACAAATGAGCGAGGAACAGTTCTGGAACAGCACACCTAAAATGCTGCAGGCTTTGTTTAGGGTATACAAAATGGTAAATGGGATTGAAGATAAGTCAGAGTTTGATACCATTGACAACATATTATTCTAATTTAAATTCTTAAATAAAAATATTACAACATTGTTTGATTGGTAAAATTACAAATGAAGTAAAACAATATAGGTATTATAAATAAAAATTATTGTGCTAATTGCGTATTGGTAATACAGTACGAACTTAAGGAACCATTAAAGCGGTTACTTTATTCTTAGCTTAATGCTATGAAAATTACAATGATCATCAAATTAATATAATAAAGCATCGTTAAATTTGAAGGGGCTATGGTATAAAATGTTCTAGTAAGAATAAAGGATTTTTTACATAAAAAGAGAATATAAATACCATACAAATGGAAGTTTTATGTGTTATTTAAAAAAAGGGGGATTGTTATTATGCAGTCAAATATAGAACAAATCCTTAAAGAGTACAAAAACCAGTATCTGAAAATATTCAAAAACTTATACCCATCTGAGGGCAGTGTGGGATTTACTGAGAGGAATTTGTCCGTGAATTTTTGCAACGCTTTTGAAAAGGTACATAGGGAAGCTTGTGCATGGTATGAAGTGTCTTTCGAGGAAAGCAGCAAATATCATTTTGATGCTATATTAGTTAATCCACCTACAAAAGAAGTATTTATCATAGAAGCTAAACGTTTTTCCGATCCGTCGGGCAAGCTAACATCTTTGGGAAACGACATCAGCAGAATTCTTGAAATGGATAATAAAAATCGAATTTTAAATAAACTTTATGATAAAGACGTTGCAAATTACACAACTTACGGAGTTGTGCTGGCCGATGTCTGGGAAGAATCGGATGTTAAAAAGGACCTAAGCAGGTTATGGAGAGAAAAAAATTTTTTTGATAATGATTATGTAAAAAGCAAACTTAACTTAACTGAAGAACAATTGAATATAATTAGTAAGGAAAGAGTAATGGAAATACTTGATTTTAAAGATCAGGTAATAAGTAAGTCAATAAGTAATGATTATAAACTATTAACATGTATATGGAAGCTTTGAATAGGAGAGGTAAAAAATGCTGGATTTTGATGTTGATGAACATGATTTGTGCAGTATTAAAATACTAGGATCAGGGTATAAGGTACAGAACAGTTTGGAAGAAGTAGGGATAAAGACCATGCAGATCAATGAAGCCTTAACCACTGATGCTGCAGATGAATTCTTAAAGAATACGGATTTGGCCTTAATTATCGTGGGGAATGAAAATACAATACCTGCAATTACCGGTTACATTCTTGAACGATGTGATTCTTTAGGAATTCCAGCCATTATAATTGCAGATGATTATAAAAGCTATTCAGCCTATCCTCCTGCCAAAAACAAAAATAAACGGGCAACAATAATTGAAAAAGACATGAACCAATATCCAAAGATTATTAACTGCCTGGTTAATGAGGTTTTAGAGGTCTGCTTGTCAAACGGATTTGATTTTGCGGATATTATAAATACCATAAGCAACATGGAGGCAGGTTGCATAAACATTAGTCTGTTTAATGACCACAGCAATAATTACAATAATATATTAAATGAATTGATAAATTTTCAGGATAAGGCTATAAAATTGAATGAGGCTCAGTTTGCCACCATAATAATAAATCAAGGCAGTAAGCCTGAATTCACTGATAAACTAATGGGAGATATACTTAAAAATCTCCCGGCAAACACCGACATAAGTATATGGTCGTCCTCAGAACTCCCTGGCTGCGGATTAATAATTGGGAAAAGAAAGTTCTAATTATTTGCTTTCATGAACTTTTAACGCTCCATCAACATATAGTAATTTTAAGATATTCTATTTATGAAACAGCTCACCATCCTCATGGTACAGCTCATGTAACTAGAGCTGCTGCAGGATCTGATTAGAAGAATTAATGTTAACTAAAATGCTTTTATGGAATTAAATTTAGAATTCATCCCAAAAATCTCTCTTAAAGAGCCGGGAGTCTGGTGCTTCTAGCTTTTTTTATTGCACATTATTCTTAAATTACACAAAAATAAACCATGAATATGCATCTATACTTAATTAGTGAAAATTTTATTCTTAAACGTAATTAAATAAATTATTCATGGGACTTGTTTTAACAGGTCCTTTTTTAGTGCTCAAAATTATTCAAAGGAGGTGAGATGCATGGCAGTTGGAAGTAATACTGTAGTAGCTAGAATAGGACTTGATGACAGCGGCTTTCAGGAAGGCGTCAGCAAGATTCAAAGAAGCCTGAAAGTGGTACAGAGTGAATTCGCAGCGGCGAGCTCGAAGCTTGGAGACTTTGGAAAATCGGCCGATGGTCTGAAGTTGAAGGCGGATAGCTTGAACCGGCAGATAGAGCTGCAAAAAGAAAAGGTAGAGGCTTTAACTAGAAGCTACCAAGAAAGTGTTGATAAAAAAGGTACGGATGCTAAAGCTACTGAAAATCTCAAGATCAAGCTGAACTATGCCAATGCAGAGCTTGGAAAAATGCAGCAGGAACTAAAGAAAACAACATTAGAGCTGAATACTAAAAGTTCAGCCTGGTATAAGCTTTCAGAAAGCATGGGTAAAGCCGGAGAAAAAATGAAGGCTGTAGGAGAAAAGATAACATCCGCAGGAGAGACTCTTTCCAAAACTGTCACCCTTCCACTTGTAGGTATCGGTACTGCTGCTACAAAGATGGCAATGGATGCCGTAGAATCTGAAAACCTCTTTGAAGTAGCGATGGGAGCTGTGGCTGGCGATGCAAGAAAGTGGTCAGAAGAAACCTCAAAAGCTCTTGGTTTGAATGCTTACAATGTCAGAAATAATATGGCTACTTACAATGCCATGCTCACCTCCATGGGCCTTGCATCAGATGAGTCATTGAAAATGTCAGAGGGGCTGACTCAGCTCTCTTATGACATGGCGTCATTCTATAATCTTAAACCAGAAGAGGCCTTTGAAAAATTAAAGTCAGGTATCTCCGGTGAAGCCGAGCCACTTAAAGCTCTGGGTATTTTAGTAAATGATACAACAATAAAAACTTATGCCTATACTCATGGTATTGCCAAACAAGGTGCTGAACTTACAGAAGCACAGAAGGTACAAGCTCGTTATGGAGCAATTATGGAAGCTACCAAGAATGCTCAAGGTGACCTAGCCAGAACCATGGATTCTCCGACAAATAAGCTAAGAATCATGAAAGAGCAAGCTCAGCAGATAGGAATTCAGTTTGGACAAATCTTAATACCAGTGCTTGAAAACCTTATAGGTATAATTAAGCCTTTAATGGATAGTTTCCAAGGATTATCAAAGGAACAGCAGGAGTTTGTTGTGAAAATAGCACTGATTGTAGCTGCTATCGGCCCGATAGTATTGGTAATAGGCAAAGTAATAACTATAGTTGGAACATTATCATCAGCATTTGCAGCAATATCAGTCGCTATGGCTGCAGCAGGGGGAGCCTCAGGGGTATTTGGGGCAGCAATTGCTGCGATAACCGGACCGGTTGGAATTGCAATTGCAGTAATCATTGGATTAATTGGAATGGGAGTTTTGTTAGCTAAGAACTGGGATACTATAAAGACCAATGCGGCTATTGTTTGGGAAGGGATAAAGACAGCTATAGAGAATCCTATAAATACTGCAAAAAACACAGTAAAGAATGCTATTGATGCTATTGCAGGATTCTTTAGGAATATTAAGATTCCAGAAATTAAAATACCTCAGGTAAAGCTACCACACTTTGATATAACGGGTAAGTTCAGCTTTAACCCACCACAGGTTCCTAAGCTTTCTGTTAACTGGTACTCAACCGGAGGAATTTTTTCAAGTCCAAGTGTTATAGGAATTGGAGAAGCAGGCGATGAGGCAGTAGTACCAATAGATAAGCTGGATGAAATTATAGCAAAAGCGCTGCTAAAGCTAGGAGTTGTCAATCAGAATACTGTAATTGGAAAAGGAAGCCAAGGTGGTAGCGTAACAAATAATTATGATATTACAGTTAATAATCCTAAACCGGAACCAGCTTCAGAAAGTATTAGGACAACTCTTATGAAACATTCCTATGGACTAGTATAGGAGGTGCATTAATGGTATTAGAGAAATGGACCTTTAATGGGTCGGATCTAAATTCAAGCGGTAAATGGGGTATAGAATCTGTAATAGGAGGCATTGGATTTCCAAAATACAGAGGAAGTGATCTTAAAGTACCATTTCAGCATGGGAACAGGTGGATTAAGAAAAGGTTTGATAGAAGGAAAGTTATTTTATCCATGTGGATAAGAGGAATAACCAAAGCTGAGCTTGATGATAATATAGATGAATTTTTAAAGATAATTGGAATAATCGGAGTTCATTCATTAAGAAGAATTTTGAGGAGTGGCGAAGTTAGAGAAGCTCAGGCTGAATTATGTAGTGAAATAAATTTTGTTCGAAAGAATCCTGGATATGCAAAGTTCGCACTGGAGTTTGAGCTTGCTGACCCATTTTTCTACAGCACAATAAAGAATAATACAAATAAAACCATAAGTACTGTCGAGTATACCTGGGTACACAATTATGAAGGTTCTGCTCCTTTAACAGCTTCAATAATTACATTTACAGGTCCACTTTCAAATCCTATGATAAAGAATCTGAACAATGGCATTTGGCTTCAATATTTGGGATCAATATTGGCGGGAGAAACCGTAGTATTGAATACAAAAGACTTCACATGCAAAAAAGGAATCAGTAACATGGTTTCAGCAGTTAAGCATGGTGGTGATGCTTATTGGTTGATACTAGAAAACGGAGATAACAGCATGAAAATAACAACAGATACACCGGGTGGTACTGTGAAAATTGAGTACTATCCGGTGTTCTTTTAGAGAGGAGGTTTACAAATGGCTTATACATTAATACCATCTCATAGAATGCCTTATGATATAGATGGTACAGAAGTAGCATATAGGTCTAATGGTTGGGATACCAGTGCTCCTAATGCAATAAGTGCAGGAATACAGGGATGGTTGGATGCAACAACGAAGTCCAATCTTAATAAAGAGGATAGAAGCCTTTCCATCAATGCTGCCTATGGCGGCGTTTATGTTATGTGGTTTTTCTTCCCGGAATTAAGGGAGATAACTCATTTAGGAGTACAGTTTCCTATTGGCGGTACAAATTTAGGCGCTTTTACAATAGAAGGTTCAACCGATACAACAAACGGTGTCGATGGTAACTGGGAGACAGCAACGTTCATAAAACCTGGGACCTCAGGCGGAGCATTCTTTTGGAGATCAGGAGTATTTGCAGTATCCTTTTCAGGGCCAGTTAAATGTTTAAGAGTATGTGTTGGTGGAACATCCACATCAAAAGATGGAGTTTTTCATGCTGTTCATATCTATGGTATGAAATCTGTTGGTCAGACTCCTGATGATATAGTGTTTACAGACACTGATGGCAATGTACTTACTTCACTTAAGGATTGGGGAGATAGACCTGAAGGAACTACAGTTTTAAGTTCTTTCAAGGTAAAGAATGCAAGCACTACTAAAATAGCTAATGCAGTTAATCTGCAATTGAACCATGGTGATTATGCTATATCATTATCACCAGATGGCCCTTGGACTGCAGTTATAGACATAACAAGTATAGCTGCAGGTAGTTTAAGTTCAACTATATATGTAAGAAATATGTTATCTCCACCATTACTGACCCTTGGACCAAGGTCAGCGAGGTGCATAGTAACAGTAGGTAGCTGGACATAAGGGGTGAATATATGAGTACATCTATAATATTAAGTTCACCAGCAAATAGTGCAGGATTCACAGATAATGACATAACTTTGAGTGCTTTGTTTGATGTTATTTATGAGGATGACTTGAGCACAGGAAGTTTGAACAATACAAGGTATAAGACCTTATTAGGCTTGATTCTTGGAGGTTCTGTCCAATCTGAAAGTAAACTTAATGTTACTTGGGGCGTGAATGTTTCATCGCATCCCGGAAATACTGCTGCAATGGATACAGTGTTCACAAATGCAACTGGGAAGGTAAATACTACAATAGATACAGTTATTGGCTGGGGAATAAATGCATCAAATCTAAAGCCTTCATATTTACCTTCAGATGCCTATGTTTTTAAAGCTGAAGGCTATTTGTTTTGTCCTATAGATGGGAATTATACCTTTGCTATAGATTCTGATGATTGTGGTGACTTAGCCATTGATGGAACAGTTAGAGTAAGCAGGTATAACACAGGCGGTATGGGTGTTTCAAACAACTGGAACTCACAAGTTACCATATCTATGACTGCCGGCTGGCATACCATAAGGGCCAGAATGGAAGAAGGTAGTGGTGGAGATGGCCTTGGTGTTGCATGGAAGATGCCAGGAGATACTGACTTTTCCTTGATTCAGCCAAGCTATTTTTCTACTGCGTTACCTTCATACGCATCCTCGGGAACACGTGTGTCAGTAATTGCTTTATCAGGCATCACTGACAATATGATTATTGATTGGAGTGCGACATTAGCAGCTACTGGTTCCATTTCAGTATCTGCAGCTATAAGTACTGATGGGATAAATCCTCCACAGGATGCCAATTTTATAGTTATGACAAAAGGTGGTCTAGTAGTTTCTAACGGAACTGTGCTTGAGGAAAAGTATCTTTGGATTAAGATAATCCTTAGCTCAACAGACTCATCAATGACACCTGTGGTAACGAACCTGAAAGTAAATATTCCAAATCCGGCAATAGGTTCAATAACCTTTGAAATAGATAGGACCACCAAGTTTAATTCACCATCATATCAGACTACTTCATACACAAGTATTAGTAGAAAAGTTGTAACTGGCTGGTTATTGCCTAATATGAAAGGCGGAGATTGGTATTGGAGAGCAAGCGCATCTAGCCAAAGTAAAAATTCCGGCTACTCAGAAGCACGGCTGTTGAATATAAATGCTGAGGTTTATAAAAGGGTATTATATCAGGTTGAGAATGTAGGAAAGCAAGGTCCTTATTGGAATAAGAAAAGAGTATTATACCAGTTTGAAAATGTATCAAAGTATGGTCCTGACTGGCTAAGGAAAAGAGGCTTTTATCAGTATGAAAATATAACAAGTGATCCACCATTTCCGTATATTGAAAAGTTGTCTTCAACAAGAGGACCAGCTGGTTCAGTCCTGACTATAACAGGGAATGGTTTTGGATATACCTTTTTATCAGATGCCGAAAACTCAAATAGATATTTGAGAGGATACGGGGGCTTTGTTTATATTGGATCTATGCTTTGCAGTATTATTTCTTGGAGCTGGACTTCGATAACAGTTCAGCTTCCAGCTGGAGCAGTAAGTGGACCGATAAAAGTCCAGCTCACTGTACCAAATACAAGGGATAGTAACGTGGTAGGTTTTGAAATCTATGAGGGTATACCTGCAGATGATATTGGAATTGAGTTGTTTGTCTGTGATAAGGTAAATCCAAACACTATATTATGCCAGCTTGATGGTGCATCCAACAAAGCATTTCAGATGATTCAAAATAGTGCTGGTAGTGGCAGCTTCACAATAAGCAGATACGATCCTAAAGGTGGAAATAAAGCTTATATTGCAGAACAAAACTTTATTCTATGTAAGTTGGATGGGAACCCATTGTTTAAGTGGATAATAGAATCTGTTAATCCAAGCTTTGTGGATTCTGAAGAACAACAATTGATATCTATAAATGGCAGAGGGGTATTATCTATGCTTAATTGGGCAGTGGTTTACCCTGAGGATATGGCTAATCTCATTTTAGATAGAGAATTTACAGGTACTGCAAGTAAGGTGTTAAGAACATTGATACAAGAGGCTAAAGCAAGAGGCGGACTTAATGGGGTATCAGTAGACTGGGAAGATGATAAAGACAGTGTAGGAAATATATTTACTGAAAACATTAAGCTTACATTTCATGTTGGCACACCACTGATGGAGGTAGTGACGAAGTTTACTGATGGATTAGGATACTTTGATATAGAAATGACACCAAACCTTGAACTGAAAATTTATAAAACTAAAGGCTTAGACCTACATGATAGTGTTATTTACAGACCTGGGCAGGCAATTATTAGCCATCAGAACCAAAGCGATGCGACGAAGATAGTAAACGATGTGCTTGTTGAAGGTGGAGATAGAAAGCTTGCTATTGCGTCACATTCTCAAAGCCAAGCGAACTATGGCAGAAGAGAAGGCTATTTATCTGCAAGTAATCTAGAAAGCGGACTAAGTGAATATGGCCAAGCTTATTTAAGTAGAGCTGCTTATCCAATGTGGGGAATACAAGGAACAATAGTTAAATTCGAGGATGAGGCAGGCAATAAGCTGAAACCTTTTGAATCATACTTAATTGGTGATTGGATTGGATGGAGTATTCCACCGGAAGGAGCAGATAAAGTTGGCTTTGATGGAGTATTAAGAGTAAAGGGTATTACAGTAAATGAAAATGATGATACCGGAGCAATTGAATATGTTCTTGAGCTACATAATGCAATACTGGAGCATGAGATAAAGCTAAATCAAAAGGTAGAAAGAATGTCTCAGTACAGTGGGGGAAATGATGTTCTTTCGGTAGCACCATCAAGCAGTAATGGGTACTCTGTAAGTGAAGTAAATGAAATGCTGGCAGGAAAGGCAAATACAAATCATGAACATGTATTTACTGATTTAATTGATGCGCCAAATAGTTATGAAGGTCAGTCTGGAAAAGTTGTAACGGTTAAAGCAGATGCAACTGGACTTGAATTTAAGGCTGTTAGTAGTACTGGAGTGACACCCAATGGAGATGGTACTGAGGACACATATACAGGAACCTTGGCCCAAGCAGGTAGTACGTATAATCCCATGTTCAATTTTATAGAAATCCTACAGAGTTTTTGGGTGGAAAAGATCAAACTCTACTGTGCTAATGGTGGTTTAACAACAATAAACCTAAGGTCTGCTGGTGGAGAACTTTTGGCTACAGGATCATTTACTCCTAGCAGCACCGGGTGGTATACCGCAACATTGGATATACCAATCTACTTAAAAGCCGGAGGATACTATTGCGTAGAGTATAAGATGGCTACTGCAGTTAAACCGTATAGAACAACATCATATTTGTACAGTGGTACACTGTGGAAGATGCAATGTGATAAGGTCAGCAATTTTTTCACTGGAACTCTTTATTCAGAAACACCTGGATTGGGGCTCATTGAGTATAAAAGCACCTAAAACAAGTTACTCTATACAATAAGTTTTAATTATACAAGCTATAAATATTTTAAATTCTAAATAACTAATATTTTGTAGAAATATATTACAAAAAGTAATATAATTGGAAATGTTGGGTTTTGTACAGGAGGAGAAAAATAGTATGGATATCATGGAAAAATTGAGAGCTAAACTTAATGATTTAATATCAACTGATGACATTTTATATAGAGGTGATATTTTAGAAGTTAGCCAAGAGTTGGACAAGCATATAGTAGAATACTACGTACCAGAAAAGAAGTGTAGTTAATTTAATATTCAAGCATAAATATAACTAAAATTTCAAACAGTGTTGCTTTATTGGGTTCTCCTATTTATTTAGAAGAACTTTTTTATTTTGAAAGATTCTTGAAGGAGGGATAATTATGAAAACAGTTTTTACAAATATTCAAATTGGGATCTCAGCTATAGGAGGTTTTTTAGGGTGGTTTTTGGGCGGCCTTGATGGTTTCATATATGCACTAGTCGCATTTGTTGTTATTGACTATATCACAGGTGTAATGGTGGCGGTTTTAGAAAAAAAGTTATCCAGTGAAGTTGGATTCAGAGGAATATTTAAGAAAGTATTGATATTTGCGATGGTAGGTATAGGAAATATTATAGATGTTCACTTAATAAAAAATGGTAGTGCTATAAGAACTGCAGCTATATTTTTCTACATCTCAAACGAAGGTATAAGCATTATAGAGAACTCAGCTAAGGTTGGTCTTCCAGTACCACAAAAACTCAAAGATATTTTAGATCAGCTAAATAAGGAGGAATGATAACAATGAGCAAATCGATATATTTAAGTCCATCTACTCAAGAGCATAATGAAGGTGTTGGAGAATATGGCACTGAAGCAAAGAGAATGAATGAGATTGCCGATATTGTTCAGAAGGTTCTTCAGGATTATGGAATTGATGTTTATAGAAACAGACCGCAGTGGAGCCTTTGTCAGGTAGTTAATGACAGCAATAGGGTAAAACCTGATTTGCACTTTGCAATTCATAGTAATGCAGGAGGAGGCAGGGGTGCAGAGATTTATGCATATGCTCCTGGAGGAGAAGCAGAAAAAGCAGCAAAGACAATTTATGCTGAAATAGAATCATTAACACCTTCTACTGATAGAGGAGTAAAGTTCAATCCAAGTCTTTATGAATTACGGAATACTATTTCCCCGGCAATTTTAGTCGAAGTAGCTTTCCATGATAATGTTGAGGATGCAACATGGATAATAAATAATATTGAGAACATTGGCATTGCACTTGCAAAAGGGGTACTAAAATATTTTGGGATAACTTATGAAAAATCTAAGAATACTGCCCAAGTTCAGAAATGTTACCGTGTTCAAGTCGGTGCATTTTCAGAGAAAGATAACGCAGAAGAAATGCTAAAAAAGCTAAAATTAGCAGGCTTTGATGGTTTTATAAAGTATGAGTAAACCCTTTTATCAACTTGACTATAAAGGCATTCAGAGTGATATATGTTACTGATTAGATGATAGAAAGGAGGACTCATATGAAGGTAAAAATCATAGATCCAATAGTGAAAAGTTATGGAAAGAAGAAAAGAGTATGTGCTTATGCAAGAGTGTCAACCGATAATTTTAGACAAGGTGAGTCTCTTGAGAACCAGGTACAATACTACGAAAACCTAATTAAGATCAATCCTGAATATGAGTTTGCTGGAGTATTTGCAGATAACGGTATAACAGGAACTTCAGCAAATAGGCCTGAGTTTCAAAAGATGCTTGAACTTTGTAAGAAAGGTAAGGTTGACTTAATCATAACAAAATCAGTTTCAAGATTCGCAAGAAACACAGTGTTAATGTTGGAAACTGTAAGAGAATTGAAAGAACTAGGTGTAGAAGTAAGATTTGAAAAAGAAAATATCAATACACTATCAGGGGACGGTGAGTTTATACTTACCGTCCTTTCTTCATTTGCAGAAGAGGAGAGTAGAAATGTAAGCGAAAATCTTAAATGGAGATATCGAAACAAATTTAAAGTAGGTGAAATGGTTATTAATACAAAAAGGTTCCTGGGGTATGACAAAGATAAAAGTGGGAATTTAGTAATAAATAAGAGTGAAGCAGAAATTGTAAAGAGGATTTTTGAAGAGTATATTGCGGGGAAAGGAGCTACTAAAATTGCAAGAGAGTTAAATGGAGATGGGATAAAAACAATTGGAGATAGGCAATGGCATGACTCTACAATATTTACCATTCTAAAGAATGAGAAGTATAAAGGGGATGTTAGACTTCAAAAATACTATACACCTGATTATTTAAAGAAGACTTCTTTAAATAACAATGGAGTGCTGGATAGCTATTATATCGAAGACAATCATCCAGCAATTATATCAAAAAATATGTGGGAACAGGTCCAGGAAGAGATGAAAAAGAGGGCCGAGGCAAAAGGCAATACTGAAGGGCATACTGGAAAATATCAAAAACGCTATCCACTAACAGGTATGCTTTATTGCAGTATATGTGGTGCACCTTTAAAAAGAAGAACATGGAACAGCAAACTACCTTGTAAAAAGATAGTATGGCAATGCAGTAACTATGTAAACAATGGAAGGTATGCATGCAAAGGAACTGCTATAGATGATGAGATAATAAGTAAGCTAAATATAAAAAAGCCTACTATTGTGAAGGAGGTTATAAAAGATGGGAAAAAGCATTACAGTTATTCCAGCAAGAGTGAACAGAACAGACCTAGCGGAAAACATAGAACTGCAGAAAAAGAGGATGGCAGCTTATTGCAGAGTATCAACAGACCAGTTAGAACAGTTATCAAGCTATGAAGCACAGGTCAGTTATTATACTAATTATATAAACAATAATAAGGAATATGAGTTTGCTGGGATCTATGCAGATGAGGTGCGCCCAGATTAGGGCTTTGTTTAAAGTAGAATTTATGGAACTACACTGCAAGATAACGCAGTAGTCAACCTATCTTACTGCAAGGGGAAACCCGATACAGGAACATAGCATGATAGGAAAGCGACAAGTTGGCTTAGGACAAAAGCCACGACTTATGTTGCAATGACAAGTGGATATGAGGATAAGATTGTATTTATCGAATGTGAGGTCTAAGCTTCCTTTGCGTAGGGTCTAAGGAAATGTCCTGTTACCTTAGTTGTAATATCTATATGTACCTTCATCGCATATAGAGTTATCAATAAATTACAGAGCGGGCACGAGAACGTGTTATAACAGACTGAAAGCATATCCGACAATCCACATTCCAATAAACAAAGCTAAACTGGGGATTACCTAAACAAGTTTACTTGTATGGTAACAGAGTTTCCATAGTAGTCCGAGATGAGTAAGGCTCATTACATGGCGAAGGGAAACAGTTAATAAATTTCAAAATTAGAAAGTTGAAAGGCAGGAGAAACCTGAATGAAACCAACAGCTGATATTTTGGAGCGTATCAATAAAAATTCAAACGAACACAAAGATGGAGTATATACTCGCTTATACCGCTATCTTTTAAGGGAAGATATTTATTACAGTGCATACCAAAAATTATATTCTAATAAAGGAGCATCAACCAAGGGTGTTGATAACGATACTGCTGATGGATTTGGAAAGAAATATGTAGAAAGTTTAATAGAAGAATTAAGCAATAATACTTATGAACCAAAGCCGGTGCGCAGAGAATATATCAAGAAATCAAATGGGAAAATGCGACCTTTAGGAATACCATCATTTAGAGATAAGCTACTACAAGAAGTTATGCGTAGATTCCTAGAAGCTATCTATGAACCAGTTTTCAGTGATTTTTCACATGGATTTAGACCTAACAGAAGTTGTCATACTGCATTAAAGCAGGCACTTCCGTATTTCAAAGGTGCAAGATGGTTTGTGGAAGGTGACATAAAGGGATGTTTTGATAATATTGACCATGAAAAACTTATTGAAATACTACAAAGAAAAATTAAAGACAGTAAATTCATAAACATTATCCGTAGTTTTCTAAAAGCAGGATATGTTGAGGATTTCAGATATAATAAAACTTATTCTGGAACCCCTCAAGGTGGAATTTTATCTCCAATTCTTGCTAATATCTATCTGAATGAATTGGATAATAAAATCATGGAAATCAAACAGAACTTTGATAAGCCAGCAACAAGATGTGTAAATCCAGCATATGACATCATTAGGGGAAAAAGATATTGGTTACAACTAAAACTTAAAAAGTCTACAGAAGATGAAAAACCAGTATTAATTTCAAAAATCAATGATTACAGCAAAGAACTTTTGAAAATACCCTATAAGTCACAAACAGATAAAAATATCGCTTTTGTGAGATATGCTGATGACTTTCTAATAGCTGTAAGAGGAGATAAAGAAGATTGCATCAAAATTAAAGAGCAATTAAGACAATTTCTAAATGATGAATTAAAGCTAACTTTAAGTGAAGAAAAGACCTTGATTACTCATAGCAGTGAAAAGGTTAGGTTCTTAGGATATGATATGTCAGTTAGGCGTAATCAACAAATATCAACAAATTCATTAGGACATAAGAAACGTCAACTGAATAACACTGTAGAATTGTTAGTTCCTTTAGAAAAGATAGAAAAGTTTATGTTTGACAAAGGCATTATAAGACAAAACAAAGCTAAAAAGTTTCACCCAATACACCGAAAAGGATGGTTATATCTATCAGACCAAGAAATCTTGGAAAGATACAATGCTGAAATTCGTGGAATACTTAATTATTACCACCTAGCCAATAATTATAATAAACTCAATTATTTTCAATACTTGATGGAATATAGTTGTCTTGCGACTTTAGCAGGAAAGCACAATTCCTCAATAAGCAAAGTAATTCATAAATATAAAAGTGTGACCTTGCCTCAATAAAATAGACAGCAAGAATCCCTAATTATCTCATTAATTCTTAATATTACTATGAAGCCTCCAACAGCATAAGTGGAGGAATATATCCGTTTGTTGAATGTGTCCTGTGACGATTGTAAAATAACTCAATATATTCAAAAACAGCTTTTTTGAGCCTGTGGAAAAAAGTCTGTAAAAGCAGCTTTCTATGATAGAATAATAATATC
>CALBDU010000003.1 GCA_937927335.1 uncultured Clostridium sp.
AAATAGTACAAGAAATTTTCATCAAAAATTATTGACTTTTATTAGCTGGTCTAAAGTTTTTCTATTTTATATTATATCATTATACTTTAACTTTAATCATTTTTATATTGCAAATTTAAAAGTGCCGGCAAAACCGGCACAATACTATTTATCTTTTTCCTTTTCTTTTTCTTCCATTCTGTTAAGAATTATCTGATAGCCGTCGCTTCCATAGTGAAGGCACCTGTTTACCCTGCTTATGGTTGCTGTGCTTGCCCCAGTGGCAGCTGCAATTTCGAGGTAGGTTTTTTTATCCTTCAGCATCTTAGCTACAATTATTCTTTGCTCCAAAGCCTTTATTTCATTAATTGTACAGATATCATCAAAAAATCTGTAACATTCTTCCCTGGTCTCTAGCGCCAGAAAGGCATCACACAAAAAATCCATTTCTTTTCCCTCAAGTTTGGACTGATATTGCACCATAAGTTCATCTCCCCAAAATTTACATTTTATCAATTCACTTTAACAATTTAATTAATTAAATTGTAACATTTAATTTCATAATTATCTACATTTTATAAAAATAAATCAAATATGAAAAGACAGCCCATTGGGGAATAGGCTGTCTCCATAAATAAAAAGGGGGATATATTTCTTTTTATTTATCCTTGCAAATTAATTATATTAAAATATTCCAAAAAGCACAATAAGAATATGCAAAATTAATTGTAAATATTATATTAAGATGATTGCAATATATTCATATTTTATACATTTTTAAAATTTCTTTGAAAACAAGAATATAATTAAATATTTTTCAGAACAGATAACTCATTATCTGTTAATTCCCGATATTCCCCTTCAGCAAGAGTCTCATCCAGCATTAAAGCGCCAAAGCTTATCCTCTTCAAATAAACCACTTCCTTGGCCAGGCTTTTAAACATTCTTTTAACCTGATGAAATTTCCCTTCCTGGATGGTAACTCTGGCCTCAGCACCATGTTCACCGGAGCTTATTATTTTTAACTCCCCGCTCATGCATTTGTAGCCGTCATCAAGTACAATACCCTCAGCAAAAGCATCTATGTCACTTTGATTAAGTGCCTTGTCAATTTTTGCATAGTACACTTTATCTACATGCCATTTGGGCGATATTAGCCTGTGATTCATTTCACCATCGTTAGTAAGCAGCAGTAGTCCAACCGTATCCTTATCCAGCCTGCCCACCGGAAATGGATCAAAAGCTTTGAATTCCGGAGCCAGTAGATCCACTACAGTTCTATCATAATTGTCGAAGGTAGCAGAAACCACTCCAGGAGGTTTGTTCATCATAATATATATGTATTTTTTATAATTTACAATTTCTCCCGAAACCCTTATTACAGACTTATCCGGATCAATCTGAAGCCCACTGTCCAGGGCAGTACTGCCATCCACAGAAACCTCTCCGGATTTTACAAGAGCTTTTACCTCTTTTCTTGAGCCGTAGCCCAAATTAGATAAAACCTTATCCAGTCTATCCACAAATAACACCTCTCATTTATAAAAATAAAAGACAGCATCCTGTCTTTCATTCACATATTATATCCTATTTTCCGTAATTTTTCATCACTTTCTGCACATAGTTCCTGGTTTCCGCTGATAGATTTGATATTTCAAAAACCTGATCGACACCTTTTCGTTTTAAAACCCCAGGTCCGGCATTATATGCCGCCAGAGCCAACTCTTTTGAATTACCGTACATATTAAGGAGCTCCTTTAGATATTTAGTGCCGCCATTGACATTTTGGCTTACATCAAAAGAATCTGTAACCCCAAGTTCCCTGGCAGTACCAGGCATCAGCTGCATCAAGCCTTCCGCACCGGCTGAGGATTTTGCATACGGATCATAATCAGATTCCTGTTGTATCACCGCCCTGATTAAATCACTGTCTATTCCATATCTATTTGAAGCATCACTTATAGCCTGTTCGATATTTGTATTAACTCCTTGTTTATTATCAGCTTTATTATCAGCAGCATCACTAATCAAACCTTGTCCATTACTTAAATTACGTTTGGACATAGCTTCGGTAAGACTTTGCAGAACAAGCTGGAAGGAATCATTATCACCAGCCATCTCCTCGAAGACCTTTGTCATTAACTGAAGCTGCAGAGCACTGTCAACAGCTGTGGAATCGTTAACCTTCATTATCACACCTCTTTTATACTATATCAAAAGCATACATGCCATAATTCTCGTAGGGCAGCCTGCTGCTGGCACTTTTCATCAGTGCCAAAATTCTATATGAACCCTTGTTAAATGGAATCATCATGTAATAATTTTTTTTACTGTAGCTTTGTACCAGCTCCCATTGTCCATTTTCCATTATCCAAAACTCATAGACCACGTCCCGGCCTCCCTTGCACACCGCTGAAAAAGTAACTGAGCTGCCAGCATTAATTGCTTTCATATCACACCTTAGCACAGCATCAGTAATTGGATAATATTCATGAACTGTGATCCTTACTTCTTTGCTGCAGTCATAAGGTGAACTGCTGTTTATATTTTTAGCAAGGACACTAACGGAATATTGTCCGCTACATTTTGGAACAAACATATACTTTTTACTATCTACAAAGTCAGTTTCCTCAATAACATGTCCATTAATTTTTAATATATATTTAACCCGTACCTGATCAGTATTATTAACAATTGCTTCAAGAGCTACAGGAACAGATACAATATGATATTCCTTCACGGGCATCAGCAAATACTCTATATCCGCCGGTATATAATCAGATACTTCTATGGGTACAACCTGAAGGCTGTCAAATTCAGCCTGGGAATACTTATCCTTGATACGAATTTCAAGCTGAAAATCACCGGTAAGCTCCGGAGTGAAATCCACCCAGCTGCAGGAGCCGTATTTTATTTCCTCAAGGTTTTCGCCGTCTTTTTTTACTATAAAGCTATACCTGATATCATTGCTGCCTGAAGCTAAGACTTTAATATGTATTTTTTCCCCTTTAACAAAATGCTTTCTATTATCCATTACAATATCATCAATAGAGACCCTGGAATCAATTTTGATTCTTTTATCAGCCTCCCTGACTTCATACTCTGTTTTCGAAACATAGTCGAAGGACTTGGAGCTATCCATCTTCCTTATCTGAACCATTATTGTATAGGTTCCATACTTATCCGGCATCCATTTCAAGGTCTTGTTCCCCGAAAAGTCACTTAAGGTATTCCATTTTCCTTCCAATCCAATTAAAAATTTATATAAATAATCCCCCTCTGCATCAAGAGCTATTTCTATTTCTGTATTTTTATCCTGAGGGCTGTCTAAATTAAATTTTATGTTAAATTCATTCAAAGTATCCATCCCCTGCCTAAAGAATATTAGTTCTATTTCATTTTATAATATACAAAAGTATAAGTACAATTATTTTTTATAAAATTAAAAATCCGGGTAAAAATAACCTAAAGGAGTGTGATATTATGAAGAATAAAGTTGACAGATACAATGGTGATTATCCTTATTTAAATAACGACCTGCTCATCAGCAGAGAGTATGATTTTCCAATTATCGAACGGACCAACAACGGACTTCTTTTCCCGGAAGGTCCACAAAACAGTGTAGACCTTAAGGATGTGGAGGATTAATCCTCGCACCCTCATTAATTAATTTAATCAGATTGTTATAAAGCCTTTCATCGTCCCCGGTATCTCTTTTTTTGTGGCTGGCGGTTTTTCCGCCTCCCCTTCTTATCTTGGCCGAAAGATGCCTTTCAAAAAGCAGTCTATCAATATTTTCGTTGTTGTAGATATTTCCTTTAGGGCTTATGGCAAAGGCTTTTTTACCAAGACACATAGCAGCTACGCCATAATCCTGGGTTACTACTATATCACCCGGCAAGGTTTCATTGGCAACGGCAATATCCACGCTTTGAAATCCGCTGTCCATATAAACAACTTTACTATAGCTGCTGCCTATCACATGGTTTATATCGCAATAGATTATTACTTCCAGATTATATTTCTTTGCAGCATTTTCAATTATATCTTTTCCAGGACAAGCGTCCCCATCCACTATTATTCTCATCACATTTTGTCCTTATCCTCTCTGCAAGCGGAGTTTATCAACCCTAACATATTTTTTTTATACATTTCTACTCCAGGCTGATCAAAAGGATTAACATCCATAAGGTATCCGCTCATTGCACAGGCAAGTTCGAAAAAGTAAACCATATATCCATAATGATACTCTGAAATTTCAGGAATATTTATTGATATTACAGGCACATTCCCTTCCCTATGGGCAGCAACAGTGCCCATATAGGCCTGTTTTCTTACGTAATCCAAAGATCTGCCAGCTATTAAATTAAGCCCGTCAAGATCTTTGCTGTCAGCATTTAATATAATGTCTTTTTTTGCTTTTTCTATATTAATGAAGGTTTCGAAGATTATCCTTCTGCCATCCTGGATGTATTGCCCCATAGAATGAAGATCTGTTGAAAAGTCTACAGCAGCAGGAAATATCCCTTTTCCATCCTTTCCTTCGCTTTCTCCAAACAACTGTTTAAACCATTCTCCAAAATAGTGCATTGAAGGTTCAAAATTAGCCAGAAGCTCAATACTCTTCCCTTTATTATAAAGAATATTCCTGATTGCTGCATATTTGTACGCGTTATTTTTATCCAATTCAGGACTTTGCATATCTAACGCCGCAGCCCTGGCTCCTGCCAATATACTATCTATGTCCAATCCCCTGCAGGCTATTGGAAGAAGTCCCACCGGAGTAAGCACAGAATATCTTCCCCCGATATCATCAGGTATTACAAAGGTATCATATCCGTCTTCATCAGCTATAGCCTTAAGCGCACCTTTTGACTTATCTGTAGTTGCGAATATTCTCTCCCTTGCACCTTCCTTGCCGTATTTGTTTTGGAGCAGCTCCTTTAACACCCTGAAGGCAATGGCTGGTTCTGTAGTAGTTCCTGATTTGGAAATTACATTAATACAGATATCTTTATCCTTAACCACTTCCACCAGTTCCCTAAGGTAAACGGAGCTTATATTGTTACCTGCAAAAAGAATCACAGGATTATTATTTGTTCTATCAGGAACAAGGTTATAAAAGTTATGGGAAAGCATTTCAATTGCGGACCTGGCGCCAAGGTAAGAGCCTCCTACACCAATTACCACAAATACATCGCAGCTGTTCCGTATTTTTTCTGATGCCGCTTTTATTTTTTCAAGCTCATTTAGATTGTTTTTAAGAGGCAGGTCAAGCCAGCCTAAAAATTCACTACCCTTGCCATTTTTATTTTTCAGCAGGTTATGTGCAGAATTAACAACAGGCTGCATTTTATAAATTTCATCCTTGCCAAGAAACATATCAATAGTTGAAATTTCAAGATTTAATTTATCCTCCAATACGTAACCTCCCAAAAATATACAATTCATTCAATATTAGTTATTTTAGCACATTTTACAGGATAAATACATTATATTATAAAAATTAATTTTAACAAAATCAACCATATAACTTTTAGCTGAAAAATAATAGTTATATATGGCTTTATTAAGTAAATACTGCAAAAAAGCAAGAGCTTTAAACACTCCTGCTTTTAAACTAGTTATATAGCACTTATTTTACTCCCACTCAATTGTGGCTGGGGGTTTGCTGGTAACATCATAAACAATTCTGTTTACACCCTTAACTTCATTAACTATTCTTCTTGATACCTTGTCAAGAACCTCATATGGTATTCTTGCCCAGTCTGAGGTCATACCATCTGAGGAGGTTACTGCCCTTAATGCTACTGTATGACAGTAGGTTCTTTCGTCTCCCATTACTCCTACTGACTGGATATTAGGCAAACATGCAAAATACTGCCATATTTCTCCTTCAAGTCCTGCATTTGCAACCTCTTCTCTGAAAATTGCATCAGCTTCCCTTGTAATAAATAGTTTTTCAGGTGTTATTTCACCAAGTACTCTAATTGCAAGTCCTGGACCAGGGAATGGCTGTCTCCATACTATATTATGGGGAATTCCAAGCTCTTCTCCAACTTCCCTTACTTCATCCTTGAACAGTTCTCTTAAAGGCTCGATGAGCTTAAATTCCATATCCTCAGGAAGGCCTCCAACATTGTGATGGCTCTTGATAGTGGCGGATGTATTAGTACCGCTTTCCACTACATCCGGATATATAGTACCCTGAACCAGGTATGCTATGTCTCCAAGCTTATTGGCCTCTTCTTCAAATACCCTTATAAACTCTTCTCCGATTATCTTCCTTTTCCTTTCCGGATCACTGATGCCTTTCAACTTTCCTAAAAATCTCTCAGAAGCATCTACTCTTATAAGATTCATATCAAACTCGCCTTTAAATACTCTTTCAACCTGGTCTCCTTCATTCTTCCTGAGAAGGCCGTGATCTACAAATATGCAGGTAAGCTGTTTGCCGATGGCTTTATGTACCAATACAGCTGCAACAGAGGAATCAACACCGCCAGACATGGCACAAATAACCTTTTTATCTCCTACAAGTGTCCTTATTTCCTTTATCTTTTCCTGAGCAAAGGATGCCATGGACCAGTCACCCTTTAAGCCGCATATGTTAAACAAGAAATTTGAAAGCATCTTCTTTCCAAAAGGGGTGTGATTAACCTCAGGGTGAAACTGCACTCCGTAAATTCTTTTTTCCACATTTGCCATAACAGCAACAGGACATTGTTTAGTGGTACCGAATATTTCAAAGCCCTCTGGTGCTTCTGCAACAAAATCAGTATGGCTCATCCAGCAGGTTTCTTTTTCATCGATACCTTCAAAAAGTTTGCACTCTTTTGAAAGCTCTATATCTGTTTTACCATATTCACGTATGTCAGGGCTTAACACCTTACCACCCAATGTATAGGCTATCAGCTGTTCGCCATAGCATATACCAAGCACAGGAACACCAAGGTCGAAAATATCTTTATCAATTCTTGGGGCACCTTCTCCGTATACACTGTTTGGTCCTCCGGTGAAAATAATTCCCTTTGGATTCTTTTCTTTGATCTTTTCTATACTATATGTGTAAGGAATTATTTCACAATAAACATTGTGTTCCCTTACTCTTCTTGCTATAAGCTGGTTATATTGGCCGCCAAAATCAACAACAAGGACTAATTCTCTTTCCATAATATCCTCCTAGAAAATTTTATTACTTAAAATATATCAGTATTTTACTGCTGATTCAAGCTGTAATTTGGAGCTTCCTTAGTAATTGAAATGTCATGGGGATGACTTTCCTTTAAACCAGCAGAGGTTTGTATAACAAAATTTGCGTTTTCATATAATTCATCAAGGGTTTTAGCTCCCAGGTATCCCATTCCCGAACGGATACCCCCAACCATCTGGTAAATGGTTTCTGATACATATCCCTTAAAAGGCACCCTTCCTTCAACACCTTCTGGTACAAGCTTTTTATTATCCTCCTGGAAATATCTGTCCTTGCTTCCGCAGGCCATTGCTGCCAGCGATCCCATTCCTCTGTATACTTTATAGCTTCTTCCCTGATAAATTTCAGTTTCGCCGGGAGCTTCATCACAACCAGCAAATAATGAACCCATCATTACCACACTGGCACCAGCAGCCAAGGCTTTTACTATATCCCCTGAATACTTTATACCTCCGTCAGCTATAATTGGAATGTTATGTTTTCTTGCCTCCAGGGCACAATCGAACACAGCAGTGAACTGCGGCACTCCAACACCAGCTACAACTCTTGTGGTACATATGGACCCAGGTCCAATTCCAACCTTGATGCAATCAGCTCCTGCAAGAATAAGATCTTTAACCGCTTCTGCTGTTGCAACATTTCCTGCAATTATTTGCAAATTCGGATATTTTGCCTTTATTTTCTTTACTGCATCCATTACTCCTTTTGAATGTCCGTGGGCAGTATCCAATGTTATTACGTCAACCTGTGCCTTATTCAGCGCCTCCACTCTGTCCATCATGTCCGCAGTAACCCCCACAGCAGCCCCGCAAAGCAATCTGCCCTTTACATCCTTGGCGCTATTTGGATATTGTTTTACCTTTTCAATATCCTTTATCGTAATAAGACCTCTTAAATTATTGTCAGCATCCACCAAAGGGAGTTTTTCAATTTTTCCTTTTCTCAAAATCTCCTTGGCTTGTTCTATGGTTGTGTTTTCAGGGGCTGTGATAAGATTGTCCTTCGTCATTACTTCAGATATTTTTTTTGAAAAATTCGTTTCAAAAACTATATCCCTGTTTGTAATAATTCCTACAAGCTTCCCTTTAATTGTTATGGGAACCCCCGAAATTCTGTATTTGCTCATAAGTTTCATAGCTTCCTGTATTGTATTGTCCGGAGATAAAAAAAATGGATCTGTTATTACGCCGTTTTCCTGTCTTTTTACCCTGTCCACCTCTATCGCCTGCTGCTCTATGGTCATGTTTTTGTGTATAATTCCAATGCCGCCTTCCCTTGCAATGGCTATAGCCATTTTGGACTCCGTAACTGTATCCATTCCCGCACTAATCAAAGGGATATTGAGTTTTATTGTCTTTGTAAGTCTTGTGCCCAGAATTGCTTCTTTAGGCAAAGTATCCGATTTATTCGGAACTAGTAATACATCATCAAAAGTGTAGCCTTGTTTAACTATATTTGCCACTTTAACCACTCCTTAAAACTTAAATAAAAAAACATACCTTTTCATTGAACAGTGAAATTGGTATGCTGATACATAAAAATCTCACTCATAGTCGAAAATTTATGGTTTTCGGTAGAAACTCCCTGCCAAATTCAAGGTATATATGAGCTTAAAATTAAATTTTGCGTTTCTTTTTACATTATTTTATTCAAGTTTCATGCATTTGTCAATTGCTAAATTTCATTTAATGGCTATAATTGAATTTTTTTTTGCAAAAATAAATATCCTCCGGCCTAGCCGGAGGTTTTGCTTTTCCGGGCGTAGCCCT
>CALBDU010000004.1 GCA_937927335.1 uncultured Clostridium sp.
CATGCAGTTAAAAAGGGCCATTGCAAAACTAATTACTTAGTTTTGCAACAGCCCCTTTAAAATTTTTTGAATATTATCCGGGGCTGTGAAGAAACTAATATAAATTGCTTTAAGGGATGATATCATGGATTTGAAAAACAATGTTAATGCGATAAAAACCAATATAGGTGAAAAAAGCCCAGTGGTGGTTAAATACTTTCTTATAGGAAAAACTGCTGAAACAGAATGTGCCATTATTTATGTGAATGGCATGGTAAATAAAGATTTTATTGACAGAGATTTGCTGACTCCACTGATGCTTCATGCCAGGGAGAATTTTGCTTCTAAGCATGATCTTCCGGAATACCTTACAAAAAAATATATAACCTCCAGCAATACAATGGTGGAAACTGACTTGAACATGGTGGTTAATGAAGTGAAGCGCGGAAAAACAGCAGTGCTTATAAATAACCACGCCGGCATAATTATAGTGGATACCTCGGGTGGAGAATTCAGATCCATATCCGAGCCGGTAAACGAAGTAGCAGTTAGAGGCACCAGGGAGGGGTTTGTTGAAAAGCTTGAAACAAATATAACTATTCTAAGAAGAAGATTAAAGGACAAGAACCTGGTGGTAGAAACCATGACTTTGGGAAAAAGAAGCCAGTCTGATGCTGCCCTTGTTTATATAGACGATATAGCTGATAAGGATGTTCTGGAAGAGCTGAAAAACAGGCTTAAGGTTATAGATACTGATAATATTCCACTAACAGGAATGGTTCAGCAATATATTGAGGGAAGTCCCTATTCCATATTTCCACAAACCTTTACCTCGGAAAGGCCAGATGTCATACAAAGTCATATAGCTGAGGGCAGAATTGCCCTGATACTAGAGGGAACACCTGCAGTTTTTACAGTGCCTACTGTTTTTATGGAATTTTTTCAGGCAGTGGAGGATTATTCCCAAAGAACTATCATAGCAAATTTTGTAAGAATATTAAGGATGCTGACTTTAATCATAATTATAACATTCCCGTCAATTTACCTGACCCTGGTTAATTTCAACGGAGAGCTTATACCAATCAAATTTATAGTGCCAATTGTGGAATCCAGGGTAGGTATTGCATTAGATCCCTTTATGGAAATAATAGTCATGGAGGTAATTGTTGAATTTTTAAGGGAAGGCGGATTAAGGCTTCCTTCCAAGATCGGCCAGACTCTTAGTGTGGTGGGAGGAATAATAATTGGCGATGCTGCCTTAAAAGCCAGAATCGTGAGCCCCTCAACGCTGCTGCTGGTTGGTGTTGTTACGGTTGCCACGTTTTTAATACCTAATTACGATATGGCTCTAGCTATAAGGTTTATAAGGTTTCCCATGCTGGTTATAACTAATTTTTATGGATTTCTGGGCTTGGGTGCGGGCTGCTTTTTTATTACTGTTCACCTTTGCTCCCTTAAAAGTCTGGGGGTGCCGTACTTATCACTGCATAAAGGGGATCTAAAGGATACTTTGGTCAGGGCGCCATTATGGAAGATGAATAAAAGGCCTGAAGCCATTCCTAACAACAACAATAACAGGCAGACTGATTTCAGGAAGATATTTAGAGGTAACAAGGATGAATAAAAAGGAATATGAATTATTATCACCCTCAGAGATTACCTGCCTCATAGTAGGGCTTATGGTGGGAATGGGAGCATTAATTCTTCCCAATGATGTAATGGCCACATCAAGGCAGGATGGCTGGATGTCTGCTGCCTTAGGGGCAGTTTATCCATTGGTAATAATGCTTCTCAGTGTATATATTATAAATAACTTTCAAAACACCAGCATTCTTGATATCAGCAGGAAGCTTTACGGCAGAATATTTGGAAATATCCTTAATGTACTTTTTGCTGTACAATTTATATTTTATTCTGCGTCAGTGGCACAGGGCTTTTCCAATTTACTTCGGCTCTACATGGTATCCTTCCTTACTCCATTAAATGTTTTGATTTTTGTATTTCTAATAGTTGCCTACACATCCGGAAAAGGCTTGAAGACTTTAGCACGTGTTAATGAAATGATGTTTTTTTTAACTATATTTATATTAGTTTTTACAATTAACGCTTTAAAGGATGGAAGTTTCCTTAATGTTTCTCCCGTGTTTGGCTCAGGGATAAATAATATTATAGCTGGCGGAAAGGATACAATGTTTGCTTATGCCACCAGTGAGGCACTGCTTCTGGTGCCTGGCTTCATAAGGGATAAAAATAAATTAAAGAATTCAGTTTTAAAGGCTATCGGTGTAACTGCATTGATTTATACATGGATGACTTTTATAACTATATATTATCTTGGCCCCGACATTGTTGATAAGAATCTTTGGGCATTCACTTCTGTTACAGACAGTGTAAAGATACCATTAGTCACTAATTTCAGATTTGTATTCACTTATCTGTGGAGCCTGATAATATTTAAAACCATCTCAAATGAATATTATTTTGCCGGGTTGATAATAAGTAATGTAACAAAGGTGGATTTTAAGATTATTAATGTTATGTTGTATCCAATAATGATATTTTTGGCTATGAAGTTAGGAAATGAAACTATGAGAAGAAAAATAGGATCCCTGGTGGTGCCATGGATAACTCTATACAGTATTTTGTTTGTACTATCAATAGCAGTGATTATCTATGCAAAGAAGGTAATAAGTAATGGAAAAACTGGTGACAAGTAAACAAAAAATAACTATAGGTTTTATTATTTTATGTATCATAATTGCCTTGTTTTCTCACACGGAAATTGTAAAACCAATTGAAGAGCTAAATACACCAAATGCAATAGGCTGGGATATTGAAGGCTGTTCAGGGGGAAATGTGGAGTTCAGCATTCCAATCAATGCCTATCAATATAAGGGATATCAAAAAAGCGGTGTAATAGTCCTTACAGGAACAGGAATTAACTTGTCTGATACCAGAATAGACCGGCAAAGGAGATCCAATAAAATATTTCTGCTGGGTACAGAAAGGGCAAATATTATAAGCGAAGCTACTGCCAGGTATGGAATTAACTACCTCACTAATGTACTATACAGTAATCCTCTTATAAATGATAACCATATTGATATGGTGTGTGCTGGCAAAGCAAAGGATATCATGGAATTTCAATCTCAGGCGGAGCTAAGTCCCGGGGAGTACCTGGAGGGGCTAATTGAGAATATGCAGTACTACAGCTTTTATTCTAATAATTATAATGAGATTGATGTAGTAACAAGGCTTAAGGCTGAGGGGAGAAATTTATGCCTGCCATATCTGACTATTAAAGAAGGAAAATTGCAAATAGACGGTATGGCATTATTTAAGAAGGATAAGATGATTGATAAAATTGATATTAAGGATGCCATGACCCTTAATCTTCTGAAAGAGGATAATGTGAGAGGAGCCCTTGCAATTACTAAAAATTCCAAGGAAAGTATTGGATTTGAAGCAGAATCTAAAAGAAAGGTAAAATGCAAAAAGGATAAAAAAACCGGAAGGTATGAATTTGAAATAAATATTGGACTCCGTGGAGTAGTTACAGGCAATACCTTGTATAAAGACCTGCTGAAAGACCCAAAGGTTCTGGATGAATTTAGAAAAGATATGGATAAGGAGGTGGAAACAAGGTGCCAGGGCTTTGTGGAAAAAATGCAGAAGGAATACAAAACTGACCTGCTGGAGCTTGGCAGGGTTGGTGCAGCAAAGTATGGAAGGCTTAAGGAAAAAGATTGGGATGAAATTGTAAGCAACTCAGATATCAAGGTTCATGCTGAAGTTAAGGTCATACTTTTAAACAGGGGGGAGTATTAATTTGAAAAATCAACCTATGTATATTAAAATAAGATGGTAAACTTAATTTAAGGAGAAGAAGCATGGAACCAAAAGAATTGTTAAAAGGTGATAAAGTAGCGCTTACTGCATTTTCAGACTGTGATATACCATACCTAACAAAGTGGTATAATGACATGAATTTTTTAAGGAGCTACGACTATACTTCCTCATTTCCAAAATCAGAATCTCAGATTGCAAAAATCATTAATGATATTAGAAATTCAAATGATAAATATCTTTTTGCCATTAATTTTGGGAATGAAGTTATAGGCGTTTGCGGATATGAAAGCATTTTATGGAATAATGGCACAGCAGTAATTTATATTGGTATAGGCAGCAACAAATTCCGCGGCAGGGGTCTTGCTAAGGAGGCTATGACACTGGCTGTTGAGTTTGCATTTTATGAGCTTAACCTTCACAGGCTCCAGCTTAGCGTGATTGCCTACAATAAGAATGCCATAGGTCTTTATGAAAGTCTTGGCTTTACAAGGGAAGGCATAGTCCGTGAATTTGTGCACAGAGATAATAAGAGATATGACCTATATTTATATGGATTGCTTAAAGAAGAATGGATACAAAATAAAAATAATTAAACTGCCATTTGGCAGTTTTTTAATCCATTAAAAAAATTCCAAGTTTAGAATAAAATGAAGAGCCAATGGTATCAGACACAAGGAGGCCATTTTTCTTTTGAAAATTGTGGACTACATCTTTAAAATATTCTCCATAGATGCCATTTGGAGTACCTTTATAATAGCCTTTGTTTTTTAGAATCATTTGAAGCTGATATACATCAGCACCAATAGCTCCTGGTTTTAATATTCTCAGGTAGCCGCCAAAATTACCATAGTCACCTGACCAGATTATTACTGTACTCCCGTAGGGCGTAAGCTTATAAACCTCAGCTATATCATTATTCCTCATTCTGATACAGCCCTTGGAGGAGTTCCATCCTATGGAATTTGGAAGTCTTGTGCCATGTATTCCATATTTACCCCATGGAACATTCAGGCCCATCCAATGTCCACCAAAGCCTTCTCCCCAGGTATCCTTAGACACTACCTTCCAGGTGCCGGTAGGTGATGGGGTGGAAGGCTTGCCGCTGGCTATCTGATAGGTTTTATATAGTTGCTCATCATGATATAGTGACAGGTAATTTGATGTGGTATCAATCAATATTATAACATTGCTTTTTGAGTTGAAATTAGGAGCTTCCTTATTATTAATTGAATAGTATTCCATTAAAATAATTGCAATCTCAATTATTAATATTAAAATTAGTATTACAAGAATCTTGTAAAATTTCTTCATATACATACCCCTTAATTAATTTATGCCCATTTCTTCGTACTTATTACAGTTGAAATTATATGAAGAAGGGTATGTACAGTTAAAAAGGGCAGGATTATTTCCTGCCCTTAATTTTTCTCTTTACTGAGTATCCAAATTTTCCAAGAGGTATATTGTTTATTGAAAAATATTCCCCATGTGAATAGCACATTAAATCTGCTTTCTCCAGATGTATTTTACCATCCGGGTGTATTAAAAAGTTTTCCACGTTTACCTGAAGTACCTCTGCCAGGAAAAGGTGGTGACTGCCTAAAGGAATTATATCTTTTACTGTGCATTCCAGTGATACTGGACATTCTCTAATGGAAGGCACATCCACGGTGATCCCTTTATCTAGTGTAAAATTACAGGTTTTTATTTTATCCACATCCCGACCGGATCTTACTCCGCAAAAATCCACTGCTCGAACCATTTTCCTTGAAGGAAGATTGATGACCAGAGTTTTGCTTGAATTTATATAATCATAGGATAATCTTTCAGGCCTTATGGATACTGTAATTATAGGGGGTTTAGTACATGCTGTTCCCACCCAGGCTGCGGTAAATACATTTACATTATCATCCTTTTTAGATGTAACAAGTACAGCAGGTACCGGGTTAAGCAGAGTGCTGCCTTTGAATGCTGTTTTTGCCATTACTTTGATTTACCCTTGGCAACTTCGATATTAAGTCTTCTGCCATTATACCTTGTTCCGCTTAACTTCTTAATCAATGTATCCACAAATCTTTCAGGAACATCGATAAATGTGAATTTATTAAGTATATCTATATCCCCTATTTCTCCTGCATCAAGATCAGTTTTTTCAGATATAAGTTTTAAAAGTTTTTTTGGTTCCACTTTGTCAATTCTTCCAATTGACAGGAAAAGTCTTACCTTTTCATCGGAACTTATCTGGTTTTCCTTGTATTCAAAGCTCAGTTCCTTGCTGAAATTCATCTTAATAAGAGCTGCTGCCACATCCACCAGATTATATTCATCATCCAGCTCGGTAGCTAAAGGGATAAAATCCTTGTAGTCTTCATTTTCAATAGTTTCCCTGATTGAATTAATAATACTTTTATACTTTGTCTCAAATATCTCATCAATTGTTGGGATATCTTTTCTTTTTATTTTACTTTTTGTGTATTTTTCAATCTGCTTTAAGAGCATATATTCTCTTGGAGTAACAAGAGAGTATGCTATACCTTCCTTATTGGCCCTGCCGGTTCTTCCGATTCTGTGTACGTAGGATTCGATATCCTGTGGCAGGTCATAATTGATTACATGGGAGATATCCTCCACATCTATACCACGGGCAGCAACATCTGTGGCCACAAGGAAATCCAGATTGTTTTCCTTGAATTTTCTCAAGGTGCTAAGCCTCTGGTTCTGGCCCATATCGCCATGCATGCCTTCCACATTGTAGCCTCTGCTTTGCATTGCTTCCACCAGCTCATCCACACCTCTTTTTGTTTTGCAGAAGATAATGGCACTGGATGGTTCATCTACATCTAATATCCTGCATAGTGATTCAAATCTATCCTTGTGCTTTATTTCATAATAATATTGCTTTATTTTTTCTACAGTTACTGTATTTTTAGCAATAATTATATGCTTAGAATCCTTCTTCATATATTTTGAGGAAAGCTTTTTTATCTGGTCAGGCATTGTAGCTGAGAATAAAAGGGTTTGCCTGTTTTCATTGGAATTTTTGATAATTTCTTCGATATCATCAATAAATCCCATGTTGAGCATTTCATCCGCTTCATCAAGAACTAAAAAATCTATATCGGAAAGATCCAGAGTTCGCCTGTTGATGTGATCAATTATTCTTCCAGGAGTGCCTACAACAATATCGACTCCTTTTTTAAGGGAACGGATCTGCCTGTCGATTGGCTGGCCGCCATATACCGGCAGCAGACTGATTTTTTGGAATTTAGCTATACGTGCAAGCTCATCATTTACTTGTATAGCCAATTCTCTGGTAGGGGTCAGGATTAGGGCAGATACATTTTTTTTGCCCGGATCCATATTGTTTATAATTGGCGCTCCGAAAGCAAGGGTTTTACCAGTACCGGTCTGTGCCTGACCTATTAAGTCATTTCCGTTAAGTACTTCAGGTATTGCTTCCGCCTGTATCTGTGAGGGCTCTTCAAAGCCCATAGCATCGATGGCATCCAGTATTTTCTTTTTAAAACCAAGTTCATTAAATTTAATTTTTTCCATTTACATTCCTCTTTTTTTATATAATAAAATCATATTGATTTCTTGACAGATTATAATATCATACCATAGTATGAATTAATTAGCAAATAAACTTGTTATTCAGTAAAGTATTTTTTCAATCTTGGGTTTTTTTCAATCATAGACAGCATCAGCAGACCTAAAACATAGCAGGATAGTGCTTCACCTATGCCTACCCAGAGAGCGGATGCCAAAAACGGAAGATTCAGCGTATATTTTAATATGACACCAACTGCCAGCGCATTTATTAACACAGGAGGCAGCGGAGCCAGGAGCTTTTTAAAACCTATGTTGCTTTTTCCTATATAATAAGTACAGATTCCAGCCAGAAGTGTAGCAGCTGAACCCAGTACTATGTCAATAACACCATAGCCTCCGGCAAGATTTGCTATTATACATCCTATAAAAAGTCCGGCTATTGGAAAGTAAGAAAAAAATGGAAGTATGGTAAGGGCTTCCGCGATTCTTATCTGAATCTGACCGTAGCTGATAGGTGCCAGCGCAATTGTAAGTACTGCATACAAGGCAGCAATAAAAGATGACAAAACAAGATGTTTGATTTTTTTACTGTTATTATTCATATTATTCCCCCTAGTTTTATTTATAGACAGGATGGTTACGAACTGTCTCCATAATCTTATATATTTTAATATATATAATATGCCAAAGTCAAATAATATTTCCAAACAAGCTTTATATTTGTTTGAAAATAAACTATAATATAATGTGCAGTAACTGAATCAAGGAGAAGCAGATGTTTAATTATAATAATGTAGTATTGCCAAATGGCATAAAACTTATAACAATAAAAAAGGATACAGGTATAGCAGCCGTACATATGGCTGTGAAGATTGGTTCCATTTACGAGGAGAAAAGTGAAAAAGGTATATCTCATTTCATAGAGCATATGCTTTTCAAGGGAACTGAGACAAGAGATAATGAAAAGCTCAATAATGAGCTTGAAAATCTTGGTGGGGAATATAATGCATACACCGACCACAATTGTACGGTATATAGTGCCACAGCCCTTTGCAGTGAAATTGAGGGGATGATAAGCATACTATCCGATATGCTGCAGCATTCAACTTTTCCGGAAAAAGAGATAATTAAGGAGAAGGAAGTTATATTATCGGAAATAAGAAGCAGCAGGGATGACCTTGAACAATTCAGCTTTAAAAAGATAAATGAGGCTGCCTATGATAAGAGCCCATTAAAATATGAAACTACAGGCAGCGAAGATACGGTGAAAAATTTTAAAAGGCAGGAGCTTGCCGAGTTTTACAATAAAAACTATGTGCCAAATAACTGCTATATTTCCATTGTGTCCCCCTATGAACATGAATTTGTAAAGGATCTGGTATGGGAGCACTTTGAAAAATGGGAAATGAAGCCCTTTGAGCCAAAGAAGATTATTGTAGAAAATAATAAACCGGTAACACAAGTCACTTATAAAAAGAATATTGAGCAGAGTACAATTATATATTTATTTACATTCCATAATATAACAAAGCAGGGTGAGCTTGCATTAAAGGTACTTAACCATAAATTCGGAGAAAGCTCAAACTCAATATTATTCAGAGAGCTTAGGGAGAATCGGGGACTTGCATACGATGTGTACACTCACCTGGATTTAACCAGCAAGGTAAAAACATTGTATATCTATACTGCCGTGGGAGAGGAAAACATTGATCAGGCTATAGATGTTATAAATCAATGTATTGAACGTATTAAAAATGAAGAAATTGTTTTAGATGAAAGTACCATAGCCCTTATGAAAAAGGTATTGAATACTGCAGTGGCATTTACTGTGGAGGATGCGACGGATATAGGAAATTATGTAATACACCAGCTCATTGAGGATGAATACATATTCCAGTTTATTAGGGATATGGAGCAGCTGGAAGCCATAAAGAAGGAAGATATTTATAAAATAGCAGTAGAGGTGTTTAATAATCCTACGATCCATATATTAAAAAACGGGTGATAGAAACAAAATGAGTAAAATAAGCAAAATAGAAGCACAAAAAAATAACAGTCTTAGGGTTAATATATATATCGACCATGAATATGCTCTGTCCTGCCATCTGGAAACTCTTTTAAAGTATAATATAGGTGAAGGTGCCGAGGCAGACGGCGTAAAGCTCAGAGCTCTTTTGGAAGAGGACAATTATCTTAAATGCAAGAACTATGCCTTAAGAATTATTGAGAAAGGCCCGAAGTCTGAAGCTGAAATGCTTGATAGGCTTAAGAAGAAAGGCTATGATGAGGATACTTCTTTAAGAACTCTGGAGTTTTTAAAGGAATACAGCTTTGTGGATGATGAAAAACTGACTGGAAGCTATATAAGACAAAGGCTTAAATCAGAAGGAACAAATAAAATTAAAGCCTTACTGTATAGAAAGGGTATACCTGAGGATATTGTAAAGAGCAGCCTTTGCCTTATAGATGAAAAAATGGAAGAAGAAACAGCTTTAAATTTAGCCTGTAAGAAGTATAATATATTAGTAAGGACTGAAAGTGATAACAAGAAACTTTATAAAAAAATAGGGGATTATCTTATGAGAAGGGGTTACTCCTATGATGTATGCAAAAGAGTATTAAAAAAAGTACTTGAGGAATGGGATAACCAGGATTACTGATTAATTTGGTGGTGATAGATATGCAAACAATAAGTCCTGTTACATTACTGCTTTTTTTATTATTTGTATATCCTTTAATCCGTGGTTTTCTATATAAATTTTCATCAAATGGATTGAAAGGGGATATCGAAGATACAAACAGAAATATCTCCTTCGTAGCCGCTATGCTAATAGGGGTATATCTGGTTAAAAAAATATTTATAATACATGGAAAGGGGATATATCAATCAATATATCAAATGCTGCCCGTTGGGATTTTAAAAGCTGTGGAGGGCAACAGGCTTATTATCTATGCTATAATTATGCCTGTAACTATTTTTTTAATATATAAGGCAGCAGTATTAATATTGGATTTGGTCAGCGGCATAACATTATATCCCATTATAGATAAAATCGAAAAGTTTTTATTCACAAGAAAAAATATTTTTAAAAGATTTGCTGGGGCTGCATTTCAAGTTCCTAAAGGAATTTGTTATGTTATCTTTGCAGCCTTTGTTTTGAATATTCTATCCCTTGCCGCTCCCAGCAGCAAGCTGGATGGCTATCTGAAATCTTCCAGGCCCTATAGATATATATGCAGGGAAGTAATTATTCCAGTTACAAATTCTGCCTTTGCAAAACAACTGCCAAATATAATAAATGACTCCTTTAAAATTGTAATTAGGGATACTGATACTAACAGCGGTGAAACAAGCAAAGATAGAACAATAATATACTACAACGGAGTAACACTGAATGAGGGCGTTAGATCTGACAAGGAGATTGATGAATTTGCATTAAAGCTCACAGATAAAGAAACTTCATCCTATGGAAAGGCAAAAATAATATATAACTGGATTGGCAGCAATATATCCTATGATTATGATAAGGCTGAAAAGGTTCTTCATAATGATTTCAGTATAAGCTCCGGTGCAATCCCCGCCTTTAATACAGACAAGGGAATTTGTTTTGATTATTCCTGTCTTTATGTTGCAATGTGCAGAGCAAACGGCTTAAAGGTAAGAATAATTACCGGAGAAGGCTTTAATGGTGTTGGATGGGTAAGTCATGCCTGGAACCAGGTATATATAACAGAAGAAAATAGATGGATAAACGTAGATACCACTTTCTATAAAGCGGGAAATTATTTTGACAGCAGAAGGTTTCAAATTGACCATAGGGCAGATCAGACTGCTGGAGAGTGGTAAGCATCCGGGGGGAAATAATGAATAAACTGATAGAAATACTTAAAAATAAAAGAATAGCTGTGATTTCCATAGCTTTGATAATGGCAGTTGGTTTAACAGCTGCATACTATTATTCCATGTACAAGCCACCGGTGGTGGTGGCCGAAAATAAACCTAATGATGAGGCTATGAACCAGCGTGAAAATCAGGCCGGTCAGGAGGTAAACCAACAAGTTAATGAACAGATGGAAGTTTTAAACATATATAAAAAAGATGGAAAGAAGATTGCTTACCTGACTTTTGATGACGGGCCGTCAAAAAATGTAACTCCTGAGGTTTTGGACGTACTGAAAAAGAACAATATACATGCTTCATTTTTTGTAATAGGCAGCAATGCTGAAAAGCATAGCGAGCTTATTAAAAGGGAAGCTAAAGAGGGTAATAAGGTATACAATCATACCTATTCCCACACCTACAAGGCTGTTTATGCAAGTCCTGAAGTCTTTGTAGAAGATGTAAACAGGTGTGATCAGGTTCTGAAAAATATACTTGGCAGCAGCTATAGCAGCAGGATAATAAGATTTCCTGGAGGCTCCTTTGGGGAGAAGCTTGGCCCATTCAGGGATGCAGCAAGCAAAGCCGGCTACAGCTTCATAGACTGGAACGCTTTAAATGGCGATGCGGAAGGCAGACACCATACTCCTGAAGGTCTCCTTGCAAGGCTGAAGGAAACTGCCAAGGGAGAGCACCTTGTAATACTGATGCATGATGCTCCAGAGAAGGAAAGTACCGCCCAGGCTCTTCAGAATATAATTGACTACCTAAAAGCACAAGGCTATATCTTTAAGACACTATAATAGTCTATTTATAGGTATTTAAAATTATATTTATGGCCTTTCTGCAGTCATCATCCTTTGGATTCAGGCTCCAGGACTGGTTAAAGCATCTTAGGGCTCTTTTAAAATCGCCCATGGCAGCATGGCAGTAGCCAAGATTAAAAAAGTATTTACTTTCCTTCTTTATAAGGATAGCCTTATTCAGACATTGAACTGCATTATTATAGTCCTTTAGTTTAATGAAGCATACTCCCGAATTATACAGCGAGGATGCTTCATTGTCTTTTTGATTAATTGCCTTTTTGTAAAGCTCCAGTGCATTTATATAGTTTTTTGAATTATATAGGTTGTTTGCTTCCTGAAAGTAGCCCATTTTTTCCTCCTTAAGATTAATTATTTATAATTATTGACACTTAATGATTTTTCATACAAACCCTTTTTTGAATAATTTCTACAGCTTCATACATAATAAAAGCCAGTACCGCTAAAATTATTATGCTGACCATAACCATATCCAGCTGGGATACCTGCCCGCCATACACAATGAGGAAGCCCAGGCCTTCCTTTGCAACCAGGAATTCACCCATAATTACCCCCACCCAGGAAAGGCCCACATTTATTTTCAAAGCTGATATCAATGTGGGTATACTGGCAGGAAATATCAAATAGTTTAATATTTGAAGCTTGGAAGCTCCAAAGGTTTTCAGAAGTTTAACCTTATCCTCGTCTACCTCGTTAAAACCATTGAGAACGGTGATTATTGCCACAATAATTGATATGAGAAGCGTTACTAAAATTATTGCTCCAATTCCATTTCCAACCCAGAAAATAATTATTGGGGCTAAGGCTATTTTGGGAAGTGCATTTAAAACAACGATATACGGGTCAAGGACTCTGGCCAGGAATTCAGACCACCAGAGGATCACTGCTATAAATGTTCCAAGTACAGTGCTTAGCATAAATCCTATTATGGTCTCAAAACAGGTTATCCATATGTTTGCAAACAAATTTCCTTCAGAGTAAAGGCCTATAAGGCTTTTCCACATTCTTGACGGAGTGCTTGTAAGAAAAGGATCAATCCATCCCAAGTCTCCGGAAATTTCCCAAAGGGCAAAAAATGCTGCTAGTATAACAAGTCTCAAAACTCTTATTTTTAAATTTTTATTCTTAATTTTCCTTAAATATTCCTCATGCTCCTTTTTTATATCAATCATGAATTTAATTTCCTCCAGATATTATTGAAATAAATCCTGAAACTTGAATCATCACGACACTTTATGGGGGATCTTTCTTTATCGCTGCTGAAGCTAATATCAAATATGCCGTTGATTTCTGCAGGCCTTTTGGTAAGTACAATTACTCTGTCGGACATGGCGATGGCTTCGGAAATATCATGAGTCACCATAATCACTGTTTTTTCCTCCCGTTTTATTATGTTATAGATTTCATCACTGATATTTAACCTTGTCTGATAGTCCAGCGCAGAAAAAGGTTCATCCAGCAGCAGAACCTCCGGATTCAAGGCCAGGGTTCTTATAAGGGCAACCTTTTGACGCATACCTCCTGACAGTTCATTTGGATAATGATGCTTGAAATCCTTAAGACCATAATTTAAAAGGAGTTCATCTACTTTTTTTTCGTATTCTTTTTTTGGCTTGTGTTGAATCTTTATTCCAAGCATTATGTTATCCCAGACATTGATCCAGTTGAACAGGTGGTCTCTCTGAAACATATACCCAAGCTTTAGGGATATGGAGGTAACCTTATCCCCGTCAATATAAACATCTCCTGAGGATGCAGCAGAAAGCCCTGAGATAATATTCAAAAGAGTAGACTTTCCACATCCTGAAGGGCCTACTATACTTAAAAATTCTCCATCACTGACAGAAAAGCTTACATTTTTGAGAGCTTCAACAGAACTGGCTGTAGTATGATAATTCATGCATACATTATTTACAAGAACCTTATCCAAATACATCATCTCCAATCTATTTTATTATATGAAAGGTATCCATTCCTGGTTAAAGTTATAAATGGACAATTTTAAGAAAGTATAGTAATATTATTATGGGTGAGGTGTGCCCATTGTTGCGGTAAAAGTATATAATGGTATGAATAGCCATATATTTATATGAGTATGGTTATTTTTTTACAAAAGCTTTTTAGAAAAAGATAGTAAGGTGATTTTTTATGAGAAATTTATTTCACATGGGCTTGGATATTGGGTCAACTACTGTAAAGGTAGTTATCTCAGACCATAATGACTGCGTAGTATACAGTACCTATCAAAGACATTTTTCAGATATAAAAAGTACCATTGTGGATGTTATCAATGAAGCATATGATCGTTTTAAAGATCAATATATAACGGTACTGGTAACTGGCTCAGGAGGACTTTCAGTTTCAAAATGGCTGGGGGTATCCTTCATTCAGGAAGTAATTGCATGTACCAATACTGTGGAAAGATATATACCGTCCACAGATGTGGCCATTGAGCTTGGAGGAGAGGATGCAAAAATAACCTTTTTCCAAGGTGGAATTGACCAAAGAATGAATGGAACCTGTGCAGGCGGTACAGGTGCTTTTATAGACCAAATGGCATCGCTGCTGCAGACTGATGCTGAGGGATTAAATGAATTAGCCAAGAACCACAGAGTTATTTATCCTATAGCAGCCAGATGCGGAGTGTTTGCAAAAACTGATATACAGCCCCTTTTGAATGAAGGTGCTGCAAAGGAAGATATTGCTGCCTCTGTATTTCAGTCTGTGGTTAACCAGACTATCAGCGGCCTGGCCTGCGGAAAATCAATTAAAGGGAATGTTGCTTTTTTAGGAGGACCTCTTTACTTCCTTTCTGAATTGAGGAAAAGATTTATAGAGACTCTTAAATTGACGGATAAGCAGGTAATATTTCCTAAAAACTCCAATCTTTTCGTAGCCCTTGGTGCTGCAATTGGCTCTAAAAAAGAAAAGGAAATTTTATTTGAGGAACTGATTGCTAAGCTGCCTCAGCTTAGCAGCCAGACAGAGGAACAGGTACAAATTCTAAGGCCTCTGTTTAAAAGCGTCAGGGAATATGACGAATTCAGGGAAAGACATAATATTCAGGTAAACAGAAAAAGCCTTGAGGATTACAGAGGAAACAGCTTTCTAGGCATTGATGCAGGGTCTACAACCACCAAGGCCGCATTGATTGATGATCATGGGAACCTGCTTTATTCTTATTATGGAAGCAATGAAGGCAGCCCCTTGACTTCTGCAGTTACAATAATCAAGGATCTGTACGCAAAGCTTCCTGAGGGTGTAAATATTGTAAATTCCGCTGTTACTGGCTACGGAGAGGCATTGATAAAAGCTGCCCTTTCTGTGGATATTGGCGAGGTGGAAACAGTGGCCCACTATAAGGCTGCAGACTTTTTTCAGCCAGGCGTGGATTTCATTTTGGATATAGGCGGCCAGGATATGAAATGCCTTAAAATAAAAGATGGTGTAATTGACAGTATAATGCTTAATGAAGCATGCTCCTCGGGCTGTGGTTCATTCATTGAAACCTTTGCCCACTCCCTGAATATGGGTGTGAAGGATTTTGCTAAAGCTGCTGCAGCTTCAAAGAGGCCTGTGGACCTGGGCTCCAGATGTACAGTGTTCATGAATTCCAGGGTAAAGCAGGCGCAAAAGGAAGGAGCTGAGGTGGGTGACATCTCTGCAGGACTTGCATATTCAGTTATAAAAAATGCCCTTTTCAAGGTAATAAAAATAAGGGATCCCAAGGAGCTTGGAAATAAAATTATTGTTCAGGGTGGAACCTTTTATAACGACTCGGTACTGAGGGCTTTTGAGCTTGTGTCAGAAAGAGAAGCTGTAAGACCTGATATTGCAGGTATTATGGGGGCTTTTGGAGCGGCGCTTATTGCAAGGGAAAGGTTTGAAAAAGACTATTCCTCCACGCTGTTAAAACCATGGGAGCTTGATAGCTTTGACACTGAAATTACAATGAAAAGATGCGGTAAATGTGCTAATAACTGCCTGCTTACTATTAACCACTTTTCAGACGGCAGGGAGTTTGTATCGGGAAATCGATGTGAAAGAGGCATTGGACAGGAAAAGAACAAATTTAATATTCCTAACTTGTTTGATTATAAATATAAACGTATTTTTAACTATACACCTTTGAAAAAGGAAGAAGCTGCAAGAGGGACAGTGGGGGTACCAAGGGTCTTAAATATTTATGAAAATTACCCTTTCTGGTTTACACTGTTTACAGAGCTTGGCTTCAGGGTTCAGATATCACCAAGGTCTTCAAAATCAGTTTATGAATTAGGATTAGAGACCATTCCATCAGAATCAGTTTGCTATCCGGCTAAGCTGACCCATGGTCATATTATGAGTCTGGTAAACCAGGGGATTGAATTTATTTTTTATCCATGCATTCCATACGAGCAAAAAGAACAGAGGGAGGCAAACAACAATTACAATTGTCCTATAGTTACCTCATATCCCGAAGTTATTAAAAACAATATGGATGTTGTAAGAGACAAGATAAGGTTCATGAACTGCTTTTTGCCAATAGACAATGAAAGCAGGCTTATTAAAAGGCTTTCAGAAGAATTGAAGGACTTTGACATACCATACCAGGAACTTACCGAGGCTGTAAGAAAAGCATACCTGGAGGATGAAAATGTTAAGAACGATATCAGGCATAAAGGTGAGGAGGTCTTGAAATACCTTGAGAATACCGGAAGAAAAGGTATAGTGTTAGCTGGAAGACCATATCATCTGGATCCGGAAATAAACCACGGCATACCGGATATCATAACATCTTATGGAATGGCCGTACTGACAGAGGATTCCGTGGCCCATTTGGGCAGAGTTGAAAGGCCATTGAGAGTTGTGGATCAATGGGTATATCATTCAAGACTTTACGCGGCAGCAAGCTTTGTTGCAGAGCAGAAAAGACTTGAGCTCATTCAGCTTAATTCCTTTGGCTGCGGGCTTGATGCTGTTACAACGGACCAGGTGCAGGATATCTTAAGAAACCATGAAAAGATATATACTGTTTTAAAAATAGATGAAGGAAGTAATTTAGGGGCTGTTAGAATAAGAATCCGTTCCCTTATTGCAGCAATTACAGAAAGGGAAAATTCAAATTTTACTCCCCACAAGGTTAAACAGGAAAAAGCCAGAGTTGTTTTTACAAAAGCAATGAAGAAAAACCACACAATATTGTGTCCTCAAATGTCCCCTATACACTTTGGTTTTGTACAGGAAGCCTTCAGAGCTTCAGGCTATAATCTGGAGGTGCTGCCATCTGTAGATAAAACTGCAGTAGAGGAAGGCTTGAAATATGTAAATAATGATGCCTGCTATCCTTCCATAATAGTGGTTGGACAGTTGGTGGAAGCCCTTAAATCAGGAAAGTATGACCTTAGTAATACCTCTGTTATCATATCCCAGACTGGCGGGGGCTGCAGGGCTACAAACTATATAGGCTTTCTGAGAAAAGCACTTAAGGAAGCGGGTTTGGACAATATACCAGTAATATCTGCAAACTTTGCAGGACTGGAAAAAAATCCAGGGTTTAAAATAACTCCATCCCTATTGAATAAGGCCCTTATGGCAATAGTATATGGAGACCTGTTCATGAGGGTTCTCTATAAGGTTAGACCTTATGAAAAAATAAAGGGCTCTTCAAACCTGCTTTATGAAAACTGGCAGGAAAGGTGCAGGTCAAATGTTAGGGACGGTAATCTGATAACCTTCAGAAATAATATAGACGGCATAGTGGAATCCTTTGACAATATAGAATTGAACGATATAGTAAAGCCTAAGGTAGGAATTGTAGGGGAGATACTTGTTAAATTTCATCCTACTGCAAATAACAACATCGTTGATATAATTGAAAAGGAAGGCGCAGAGGCGGTTATGCCCGACCTTCTGGATTTCTTTCTTTACTGTGCTTATGATGCAAACTTCAAATATGAGTATTTGTCGGGCAGGTTTATGGATAAGGTTATTAAAAATTCATTTATCAGCTTTGTGGAGCTTTACAGAAAACACCTTAAGGAAGCTTTAAAAAGGAGCAAAAGGTTCCATCCCCCTGAGAGCATATATAAAATTGCCAAAGGTGCTGAAAAAATTGTGTCCCTGGGCAATCAGACCGGGGAAGGCTGGTTTTTGACAGGTGAAATGGTGGAGCTTATAGAGAATGGTGTTAAAAATATTGTATGTATGCAGCCTTTTGCCTGCCTCCCAAATCATGTCACAGGAAAAGGAATGATAAAGGAACTGAAAAGGGTCTATCCGGGCACCAATATTGCAGCAATAGATTATGACCCCGGTGCCAGCGAAGTTAATCAGCTTAACAGAATCAAGCTTATGCTGTCAGTGGCGTTTAAAACCCTTCAGGAACAAGGCGAAAAATATAATATAAACTCAAAGATAGCAATGGAAGATAAGAAATAGAGGGTGCAAACCCTCTATTTTATACTATCCATAGCTTTTTGAGAATAATCAGTGGTTACAATTTTTGAATAGGCAGGTCTGGTTGGTATCAATTCCTTCTTATAGCTTTGAATTATATCCATAAGTCTGTTTAAGTTTTCTTCCTTTAAGGTTGGATCTATAGCATATGCATTTATTTCCCTGTAGTTTTTAACCACATTTGTCAGGATGGCTTCATCAGTGCCTGGGAAGAACTGCTTGATGGCTGCAGCTGTTTCAGCATCATTGTGCTTCTGCACCCAGATCTGTCCCTTATAGATTGCATTTGTGAATTTTTGAATAACATCCGGATTTTTTTCCATATAGGATTTTGTTGCATAGAAACAGGTATAGGGTATTGTACCCGCAGATTTTCCTACTGATGCAACTATATAGCCGGCCTTTTCCTTTTCAAGCATGCTGCCTGTGGGTTCAAACAGGGCTACATAATCTCCGGTGCCTGCCTTAAAAGCCCCTGCCGTGGCAGTATAAGCAACATTCGTTATTAGATTTACATCCTTTCCAGGAGTTAAACCATGATTTCTAAGTACATATTCCAGAGCCATTTCAGGTACTCCTCCAGGTCTTCCCCCTATTATGGATTTTCCCTTAAGTGATTCCCAGGTAAAGCTATTATCCTTAGTCCTACCAACTAGAAATGATCCGTCGGTTTGAGTGAGCTGAGCAAAGAGCACAGGGTAGTCCTGTCTGTTCTGATTATAGATGTATATTACTTGTTCAGGCCCGCTGAAGCCTATATCAGAACTTCCGCTAATAACCTCCTGCATGGTTTTGTCTGCACCCTGACCTGTGGAAAGTTCGATATTAAGGCCTTCATCCTTAAAAAAGCCTTGAGATATGGCTGCGTACATGGGAGCATAAAATACGGACCTTGCCACCTCGTTTAACTTTACTGTTTTAAGAGTGTTATTGGCTGTGCTTTTACCGCAGCCGGAAAACAGTGAAAGGGTAAATGCTAAAATAACAAGAATTAAAGGAAGTTTTTTTATTTTCATAAGCCCTCCTAAGATTTTTTTATCTATTCATATTATGCTGAAGCAATATATTTTGTGAAAAAGTACTTGACAGTTGATTTTTAAATAATATAATAGTATTAATATGATAAGCTTTGATAAAGAGGAGTAGGAAGGCTAGGTATCAAGAGAGGAAATTCATTTGCTGAAAGATTTTCCATACTGAAACTTCTGAAGGTAGCTTTGGAGCTTCTCTGCTGAACATTAGTAGGCAGAGACGGTGGTCTTTACCGTTAAATTTTTAAGAGCCTGTTTTATTGCAGGAAAAAAGGTGGTAACGCGGTTCCTCGTCCTTTTATGGACGGGGATTTTTTTATTAAAAGGAGGAATTATTATGGAAGATTCAAAAAACATCCAAAAAAATTATGATCCAAAGGAATTTGAAGAAAGAATTTATAGTATGTGGCAGGAGAAGGGTTATTTCACTCCTGAGATCGATGAAAATAAAACCCCTTACACCATTGTGCTTCCCCCACCTAATATAACTGGAAGGCTTCATCTTGGCCATGCGCTGGATGACACAATCCAGGATATTATCATAAGAACTAAAAGAATGCAGGGCTACAGCACTCTCTGGCTTCCAGGCCAGGACCATGCCAGCATAGCCACAGAAGTAAAGGTGGAAAATGAGCTTCTTAAGAAGGGTCTTAAGAAAAGGGAAATGGGCAGAGACGCTTTTCTTGAAAAAGTTTGGGAATGGTCAGACGAGTACAGGGAAAACATCAGGCAGCAGGTTAAAAAACTGGGCTGCTCAGTAGATTTTACAAGAGAAGCCTTTACTATGGATGAGAGATTAAACAGAGCTGTAAGGACTGTTTTTGTTAAGCTGTATGAGGACGGACTTATATATCAGGGAAATAGGATCATAAACTGGTGTCCAAAATGCAAAACAGCAATATCTGATGCAGAAATTGAATACAACGAGCAGGAAGGACATTTCTGGCATATAAAATATCCTATAAAGGGAAGTGAGGAATATCTCACTATTGCCACCACCAGGCCTGAAACAATGCTGGGAGATACTGCAGTAGCAGTAAATCCAAAGGATGAAAGATATACTAACCTTATTGGAAAAACAGTAATTCTTCCACTACTTAACAAGGAAATTCCCATAATTGCTGATGAATATGTAGATATGGAATTTGGAACAGGAGCCGTTAAAATAACACCGGCTCATGACCCTAACGATTACCAGGTTGGAAAGAGACATGACCTTCCTGAGCCTAATATAATGAATGAAGATGGAACCATCAATCTAAAAGGCTGCAAGTATGACGGCCTGGATAGATATGAAGCAAGAAAGCAGATGGTTGCTGACCTTGAGAAACAGGGCCTGCTTTTAAAGGTTGAAGCTCATACACACAACGTGGGCTGCCATGACAGGTGCGGAGTAGTAATTGAACCTATGACCTCCAAGCAATGGTTTGTTAAGATGGAACCCTTGGCAAAGCCTGCTATAGATGCAGTTAGAAATAAGGACATAAAATTTGTACCGGAAAGATTTGACAAGACCTATTTCAACTGGATGGAAAATATCCAGGACTGGTGCATATCAAGACAGCTGTGGTGGGGTCACAGAATACCTGTTTGGTACTGCAAGGACTGCGGAGAGGTTATAGTTTCAGTAGAACCTGCAGAGAAATGTCCAAAGTGTGGCAGTACAAATCTTATTCAGGATAATGATGTACTTGACACCTGGTTCAGCTCAGCATTATGGCCTTTCTCAACCTTAGGCTGGCCGGATGAAACACCGGATTTGAAATATTTCTATCCAAATAATACTCTGGTTACAGGCTACGACATAATTTTCTTCTGGGTAGCAAGAATGATTTTTTCAGGTTTATACTGCATGAATGATATACCATTTGAGCATGTACTTGTACATGGTATTGTAAGGGATTCTGATGGCAGGAAAATGTCAAAATCCCTGGGTAACGGAGTAGACCCAATTGAAGTAATTGAGCAGTTTGGAGCGGACGCACTAAGATTTGCCCTTATTAACGGAAATGCTCCAGGCAATGATATCCGCTACTATCCTGAAAGGGTTGAGGCAGCAAGAAATTTTGCAAACAAAATGTGGAATGCATCAAGGTTTGTTCTGATGAATCTGGACAGGGAGCTTATGGACAAATACAAGGACTGCAAAAACTACAGCGCAGCAGACCAGTGGATACTTTCCAGAGTAAATACATTAGTTATGGAAATGACAGACAATATTGAAAAATTCGAGCTGGGAATAGCGTCCCAAAAAATTTACGACTTTATATGGGGGGAACTGTGCGACTGGTATATTGAGCTGGTAAAGCCTGCTCTTTATGGGGACGATGAAGAAGCAAAGGGAGTTGTATTCAACGTAATATACAGTGTTCTTTCCAAAAGCTTGCAGCTTTTACACCCCTTTATGCCTTTTATTACCGAGGAAATATTCATGCATCTTGAAACTGAATATGAATCCATAGCTGTATCAAGATGGCCTGAATATGATGCTTCAGCAGCCAATGAAAAGGCAGAAAAGGAAATGGAATATATAATTGAGGCTATAAAGGCTCTCCGAAATGTAAGAACCGAAATGAATGTACCTCCTTCAAGAAAAGCAAAGCTTATGGTTTTTGTCACAGAAGCAGCTGCCAAAGAGGCATTCATGGATGGAGAAGCTTACTTCATGAAGCTTGCATCCGCCAGTGAAGTTTCATTTATTGATGAAAAGAAGGATCTCCCTGAAAACATAGTATCAGTAGTTTCAAGAGGAGCGGAAATGTTTATTCCTATGCTGGATTTGGTGGATGCAGAAAAGGAAATTGAGAGGCTTAATAAGGAAAAGGAAAACCTTGAATGGGAAATAGAGAGAGTAAAGAGCAAGCTGGCAAATGAAAAATTTGTTTCCAAGGCTCCTGCGGCAGTAGTTGAAGAGGAAAGACAGAAGGGCGAAAAATACAAGGAAATGCTGGAGGCTGTGATCTCCAGACTTAAAGCATTTAAGTAAGAAGGTAGTTTAATGAAATATGAAGCAGCTATGGCTTATATAGAAAATACTGCGAAATTCGGCAGCAACCTGGGCCTGGAGAGAACAGAGAAAATACTGGAGCTTCTAGGTAACCCCCACTTAGCACTAAAATGCATCCATGTGGCGGGAACCAATGGCAAGGGGTCTACATCAGCCATGATAAACAGCATATTAATAGAAGCAGGCTACAAGGTGGGGATGTATACATCCCCATACCTTGAGGAATTTGAAGAAAGAATTCAAGTAAACAATTTAAATATTCCAAAGGATGACCTGGCAGATATGGTAACTGAAGTATCGGAAGCAGTTAAAAAGGTCATAGAGCTTGGGTTTGATCATCCAACGGAATTTGAGATTATTACCTGTGCCATGTTCCTGTACTTCAGCAGAAAGGCTGTTGATTATGCTGTGGTGGAGGTGGGGCTTGGCGGCAGGCTGGATTCCACAAATGTTATAAGACCCATATTGTCTGTAATAACATCAATCAGTATGGACCACACAGGAATATTGGGCAGCACTCTTAAGGAAATTGCATGGGAAAAGGCAGGAATAATAAAACAATCAGTACCTGTGATTTCATATCCTCAAAAAACTGATGCAGAAAAGGTTATTTCAGACAGATGCAGTAAACTTAACTGTGAACTAGTGAAAGTAAAAATGGATTCCCCGAGATTTAAAGGGGTGGAGGACGGTTGTCAGCTACTTGATCTGGATACTGGAAAAAAGGTATACTCCATCAGGCTTTCTCTCCTTGGAAAATATCAGCTGCTTAACTGCGCCACAGCAGTAACTGCAGCAGAGAAGCTCATGGAACTGGGACTTAAAATTACTGATGAACAAATCAGCACTGCCCTTAGTAAGGTGAAATGGATTGGAAGGCTGGAGATACTTCGCAAGGAGCCCCTGGTGGTAATTGACGGCGCTCATAATATTGATGGTATTAGAGAACTTAGAGACAGCGTGAAAAAATATTTCAGCTACCGCCGGATAATTTTAATAATAGGTATACTTAGGGATAAGCAGGTGGAGGAAATGATAAGCACCATTGTGCCCATGGCAGAAAGCGTAATTGCTGTTACTCCTAACAGCACCAGGGCAGAAGGGGCTGATGAGCTTAATGAAGTTATCAAAAGGTACAATGGGGATACGGAAGCATTTGACAACTACAGGGGGGCCTATAAAAGAGCTCTTGAACTTGCCAAACCAGAGGATCTTATACTTGTATGCGGTTCACTTTATATGATAGGCGACATGAGAAAAATAATAAGGACCTGGGATTAAGAAATTAATCCAGGTCCTTAAATTATTTCTGAGTATTTTATAATCCAAATACCAAAAGCCATCATATTATATCTGTGAGGAGGTGGCAGTATGAGCTTATTGTTTGTATGCGATACTTCAGCGGATTGTATATCAAAGATAGATCCGCAGCAGTTTAAGGAGGTTTGCAGGATTGATCTCAAGGGATCAGATGATAAAAGAATAGGGCCCCACGGTATATGCAAATATAAAAATTATATAATAACAGCAAACAGCTACAGCAATACTGTTTCTATAGTTAATATTGAAGGGAATTCTGGTGTATCCCATAAGTTTATAGGCATGCATTGCAATGATGTAACAGTAGTGGACAGGTTAGCATTTGTAATTTGCGGTGACTTAAACAGTGTTGTGGTGCTTGACCTTGGCAACATGAATGTTGTGGAGGTTATTCCCTGTGGCAGCCAGCCCCATAGCATATCTGCAAATAGAAAATTGCTCTTGGTAGCCAATCTGGACAATGACAGCATATCCCTTATAGATGTATCTCATAAAAGAAGCAGAATAAACATCAGAGTTGGTCCTTACCCTACAAAAGCTATCTTCACCCTGGACGGAAAGTTTGTGCTGGTTTGTGAAAGCAATATGGGATCTGATTATAAGGGCTGCATCAGCATAATTTCATTAAAAACCAGAAGCATAATTCACAGGATTGCTGTGGGATGCTTTCCAACAGATATGTATTGTGATGAAAAATTTCTTTATGTTTCAAACTTTGGTGAAGGTACCGTAAGTATAGTGGATATAAATAATTATATTGAAGTGAAAAAAATTATTATCGGCGGAATGCCCAGAGGTATAGTATCACAGGGGAAAAACTTATTTATTGGTGATAACTACAATAACATGCTTATTAAGGTTAATTATGAAAATGAGTATAAAAGAAAAATACCCATAGGGCAGGAGCCTACAGGCATGATTTTAGTTTAGCTGTTTTCAGTCAAAAGGTTGATTATTGAACTGTAAAGCTCGGAACAGCTGCTTTTCCATTTTGTACACAATTCCCGGGCCTGTTTATTTGATGCTACGTTAAGCTTTATATCAATTAATATGGAGTCGCCCTCCATAGCCTTCAGGTTTACAATAAAGTTATCCTTATGCTCTATGGTGTAATCTGCAGTTACAGTTACTTCTTTTTTGATTTTTTCAAGGTGACTGCTTATATAGGTTTCAACCACCTCAAGCTTTCTTGGGGATATTCTTACACCAAAAAGCTCAAGAACCTTAACTCCCTTCTCGGTAATTACCAGCCTGTTGCTGCCGCCCACACTTGTGCTTTTAATAAAATCCGATGCAAGTAATTCTGATATATACTGCTGAAGGGTAAAATAATTTATCAGGTTGTTTTCCAGCACCAGCTCAGTAATCTGGGTATTTGAAACCGGGAATTTTATTCTATTTACAATATACAGCAGAAGAAGCTTGTTTTCTGCTAATTCCAAGGTATCCTCAAACATTATAGACCTCCAAATCAGAATAATCACATAAAATATTATATCATATAAATACTTTTTTGTAATATTTATAGGTGCCGATACTATATAAATTATATAGAGTTTTTTTGCGGAGGAAATTTTTGAGAACTTCTAATAAAATCATAACTGCACTTTTTTTAATTTTGATTTCTATGGCATGGTCTCTCGTTATGAATAGTAATATGGTGGCTTTTTCAGAAAAAAGATATCTTCCCATATACTCAGTAGATGGAAAGGAGAAGAAAATTGCTGTAACCTTTGACGTTAATTGGGGAGAGGATTACACTTTGGAAATTCTAGACATCCTTGATAAGTATAATGTGAAAGCCACATTTTTTTTAGTAGGCAGGTGGGTTGACGACCATCCGGAGATAGTAAAGCAGATTTATTCAAGGGGGCATGAATTAGGGAACCATACAGATATGCATCCCGATTTGACCAAGGTTTCCAAGGAAAGGATAGTAAATGAAATTGCCGCAGCGGATGCAAAAATATATAATCTCACAGGGTTTCAAACAAGGGTTTTCAGATGTCCTTCAGGCTCCTACAACAATTTGGTAATCAGCACTGTAGAAGCTACAGGCCATTTGCCCATACAGTGGGATGTGGATAGTATTGACTGGAAGGAGCAGGGGGCAGAAGTTGAACTAAACAGAGTATTAAAAAAAACAAAGCCGGGCTCCATATTACTTTTCCATAATAATGCAAAATATACACCTGAAAATCTAAACAAGGTACTGAAATATTACAAAGAACAGGGATATGAATTAGTTAAAGCCGGAGATCTTATATATAAAGAAAATTATTATTTGGATAACAATGGAAGACAATTTGAAAAAAATTGAATAATATGGTATTATTAGAAGGAATTAAGTATTGGTATAGAATTTGTAATTATATAAGTATATTTTCATGAATTACTGAATAACTATAGGATAAAAGAGAATTTAGATACTAATGGAAAGAGGGGAAAGTATGGACAATTTAATGGAAAATAATAAGATTTATCTGGAAGGAACTGTGGAATCTCCTTTGGAATTCAGTCATGAAATGTATGGAGAAGGTTTTTATACATTTTATATGGATGTTCAGAGGCTAAGCGATGCTAAGGACAAGCTTTTTATTACTGTTTCAGAGCGTCTTATCCAGGGAATGGACTTGTCAATCAACAGTGAAATAATTGTAGATGGTCAGCTAAGATCCTACAATAAATTTGTAGATGGCTGTAATCGATTAATATTAACTGTATTTGCAAGAAATATTGAAAAATGTATCGAGAGAAGTAAAAATCCTAATCAGATATTCTTAAATGGGTATATATGCAAAGCCCCAGTTTACAGGACAACCCCTTTTGGCAGGGAAATATCAGATATGCTGGTGGCAGTTAATAGGGCATATAACAAATCTGACTACATACCAGCTATAGCCTGGGGAAGGAATTCCAGGTTCTGCCAGAACCTTTCAGTGGGAGATAATATCAAAGTCTGGGGAAGGCTTCAAAGCAGAGAATATCAAAAGAAGATATCTGATGAAGAGGTAAAAAAGAAAATTGCTTATGAAGTTTCTATATCAAAGATGGAAAAGACTGAGGAATAAAACAAACGGCTGCAAAGCAGCCGTTTCCTATTTTCTAAGATCATCCAGCAATTTAGTTTTGTCCTTAGTCTTATCATCTACATCCTTAACTATTTTTGCAGGTGTGCCTGCTACTACAACTCCTGAAGGTACATCGGAAACTACCACGGCTCCTGCGGCAACTACAGCACCAGCACCGATTTTAACTCCTTCAAGTATTACAGCATTGGCTCCTATTAAAACGTCATCACCTATTTCGCAAGGCTCCTTGCTTGGTGGCTCCAATACTCCTGCAACCACGGCTCCAGCACCAAGATGCACCCTTTTTCCAAGCTTGCCTCTTGCTCCAACCACTGCATTCATATCTACCATGGTACCTTCACCGATTTCAGCTCCGATATTTATTACGGCACCCATCATAATAACTGCATTTTTATGTATTACTACCTTATCTCTGATTATGGCACCCGGCTCAATCCTTGCATCCACATCCAGAAGATCCAGCATTGGAATGGCAGAATTTCTTCTATCATTTTCCAATCTGTATTTCTTTATATTTTCCTTGTTCTTTTCAATAAAGGCTTTAATTTCAGAGCCTTCTCCAAATAGTATATAAAGGTTTTCCCAGTGATAGCTTTCTATATTTCCAAAATCACAATTACTTAAGTCTCCCTCTAAATACACTTTAACAGGAGTGGATTTTTTTGCATCTTTAATATATCTTGCTATTTCATATGGATCTGTTAAATTGTAACTCATATTTTTCCTCCTCAGGTTTTACTTTAATAATAACATTATAATAAATATGCAGAATTAATAAAAGGGGCAAAGCTGTTTTTTTATTGTAACAAATTACAGTGATGAAAATAATTTAATAGTATAATATTGGATGAGGTAAATCTATGGATTATGAGTTCAAAGACTGCATGGACGCAGGCAGTGAATATTGTCCTTGTCATCTTGCAGAATCAGGGGATTGCATAATATGCTCCCAGCTGTCAGGGAAGAACTTCTGTGATTGCACCAACTGGAAAGGTGTATGCATATATCAGGAGTATAAATTAAATGGCAGCCAGGCAAAAGGAGAAAGGGAAACCTATAACTGCAAAATAGTTAAAAAAGAAATGCATGAGGAAAATCTGCATATATTTACATTGAATGCTCCTAAAAGCCTTGCGGCACGGATATCAGCACCGGGAAGTTTTGTTTTTGTCAGAGATCCTAAAACAAACTGCTATTATGATACTCCAATATCAATTATGGAATCCGACCCAGAGGATAGTAAAATAAAATTTGCTATTGAGAAAAGGGGAATTAAGACCAAGAATGTGTGCCTGCTGCAAAAGGGTGACATTATGACCCTGAGAGGTCCTTTTTGGAATGGAATACTGGGGAAAAAAAATCTGGAAGCAGCTATTAACGGAACTTCTGTTGTGATATGCAGAGGGATAGGCATAGCTCCGGCAATACCGGTTTTGAAGAAATTATATGGAAACGGGAATAAAATCATAGTATTATTGGATAGCATGCCTTTTCGAAATGATTTTTCTAAAGAATATATGGATAAATATGAGGCGGAGGTCCATCACTGCACGGTGATCAGGCAGGGCGCCCTTACTGAGGAGTTCAAGTACTTGCTTAAGGAAATCAAATTAAGGGAGAAAATAAACCTGATACATTGCGACGGACCAGATATATTGATACATCAGCTGTTGAATTTTATAGACCAGAATATTAAATTTTCCTGCTGCAATAATTCAAGAATGTGTTGCGGAGAAGGGGTATGCGGCACCTGCAGCACAAGATACGAAGGCCACAAGGTAAAAAGACTATGCAAGGTTCAGCTGGATCCAAAGTATATTTTTAAGGGGAGAAGATTGATATGAAGGTTATAATTATAGGCGGAGGCTGGGCTGGCTGCAGTGCAGCTGTAACAGCAAGAAAAGCAGGTGCAGAGGTTGAAATTTATGAAAAAACAGATATGCTGCTAGGGCTTGGTAATGTGGGTGGAATAATGAGAAATAATGGAAGATACACCGCTGCTGAAGAACTGATCTGCCTTGGAGCTGAAGAGCTTATAAGCATAACTGATAAAAACTCCAGGCACAGGAACATAGATTTTCCAGGACACAAACATGCATGGCTCTATGATGTGAATAAAATTGAACCGGAGGTCAGAAGCTGTCTCCAGGACCTTGGGGTAAAGATAAATGTGGTAACAAGGATAATTGATGTTGAAATGCTCGATGACGAAATAAAGGGGATTTACACCTCAGAGGGAAATTATATCAGTGGAGATGTTTTCATTGAAGCCACTGGTTCTACGGGTCCTATGGGCAATTGCCTCAAGTATGGGAACGGATGCTCCATGTGTGTTCTTAGATGTCCTGCTTTCGGCCCCAGGGTTAGCCTAAGCAGCAGGGCGGGGGTGGACGATTTGCAGGGAGAAAGAGATGACGATTTGTTTGGTGCATTCAGCGGCTCCTGCAAACTCTGCAAGGACAGTATAGAGGAAAGTTTGATAAGGGAACTGGAGGAAAAGGGGGTAATGGTGCTTAAAGTACCTGAGGAGGATGTGAACATAGATAAACTTAAGGCAAAGGTTTGTCAGCAATATGCCTTAAAGGAGTTTGCAGAAAATATTGTACTGCTGGATACAGGCCATGTTAAACTTATGACCTCCTATTATCCTTTAGACAAGCTGAGAAAAATAAAAGGACTGGAGAAGGTTAAATATATCGATCCCTATGCAGGGGGCAAAGGAAATTCCATAAGATATCTTTCGGTGGCACCAAGATCAAATGATATGAGAATAAAAAACATTAAGAATATGTTTTGTGCTGGTGAGAAAAGCGGCTTATTTGTAGGACATACCGAGGCCATTGCTACCGGGGCGCTGGCAGGGCATAATGCAGTAAGAAGCTTTCTTGGGATGAAGCCTCTTATTCTCCCAGCGGCAACTGCTATCGGCGATTTGATTTACTATGCTAATGAAATGGTTAAAACAAAAAAAGGAAGGCGAAACAGATATACCTTTGCAGGAGCAGAATATTTCAAAAGAATGCAGGAGCTAGGCCTTTATTCAACAAATGCAAATGAGATCAAAAACAGGATAGATAAGCTTAATCTCACTGACATTTTTAATGAAACACTGATTTTAGATCCTATTTCATAAAAGAAAATATACATTTTGTAAAAATGAAGCCCTGGCAGCTGTTGTCAGGGCCCATTTTGTTGTTAATTGTAGATAAATGTTATATAATTATGTGGATATTATGTTAAATTTACTAAAAATGAAAATATAAAGGGGAGAAATTATGGGAGTCACATCGGAAATACTAATAGATCTAATTGAAGCAATAATTTTGTTAAGTATTTATCAGATTTTCTTGAATGATAAAAGTTTTTTTAAAGAAAATAAATTAAAGTCATTAATTTTCTGTACTGCTTTCACCGCATTCATATATTGGAGCTCAACAAATGTATCCATGCTTTACCACAGTCTCTTTAATATTGTTTTTTCAATATTGCTGCTGCTTTTTGTTACACGAATAAATGTATGGTCAGCAGCTCTTATATATTTTATATTTATGATAATCATTCTTATAACTGAAATGTCAGTGGGTGTTATGGAAATGATGATATTCAGCACCAGCATGGATCAGCTTTTAGTAGACCCGCAGCACCTTATGATATTTACAGCTGCCACAAAGATGCTTCAGATTGGAATTATAATTTTGCTTTACAGATTCGATTTATCACTAAGGAGATTCAAAATATTTCAAAAGGGCAGTTCTATATATTCCAATTTTATTTTTTCCATAGGGGTTTTCGGGATGTTTACATTTGGAATAACCTTAAGTAATTTTGATGTTAAAAATATGGTTCTTTACAATATAATGCTGTTCGTACTGTATATTGGTTTTTTTATTCTTTCTATAAGAGATTTTCAAGAGAGAGACAGGCTTCTTGGTATTAAAAACAAATACCAGGTACAGGAATATCAAATTAAAAATATGGAGGAAATTATATCTATAATAAGAGAGGAAAAGCATGATTATGCAAACCATATAAATGTTATCCAGGCACTTTGCACATTAAACAAGCCAAATACCGTTGAAAAAATAAAGGAATATGTTGCAGGAATAATCGGGTCTGTTCAAGGCTCCTTTAAATACCTGGATACTGGCAATGACTACATAGACGGCCTTTTATCAATAAAAAACAATTATGCAGGTAAAAATGGCATAAATTTCGGTGTTAACGTGGAGGAACCTTTAAGCACTTTGAAAATTAAGTCCGAGGACCTCATAAGTATTATAAGCAACCTGGTGGACAATGCCTTTCAGGCCTTTGATGACAGTGCATACAGCAAAAATGTATATTTTGATACCTGTGTCAGTGAAGAAAAGTTCATAATAGAGGTGGCCAATAACGGGAAAAAGATACCTGAAAACATTATTAAAAGTATCTTTTTGAAGGGATTTTCTACAAAGGGAGACAAGAACTCAGATCATGGATATGGATTATTCATAACCAGGGAGCTGGTAGAAAAAAATCATGGCTCCATTTCAGTAGAAAGCGATGATTTTGAAACAGTATTTACAGTTATATTTGATTTGAATAAAACAGCATAATATAATAGGTATATTAAATATCTGGGAGGTATCTTAATTGGATTATTTAGATAAGGTTTCAAAAAATGTTAATAGTATAGAAATATCAGGGATAAGAAAATTTTATAACAAGCTGTCAGATTACCCGGATGCTATATCCCTAACCCTTGGTCAGCCAGATTTTGATGTGCCTGAAAAAATCAAAGCAGCTATAATCAGCGCAATAAATGAAAACAAAACCACCTATACTTCAAATGCAGGAATTCCGGAGCTGAGACAGGGAATCTGCAATTATCTCAAGGGGTTTGATATCAGCTTTAAGCCGGAGGAGGTTTGCATTACAGTAGGAGGCAGCGAAGGCCTGATGGATGTTTTTGCCGCCCTTTTGAATCCTGGAGAAAAGGTGCTGATCCCCACACCTGCATATCCTGCATATGAAAGCTGTGTAAAGCTCATAGGAGGAGAAATAGTCAATTATAATTTAAAGGATGATTTTTCAATTGACTTTGTAGCACTGGAAGGTTTATTAAAAACGGAAAAACCAAAGCTTATGGTAGTTTCTTACCCCAGTAATCCAACAGGAGCGGTTTTGGGAGCGGAAGACAAGAAAAGGCTTCAAAGGTTTATAAAAGATAATGACATCATTGTTATCAGTGATGAAATTTACAGTTCTCTGTGCTTTGAACCTGAATATCATTCAATATGCCAGTTTGAGGATATTAGGGATAAGGTTGTGCTGGTCAGCGGATTTTCAAAAATGTTTTCCATGACAGGCCTCAGGCTTGGATTTGTGTGCGCTGTTCAGGGATATATGGATTCTATAATTAAGGTCCACCAATATAATGTATCCTGTGCTCCTTCCATTGTACAGTGGGGTGCCTGTGAAGGCTTGAGGGAATGTATGGGCGATGTGGAGCATATGAGAAGCCAGTTTATAAAAAGAAGGGACTATCTCTACAATGAGCTTAAAAGACTGGGCTTTGATATGTATATGCCAAAGGGTGCATTCTATATGTTTCCAGGCATAAAAAAGTTCAATATGAAAAGTGATGATTTTTGCGAAAGGCTTCTTAAAGAGGCTGGGGTTGCCATTGTTCCAGGTACTGCCTTTGGAAAAGGCGGTGAAGGTTACATCAGGATATCCTACGCCTACAGCATGGAGCAGCTTATGGAATGTGTTAAAAGAATAGAAAAGTTTATTTCAAAAATATAAGGCAGACCTGGGTCTGCCTCTTATATTTATGCATTTTTAATGACGTCATCCATGTTGTAAAGTCCAGGTGCCTTTCCACACATATATTCACATGCCTTTAGTGCTCCTACGGCAAAAACTTCCCTGGAGATTGCAGAGTGTTTAATCTCAATGACCTCTCCTGCACCAGCAAAAATAACCTCATGATCACCCACAATATTTCCGCCTCTGATGGCATGGATGCCTATTTCCTTATGATTTCTCTTTGACATACCGTGACGGCCAAAGTTATATTCGGTTTCCTCAGGTATTGCTCCCTTTATGGTATCTGCCAGCAATATTGCTGTTCCGCTTGGAGCATCCACCTTTTGGTTATGGTGCTTCTCAATAATTTCTATATCATAATTGTTATAAAGAAAGGCACTGATATTCTTAAGCACATTATTTACAACATTTATTCCAATAGACATGTTGGCAGATCTGAAAACAGGTATTTCTGCTGAAGCTTCTTTAATTTTCATCAGCTGTTCCTCATTATATCCTGTAGTGCAGAATATCACAGGAGTCTTCTTATCCTTTGCCAGGGCAAGAAGTCCGTCCAGGGCATCCGGCCTTGAAAAATCCAGGATAACATCTACCTCTGTTTCACATTTATCCGGTGAGCAGTAAACTGGAAATTTGCCATATTCAGTATTTTTGTCGATTCCGGCCCCTATCTCCAGATTTGGGAAATTTAAAATTGCATTGCAAATTACTTTTCCCATTTTTCCATTGCATCCGCTTAATAAAATTCTTATCATAGAAAACCTCCAAAAATATTTTCTATAAAATTTTGTAGTTTTGCCATAAGACAAAACTACAATTCAAATTAGAGTAATCCGTAATTTTTCATTTCAGTTTTTAATACTTCAAGATTTGCCTCAGTCATGTCACAAAGAGGAAGTCGCAGCTTGCCAACCTTCATTCCCATGAGATTCATGGCAGTCTTTACAGGAATAGGATTTGTTTCTATAAACAAAGCATTTGTAAGTGCCAGAGTATCCAGCTGGATTTTAAGGGCTTCCTTTAATTTTCCATCCAGGAACAGGTGAGCCATATCCCTGACATCTTTTGGAATAATATTGGCTGTTACGGAAATTACGCCTATTCCGCCAAGAGCCATAAGAGGAATAACCTGATCGTCATTACCTGAGTAAATATCAAGCTTATCACCACAAAGTGCCTTAATTTCAGCTATCTGGCTGATATTTCCGCTTGCTTCCTTTACTGCAACTATGTTTTTATCATCACAAAGCTTAGCTAAAGTTTTTGCAGTAATGTTCATTCCGGTTCTTCCTGGAACATTGTAAATAATTATAGGAGTATTCACACTGTTTGATATTGCTTTAAAGTGTTCTACAAGGCCTTTCTGTGTAGTTTTGTTATAATAAGGTGTTATTACCAATAACCCGTCTACACCAATGCTTTCAGCCCACTGACTCATTTTAATGGAGGCTGCGGTGTTATTTGTTCCAGTACCTGCTATTACAGGTATTCTCTTGTTGATTACATCAACGGTAAGCTTTATTGTGTCTTTTCTTTCCTGTTCAGTCATAGTGGAAGCTTCACCGGTAGTTCCGCATACAACTATAGCATCAGTACCCTGCTCAACGTGCCACTGGAGTAATTCCTCAAGTTTTTTGAAGTCCACACCATCCTCAGTAAATGGAGTAACAATAGCCACAGCTGATCCTTTAAATAAACTCATACCAACACCTCTTCCTATAAATTTTATATTAGATTAAAATTACTTTTCAATCATGCATTCTGCAATCTGCACTGCATTAGACGCAGCACCTTTTCTTATATTATCTGCCACTACCCAAAGATTAATGCCGTTGTCCACACTGAAATCCCTGCGGATTCTTCCAACATATACTTCATCATGACCAGCTGCATCAATTGGCATAGGATAAACCAGGTTTTCAACATCATCCTTTAATATTATGCCATCTGCATTTTTATACAATTCGAATATATCCTTCAACTCAAATTCATGGTCAAGCTCTACATTGATACTTTCGCTATGGCCATAGAAAACAGGCACTCTGCAAGTGGTTGCTGTAATTTTAAGCTTATCATCATGAAGGATTTTAATGGTTTCATTAACCATTTTCATTTCCTCTTTTGTGTATCCGTTTTCCAGGAATACATCTATATGAGGAAGTATATTTCCGGCTATAGGATAAGGGAATTTTTTAGGAGCTTCTCCCTTGTAACCCTCAACAAGATCATTATATCCATTTAAGCCTGCTCCTGACACTGCCTGATAAGTTGAATATACTATCCTTTTTATACCGTATTTGTCGTAAAGCGGTTTTAATACAACTACCGCCTGGATAGTTGAGCAGTTTGGATTTGCTATGATTCCCTTGTTCCATTTAATATCCTCAGGGTTAACCTCAGGCACTACCAGGGGAACCTCAGGATCCATCCTCCAGGCACTGCTGTTATCAATTACCACAGCACCGTATTTTACAAACACAGGAGCAAAGCTTTTACTAACATCTCCACCCGCTGAAAACAATGCAAAGTGGATTTTTTTGGATTTTATATTATCTTCCTTAAGTTCTTCCACTGTAACATCTTGACCTTTAAATTTCAGTACTGTACCGGCAGACCTTCCGGATGCAAAAAAATAGATTGTATCTATTGGAAAGTTTCTTTCTTCTAATACTTCAATAAACTTTCTTCCAACCATACCGGTAGCCCCTACTACTGCTACGTTATAATTCATTCATCTTTCCTCCTTTATAAAATCGTTACTATCATTATATAACTGATATACACAAAAATACATAGTTTTTTTAATAATTATAAATTTAACAGACAAGCACCTGTAAAGCTTTTTGCTGGTTTATAGGGTTTTATGCTGTGCCAGTTTTGAATAAAACCATGTAAATGGTAAATAATAAATAGTAAAGTATTTAAACGGGGTGACAAACTATGGGGAATACTCCACTAAAAAAAATAATTAAGGCGAAAATTAAGGCAAATAAAGAGCTAACTGAAAGCGAAAGGATAAGGGAAGCCATGAAATATGAAATTGCGGCTGAACTGGGACTTAGCGAAAAAGTCCGCCGGGAGGGCTGGAGCGCACTTACTTCAGAAGAAACGGGCAGGATAGGTGGAATAATGACCAGAAGAAAGAAGGAACTTAATCTTCCTAAAAATGAAATTATACAAAGAGACCACCTATAATTTTATTGACTTCATTAAGGATTATCTATAGTATAAATATGAAAATATTTTTAATGAGGTATATTATGGATTGTTATAAGGACTTTGCCAAGGTTTACGACAGATTAATAAACTGCGATATAGACTACAAATCCTGGGCTGATTTTATTTTAAGCCTCTGCAGCAAAAGAAATATTGAATTTGACAGCTACCTGGACATTGCCTGCGGTACAGGTAATATGGCGGAACAGCTCTGCAAGAGCTTCAGCAGCAACTGGCTGGTAGATATGTCCATGGAAATGCTGTCAGAGGCGGAGATAAAATTAAGAGATAAGGGTATTAAGGCAAAATATGTATGCCAAAACATCAAAGATCTTAATCTTAATAAAAAATTTGACCTGATTACATGTTGCCTTGATTCTACTAATTACTTATTAAAAGACAGAGATCTTTTGAACTATTTTAATAATGTAAGGCTTCATTTGAAGGAAAACGGGTTGTTTATATTTGATATAAATTCCTATTACAAGTTAACGGAGATTCTTGGCAATAATGTATATAATTATGATGATGAGGATGTAACGTATATTTGGGAAAACTCTCTGAATAATGAAATAGTGGACATGTTTCTCACTTTCTTTGTTAGAGAAGGAGAATTTTACAGAAGATTTGATGAGGAACATAGCGAGAGGGCCTATAAGGAAACAGATATTGAAAGGATGCTTAATGTATCAGGCCTGGGAATATTATATAAATTCGACAGCTATGAGCTTGAAAAGGTAAATGAAAATACGGAAAGAATTGTTTATGTGGTTATTAAGGAGGAAAGCAATGGATAAGTTAATAAAAGCTACTGCGTTAAATGGTGATATAAGGATAATTGGAGCAGTTACAACTGAACTGGTAAATGAAGGGGTGAAAATACACCAATGTTCACCTACGGCGTCAGCGGCATTTGGAAGGATGCTTACTGCAGGTTGTCTCCTTGGGAGCATGCTGAAGGCATCCCAGGATACTATAACACTGCAGATCTCGGGAGGTGGACCTGCAGGAGGAATTGTAGTAACCTCTTATACGGATGCTCATGTTAAAGGCTATATTGCACATCCTGAGGCTGATCTTCCAGCCAATGAAAAAGGTAAACTTGATGTGGCCGGATTGGTGGGACTAAACGGAAACCTAACTTTAATAAGAGACATGGGGCTAAGAGAACCATATGTGGGGCAGGTACCCATATATACCGGTGAAATAGGAGAAGACCTGGCCTATTACTTTACTGTATCAGAGCAGACTCCATCAGCGGTAGGCCTGGGTGTACTGGTAGATACTGACCTAACTATAAAAGCTGCAGGTGGGTTCATTATTCAGATGATGCCTGGTGCAAATGAAATGGCAGCAGATCTTTTAACCTACAGGCTCCAGGAAATCCCTCCAATTACAGAAATGATTAACCAGGGTAAAACTATTGAAGAAATTATTGAATATATTTTTGAAGATATGCAGCTGAATATATTGGAAAGCATGCACCCGGAGTATAGATGCGACTGTACAAGGGAAAAGGTGGAGAAAGCATTCATCAGCATTGGCGAAAAGGATTTGGGAGAAATATATGAAGAAGGTAAATCTGAAGAAATTCAGTGCCATTTCTGCAATAAAACCTACACCTTTTCCCATGAAGACATTGGAAAGCTCCTTGAACAGAGCAAGTAAAAAAATATCTAAAAAAACTGTTGACAAGGTATCCTTTAGATTATATAATAATAAATGTCTCAAGGACACAACGAAGTCTTAGAGAAACAGATAGTGGGCGCATAGCTCAGCTGGGAGAGCATCTGCCTTACAAGCAGAGGGTCACAGGTTCGAGCCCTGTTGTGCCCACCACTATTTGGCCTGGTGGCTCAGTTGGTTAGAGTGCTGGCCTGTCACGCCGGAGGTCGAGGGTTCGAGTCCCTTCCAGGTCGCCAAATATGGCCAGTTAGCTCAGTCGGTAGAGCAGAGGACTGAAAATCCTCGTGTCCCTGGTTCGATTCCTGGATTGGCCACCATTAATAAGCGGGAGTGGCTCAGTGGTAGAGCGTCACCTTGCCAAGGTGAACGTCGCGAGTTCGAATCTCGTCTTCCGCTCCATTAATTTGGCGCTATAGCCAAGTGGTAAGGCAGAGGTCTGCAAAACCTTTACCCCCAGTTCAAATCTGGGTGGCGCCTCCATAATAGACACCTTGAAAACACTAGCTTTCAAGGTTTTTATTTTACCCCAAAATAGTGCCCCAGACAAAAAATAAGCCACCTATAATAACGGAAGGTTGATTACAAATATAAATAGTTAAATTCTTCTACTGCCTAATTAAAAATATTGGCAGTAGTTTTTTTATTTCCTCAGAAATGTAATATATCATGGGTCTGGTAAATTCAGATAGTAAATATATTGATACATTTAAATAGCAGAACAAAATTAAAGCTAGAAGAATTATCTTCTAGCTAAGTAGTGAGTTTAATCACTTTCCCCCATAAAGTACGGATAAGGGTAATATGGATAGTATGGACGATAGTAGTAATATGGTCGATAGTAGTATGGGTAAGGACGATAGTAATAATATGGTCTTCTACGTCTGCGTCTTGGTCGTTGCCTTGACATATCAAGATCATCATCCCTATATGGACATTCATCTCCTGTGGCTGGACATACCTCAGCATCAAATTCTTCAGTGGGCAGCATGTTAGAGTCAAAATCTCTGTACATTAATAAACCTCCGGATATTTAACTACATTAATATAATATGCATATATGAAAAACAGGTTCATAAAACCACAAGAAAACTTAGTATTCCAGGTACGGAGTTCGCTTAGTAGTCCATGGCCAATCATTTAATACTAAAGCTTAAGGGAGCGAGGATAACGGGCAATATCAATATCCACAATAAAAATTAAAAGCTGAATAGCACAATAAGCTGATAATATAAAAAATAATATACCAAAGACATTTGTTTTAGAAATTATCTGCCACATTTTTGATTTCATTATGGTCTCCTTTGTTTTTTTTCTTAGTTTAACTATGTTCTAATAATTTATACATTTTATACATTATCATTTAGAATAGTATTAAATAAATTTTAAATTCTCATTTTACAAGAAAATCTGCCAAAGTAACATTTACTAGGCAGATTTTCAATTAGGTTATTTAGTTATTTTCATTGGCCTCATCATTTCGTTATCTTCATGATCCAGTATATGGCAATGCCATACATAACCAGGTGGTTCGCTAGGATTAAATGAATATAGATTTTTGCCAGGGTGTATTTCATTTGGATCTGCATTCTGAGGGGCCACACGTATTCTGATAATAGTCACTTCGCCAGGGTTCATTTTTACAGTATCTTTCCAGCCTTTTTCATTAAGTTCAGGTTCAGTTTGATTTTCTACATAATCTCCAATTGGAACTTCTACTACCTTCCAATCATTTTTAAAAGGAAGCATACCATCTGTTAATCCTAATTTATTAACTTCCAGCCATTTTTTTTCATAACTATCCACAGCATTAAGCTGATACCTTCCAACAACCTGGAACTGGAATAGATGCAAGTGTATAGGATGGGTATCACCAGTCAGATTAACAATTTGCCATTCCTCTATGGTGCCTACCTGCGGCATTTCAGAAACATTTGCACTCCAACGTTGTCCGTTAAGCAGTACTGCTATCGGTGCAGTAACTCCACCACTCATACCCATAACCTCAGTTAAAGTCAATACTCTGGTCTTATTTACTGGAACAAATTGTGGTATGGTATTAAGGATGTCAGGCAATTTTGCTGGAGGTGAATTTTGTTGCTGGCCGTTAACTGTGAACTGCATAATTTTCCCCGTATTTTCATCAGGTTCAACCCCATCAGGGAATGGAGCATTAGCGCTATTTGAAAGTAATATTGTTGTTCCTGCATGAACATCTGAAAAATCAACTAATATATCAGCTCTTTCTCCTGGTGCTATGAGAAGCCTTGTAAGCATCACAGGTTGAGGAAGATATCCACCATCACTGCCTATTTGAATAAAAGGTTTACCTTCAGGTGTACCATTTTCAAACCTTAAATCATAGAATCGAGCATTGGAACCATTAAGCAGTCTGAAGCGATATTGACGTCTTTCAGCCTCAAAGTTAGGCCAAACCTTACCATTTACCATGATAGTGTTACCAAAAAATTCTGGATTCCAGTAAGGATGCACTTCTGGTAATACTCCTACCGTGTCAAAAAAGAAAGATCCATCAGTTCTAAAAGAACGGTCTTGAATTACTATTGGGACCTCATACTTACCTTTAGGAAGTTTTGCTTCAATTGAATCATTACGGTCACGAAGGAGGTAGAAACCTGCGAGTCCAGCCAAAACATTAATACGAGTTATTCCCAGTGCATGATCATGATACCAAAGCGTCGTTTGATTTTGCTCATTAGGATAAGTGTATTGATTTTTTCCATATTTATAAGCATCTCCACGCTTTCCATTATAGGTCCACCAAGCCTCCGGGTTACCATCATACTTTGATGGAACTTCACCGCCGTGTAGATGAGTAACCAAGGGAACAGGGTGTTGAGCATCAGGAAATGCTGGAGGATAACTTGGCCAACCAGAGTCAGGCATCATAGGCATGCCCATGTTATTTGGATCTGCCCAATGAAGAGTTGGGTCTACTGGAAACAAGTGACGTCGCTTTATTCTATTAACCCATTTAACTTTAATTGGAATACCTCTTATTGCTTCAAATGTAGCTCCAGGAGAATTCCGAAAATATTGTTTTTTACCAGTAACAGGATGCTTTTCAACAATCCCGCCATAACCCCATACTTTAGTTTTTAATGGTTTTCCATTAGAATCATTTAATCCTAATATCTCTTGAGTAAACTCACTAATATCAATGTTATATTGATGGTAAGTTTCAGTACCGCTCTTACATTTATTTGGATGATATATAGGTGGTATAACCAGTTGATTTACAAACTTTGGAATGGCATTCGGATCAAGCCCTGGCGCTAAATCATTATTTTCATGTCTATGAAATATGGCTTTTAATAGATCTATAAGCCAATTTAATATATTGGTAAACATTTTTCTCCTCCTTTTGAAAGTTACTGTAGTAATATAGTATGAATATCAGCTTAAAGATGTTAGTTACTCTTTGATTTCGCATTATAGATAAGTGTTAGCGGTTTAAATAAAAAGTCTGTAGCTCAATGCGGTTTTTACTCCCTAAAAATTGAATTGATTACGTATAAATATTTAAGGGAGTGATAACATGAAAATAGAACCAGCATCAAAATGTAATCTATACAATTCACAAAGAGAACTTATTAATATTGAGAATCATAAGCAAAGGGGACAAAATGATAAAAGGGGTCAAATAACATTTTCTGAAGTTCTCAAGCAAACAATAAAAAAATATTAATTGCATGAAAATTTTAAGAAGAAATGTAAAAAAATTGCAAACATATGGAATGTTGTATACAATTAGCATATAGAAGGTATACTGGAGGCATAATTATGGGGATGAGTTTAAAAGATTACTTAACTACATCTATATGTGTATATAAGGAAGAAATTATGAATTATGAATGCAGACTACTTGATATCAAAAACTCTGAAGCTAAGGAGGGGAAGTGTGAAGAATTGAGAAAAATTTATGATTTAATTCAATACAGCAGTTGTATGCTATATGCATATGAACTGCTTGTAGATGAGCTCTGAAGGGGCTTTTTATTTTTTTGTTTTTATTGAGGAATTCGGAATGTTGTGTATAAAATTTTAAACATTTTTCTCAAAACAAAAGAAGGGCAGTTCTCTTTGTGGAAAATATAACTGTCCTACTTGGTTATAACCAAAGTTCTTGTATAGTTTAAGTGCTTTGTTATTTCCGCTATAAGCATCTAATCTGATGCAGGAATAGTTATTCTTAACAGCAAAATCTTCGATAAACTTTAATATTATTTTTGCAATACCTTTCCCCTGAAACTCAGGATGAACACATAATCTATGAATAACTAATACCTTTCTTTCATTAGAAAGCCAGTTTATTTCTCTGTATTCTGGTGATTGTTCCTCATTTATTGCAACAAATGCTATATATTTTCCGTTATCTTTTAAAAGGTAAGAATTTTCACTACTAATATCATTTTCAATTATATCTGAATTGGGATAGTATTTATTCCATTGGTATATACCTTGGCTTTCCATATAGCTTATACATCTGAAAATTATATCAAGAATAACTGATAGGTCTTGTTTTTGTGCCTTAATAATATCCATGACTCTTTTCTCCTTAATATGGTCTTATATACTGTAACATTTTACCAACTATATTATTTTATAATAATCATAACATAACTACTTTCTTTGTAAAATAAGTGAACTTATTCAAAGCATAAAAAGACATCTTAAGGGTAAGATATTTTATGTAACTTATTAAATAGTAAAGGAGAGTCATGTGTATGGATGAAAAAAATAAAAAAGTATTGGAAAACTATGTGGAGAAAAAAATGGATACTGAATTCAGTTCAGAATTAAGCAATCTTAAGGATCAACTTGACGCCATGGGGAATTCATTGAATCAAATAAAATCAAATTCAATGGTTAATACAAATCAAGGACAGGGTATGCAGATGCAGTCTCCCCAAAGCCAGCAGACTGCTACACAACTTTTACAGCAGATACAGAACTTCAGAAAGGATGCACAAAATCAACAGCAGCAATCCCAGCAGCAGCTTCAGCAATCTATACAACAGGCTATGAATTCTTTAGGTCAGGCACAACAGCAAATAGTATCCCATCAGGTACTTTCTCAGATGAATCAGATAATAGATCAGGCGCAGCAGCAGCTGAAACAGATGGGCCAGCAGGGTCAGCAGCAGCAAAATCAGGGTGGCGCCAATATGCAGAATATGAATACTGCAGCTCACCAGCATGGAAATATGATTCAATAGATATAATTCATTAAGCCCATATTTTTGAGGAGTAGGAATCTACTCCTTTTAATATTATAAGTATTTTTAAGCAGGCTTTATGCATATAATTTTTTATTACAATACCTTGCAATACGATGTACATAGTAATACAATAATAGTAAGTAATTGAAAAGGAATGATTATATGGATAAGGAATTGATGAAAGGCAGCATAGATATACTGCTTCTTTCACAGGTAGCAAAGAGAGATATGTATGGCTTTGAAATTGTAAGGAATCTTCAGCATAAGAGCAGCAATTTGTATAAAATGAGTGAAGGTACTTTGTATCCTGCCCTTCAAAGGCTTGAACAAAAAAAGTATTTGAGTTCCTACTGGGGAGGCTCTGAAGGTGGAGGCAGAAGAAAATATTACAGTATAACAGAACTTGGGAGAACCGAGCTTGTGAAAAAAATTGAGGATTGGAATCTTATAAACAGGTTGATAAATACATGCAGGCAGGAGGTGTTTCCATGGATAAATTCAGAGATTACATCAGTGTAGTTTTAAAAGATGTAAATATGAACAAGACACGAAGGAGTGAATTGGAAGAAGAGCTTTATGATCACCTGAATATGCTTAAAAAACAGTTTGCTGATGCCGGGTATACTGCTGGTGAGTCGGAAGACAAAGCCCTGGAGTCCTTTGGAGATATTGAAGCAATAAATAAGGAGTTTAAAAAGGTTAATTCTCCATATTTCAGACTGAAGGATGCACTGACTTGTAATAACATATTGAAGGAATCCTTGAGGTGGGCCGGAACGGTGGCTGGAGCCTTGATTATATCAATCTCTGTGAGAACCTATGTATTTGCATCAGCGGAGGTAAGGCAGTGCTCAATGCAGAACACTCTTTATGAAGGTCAGAGGCTGGTTGAAAGCAAGATCAAATATTGCTATTCACAGCCCCAAAGGGGAGATATAGTAATAATAAACCGTAAAATGGAAAATCACAGTCAAAATAAGCTGGTGCTTCAGGCAAAAGAGCTTATTGAAGGCTTTTATAATGATGAAAGCCACAGGCTTGTTAAAAGAGTAATAGGAATACCCGGGGACACTGTAGACATAAGGGAAGGCAGTGTGTATATTAACGGCAAGCTTTATAAGGAATCTTATGTAAAAGGACAGACCTATCCTAACAGCATGGCTTTTCCAATATTAATACCTGAGGGAGAATACTTTGTACTTGGGGACAATAGGGAAAACAGCATGGATAGCAGGGATATAGGCCTTATACCTGGTTATGAGATTGAAGGCAAGGCAGTGTTCAGACTGTGGCCACTGGATAAGGCGGGGAATATAGATAAATAATAAAAAGACTGAATTTTGAGATGATCCCGCAAAGCTAGACCTGAAAATCTAACTTTGGGGGTCACTTCATTTCCAGCCTTTTTATGCTTTAAGAAGGCTTCCCCGGTCTATAAGCTTGCCATGCCTTAGATAGACGGGTTCCAGGTCATATTTCTTTAAAAAATCCAGTACAGCTTTTCCATAGGAATAGAAGTTTAAATCTCCAAAGAATGCCATATGCTTGTCATCAATGGCACCACAGCAGCCTCCTATGAAGCCATAATCAAGTCCGGGCAGTAATATGTCACCTGGCGGCAGCAGAAGCACATCCACATCTCTTTCCATAAGGGCAGTATAAATTGATTTGTCGCTGGTTATTATAGCATTTCCGTTAATTACCGCAGCTGAACATTTCGTATACCCCTGCTTCACATCTATTATTTTCTTGTTTTCAATGATTTTTAGAAGGTTTTCATCAGTATATTTAAGGCTGTGCAAGAAATAATCAGGAAGGTTTAACCCGTTTAAAATTATATTCTGGGGGTATTTTAAACCAAGGCTTTTACTGGAAAGCACCACATTATAGCCCAGAAGCCTAAGATATTCCGTAAAGCTCTGATCCATATCCCTGTGCACCATTATATTTTTGTGATCCAATATATGCAAAAGTATATCTGGATGTCCGTTTATCCCGTCATAAACCAGTTCACAGCGGGGACATTTTATTACATTGATGTTTAATTTTTTTAAATTAAAGAGTTCCTCATTTGAAATCCTGTAATCCACAAAAATATTATCCATAAATTAATCCTCTTCGTCAGATTATATTGATGTATAGTATTTGCCATTATACATATAATAGTATCCAGCAATATCTGTTTTGTTTATTATAGCATATTTATAAAATTTCAGGGAGTGATGTCTATGCTGCTAGCTACTCTGGCCTTTGAAAAGGAGAGGGACAGTGTAATGAGAGATATCGGCAGTCTAAGGGAATTATATAAGGACTACAACCAGGTTATTGGTTATTGTGAAACCATGGAGGGAAATACACATTTTGTTAAAATATTTTGTGATGACTCCATGGAAAGCAGGCTGGTTAAAAAGGCTGACCTGTATCTGGCAGATATACTGTATAAGGTAGCTGCAGATGAGTTCGTTAGAAATTATATGGAACCAATCCTGAGTGAGTCCTACTTTTTTTTAAGATATGATGAATTGAAGGAGCTTGAAAATCAGTGTCTTTGCGTTTTAAAAGGCAATGAAAGGCATATAACGGAAAATAATATATGCTGCTACAACAGAAGAAGCCATATGCTTGAGAAAATAAAAAAACTTATGAAGGAAAACAGGGAGGTTAATATAGATGGCTTTATAACCTTCAGAATGAAAGAGTTGAATAATGATTTCACATATATTCTAAATAGAATTGTGGAAGGTTATATAGTGGAGAGGGAGTATGATGAATTTATAAGTCTTCTCAGATACTTCGTGGAGCTTCAGGAACCTAAAATAGAAGAAGTCAATATCATAATAGATGAAATGGGCGAATACTACTACAGGGATAATAAAAACAAAGATATAAAAGCCTATCTCACCGGTGAACTTTTTGATTTTAAGCAAGGTGTTGCAGATGATGATGATATGCTGATTGGAGCTCTCATCTCAAACCCGCCTCAAAAAATAATTATTCATTGTGTGGAGAATGCTATTAATGAGGAAATAATTGATACCATAATAAAAGTATTTTCAGACAGAGTCGAACTTTGCAGCAGCTGCAGAATGTGCAAAAGGAAGAAAAGCAGAACAAAAACAGCAAATCCCAAAAGGAAGTAATAATTCCACAATTTCATTGACAATGTGAAATTAAGCAATTATAATGTAATAAACGAATATTAATAACTGTGATAAGGAAGAGTAAGTAAACAACTGCTTTAAGAGAGGGTAACCCAGGGCTGTGAGGTTTCCTAGGCAAGAATTTATTGAAAACCACCTTGGAGTTATATACTGAATTCAGTAAGTTTTATCGTGTCCCAGCGTTAATGGGCTAAAGATAGCAGTTTATCTGCTAATTTGGGTGGAACCGCGTTTTATCTCGCCCCAACATTTGGGGTGAGATTTATTTTTTTTGAAATAAAGAGGAGGGAAAACAATGGTAAAAGTAATTTTAAAAGATGGCAAGGAATTAGAGGTTAAAGAGGGTACCAAAATACTTGACATAGCAGCACAATTAAGCTCGGGCCTTGCAAAAAAAGCCCTGGGAGCTAAAGTGAATGGCGAAAAGGCAGACCTCATGTCAGAAATAAACCAGGATTGCAGCCTTGAAATTTTGACCTTTGAAGATGCAGATGGAAAATGGACTTTAAGACATACTGCTTCCCATATACTGGCTCAGGCTGTAAAAAATCTGTACCCTGAGGCAAAGCTTGCCATAGGGCCAGCTATTGAAACAGGCTTCTATTATGATTTTGATTCCGAAGTTACATTTACTCCGGAAATAATGGCAAAAATAGAAACTGAAATGGAGAAAATTGTAAAGGAAGACCTGCCTTTAGAAAGATTTGAGCTTCCAAGAAATGAAGCTATAGCCATGATGAAGGATAAGGGTGAATCCTACAAGGTTGAATTGATAGAGGATCTTCCTGAGGATGCAGTAATTTCCTTCTACAAGCAGGGAGATTTTGTAGACCTCTGTGCAGGACCACACGTACCATCCACAGGAAAGGTTAAGGCTGTTAAGCTGCTGTCATTAGCAGGAGCATACTGGAGAGGCGACGAAAAGAACAAGATGCTTCAGAGAATATACGGTACAGCATTTACTAAAAAGAGTGAGCTGGATGAGTACCTGAATTTGCTGGAAGAAGCTAAAAGAAGAGACCATAGAAAGCTTGGAAAAGAACTTGACCTGTTCAGCATGCATGAAGAAGGACCGGGCTTCCCATTCTTCCATCCAAAAGGAATGGTGCTTAGGAATATACTTGAAAACTTCTGGAAGCAGAAACACACTGAAGCAGATTACGATGAAGTAAGAACTCCTATAATTCTTAACAGGGAATTATGGATGCAGTCAGGACACTGGGATCATTACAAGGACAATATGTATTTCACAAAAATTGATGATGAAGATTATGCAATAAAACCAATGAACTGTCCGGGATCAATTTTAATATACAAAAATGCTATGCATTCCTACAAGGAGCTTCCTTTAAGATATGCAGAGCTTGGACTTGTACACAGACATGAATTGTCCGGAGCCCTTCACGGCCTTATGAGAGTAAGAAACTTTACTCAGGATGATGCTCATATGTTCCTTGCAAAGGACAAAATAAGAGATGAGCTTGTTAATGTAATTAAGCTTATAGACAGCATATATCAGGTATTCCAGTTTGAATATTTTGTTGAGCTTTCCACAAGACCTGAAGATTCCATGGGAACTGCAGAGCAGTGGGAAGATGCTACTAACGGCTTAATAGATGCACTGGATTCATTAGGAATGAAGTACAGGGTAAATGAAGGAGACGGAGCTTTCTATGGTCCTAAAATAGACTTCCATTTAAGAGACTGTCTCGGAAGAACATGGCAGTGCGGAACTATACAGCTTGATTTCCAGATGCCTGAAAGATTTGATCTCACTTATGTAGGAGCAGATGGAGAAAAACACAGGCCAGTTATGGTTCACAGAACAGTATTTGGCAGTGTTGAAAGATTCATCGGCATATTGATAGAACATTATGCAGGTGCATTCCCAACCTGGCTTGCTCCTGTACAGGTTAAAATAATGAATATAACAGACAGCCAGAGCGAATATGTAAATGAAATTTACAAAAAGCTTAAGGCTCAGGGCATAAGGGTTGAGAAGGATCTTAGAAATGAAAAGATAGGCTATAAGATAAGGGAAGCACAGCTTCAGAAAATTCCTTACATGCTGGTACTGGGTGACAAGGAAATGAATGAAGGTGTGGTGACTGTAAGAAGCAGAAAAGATGGCGATATGGGAACTATGGACCTTGACCAATTCATTGCTAAGGTTAAGGAAGAAAATGATAAAAAGATAAATAACTAAATTGTTATTGACAAAACAATAAAATAATAGTAAAATAATCTCTGTTAAGTAGAAACGTGCCGTTTCTCACCGTACAGCAATGCTAGTATGGTTATTTACAAAGTACATTTTATTGTGTTTGTATTGAGACGGCTGTTGCCGTCTCTTTTTATTTTAAATTGTTAAATTCACCTGGGAGGTGTTACTTATTAATAAAGATTTTCTTTTAAATGAAGAAATAAGGGAAAAAGAAATCAGAGTGGTTTCAGACCAAGGAGAGCAGCTTGGTATTTTGTCAACTAAGGATGCGCTTAAAATTGCTGAAGAAAAAGAATTGGATTTGGTTATGATATCACCTAATGCAAAGCCACCGGTATGCAGAATCATGGACTACGGTAAGTATGTCTATGAACAGCAGAAGAAGGATAAGGAAGCAAAGAAAAAGCAGAAGGTAATCAACATAAAAGAAGTCAGATTAAGCCCAAATATTGAAGAACACGACATTGAAATAAAGGCTGCCAATGCAAGGAAGTTTTTACTTGCAGAGGATAAGGTAAAGGTTACAGTGAGGTTCAGAGGTAGAGAGGCAGATTACTCCCATACGGGAGAGAAGATACTCAAAATATTCCTTTCATTAGTGGAGGATGTTTGTGTAGTTGAAAAGACACCTAAATTAGAAGGCAGAAACATGATAATGATTCTAGGCCCCAAGAAGGCGTAATTGAGAGGAGGAACTTTAAATGCCAAAAATGAAAACCAGCAGAGCAGCTGCTAAAAGATTTAAATTAACAGGAACAGGAAAACTTAAGAGAGCTAAAGCTTTTAAAAGCCATATATTGACTAAGAAAAGCACTAAAACTAAGAGAAATCTTAGAAAGACAGCTTACGTTTCCACATCACAAGAAAAAGTAATGAAGAAAATATTACCTTACTTATAATTTGTAGGGTACACGAGGAGGTTTATTAAATGGCAAGAGTTAAAAGAGCTATGAATGCTCGTAAATATCATAAAAAAGTATTAAAGCTTGCAAAGGGCTATTACGGCGGAAAAAGCAAGCTGTTCAAAACTGCAAATGAATCAGTTATCAGAGCACTTAGAAATGCTTATGTTGGAAGAAAGTTAAAAAAGAGAGATTTTAGAAAGCTTTGGATAGCAAGAATAAATGCTGCAACAAGAATGAACGGCCTTTCATATTCAAAATTCATGAACGGCATAAAGATTGCAGGAATTGATATAAACAGAAAGATGCTTTCTGAAATAGCTATCAATGATCCTAAGGCTTTTACAGAATTAGTTGAAATTGCTAAAAAACAAATAAACGCTTAATATAAAAAATGCAGTGATTTGCTGCATTTTTATTTTTTGACTGATTAATGAATATATTGTAAACAAATTGACAATTTTATTAAAAGTATTATAATTTACTCATGGAATATACAAGGAGATGATTATATGCAGGCAGTTAAAATTAAAAAAACCAGCCTTACTCCTATGCGCATTCTCGCAATTGGTTTTGCAATAGTTATTTTTACAGGCGCTGTTCTTCTTTCCCTTCCAGTAAGCTCTGCGGATGGAAAAGCAACGCCTTTTGTTGATTGTTTGTTTATAGCCACTTCCTCCACCTGTGTTACAGGACTTGTAACTTTAGATACAGGAACCCATTGGAATTATTTCGGGAAGACTGTAATTATGATATTGATTGAAGTGGGTGGCCTTGGCTTCATGTCCTTTGCAACACTGCTTGCCCTTTTACTTGGCAGGAAAATATCACTACAGGAAAGACTTATTATGCAGGAGTCATTAAACACCTTTAAGCTTCAGGGCCTGGTTAAGATGGCAAAATACGTACTTATTTTTACTTTTACCGTGCAGACTATAGCTGCATTGATATTGTCTACACAATTTATTCCAATGTTTGGATTGGCAAAAGGCATCTATTACAGTGTGTTTCATTCCATATCGGGCTTTTGTAATGCGGGCATAGACCTTTTTGGCAATTTTACCAGCGTCACCGCTTATTATGATAATTCAGTGATAATACTTACTTTGGGCAGCCTGATCATTATAGGAGGTTTAGGCTTCTACGTATGGCAGGAGCTTTATTTCAATGGACTTAAGCGGCTTTCCACAAGCACAAAGGTTGTTCTTACTGTTACAGGCATACTAATATTCGGCGGTATGGCCTTGATGTATTTGTTCGAAATGAACAACCCGGCCACTATTCAGAATATGGATTTAAAAGGAAAACTTCTTTCTTCGTGGTTCGCATCAGTAACCCCAAGAACAGCTGGCTTTAACTCCATATCCACCTCGGATATGAGTCCGGCAGGAAGGTTTTTAACCATAATTCTTATGTTTATAGGAGGATCACCTGGGTCCACAGCAGGAGGTATCAAAACCACTACATTTGGTATTCTGTTTTTAACTGTTCTTTCCGTTGTGAGGGGCAGGGATGATGTGGAGATATACAAGAAAAGAATAAGCAGGGAGCTTGTAAAAAGAGCTGTTGCAATAACCTCTATAGCCATGTGCCTCATTACAGTAGTAACCATGATACTTTGTATTACGGAGAAGGGTGCTTCCCTGGAATATATCATTTATGAAACAGTATCAGCCTTTGGTACTGTAGGACTGACTTTAGGATTAACTCCCCATTTGTCCGTTGCTGGAAAGCTTGTTTTAGCCTTTACCATGTACTGCGGCAGAGTAGGGCCTTTGACCCTTGCAATAGCACTGGCAAAGAGAAACAGCATGAAGGGTATAAGATATCCTGAAGATAAAATAATAGTAGGGTAGGGATCGATATGAGAAAGAAGCAATTTGTGGTAATAGGTCTTGGACGATTTGGAAGCTCAGTGGCCAGAACACTGTATGAACTGGACAATGAAGTGCTGGGTGTGGATACCGATGATGAAAAGGTTCAAAATATATCAGAAAGCATAACTCATTCCATACAAGTGGATGCTACCGATGAAAACAGTTTAAAATCACTGGGAATAAGGAATTTTGACGTAGCAATAATAGCTATTGGTGCTGATGTTCAGGCAAGCATTATGGCTACCCTTATAGTTAAGGAAATGGGTGTAAGGTATATTATTGCCAAAGCAAATAGTGAAATTCATGCTAAGGTGCTTTATAAGATCGGAGCGGATAAAGTGGTGCTCCCTGAAAGGGACATGGGCATAAGGGTAGCCAACAGCCTTGTATCCTCAAATATTCTTGATTACATAGAGCTTTCAGACGATTACAATATTGCTGAAATTGTAAGTCCTTCCGAATGGTTTGGAAAGACATTGTCCCAGCTTAACCTTAGAGCTAATTACGGACTAAATGTAATGGCTGTAAAAAGAATGGATAAAATTGAGGTATCTCCAAACTCGGATTACGTAATAAAGGAAAATGACATTGTGGTAGTAATTGGTGATACAAAGTCCCTGGATAAAATTCAGATAAGCACAAGGAAATAGAGGAGAACGCTTTGGATTATATAACCAGTAAGGAAAATACTATTATCAAAGAAACTAAAAAGTTAAAGGAAAAAAGGTATAGGGAAGAAAGAAAGCAGTTTTTAGCTGAAGGGGTGCGATTTGTTTCGGAGGCTCTGGAGTCTGGATTTGAAATCAGCATGGTGTTCATATCCCAGGATTCAGGTATAAAGCCGGTGCAGTTTCCTATAAAAGCCCATACGAAGGTATACTGCCTGCCTGGAAACCTGTTTAAGGATATATCCTTTACTGAAAATCCACAGGGCATTGCGGCAGTGGTAAACTACAGCAGTCTGACAGTCAATAGGGAGCATGGCTTTTATATCCTGGCCGACAGAGTGCAGGACCCTGGCAACCTGGGAACCATAATCAGGTCGGCTCATGCCTCCGGTGCATTGGGTGTTATTATTACCAAAGGTACGGTGGATGTTTACAATGATAAAACTTTAAGGGCCACTATGGGTTCCATATTTCATTTGCCGGTAATCATGGATGACGGCCTGGTTTATTTGAAAGCTCTTAAGGCAAAAGGCTTTAAGCTTGTGGTAAGCTCCTTGGATGCACAAAACAGTTTCTTTGAAGAGGACCTTAAGGGGAATATCATAATAGCTGTGGGCAATGAGGGAGCAGGCATCAGCAGCAGTATTGCTGAATTGTCTGATGTCAGGGTTAAAATTCCCATGCCCGGCGGTGCTGAATCCCTGAATGTATCTGCTGCAGCTTCAATTATGATGTTTGAGGTATTAAGGCAAAAAATTATTGACAATAAATAATTTTAAATGTAGAATGTAAAGAAAGCTAAATACTATGCTTAGATGAAGAGAGTAAACTTAAACAATCTTTTCAGGGAGAAGAGGTCACCGACTGAAAGCCTCTTTACAGATTTTTATGTTGAAGTTCGCTTCGGAGCTCCGGCTGTGAAATATCAGTAGCTGCCGGCGGTAAATTACCGATATGTTTACGAGTGGGCACATTATATGTGCCAATTTGGGTGGTAACGCGGATTCAGTTCGTCCCTTTCAGGGACGGACTTTTTTTATCTTAAATTTGAAAGGAGAAGAAAAATGAAAGAAAAATTAGAACAAATAAAGAATCGTGCTCTAGGCGAGTTAAAAGATGCGGTAAATGCTGCAGAGCTTGATGGTTTAAGGGTTAAGTACCTTGGAAAGAAAGGGGAGCTTACCCAGATATTAAGAGCCATGGGCGATGTGTCGCCTGAGGAAAGACCGGTAATAGGGAAAATAGCAAATGAGGTAAGAGAGAGTCTGGAGAATTTCATATTTGAAGCCGGAGAAAAGATCAGGAACTCAGAAAAAACAAAAAAACTTCAAAGCGAGGTTATAGATATCACTATGCCTGGTATAAGGCAGACCATAGGAAAAAGGCACCCTATGGAAGTTACACTGGACAGGATGAAGGATATATTCATTTCCATGGGCTTCACCATAGAGGAAGGCCCTGAGGTGGAGCTTGACTACTATAACTTTGAGGCGTTGAACATACCAAAGAATCATCCAGCCAGAGGAGAGCAGGATACATTCTATATAAATGATTCCGTGGTACTGAGAACTCAAACCTCGCCAATGCAGGTAAGAACAATGGAAAAACAGGAGCCGCCTATAAAAATGGTGTGTCCAGGCAAGGTTTACAGATCAGATGCTGTGGATGCAAGCCATTCGCCAATATTTTACCAGATGGAAGGCATGGTTATAGATAAGGGAATAACTCTTGCAGATCTTAAGGGAACCCTTGATCTTTTCGCCAGAAGAATGTTTGGAGAAGATATAAAAACAAAATTCAGACCTCATCACTTCCCATTCACTGAACCTTCTGCAGAAATGGATGCTTCTTGTTTTGTATGTGGCGGTAAGGGCTGCAAGCTCTGTAAAGGAACAGGCTGGATAGAAATACTTGGCTGCGGCATGGTTCATCCTGATGTATTAAGAAATGGTGGAATTGATCCCGAGGTATACAGCGGATTTGCATTTGGAATGGGTGTAGACAGAATGGTAATGATGTACCATTCAATCGACGATATAAGGCTGCTTTATGAAAGCGATATGAGATTCCTAAATCAATTCTAGAAAAGTATAAGGAGGAAGAAATATGAAAGTTCCAATTAAATGGTTAAAGGATTATGTAAATATAGATATAGATGTTCACGAGCTGGGTGACAGGCTTACTATGTCAGGCTCCATGGCAGAAGAAATAATAACTACAGGTGACGAAATTCAAAATGTAGTAACAGGAAAAATAGTTAAGCTCGAAAGACATCCTGATGCAGAAAAGCTTTTTGTATGCCAGGTGGACATAGGAGCTTCCGAAACAATCCAGATAATAACAGCTGCTACAAATATGAAGCTCCACGATGTTATACCAGTAGCCCTGCACGGGTCAACCCTGCACGGCGGTGTGAAAATTAAGAAAGGAAAGCTGAGAGGACTTGAATCAAATGGAATGTTCTGTTCCGAGCAGGAGCTTGGTATTGCTGGAGATAATCCTGTACATGGCTTGATGATTTTACCTTTGGATACTCCATTAGGAAAAGACATCAAAGACATACTGGGCTTAAAGAGCGAAATAATAGATTTTGAAATAACATCAAACAGACCTGACTGCTTGAGTGTGGTGGGAATGGCAAGGGAAACTGCGGCCACCCTGAATACTACCTATAAAATGCCTGAGGTTAAATATACGCCAAACTGCAGTGAAAACATCAAGGATATTCTAAAGGTTGAAGTAAGAGACGGCCTATGCAGAAGATATATAGCAAGAGGTGTTAAAAACATTAAAATTGAACAGAGCCCTGGATGGATGCAGGACAGACTTCTTGAAGCAGGAGTAAGGCCTATAAACAACATTGTTGATATAACAAACTTTGTAATGCTGGAGCTTGGACAGCCAATGCATGCATTTGACGTAAGGGAAATAACTACAAATACAATAGTGGTTGAAAGAGCAAAGGCTGGAGAAAAATTTACAACTCTGGATGGAGTAGAAAGAACTCTGGATAATAATGTACTCAACATTAAGAATGGTGAAACCACCATAGGCCTGGCAGGTATAATGGGAGGGCTGAACTCTGAGGTTAAGGATGATACCGCTGCCATAATATTTGAAGGAGCAAACTTTGATGGTACTAATATAAGGGTATCTTCAGGAAAACTTGGCCTTAGAACAGAAGCCTCAGCCAGATTTGAAAAGGATCTTGATCCTAATTTAGCAGAAATTGCCATGAACAGAGCCTGCAGCCTGGTATTACAGCTTGGAGCAGGAGAGGTAATGGAGGGCTCCATTGATATTTATCCTAATAAGGTTGTTCCTCATACCATGGAGGTATCCTCAAAATGGGTCAATGAATTCCTGGGAACAGATATAAAACCTGAGGATATGAAGGACTATCTTGACAGATTGGATATGGCTGCAGAGATTAAGGGAGACAATCTGGTAATAAAGGTGCCTACCTTCAGGGGTGATGTAAATATAAAGGAAGATGTGGCTGAGGAGATAGCCAGAATATACGGCTATGATAAAATACCGGTTACCCTGATAAAAAGCGTAAGCGTAAGAACAGGGAAAAACTATAAGCAGAATCTGGATGCCAAGGTGGTGGAAGCACTTATAGCCAGCGGCCTAAACCAGTCCATAAGCTATTCCTTTATAAGTCCAAAGGCTTTTGATAAAATAATGCTTCCAAAGGATAGCGCCCTGAGGAAGGCTGTTAATATTAAAAATCCTTTAGGTGAAGATTACAGCATTATGAGGACTACTACCATACCATCAATTATGGATTCCTTAAATAGAAATTATACAAGAAATAATTCAGTGGCCAGACTGTTCGAAATAGGAAGAATTTATGTTCCGGGAGATGATCCTGCTAAGCTTCCTGAGGAAATCAATACTGTAGTGCTTGGAGCTTATGGTAAAGCTGACTATTATCATATAAAGGGAGTAGTTGAAAACGTACTTGAGGTTCTTGGAATTGAAAAATATGATTTCAAAAGGGAAACAGCAAATCCTTGCTTCCATCCTGGAAAAACAGCTGCCTTGTTCATAAAAAATCAGTATGCTGGTGTTATCGGAGAAATACATCCGGATGTGGCTGAAAATTATGAGGTGGGAGAAGAATGTTATGCGGCAGAGCTGAACCTGGATATTTTATACAAACATGCGGATTTAAACAGAAGATATACACCCCTTCCTAAATTCCCTGCAGTGCTCAGAGACATAGCAATGCTTGTAGATGACAGTGTGCTGGTTAAGGAAATAGAAGACATAATAAGAAGCAGAGGCGGAAATCTGTTGGAAAAAGTGGAGTTGTTCGATGTATATAAGGGAAAACAGATACCTCAGGGCAAAAAGAGTGTAGCTTATTCAATTTTATACAGATCAGAGTCAAAAACACTGACAGATGAGGAAATTGCTAAGGTCCATGATAAAATAGTAAAGAGTCTGGAGAAAGTACTTGGGGCTGAGCTGAGGTAATTCAACATTGAAAATTCATGTTTAATATAAGGAAAATCTATGGTAAAATAAAAATATGAATTTTCTAAGAGGGTGATTTCATGAACGTTGTTTCTGTTAGGATAAATGGAGTTGAATATAATTTAAAGGGTGAGGAGCAGGAGGAATACCTGCTGAAAGCAGCTGGCTATGTAGATAAAAAGATAAAAGCTGTGATGGAGAAAAACTGTATGCTGAATACTTCATCTGCAGCAGTGCTATCCGCATTAAATATAGTGGATGACCTTTTTAAAAGCCAGAAAGACCTGGTTGCAATTAATCAAAGGAATAAAGAGCTGGAAGAAAAAAATTCGTCCAGTGAAGAACAGCTTCAGGAGCTTAAAAAGCAGATAAATGAGCTTGTATTAAGCAACTCTGAGCTTATGGAAAAACTCAAGGAAAGCATAAACAGAGAACTGTTTAATGAAAAGCAGGAAGAACTGGATAAGCTTAAAAAGGAGATAGGCCTTATGGAGGAATCTGCCCGGAAGTACATGGAAAAGAACAGCAGCCTGAAGGCAGAAAATAAGGAGCTTAAATTTCAGCTTCACTCGTCAAAGTATAAGGTTATGGACCTGCAGAACAAACTTATGGAAAGCCAGATTAACTATGTTAAAGAAAAGAAGATTAATTCAAGTCCCCTGGTAAAAAATGAAGGTTAATAAATTTACCCTGTCCAATTTGGACAGGGATTTTTATTTCATATAAAAATAGGGTATAATGTACTTTAGAATGTTTGAATGTGAGGAAAATATATGAAAAAGGTAGAGTTGCTTGCTCCGGCTGGAAGCATTGAAAGTTTATATGGAGCTGTGAACAGCGGAGCCGATGCAGTATATATGGGCGGCAGCAAATTTTCCGCCAGGGCATATGCCACAAATTTCCATGATGAGAAGATGGAGGAGGCAGTGAGATACTGCCATGTTTATGGCGTTAAGGTACATGTAACCATTAATACACTATTAAAGGACTGTGAATTAAATGAGGCTCTAAGCTACGCCAGGTTTCTATATAATATCGGGGTAGATGCATTGATAATTCAGGATGCAGGCTTTGCAGCCCTGTTAAGGCAGGAGCTCCCGGGTTTTGAAATTCATGCCTCTACACAGATGACTATACATAATGCTGAAGGAGCCATGTTTTTAAAGCAATTGGGCTTTAAGAGGGTAGTACTTTCCAGAGAGCTTTCTTTAAAAGAAATAAAAAATGTTACTGAAACAATTAATATGGAAACAGAGATATTTATCCACGGTGCATTATGCATATGCTATTCAGGACAGTGTCTTATGAGCAGTCTTATCGGGGGTAGAAGCGGAAACAGAGGCAGGTGCGCTCAGCCCTGCAGGCTGCCATACACTCTTAAGGATGGCATAAGCGGCGCTGAAAAGAAGGCATATGCTCTTAGTCCAAAGGATATATGCACCCTTGATTCACTAAGGGAGATTGTAAATACTGGTGTAGCCTCCCTGAAGATTGAGGGAAGAATGAAAAGACCTGAGTACGTAGCCGGAGTAGTTGGGACATATAGAAAAGCTCTGGATTTTTTATATGAAAATAAGGAATTGGATATCAAAGAGGCAGAGCAGAGAGTTCTTCAGCTTTTTAACAGGGAAGGGGCCTCCAGGGCCTACCTGTTTGGAAACTGGGGTGCTGATATGATGGCCTTTTCAAATCCTAAGAATGCAGGAATGAAGCTGGGCACAGCAGATGACAGCCTCAACGTGAAACTGCTTAGGGACCTTAGTGTTCAGGATGGAATAAGTGCTGGTGAAAGTGGTTTTGAGGTTTCAAAAATAATTATGGACACTAAGGAGACAGACTATGCCCATAAGGGTGAAACTGTTAAAATTTATCCTACAAGATACAAAAAAGGGGATATATTGTATAAAACATCTGACAGTATACTGCTGGAGGAGCTGGGACAGTCATTTAAAAACCCGTTCAATAGAAAGCTTGAAATTTTGGCTGATGTTGATTTCAGGTGTGAGAAAAAAGTGAAGGTTAATGTGAATTATAAGAAATACAACTTTGAGGTTCAGGGTGAAATGGTGCAGAAGCCGTTAAAAAGGCCTCTTGAACAAGCTAAATTCATTGAAAACCTCACCAAGACGCAAAATACTCCCTTTATTTTCAAGGTGAACATACTGAGTTTTGAGGAAGGGTTTATTCCAGTAAGCTCCGTAAATGAAATAAGAAGAAATATTATAGATAAAATATATGATCTTGAAAGCAAGGTGGAAAGAAAGGCTGAAAAAAGTTCCGAAATTGACTTAAAGGCCAAGGCTGTGCAGCCGGATGCCCTGGTAGTGGTTTCAACTGAGGAACAGCTCCAGGCTGCCCTTGCTTCAGGTATGAAAGATATAGCTCTGGACATTTTTAATAAGGGCTCTAAGCTAAAAATAAATCCAGGAGCCAATTACAACCAGTTTCTTAAAATCCCTAACATAGTCAAGGAGGAATATGAGGAAGTATGTAGTTTAATTGATGAAAATATCAATAGCATTGCCGGCCTTGTTACCGGGAACCTAGGCATAATAAACAAATATTATGGAAAGCTTGGAATCCTTGGGGACTATAAGCTCAATATATTTAATAAACACGCCCTTGAATTTTACAACAATTTTAACAGCCTGTGCTGTATAAGTGTGGAGCTTAACAGGGGTGAAATTAGGAATATGCTAAAGCATGGGAATTCCCAGATCCTTGTTTACGGAAAAATCGAATTGATGGTCAGTGAATATTGCATGGCTGGCAGCTTGTTTGGGGGTAAAACCAGGACAAATGCCTGCAGCGCTCCATGCAACGGCGGAAACTTTCTCCTTCAGGACAGAAAAGGCTTTGAGTTCAGAGTTTTGTTCGATAAATACTGCAGAACCAGAATTTATAATAATGCAGCCTTGAATTTAATATCAAACCTTGAGGAGCTTAAAAGCTTTGGAGCCACACATTTCAGGCTGGATTTTACCGATGAGGACTACAATGAAACAAAAAAGGTCTTAGAGAGCTTTATAAAGGGCAGGCTTGAATATGGATTTGATAAATACACCAGAGGGCACTACAAAAGAGGGGTGGAATAAAATTGAACGATAAATCACTAAGAGTTTTGGAATTTAACAAAATAAAGGATGAACTAAAAAACTTTACAGAAACCGGTGCAGCCAAGGATATCATAGAGGAGCTTGAACCCTATGGAAATATTTACGAGGTAAGAGAGCATCTAGAGGAAACCTTTGAAGCAGTAAGATTGATGGCAGTAAAGGGCAATCCTCCCTTTGAAGGAATTTATGATGTGAGAAATGCTATCGAAAGGGCTGGAAAGGGATCAGTTTTAATGCCGGGACAGCTTTTGAAAATAGCGGCAGTGATGAGATGTGCAAGAAGATTCAAGGATTATGCATGCAGTAAGGAGGATGAGGAGACCTTCAGGGTTATCCAGGATATCTGCCAGGGAGTAAACCCGTTAAGAAGTCTGGAGGATGAAATTTTCAACGCTGTTCTAGGTGAGGAGGAATTGTCTGACAGGGCAAGCACTGCATTATTCAGTATACGAAGGCAGCTCAAGGATAAAAATATATCAGTAAGGGATAAGGTAAATTCACTGGTAAGGAGCTATTCACAGTTTCTCCAGGAAAATCTTTATACCATGAGGGGCGAACGTTATGTGCTTCCTGTAAGGGCGGAGCACAAGGGCAGCGTACCAGGCATAATCCATGACCAGAGCTTTTCAGGAGCTACTCTTTATATTGAGCCTATGAGTCTGGTTAACCTAAATAATGAAATAAGGGAGCTTATGCTGAAGGAAAAAGCTGAGGTGGAAAGGATTCTGGCAGAGCTTTCAGGAAAAATATGCGATAGTATAATTTCAGTAAGAACCAACGGCAATATTGTATGGGAGCTGGATTTTATATTTGCCAAGGCAAGGTATGCCATGGAAAAAGTCTGCATTTGTCCTAATGTCAGCAGCGACGGCTTTGTAGATATAATTGAAGGGCGTCATCCCCTTATAGACAGGAGAGCTGTAGTACCTTCCAGTGTTTATCTTGGCAGGGAGTTTACTTCACTTGTTATAACAGGACCTAATACCGGTGGAAAAACAGTAACCTTAAAAACAGTTGGACTGCTTCATTTAATGGCTTTAAGCGGCCTTATGATACCTGCAAGGGAAAACTCCACTGTGGGCTTTTTCAAGGAGATATATGCAGATATTGGAGATGAACAAAGCATAGAACAAAGCTTATCCACTTTTTCTTCCCACATGAAAAATATTGTTCATATTATTGAAAATGCAGATAAGGATTCCATGATTTTATTTGATGAACTTGGAGCAGGTACAGACCCAACTGAAGGGGCGGCTCTGGCAGTATCAATACTAGAAAACCTTAAAAAGAGAAATTCAAGGATAATAGCAACTACACATTACAGTGAGCTGAAGGCTTATGCATTAAGGGAACCAGGGGTTGAAAACGCTTCTGTGGAATTTGATGTGGAAACCTTAAAGCCAACCTACAGGCTGCTCATCGGCATACCGGGAAAATCCAATGCCTTTGAAATTTCCAAGAGACTTGGCTTGCCTGACTATATAATAAATGATGCAAGAGAAAATATTACATCTGAAAGCTTAAAATTTGAGGATCTTATTCAAAGCCTTCAGGAAAAGAGCATAAAGGCCCAGGATGATGCCAGAGAGGCAGAAAACCTAAAGCTTCAGGCGGCAAAGATTAAAGATAAATATGATGAAAAGCTGTATAACCTTCAAAATGCCAGAGAAAAGGCATTAATAGATGCTCAGCGGGAGGCTAAAAGGGTTATAAAGGAAGCAAAGGAGGAAGCAGATTCCATACTTAAAAATATGAGAGAAATGGAAAGGCTGGGATATTCCTCAGAGGCAAGAAAGAAGCTGGAGGAAGAAAGGAAAAAAATTAAAGATAAGCTTGACAGAGCTGAGGACGCCATAAATGTCAAAAAGGAAGATACCGGCGAAAAGCTTAAAAAAATCCGCCAGGGCATGGAAGTCTTTATTCCATCTCTTAACCAGAAGGTTATAGTGCTGTCTCTGCCCGACAGCAAAGGTGAGGTTCAGGTTCAGGCAGGCATTATGAAAATTAATGTTAAAGCCTCGGAGCTCAGAGCTTCCAGGGAAACTAAGGAAAAATCAAAAGCTTCCACCAGAGGAGTGAGCTTGAATCTTAAATCAGTATCCAGTTCCCTGGATTTAAGGGGAATGGATTCTGAAGAGGCTGTGTTTAAAACCGATAAGTATCTTGATGAAGCATATATGGCAGGGTTAAACGAGGTAACCATTATTCACGGAAAGGGCACTGGCGTACTTCGAAATTCCATAAGTGAAATGCTTAAAAGGCATCCTCATGTTAAGAAGTCCAGGCTTGGGGAATATGGAGAAGGTGGCACCGGAGTAACTGTTGCCGAGCTTAAGTAAGGGGGAGTCATATGTATATAGCAAGCGCCTGTTTATGCGGCATAAACTGCAAATACAGCGGCGGAAATAATTTTAATGAGGAAGTATATAAGCTTTTCAGTGAAGGAAAGGTTATTCCCGTATGTCCGGAACAGCTTGGCGGCATGACAACTCCAAGATCCGTAAAGGAGATTCAGGGAGGCACTGGTGCAGATGTGCTGGATGGAGGCGCCAGAGTTATGAGTCCCTCCAGGGAGGATTCCACTGAAGAATTCATAAAGGGAGCCAGGGAAACGTTAAAAATTGCAAAAGATGCCGGAGTACAAAAGGCAATAATGAAAACAAAAAGTCCTTCCTGCGGCTTTGGAAAAATATATGATGGCACTTTTAATGGAGTACTTATTGATGGAAACGGAGTAACCTCTGAGCTCCTGTCAAGAAATGGCATAAAAGTAATCACTGAAAATGAGCTTGATAAATTGTAGCAAATATTTGAGAAAATCAAAGGTTTTGTTTATAATGAAATAGGTAGGACCAATTAAATTTATATAGGGGGTATAGATCATGAATTACAATGACGTTAAAAAGGCTGCCAGAGAAAATTTACAGGGCAGCTGCAAAGTTTGTCCAGTATGTAACGGAAAAGCTTGTGCAGGAGAGGTTCCCGGCATGGGCGGAAAAGCTACAGGAGCTGCTTTCACAGTGAATATAGAAGCTTTGGATTCCTACAAGCTTAACATGAGAACCATACATGATGCTAAGGATCCTGACATTTCCCTGGAGCTGTTTGGAAAAAAGATGGATATACCTGTTTTTGCTGCACCTGTATCAGGTACAACCTTAAACATGGGCGGCAAGTTCAGTGAAGAAGAATACATATCCTGGGTAATAGGAGGCTGCAGGGATGCAGGTATTTACCCAATGGTAGGGGACACAGCTGTAGAAACCTTCCTCACAACTAATCTGGAACAGCTTAAAAAGAATAACGGAGAAGGTGTAGCAATAATCAAGCCTTGGGAAAGCAACAAGGTTATAATGGAAAAAATCAAGCTAGCCGAAGAATCCGGAGCTTTTGCAGTAGGTATGGATATTGACGGGGCAGGTCTTATAACCATGGCTCTCCTTGGAAAACCTGTTTCACCAAAAACAGTAGACGAAATAAAGGAACTTGTAAACTGCACAAAGCTTCCATTTATATTAAAGGGAATAATGACTGTTGATGAAGCTGAGCTCGCAGTACAGGCAGGGGTGGCAGCCATTGTGGTATCAAATCACGGCGGCAGAGTCCTTGACCAGACTCCTGGCGTGGCTGATGTGCTTCCTGAAATTGCAGAGGCTGTAAAAGGCAAAGTTATAATTCTGGCTGATGGCGGAGTAAGAAATGGTGCAGACATTTTAAAGATGATCGCACTGGGAGCAGATGCAGTACTCATAGGCAGACCTTTTGTAACAGCTTCCTTTGGAGGCTTCAGAGAAGGTGTTAAGCTTTATGTGGACGGCTTAAAGGCTGATTTGAAATCCTCCATGGTGCTTACAGGCTGTAAATCTATAAAAGACATAGATTCAAGAATAATTTACTAATTAGGAAGGGCGGTTACGTCCTTCTTTATTTTTAACAATTAAATGGTTGATAATAAATTTATTGTATTGATAAAAAAATACGCAAATGATATAATAATTATCAAATAGATAAAAAAATTATGTTTACTGGAGGGGTATAAATGATTAAAACATTGGATGAGCTTCTCGAATTAGCTGAGAAAAAGGAAAAGAAAACGTTATCAGTAGCAGTTGCTCAGGACAAGGAAGTGCTTACAGCAGTTTCTGAAGCTGTTAACCTGGGAATTGTTAATGCAATTTTAGTTGGTGACGAGGAAAAGATTAAAAAAATTGCCGATGAAAATAATCTTGACATAAGCAAAGCAAAAATAATAGATGAAAAAGACATAAGCAAGGCTGCTGCAAAGGCAGTGGAGGTGGTTTCCAAAGGAGAGGCACAATATATTATGAAAGGACTCCTTGGAACAGCCGATATTTTAAGGGCAGTTCTTAATAAGGAAGCCGGACTTAGAGGAAAGGGCCTTTTATCCCACGTAATGATTTACAGCATTCCAAATTATCATAAGCTTCTGTTCCTTACTGACGGAGGTATGGTACCATATCCAACACTGGATGAAAAGGTTGGAATTCTTAACAATGCCTTAGATGTTGCACATTCTCTGGGAATAGATATGCCTAAGGTAGCTCCAATATGCGCTGTTGAAGTAGTTAACCCTGGAATGCAGGCAACTTTAGATGCAGCTGTTTTAACACAAATGAATAAAAGAGGACAGATTAAGGGTTGTATTATAGACGGACCTTTAGGCTTTGACAATGCAATTTCAAAGGAAGCTGCAGAGCATAAGGGAATAAAGAGTGAAGTGGCAGGAGATACAGACATATTGCTTGTACCAAATATTGAAAGTGGAAACTTTATTGGTAAGTCAATAAATTATTTTGGTAACGGAATAAACGCCGGAATCATTGTGGGAGCAAAATGTCCTGTAGTGCTTGTTTCAAGAGCTGATTCCGCCAAGTCAAAATTGTATTCAATAGCCCTTGGCTCCATAGCCAGCGGCAAGTAACTTTATTATATAGGAGGGGTATTAATGAAAGTTATCATGTCAGGAAACGAGGCAATAGCAAGAGGGGCTTATGAAGCCGGCTTAACTATAGCTTCAGCTTATCCTGGAACACCAAGCACAGAAATTTTGGAGAACCTTGCTACCTACGACGGAGTGTATGCAGAATGGGCACCAAATGAAAAGGTGGGCTGTGAGGTTGCAGCAGGTGCATCAATAGGCGGCGCAAGAAGCATGACAACAATGAAGCACGTTGGATTGAACGTAGCTGCAGATCCGTTATTCACTATGGCATATGAAGGAGTAAACGGAGGTTTCGTAGTTGTAACTGCAGATGACCCTGGAATGCACTCATCACAGAATGAACAGGATAACAGATTATATGCACCACATGCAAAGATTGCTATGGTGGAACCTTCAAACTCACAGGAATGTAAGGATTTTGTAAAGGAAGCCTTTGAAATCAGTGAAAAGTTCGATACATTAGTATTATTTAGGACAACCACCAGGGTATCACACTCAAAAAGTGTAGTAGAGCTTGGAGAAAGAAAAGAAGTTGGAATAAAGCCATATGAAAAAAATACAAAGAAATATGTAATGATTCCTGCTCATTCAAGACCAAAGCACCATGAAGTTGAGGAAAGGCTGTTAAAGCTCCAGGAATACTCAAACAACTGCGATTTGAACAAAGTTGAAATGGCTGCAGACACTAAAATGGGTATAGTAACCAGCGGTATTTCCTATGAATATGTAAAAGAAGTATTTGGGGACTCAGTTTCCATATTAAAGATTGGAATGAGCTATCCTCTTCCAGATAAAATGATAAAGGATTTTGCTTCAAAAGTTGACAAACTTATAGTTGTTGAAGAAAATGAACCTTATCTTGAAAATGCTATAAAGGTTATGGGAATAAGCTGCATAGGCAAAGAAATCATTCCTATATGCGAAGAATTAAATCCAGACATAATCAGAAAGGCAATACTAGGAGAAGCTAAGGAAGTTACCTACTCCACAGATATAGTTGCTCCATCAAGACCTCCTGTATTATGTCCAGGCTGCCCTCACAGAGGAATATTCTATGAAGTATCCAAATACAAGGATATAATTGCATCCGGCGACATCGGCTGCTACACTCTTGGAATGGTTGCACCACTCAATGTTACAGACACAGTTGTATGTATGGGTGCATCAATATCAGCAGGTATGGGTCTTGAAAAGGCTGCAAACCTGGCTGAAAGGAGCGGTAAGGTATTTTCCTTCATCGGAGACTCAACCTTCTTCCACTCAGGAATAACAGGTTTAATTAATTCAATTTACAACAATATTCCATTGGTAACCTGCATTTTGGACAACAGGATTACAGCTATGACAGGACATCAGGAAAACCCTGGAACAGGAAAAACACTGCAGGGCAAGGAAGCTCACATGGTAGATATAGAAAACCTGGTTTTATCACTGGGAATCAAGAAGGAAAACCTGAGAGTGGTTGATCCTTATAACCTGGCTGAAACTGCTGAAGCAGTAAAAGCTGCCCATGACACTGAAGAACCTTTCGTAATTATCACTAAACAGCCTTGTGCCTTGAAAAAGGATGTAATCAAGAGAAGAGTTAACATGAAATGCATAATCCATGAAGATAAGTGCAAGAAATGCAAAATGTGCTTAAAAACTGGGTGTCCTGCACTGCAGTTAAAAGATGGCATTGTAAGCATAGACAAAAATGCATGCAACGGCTGTACAATGTGTCTGCAGGTATGCAAATTCGACGCTATTGAAAAGGTTGGTGAATAATATGAAGGAAGTAAAAAGTATATTATTTGTTGGTGTTGGCGGACAGGGAACAATTCTTGCTTCAAAGGTATTAACCGAAGGACTTTTAAAGAACGGCTATGACGTTAAAATGTCAGAGGTGCACGGTATGGCACAAAGAGGCGGAAGCGTTACAACCCAGGTTAGATTTGGGGAAAAGGTTTATTCACCTCTCATAGAAAAAGGCACAGCAGATGTTATAGTTGCCTTCGAAAAGAGCGAAGCTGCAAGATGGCTGCCCTTCCTGAAAAAAGGCGGAGCTCTTGTAGTAAACGACTATGAAATGTATCCTGTACCGGTTCTAATCGGTGCTGAAAAATATCCTGAAAACGTAAATGAAAGACTTAAGGCTGCTGTTGAAAAAACAATAATATTCGATGCCAACGGCATAGCAGAAGGTCTTGGAAATATGAAAGCCCAAAACGTAGTTATACTGGGAGCTCTTATAAAGGCACTTGGACTGGAAAACATTAACTGGAACGAAGTGCTGGAAGGAGCTGTTCCGCCTAAAGCCCTGGAAATCAATAAAAAAGCCCTGGCAATAGGAATGGAACAGGCCTAGTACGGCCATAGGGTTGGTACAAGCCGGTTACAAAGCTTAGTACAAGCCGGTGACAGCCACATCAGATATCAGATATTGTGGTGTACAAACATCGGCAGGTGTTGTATAATGAATATAATTGAATAAACAAGTTGCTGGGGGAGCCTTTGGCTGAGAAGGATAATATCCTGACCCTTTGAACCTGATGTAGTTAGTACTATCGTAGGGAAGCTGGAATAAAAATGTTTATATGACAAGCTTACTTTAGTAGGCTTGTTTTTTTATTTGGTTTAGTCACAATACCCAGTTGAAAATTTAGAACATTTGTTAGCAATGTACGAATTTTGGGGACAACCTTTGGGGTATAACCTTAGGGGTAAAAAAAGCACGGGTAAGTGGGGATTTGTGGATAATTATTTAGGAATCTTCGGCCTTTCCCGTTGAGATTGAGGACTTTTAATATGATTATTACGGCAAATGTGCAAAATTTCAATTAATGTTCAATACTTAAGTAAGAATATCTCAAAAACCTGTGTTTTAATCAATAAATTACATAAAATTTGGAATAAAATTCAGTTATAAATCCGAAAAGCTACACACTACTTGAAATTTTGCACAGATTTGGGATGAAAATTGTCTTGGACTAGTGAGGCATGAAATCCAGGACTTTTTCTGTATTACTTATGACCCATGTTTCTTATAAACTCGGCACAGGACATTGCTAATATCTTATTTAAAATCTGTAAAATTAATGTTTAATTGTGACAGAGCTTTTATTTTATAAATTTGGAGGTAATAAAATGAACTACACAACACAAATGGAAGCTGCAAAAAAAGAGATAATTACTAAGGAGATGAGGGTTGTCGCAAAAAAAGAAGGCATCAGTGAAGAGGCGTTAAGGGAAGCGATAGCTGCAGGGAGGATAGTTATTCCTGCAAACAAAAATCATGGTTCATTGGATGCAGAAGGAGTAGGAGAAGGTTTAAGGACTAAGATCAATGTAAATCTGGGAATATCAAAGGACTGTTGTGATGTTGAAAAGGAAATGGAGAAAGTACGTACCGCAATTGATATGAAAGCCGAGGCTATTATGGATCTAAGCTCCTATGGAAAAACAGAGCAGTTCAGGAAGAGACTAATTGAAATTTCCCCTGCAATGATAGGCACTGTGCCCATGTATGATATTATAGGCTTTTATGACAGGGAACTTAAGGACATAAAGGCAGAGGAATTCCTTAAGGTAGTTGAAAAACAGGCTCAGGACGGGGTGGACTTTGCCACAATTCATGCAGGCATAAACCGTGAAACAGCTGCTGTATTCAAGAGAAATAAAAGGCTTACCAATATAGTGTCAAGAGGAGGCTCTCTTATTTACGCATGGATGGAGCTTACCGGAAATGAAAACCCGTTTTATGAATATTATGATGAATTGCTGAACATATGTGAAAAATACGATTTAACCCTGAGCCTTGGTGATGCCTGCAGACCAGGAAGCATAAACGATGCTACGGATGCCTGCCAGATAAAAGAACTCATGACCCTTGGAGAATTAACACTGAGAGCCTGGGAAAGAAATGTGCAGGTAATGATAGAAGGACCGGGACATATGGCAATAAACGAAATTGCTGCCAATATGCTGTTGGAAAAAAAGCTTTGCCATGGGGCGCCATTTTATGTGCTGGGTCCATTGGTAACAGATGTGGCCCCAGGCTATGACCATATCACCAGCGCTATAGGAGGAGCAGTGGCAGCAGCCAGCGGTGCGGATTTCCTTTGCTATGTTACTCCTGCAGAGCATCTGAGGCTGCCAAACCTGGAAGATATGAAGGAAGGAATAATAGCATCAAAAATCGCAGCCCATGCCGGTGACATAGCCAAAAATATTAAGGGAGCCAGGGATTGGGACAATGCCATGAGCAAGGCAAGGCAGGAAATAAACTGGAAAAGAATGTTTGAGCTTGCCATAGATCCGGAAAAGGCAGAAAGATACAGAAGGGAATCGGCTCCTGAAAATGAAGATACCTGCACCATGTGCGGAAAAATGTGTGCCATGAGGAATATGAATAAAATTATTAATGGTGAGGATGTAAATATTTTAAAATAGCACCACTACTGCTGTAAAACTAACTTATAATAGAAAATAAATAAGTATAAACTAATGTAAACATAATTAATATAAATGAAAATGGACAGGCATTCGCGCGCCTGTCCTATTTTATATTGTTATTTAACAACCTTAATATATTCAACATTTGGATCCTCGGTACCCTGAACATAAAGCCCGGTTTCCTTTAGTCTGTTTACATAATTAACGATTTCCTCGGTAATTATTTCTCCTGGGCACAGGATTGGAATACCTGGAGGGTAGGCCATTAAAAACTCACCGCTGGTAAGCCCTATGCTGTCCTTTATAAGCACAGGCTCTTTTTTCGCGTTGAATGCATCCCTGGGAATCTTGTTTTGCTTAGGAATGCTTGGCATATCAATAAAGTCAGATTTTTTAGTTTCACCATGATATTGGCTGCTTATTTCCCTAAGTGCATTCAGCAATGCATCAATGCTTTCCCTGGTATCTCCAAAGGAGCCTACTGCAAGAACATTATACAGATCGGATAGCTCCACTTGAATATGATACTTTTCGCTTAAGATCATATCCAGGTCATAGCCCGTAATTCCCAGATCCCTGCAGGTTATTGTTATTTTTGTAGGATCCAGGGCATAAACTCCCGGCTCACCTAAAATTTCCTCACCGAAACAGTAGAAACCAGGTATTTTGTTTATTTCATTTCTGGCATAGGAGGCAAGCTCAATGGCATAATCCAAAAGCTCTTTTCCGTTAACAGCAATCTGTCTTCTGGCGCAATCCAGAGATGCCATCAGAATATATGACGGTGATGTTGTCTGAAGCAGGCTTAAAATTTGCTGTACTCTGTGAATATCTACTCTTCCAGCTCTAACCTGAAGTAATGAACACTGTGTAAGGGCACCTATAATCTTATGGGTGCTCTGTGCGCATATGTCCGCTCCGGCGGCCATGGCGGACATGGGTAATTTATCGTTAAAACCAAGGTGCGGGCCGTGGGCCTCGTCAACTATCAATGGGATATCATAGCTGTGCACAATATCAGCAATTCTTTTTATATCCGTTGAAACTCCATAATAGGTTGGATTGATTATTAAAACTGCCTTTGCATCAGGATGCTCCTTTAATGCTTTTTCAACTGTTACCGGTGTAACGCCATGGGCAATTCCCACCCTTTTATCCAATTCAGGCTGCATATAAACAGGTGTTGCACCGCTTAATATAATTCCTGCGGTAACCGATTTATGTACATTTCTTGGTATAATAATTTTGTCACCTGAGGTAACCACAGACATAATCATAGCCTGAATGGCTCCGGAAGTCCCGTGGATTGAGAAAAATGATGCATCAGAGCCATATGCATCCGCTGCCAGCTCCTGGGCTTTTTTTATTGGGCCGGTAGGATGATGAAGGCTGTCTACTGATTTGAAAACAGTAACATCAATTTTAAATGGGTTTTCACCGATAAAGGCTTTATATTCCTCGTCAATTCCAACTCCCTTTTTATGTCCTGGAACATGAAAGGGAATAGTTTCATTATTCACATATTGCATTAATGCATCAAATAATGGAGTTTCATTTTGATCTAGTTTATACACCTTGATAAGCACCTTCCTTCTTATAAATAAATCTTAACTCAAATAAAGGCAAACCAACGGTTTGCACGCTATAAAAACAATATTATTATAAGTTATATGATAATCAAATGCAATAAAATAAGAAAAGTTTTTAACACAAATTTCAGATACACGTCACACAATTATACTGTAATGTAGATATAGTAAATTATAATGGATAATCTTGTTAATTGACAAATCTATAGTATAATAATTTTAGAACCGAAATAAGATAACATTAAGGAGACGAACCGATGGGATATTTAGAAAAATATAAGCTTTGGATGGAATCTGAATATATAGATTCGGCTTCCAAGGATGAATTAAAAGGGTTATCAGACCAGAAGGAAATAGAGGACAGGTTTTATAAGGACCTGGAATTTGGTACCGGAGGCCTTAGAGGAATCATTGCAGCTGGTGACAACAGAATGAATAAATATACTGTAGGAAAGTCTACTCAGGGACTGGCAGATTATCTTAACAGTAAGTATAAGGATAATATATCTGTTTGTATAGCCCATGACTCAAGGATAATGTCCAGGGAATTTTCTGAAATCAGCAGCACCGTTCTTTGCGCCAATGGAATTAAGGTTTATTTATATGATTCCCTTAGACCTACTCCCATGCTTTCCTTTGCTGTGCGGCAGCTGCAATGCAAGGCAGGCATAGTTATAACTGCATCTCATAACCCAAAGCAGTATAACGGTTATAAGGTATATGGGGAAGATGGCGGTCAGGTCACTGATGACAGTGCTATGTCCATCCTTAGCTTTATCGAAGCCATAGAAGACTTTTCCAGGATTAAATCCATGGATATGGAGTCAGCACTAAACACCGGCTTGCTCAGTATTATCGGAGAGGATGTTGATAAGCTGTATTATGAGAAAGTTAAAGCTCTTACAGTGAGAAAAGCTCTTGTGAAGGAGAAGGCCGGGGATTTGAAGGTGATTTATACTCCCGTGCATGGATCGGGAAACATACCTGTAAGGCGTGTATTGAAGGAACTGGGCTATAATAATGTATATGTAGTTGCTGAGCAGGAAATGCCTGACGGAAATTTTCCTACAGCTCCATATCCCAACCCGGAGGATCCGGCAGTATTTAATAAAGCACGTGAAATGGCGGCGGATATAAAGCCAGATATAATATTTGGAACTGATCCTGACTGTGACAGGATTGGAGTGGAGGTAAGAACCAGCAATGAAGAGTATCTGCACCTTACGGGAAACCAAATAGGGATTCTTCTTACAGAATACCTGTTAAATTCCATGAAGGAGGAAAATAAGCTTCCAAAGGATGGATTTATAGTAAAAACTATTGTGACTACAGGATTGGTTGAAGCAATTGCAAAGGAATACAGCGTAAAAAATATCGATGTACTTACAGGTTTTAAATATATTGGTGAAAAAATAAAGGAAATTCATGACACTGGTGTTGGAAGTTTCATATTTGGTTTTGAAGAAAGCTATGGCTATCTTTCAGGAGATTTTGTCAGGGATAAGGATGCTGTAATTGCCGCAGAACTGATATGTGAAATGGCTTTATACTACAAAAATAAAGGAATGAATTTATATGAAGGTTTGAACCTGATATACAGCAACTACGGCTTTAACAGGGAAAAGCTTATATCAATTGATTTGGCCGGACGGGAAGGTCAGGAAAAAATAAAAAATTCCCTGCAGTACCTCAGGCACTCAATGAACTGCTGCCTTGGAGGTATGAGAATAGTAAAGAAGCTCGATTATAAGCTTGGGATAGAAAAGGATCTGGTTGAATTTACAGAAAGAAAAATAGAGCTTCCAAGCTCCAATGTATTGAAGTTTATTATGAAGGACGGCTCCTGGTTTGTTGTGAGACCATCAGGAACAGAGCCAAAGATGAAAGTTTATTTATCAGTAACAGGCAAGAACTCAAATGACTCACAGGAAAAGCTGGATGTTTTTGAAAAGCTGGTCATGGACATAATAAACGATTCATGCAGCTGCTATAAAAAGTAAATGTGAACTGTAAGTGCCTGGCACCAATGTCAACTGCAGTTGACATTGGCATCAGGCACTTGTATTGACATTTATTTAAGCTTTACCTGGTAATCATATATAATTTTGGAGATGCCTGCGATTTTATCTGCTGCATGAGGTATTTCATTGGTCAGCACAACTAGAATATAAGGCTTGTCCGTATAGACTATGGCGATATCGTTTGAATAGGACTCATAGCCGCCTATTTTATGAGCCGTAATATTCTGGGGTATGTCCTTGTCAATGGCATCATGGAATATAGTGTTTTTCATGATAGCTGTGAGCTGTGAATAGTAGGAATTTTTATCCCCATTGGCATAAAGCTCCTTCAGCAGCAAACCAAAGTCTGCGGCAGTATATATGTTCTGGTGATGGTCAGTGCTGTGGCCGATTTTTTTATCAATGGCCTCTCTCATTTCTTCTTTGCCAATGGTTCTGATTATCATCTGGGTGGCAATATTGTCAGAGTACTGTATGGAGTAATTCATCAGTGTTCCAAGAGGTATGGGAGTATCAAGGTCCTGTCCTTGAAGTATACCTGTGCCGGCTTCATAATCTGATGAGATATATTTTATTTTTTCGTCCAGGCTGATTTTGCCCTGGTTAACCATGTCAAGGAGCACCATGTTCATAGGAACCTTCACCGTGCTGGCAGCAATAAATTCCTTGGAAGTGTTTATTTCAATAGTATTTCCAGAGGTTAGGTCATAATAGTAAAGACCTACATTTCTATTATAGGAGCCTATGTAATTATTCAAGTCCTCCTTAAGGTTTGTAAAAGCAGCAGAATTTCGTTCCTTGGCGGCTTCGTCGATAATTGGGGCACTTGTACTTTTAAGTGTAACCACAGCCGCACTGCTTGTACTATTTTTTGCATAGATCAGTGAATTGTCAGAAAAATAAACTGCAACAGAGCCAGCTAATATGGAAATTGCAGAGAATATCAATAATTCCTTATAAAATATTTTCATATATATTTACCTCGTTTAAATTCATAAAAAATGCAGCAGAAAATGCTGCACCTAATTGTCATTATATCAAATAATATGTCGGAAATAAAGTGGAACCTTCTTCAAATTAAGGTTTCAATACTATATAGATGCCGGGTTTATTAAAATTCTAAAGCAATGCCGTTTATTTCCTTGTTAAAGCGGTGACTATGTAATAAAATATAATGGAATAAAATAATTGAGGTGACTATGGATATTAAATCATATTTTTCGGAAAAGCTTGGCAAATTGTTATTTTTGAATATAGAAAGCCAGAATATATATCTGCCTGTGAATTCAACCCACATAGTTGATGATATAAAGAATGGCAGAAGCCTTGACAGCATACCCTTCACCCATTTTATATACGGTATGTTTTTTGTGCTTGGCGCCGATGAAAGCTTTAAATACCGGGATAGGTATATTAAGTATCTAAAGGAAACGGAAGGCAGTGTAAAGTATATAAAAGGAAAAATTGCCGAGGAAATAAAAAAGGACAATTTAGAGGAAGGATATATTTTATTAAAGGGCCTGGCTGTAATTGAGAAAAACGAAGAGGTTTTTGACAACCTTATCAGAGTGCTGGAGACATTAAGAATGAAGGAGCCGGCATTTATGGATGAGGAGCTTATGATGCTGGAAGTTGCTAAGGAGCTTTCAGGCTACAGCACCCCGTACTTTTACGAGGCGGTTATCAAAAATGAAAAAAAGGATTATACAGGAGCTCTTTATTCATTAAATAAATATATAGAATTAAAAGAAACCTGCAGCCAGGAAATAGAGGAATTCAGAAATGCCCTTGAAAGAGATTCCAATTATAAAAGAGGGAGAGAATTAGTTTACGATGACCCTGAAAAGGCACTGACACTTTTAATTCCTTTAAAGGAACAGCTGCCTGATGATGCTACGCTTTATTTTTATATAGGAGTATGCTACAGAATTCTTGGAAATTATGAAAAGTCAATATATTATTTAAATGAAGCCTTAGCCATTGACAGCAGCCTGGTGCAAGTGGTTAATGAGCTAGGAATAAATTATGCGTCCCTAGGTGATTATGACACTGCAGCCGCCTATATGAGAAAGGCCTTTGAGGCTACAAAGTCCATAGAAATATGCACAAATCTCGTTATGTGCTACTTGAATTCAGGCAGAATGCAGGAGGCCCTGGATCATCTGGCAATAGCAGAAAAGCTTGACCCTAAGGATGAGATCGTGCTTGAGCTGAAGGATTTGATAAAAAAGGAAAATATCAATTGATATATCGTTCCATATATTATTATTGTAAAACATTAGTTGAAGGGAGACTTTATAGTGATAGTTAAAAAAGCAATTATACCTGCAGCAGGTTTAGGAACAAGATTTCTGCCTGCCACAAAAGCGCAGCCAAAGGAAATGCTTCCTATAGTTGACAAGCCAACTATTCAATATATAATCGAAGAGGCTGTAGCCTCTGGAATTGAAGAAATTCTTATAATAACAGGAAGAAATAAAAGGGCTATTGAAGACCATTTTGATAAATCTGTAGAGCTGGAAAAGGAGCTGGAGGAGCATCACAAGGATGAACTCCTTAAAATGGTGAGGGAAATATCGAATATGGCGGATATATACTATATTAGGCAAAAAGAGCCAAAGGGCCTGGGACACGCAATTCACTGCGCCAGAACCTTTGTAGGCAACGATCCCTTTGCTGTAATGCTGGGGGATGATGTGGTGGACAGCAGGGTGCCATGTCTTAGGCAGCTTATAGACTGCTATTCCCAGTATAAAACCACAATTCTGGGTGTTCAGCAGGTGCCAAGAGCGGATGTCAGCAAATATGGCGTTGTAAATGGAATGATGATAGAGGATAATGTATACAAAGTTAAGGATTTGGTGGAGAAACCGAAGCTGGAGGAAGCTCCTTCCGATATTGCAATACTTGGGAGATACATTATAACTCCTGCCATTTTTGATATTCTTGGAAAAACAAATCCAGGCAAGGGTGGAGAAATACAGCTTACAGACGCCCTGAAAACCCTTATGCAATCCGAAGCCATGTATGCCTATACCTTTGAGGGAAGAAGATATGATGTTGGGGATAAGCTTGGCTTCCTTCAGGCTACAGTTGAATTTGCACTAAAAAGGGAGGAACTTAAAAGACCCTTTATGGAGTATCTCTTAAGCTTAAACGATAAGAAGATTTTTAAGGATGTTATGCAGGAAGTAGCCCTGGGCAAAAAATAAGACTAATGATAATTTCCGAGGTGGATTATGAATAAAAACAGTGAGTTTGTTACTCGGTTCTACGAGTTTTTCGTTTATTTTATAGATGTGGTGATAGTGCTTTTCTCCATATATATAACCTTTATGGTGAAATTCAACTTCAACCCTCCAAGCTTTAACTATGATTCCTTCGTGCTGACAGCGCCCTGGATCGCAGTAGCCTATCTGCTTTTGATGTTTGTATTTGGTTTAAGCGAAATATTGAAGCAGTCACTAGGAGAGACCATATATTCAGTGTCCCTTACAATTATTGCGCTGATGTTTATAACGGCTTTTATAACATTTTTCCTAAGGGGTTTTTCATACCCCAGAACCGTTTTAATACTTAGCACAATAGTGCAGTTTGTACTGCTTTCTCTTTGGAGATACGGGGTCTGGAAAATAAAAAGGAGGAGCCATGGAATAAAAAACTCTCTGGTTATCGGCAACGAATATGCAGAGAATATAACTAGAAAAATATTGCTTAAGCAGCGGGAGCTATATAAAATCAAGTTTGTATGCAGAAGCGGCAGCCAAAATATACACAAATACCTGGACCAGGTGGATGTAGTGTTTTTATGCAATGATGTGGACTTAAATGTTAAAAAGGATGTTGTGGACAGGTGCCTTACCGACAGGAAAAGCATATATATAATACCGGACATTTATGAAATAGCACTGCTGGGATCACGGCTGAACAAGGCCGATGATATTCCCATGCTGAAGCTGAAAAAACTTGGTTTGACCTTTGAGCAAAGGTTGCTTAAAAGATTTATGGATATTGTAATATCTATTATAGGAATAATTTTAGCCTCACCGATTATGATCATAATGGCAGTGCTTATCAAGGCATATGACGGCGGCAATATATTATACAAGCAGGAAAGGGTAACCATAAACGAGAAAAAGTTTAATGTATATAAATTCAGAACTATGGTTATGAATGCTGAAAAGCTGTCAGGCCCTGTACTGGCTGGAGAGGATGATCCAAGAATAACAAAGATTGGAAGGTTTATGCGATCCACAAGAATCGACGAGCTTCCACAGCTTTTCAATATTTTAAACGGCGATATGAGCCTTGTTGGACCAAGGCCTGAAAGACCATTTTTTGTTGAACAGTTTAAAAATGAAATACCGGATTTCAAGTACAGGACCATAGTAAAAGCAGGTCTTACAGGACTTGCTCAGGTTTGGGGAAAATATACCACTACCCCTGAGGACAAGGTTAGGTATGATATTATGTATATCAAAAACTATTCCATAGCTTTGGACCTGAAGCTTATCCTTCAGACCATAAAAATTATGTTTATGAAGGAAAGCTCCGCCGGTATATCTAATGAAGAATTGCCATTGGAACAACTTGCCAACAGTTTATCTGAGGAAATTACTGTCGATAAGGAGTGAAATATGGTATAATTACATATACCAACATATAAGGGGGGATTATCCTTGTTTAGGAGATTCAGATTTAAACTGTTAAGTATGGCGGTATGTGTATTTATATTGTCATCAAATATTATTGTTGGACAAGCTGCAACAACATCAATTCAGGATAACTATGGAAAAAAAATTGCCATTGGACTTACCAGCTTAAATAATATAAGTTCTTTGGATTTTACATTAACGGAAAATTACTATATAAAAGAAAATAACATGGTGCTGAATAAAGGTCAAAAATATAAAATAACATTGGAAAATTCCGTGTTTAAGCTGTATCAGGATGGCGGTACTGTGCCTATTGCATCCTTGGACAATGTAACTATATGTCCAAATAAGGAGACATCCTTTATCAGCTTCAGAAAAGATACCTATATGAGATATTTTTCTGGAATATTAACCTTTAGCAAACTTTCGGACACAACCTTCCTGCCAATAAATAAGCTTGGCATAGAAGATTACATTAAGGGAGTAGTTCCCTATGAGTCCGGAGAAAGCTATCCAATTGAAGCGTTAAAGGCTCAGGCAGTAGCTGCAAGAACCTATGCAATGGCAAACCTTAGTAGATACTCAGCCTATGACTACGATCTTACGGATGATACTAGATGCCAGGTATATAGGGGCTACAGCAGCAATTTTCCAAACAGTAACCAGGCTGTGGACGCTACAAAAGGTCAGATATTGACCTATAACGGAGCACCAATATGTTCATATTTCAGTGCCAGCAATGGAGGATATACTGAAGACAGTGCCAATGTGTGGAGTTCCTCCCTGCCATATTTCAAGGCAAAGCCAGACAGCTTTGATACAAACTATAATTGGACAAGCACCTTTACAATAGAACAGATAGATCAATCCTTAAAGAAAAATACAATAATAACAGCTTCAGATAAATTCAAGGCAATTAATCTGGACACAATTAAAACCTTTGAAAGCGGCAGAATAAGCAATATTGAAATTATATATACAGACAGCACAGGAGCTGAAAAAACCACAGCCCTTTCTAAAAATACTGCCAGAACTTTCTTAGCTTTGAAGAGTGCTTTGTATACTGTGGCATTTGATGAAAAGACAAATACATACACCTTTACAGGGAAAGGCTATGGCCATGGAATTGGAATGAGTCAAACAGGCAGTCAGAACAGGGCTGCAGCCGGCCAGACATATTTACAGATACTAAAGTTCTATTATGACAATGCGGTAATTAAATATCTGGCATCAGATACAGTGCCAAATGATACTACACCAACTACGCCAACTAAACCAACCACACCAACTACCACAACTTCACCAGTATTGCAGACAGGCTGGGTAACTAAGGAAGGCAAGATATATTACATGGATGCCAAGGGAGTGCCTGTTTTAAGCAGATGGGTGTTGAATAATCAAGGCTGCTGGACATATCTTGGCTCAGATGGTGTTATGGTCACAAACAAATGGCAGCAGGACAGCTCAAAAAGATGGTTTTATCTTACATCAGACGGAACTATGGCAGCAAATAAGGCTGTACAGGATTCCAGCAAAAGGTGGTTTTACTTAGGAGCAGACGGCGCTATGGTAACCAGCAAATGGGTTTACAACTTAGGAAAGTGGTATTACTATGGAACTGACGGTGCCATGGCAGTTTGCAAGTGGATGCAGGATTCCAGCAAAAGATGGTTCTACCTGGGGTCGGATGGTGTTATGCTTACAAGCTCCTGGACATTATATAGCGGTGTATGGTATTATTTAAGAGCAGATGGTGCCATGGCTGTGAATACCACAGTTCAGGGCTATAAAATAAACAGCTGGGGCGGCTCCAACAAACCAGTTACTTAAGTCAATAAACAGGAGGCAAAACAATGAGTGAAATTGCAGACATAAAATTATACTTAAGAAATGAAACCTCAGTATCAAACTTGAAAAAGATTGTATACCAGGAAGAGCTTAATGATATTAATGATAAATATCCACTGCAGGAAGGAAAGATAGATTTTAGAGCTACCTATTTCCTGAAAAATAAGAATCAGCTGGAGGTTGGATTCTTTATTAGGAGTGGCTTGAAGAATGAGCTTTCCATGGAAAAGGTCCCCCTAACCATCGAGGATATGGATGGTAAAAAATTAGTTACACAAATTTTTAATCTTAAAAGATTTGGTAAAATACCTCCGATGTCAGGAAGACCTGCAGAGCTTAAGTTCAATTTGCCAAAGGATGTAGTGTATTATAAAGAAAAAGAGTACGTTATAAAAATGGATTCTGAGTTTAAAATGAAGGCCTTCAGCTCTGTGGAAACTAGTATAGAAAATATACCTGTAAAAATGCCATACGAGCAGGAAAAGGCTTTAAAGGAATTTGAAAACTCCCTGCCAACCTTAAAGGAAAATGGCTTTGATATAACATTGTATAAATTGTTCTATAACACTAACCGTGCGTTAAACTGCACTGTTTTAATAAGGAATGGAAAGGATGTTGAGGCTAAGCTTCAAAAGCTTCCTGTAACAGTAATAAATAAAAAAGGCAAGTCGATTGCCAGGGCAGTATTTGAAAATAAGGAAGGCATCATTAAAGTAAGTCCCAAAAAATCCAGTATACTTACTTTGGAGTTTCCACCAGAGGCCGTGGCACCTGGCATTCATAAATTAGAAGGTTGTATAGTAGAATATAAATAAAAGTATTTTAATTTTCAGAGTTTTATGTTATAATAAGACTAATAATATTGTTGTTCAAGTTTTTCTAAAACTATTACTTATATAAAGAAGAGATTAACCACATTTATTTTTGGTTAATCTCTTCTTTTTTCAATAATAATAAAAAAATAAAACCATGGGCTTCCCCATGGTTTGTTTTTTATTTTGCTGTTAAGCCTTTTACTATAGCTTCAGCTATACTGTCTGCATTATACATATTCATGTCTGTAGTTGAATCTAAAAATGAACATTCAATTAGTATTGCAGGCATGTCTGTATTTCTTAGTACATAGAAGGTTGAGTTTGATATAACCCTTCTTCTGGTATATCCAATGGAAACCATTGAATCCAGCACGTTGGTGGCAAGAATCTGTCCAACAGAATTGCCCTGATAATAATATGTTTCTGTACCGGTACCTCCGCCTACATTAAAGTGTATTGCTGCATAATAGTCCGCACCGGCTGAGTTTGCCGCATCACATCTTTGCTGGAGAGAATCCGCAGTGCTCACGGGAGTTCTTGTTGGTGCAGTGTTTATTACGTCATAGCCAAGAGCCTTCAGCTTGCTCATAACCAGGGTACCTACTTCCTTTGTGCAGGCATCCTCCTGCCTTATTCCAGTTGCTCCACCGTCATAGGCTGAATTGTGGCCGATATCTATGGCAAAGCTTATAGGAGCCCCCACAGGCTTTACAGTTATCGTCCTTACAACCGGAACAGCTTTATTTCCTGCTTTATCCACTGCGTTAAAGGTTATTTTGTATGTACCAGCCTTTGTAGTATCTATTTTTGTAAGCTTGGTGCCTGTAGAATCCGTAATTTCAGAAACAGCAGATATGGTTGTATCTACATTATCTGTTACAGCTGCGCCTGCATCCACATAAATAAGTCCGTTTTTTATTGTTACTGAAGCATATCCATTTAAGGCTATAACCGGAGGAGTTTTATCCACCACCGGAACTGCTGCTGTTACTATCACTGTTCTTACTATAGGTGCTGCTTTGTTGCCCGCTGCATCCACTGCAGTATAGGTTATTTTATAAGTACCTTCTCCGGCCACATCAAAGCTTGGTAAAAATCTTCCTGATGGATCTGTGATGCTTGATAAAGCCTTTATTGAGGTATCCACGTTGTCATTTACTGTAACACCTGGATCTATAAATTTAGTACCGGCAGATATGGTTACAGTTGCGCTGCCCTTCAAGGTTATAACCGGTGATTTCGTATCTGCAGTGGCAGATGGCTTACCATCCCAAACTCCATTACTATCAACCTTATAGCCGTCCGGTGTTGTTGTGTTCACTGCCATGGTGCCATCAGTATTTACATAATACCACTTGTCAGAATATGAGACCCAGGAGCTTGTCTTCATTACACCGTCAGCACTCATATAATACTTTTTGCCTGAGGCATCCTGTACCCAGGTATTAAGTGCCATGGCTCCGTCTGCACCGCAGTAATATTTTTTGCCCGAGGAGTCCTGCACAAAGCTGCTCACTGTCATGGCTCCGTCACTGCCGCAATAAAATTTCCGTTTGGTGGAGTCGCTTTCCCATTGGTTAACTACCATAGCTCCGTCGGAACCAAGATAGAACCATTTTTTTGAGCTGTCCTGCTGCCATTTGTTAGTTACCATAGACCCGTCAGTTCCTAAATAGAACCATTTTTTAGTGGAATCCTGCTGCCATTTGTTTTTTGCCATGGCTCCGGTGGAAGTCAGGTAAAACCATTTCATTGAACGATCCTGCTGCCACTTGTTTGTTACCTTATTGCCGCTGGCATCAAGGTAATACCAGGTGCTATTAATGTATGTCCACCCTATTGGCTTTGAATCTGCTGCATTTACAATAGATTGAGAGAAGCCAAGGCTAAAGGCAATTAATAATACGCTGATAAAGAACATCTTGAATTTTTTGTACAAAATCATGTCCCCTCCCTCTATTTAATCCTGTTGATAAGTTCATTTTACAATTATTTTCAACTATATACAAGGCTAAATTTAATATTTAATGTCTAAAACACCACTATTAAGGCGTTCTCAAGAAGTTATTTACATTTTGTTCAAAAATTGTTCGCATAAACTATTGATTTATAAAATATGCTGTACTATAATTAATTTATGTTCAAATACTGAACTGGACAAACCTTGATGAACATTGAAAAAAGTATTAATTTGAAAAATTGTTCAAAATAAAAGGAGTTCAAAATATGTACGATAAAGAAATAAAGGTCCTGGAAACAATAAATAACAATAGAGATCTCAGCCAAAGGGGAATAGCTAAAGCTGCAGGAATTTCCATAGGAAAATCAAACTATCTGGTGAGACATTTCCAAGAGCTGGGATATATAAAATTGGAAGACACAGGCACAAGAAAGCCCCGATACGTTGTCACTGAAGAAGGGCTTCTGTTACTGGAAAAATACATAAAAAGCAATGTAGCAAGTAAAATCTTGATTTCCAGCAATCCTGGCAAGCAGGTAAAAGCTGCAATTATCCTGGCTGCAGGGGAAAGTCAGGATTTTCAGGAACCGGTAGGAAGCCTGAAGCTGGGTGATAAAACTGTTATAGAAAGGATTATAAGACTTCTAAGGGAAAGCGGTATAGAAAAAATTATTATTGTAGCCGGTTATAAAAGCAGCTTTTATGAAAGTCTGGGCAAGAAAGAAAATATCATTGTACTTACCAACAATGTATATAAGGAAAGCGGCACAATGGTATCCCTTGCCTTGGCAAAGGATTACCTTGATGATGACTTTCTCCTTGTGGAAGGGGATCTGGTCCTTGAGAAGAAGGCAATTACAGAGGTGCTTAACCACCAAAATCGTGACTGCATTTTAATTACTAATGAAAGCGGCTCCGGAGACGAGGTTTTTGTGGAATTAAGAAATGAATTCCTATTTAAGATGTCAAAGGACAGGCATCAGTTTAACAGGATAGATGGGGAAATGATAGGAGTATGTAAAATATCCATAGACATATTCAAAAAAATGCTGGAGGAGTTTCAAAACAATAGCAATCCTTTCCTTAATTATGAGTATATGCTTTTTGATATGGCCAGGACCTTCAATATAAGCTATGTAAAAATTGAAGATCTCATATGGTCGGAAATAGATACCAAGTGGCACTATAGAAACCTGACCAATTTTATTTATCCAATGATAGTGAAATCAGAATCTATGAGGGGTGATACTAATGAACAATATTAAACAGGCTGTAATTTTAGGAGCCGGCATGAGAAAATGCTTTGACAGACCGGTGGGATTTTTAGAGCTTCAAGGCGCAACGGTTATGGAAAGGCTTATAACACTGCTTAACGGCAATGGCATTGAAAACATAACTGTGGTGACCGGATATAAAAAAGAGTACTACGAGGATCTGGCCAAAAGAAAGAATCTGAACCTGGTATTTAATGAAAGGTACAAATGGACCGGTACAATGCATTCACTGGCTTTAGCCAAAGAGTATGTAAAAGGTGACTTCATTTTAATAGAAAGTGATATTATCTTTGAGGAAAGGGCTATAAGCAACCTTTTGGACAACAAAAACAGGAACTGCCTGGTTGTAACCAATGAAAGCGGCTCAGGAGATGAAGCCTTTGTAGAGGTGAGAGAGGACAGGATATTCAAGATTTCCAAGGATGTGCATCAGCTAAGCAGCATCGATGGTGAATTTATTGGGATATCAAAGATAACCATGGATACCTACAATAATATGCTTAAGGATTATAGCGACAACAACAATCCTTACCTTAATTATGAATATGTGATGCTTAACATGACTGGAGAAAACAGCTTTGGATATGAAAAAATTGATGATCTGGTTTGGGGAGAGCTGGACAAGGAAGAGCAATACGAAAATCTCAAGCTTGTAGTTTACCCTAAATTATTAAGGAAGGAACTGCAGCTAAGAAAGCAGTACTGCAAGGAAGTGGTTACTGAAATCCTAAAGGTGGACATGGCAGCCATCAGCAAGGTGGAGCAAATGGGAGGCCTGTCTAATAAAAATTACAAGGTTACAGTAAATGGTGAGGAGCTGGCAGTAAGAATTACCGGAAATGGACAGTTTATAAACAGAAAAATTGAGAAATACAATTCCTCCATAGCCTACAAGCTGGGACTGGATTGCAAAGCCTTATATTTTAATGAAGAAACAGGCATTAAAATATGTGAATTCATAAAGGATGCTGAAACCATAAATCCAACCACCGGAAAATATGAGCACAATATGGAGCTTATGGCCGGGTCCCTTAGAACCCTTCATGACAGCGGTGAAATGTTCATGAATGACTTTGATCCCTTCAGGGATGCCCTTTATTATGAAAGCCAGGTTGTAGCTGCCAACGGCAAGGTATTCGACGGCTATGAGGAATTAAAAACAAAGTTCATGCCTCTTAAGGATGAACTGATGACTTTAGGCATGGTAAATGCAGCCTGCCATCTTGATGCTTTGCCGGAAAACTTTATAAAAAGCGGTGAGGACAGAATGTACCTTATTGACTGGGAGTTCAGCGGCAATTACGACAGGCTTTGGGATGTGGCTTCTGTATGTGTGGAATGTGAATTGAACGAGGATCAGCAGGAGCTGTTCTTCAGCAAGTATTTTGGCGGTGAACCAACCATTGCTGAAAGAAGAAGAGTTCAGATACACAAGATAATGCAGGATATGTGCTGGTGCATGTGGGCTGCTGCAAAGGTAGCCAAGGGTGATGATTATCTTGAGGACTACGCACTTTGGAGATACACAAGGGGCAAGGAATTATTGATGGATTATTTAGAGAGAGGTGTAAAATAATGAGTATAAGAAATGAAAAAGAAGCCCGGAAGGGTCTTGGCTACGCCATAGGAGCCGGAGCCACCTGGGGTGTTGATACGGTGCTGGTGGGCCTTGTAATGGCTGCTACCCCGTTTATAGACAATGAAAGAGCCATAATGCTGGCGCCCTTTGTAAGCACCTTTATGCATGACTTTTTTTCTGCTATATGGGCAAGTATATATATGATATTCAAGGGCCAGTTTGGCAATGTTCTTAAGGCGGCTAAGAGTAAAGGCGGGCTGTTTATAATAATCGGTGCACTCCTTGGAGGACCCGTGGGCATGACCTGCTATCTTATGAGCATTAAATATGTAGGAGCAGCCTACACAGCCAGTATAACTGCAATATTCCCTGGAATCAGCGCACTGCTGGCATTCCTGATACTTAAGGAAAAAATGAATGCAAGAGTATGGTTTGGAATTATGCTAAGCGTAGCAGGGGTATTCATTTTAGGCTACTCACCACTGCAGCTTGGTTCCGGCAGCGGCTTCATACTTGGAATAATCTTTGCATTAGGAACTGCCGTGGCTTGGGCCTTGGAAGGAATCATATGCGCCTTCAGCATGAAATACAATGAAATCGATCCTGAACATGCAATAAATATAAGACAGGCAACCTCGGGACTGTTCTATGGCTTTGTAATAATCCCAATTATAGGAGGCTACGGCATAACAGGCCAGGCCCTGACCTCAAAGGTTGGACTCCTTATAGCCTTTACAGCCTTATTTGGTACTGTATCCTACTTCCAGTATTATAAGGCAATCAATATAATCGGTGCTGCAAGAAGCACAGCCTTGAATATTACCTATGGTGTCTGGGCTATAGCTATCCAGGCTATATTCCTGAAGGTACCAGTAAGCACCCAGCTGCTGATAGGTGCATTAGTTGTTATGATAGGCTCCATACTTGTTTCAGGCAATCCAAAGGAACTGGTGGATTTGAACGATCCTGCAGTTGAAACAGTGTAAGCATATGCAGAGAACCAAAACCAATTAAATAAATATGGCAAACAGGGCATTATAGGTGTATAATGTCCTTGTTATTTTGCAGAAATTCGGGAGGTATATATAATGAAAGCAATAATTTTAGCTGCAGGCATGGGAACAAGGCTTAGACCCCTCACCCTTGAAACTCCAAAATCCCTCATAAAGGTTAACGGAGAACCCATGGCGGAGAGGCAGATAAGATTTTTAAAGGAAAAAGGAATAGATGATATTATAGTAGTAACAGGATATTTAAAGGAAAAGTTTCAGTACCTGAAGGAAAAGTACGGTGTGAAATTGATACATAATGATAAGTATGATGTTTACAATAATGTGTATACTATGTATCTTGTAAAGGATTTTCTGCAGGATGCCTATGTAGCTGAAGCAGATGTTTATATGTACAGGAATTTCTTTGATGAAAATATTAAAAAATCCTGTTATTTTGCAGGTATAAAGGAAAACTTTCACGGTGAATGGAAGGTATTCTTTAATGAATTTGGTGAGCTCACTGATGTGGAGGTGGGTGACGGTACTGGCTATATCATGTCCGGCATATCCTACTGGACAAAAGAGGATGGAGCATATATAAAGGAAAGATTAGAGGCAACCATAAAGAACGGAAGCTTTGAAAATACCTACTGGGATTCTGTAGTGGCACAAAATCTGGAGCACCTGGATATAATGGTTGAAAAAATAGACACCAATGACTGGTTTGAGATAGACAGTGTTGAGGATTTAAACGCTGCAGAGGCGCTGGCACAAATAAAGTAGCATTTACCTCGGGTTTAATGTATAATTTTTATAGAAAACTTGAACTAAACAATGGAGGTTTACAAATGATATCTAAAATATTCGGCAGTTACAGCAGCAGGGAATTAAAAAGAATTACCCCAATAGCAGATAAAATAATGGCCCTGGAGGAAAAAATGGCAGCCCTTACCGATGAAGAGCTTAGGGCTAAAACCCAGGAATTCAGGGAGAGGCTTGAAAAAGGCGCAACCTTAGATGATTTACTGGTGGAGGCCTTTGCAGTAGTAAGGGAGGCATCCTGGAGAGTACTTGGAATGAAGCACTTTAAGGTACAGCTTATAGGCGGTATAGTACTGCACCAGGGAAGGGTTGCTGAGATGAAAACAGGTGAAGGAAAAACCCTGGTGGCAACCTGTCCGTCATATTTGAATGCCTTACCCAGAAAGGGAGTACATATTATAACCGTTAATGACTACCTGGCTAAAAGAGACAAGGATGAAATGGGCCAGATACACAACTTTTTAGGCTTGACCACCGGTGTAATCCTGAACCAGATGACTCCGGAGGAAAGAAGGGAAGCCTATAGCTGTGACATAACCTATGGAACCAACAGCGAATTTGGCTTTGACTATTTAAGAGACAATATGGTTACTGATCCCTCAGGAAGAGTTCAGCGACCTTTAAATTATACTATTATAGATGAAGTTGACTCCATATTCATAGATGATGCCAGAACACCTCTTATAATTTCAGGTACAGGCAAAAAATCTGCCAGCATCTACAAGGTGGCAGACAGGCTGGCAAAATCCTTCAAGGAAGAGGAGGACTATAATATTGATGCAAAGACCAAGGCTGTGATGATAACAGACCAGGGTATCGATAAGGCTGAGGCATGCTTTGGTATTGACAATTTTACCGAAGCTGAAAATATGGAAATTCAGCATCACACCATAACTGCCTTAAAGGCCAATTACGTTATGCATAACGGGGTAGATTACATAGTAAGAGACGGAGAAGTACTTATAGTAGACCAGTTCACCGGCCGTATTATGGATGGAAGACGCTTTAATGAAGGCCTCCACCAGGCCATAGAGGCCAAGGAAGGGGTTAAGGTAATGGAGGAAAGTGACACTTTAGCTACCATAACATATCAGAACTTCTTCAAGCTCTATAAGAAGGTATCAGGAATGTCCGGTACCGTGGAAACAGAGCAGCAGGAATTCAGGGAAATATATGATATAGACGTGGTTGTAATACCTACAAACAAGCCTGTGGTAAGAATAGAAAGACCTGATATGATATATAAAACCGAATATGCCAAGTTTAAGGCTGTAGTGGAGGAAATAGCAGAAACCTATAAAAAAGGCCAGCCTATGCTGGTGGGAACCACATCAGTAGATAAGTCTGAAATTTTATCTCACTTGTTAAAAAAGAAGGGCATCCCACACCAGGTTTTAAATGCCAAGCAGCATGAAAGAGAAGCCCATATTGTTGAAAAGGCCGGTCATATGTATTCAGTTACCGTAGCCACAAATATGGCTGGAAGAGGTACGGATATCAAGCTTGGAGAAGGAGTTGCGGAGCTTGGTGGCCTTAAGGTAATAGGAACCGAAAGACATGAAGCACGAAGAATAGACAACCAGCTTAGAGGAAGGTGCTCAAGGCAGGGAGATGTAGGAGAAGCAGTTTTCTATGTTTCTCTTGAGGATGATATTGTCAGGCGCTTTACCCAGGACAGGGTGGATAGGCTGGAGGAAATCTACAAGCTGGATCCAAAGAACCCTATAGAATTAAAAAAAGTAAGGGAAGTAATAAATATAGCACAGCATGGAGTGGAGGCACAGAACTTCGATACTAGAAAGAACCTGGTAAAGTTTGACGAAGTGTTAAGTATTCAGCGAAAAGTAATCTATGACCAGCGTAACGAGGTGGTGGATGCAGAAGACATCACTGAAAGCATCAAGGATATGATTAAGGACGTTGTGGAATATGAATTTAAAAAGCACATCACAGAGGATGAGGAAAATTTTGAAGAGGATGTTAAGCAGCTGTTAAATTATCTTGGAGATTTACTGGAGGTTAAAGACAAGCTCAATGAAGAGGAATTCCTTAAATTAAATAATATGGAAATCCAGGAAAGGTTAACTGAAATTGCCCTGACAAAATACGATGAAAAAGCAGAGGAGATGGGAGATGCACTGAAAAGATTCCAGAAGAAGATGCTGCTGAAAATGGTGGATAAAAAGTGGGTGGAGCATATTGACACCATGACAAACCTCAAAAGGTACATTGTATTTCAGTCTTATAAACAGATCCAGCCTGAAGTTGCCTATAAGCTGGAGGGCAATATCGTATTTGAGGATACTGTATACGATCTAAAAAGGGAAACAGTAAAATATATTTTTCATGCTCAGCTGCAAAAAAATTAAAAAAAATTTTAAATAAAAGAAGGAATATTAGAGTTCCTGTAGAATAATCTATAGAAGGATATATATAGAAAAGCTTGCAGGGTTAAGTAAAAAAGTTAATATAGCTAATATTTTCATATTTCTTTAACATAATTTGTGGACAAACACTGTGAATTTATGTATAATATATTTAATTGTATAAAGTTTATCATATAATTCTAAATTATATATATTTTGTATATATATAGTATTAGTGCGTCGTTAGTTATTATTGTGTTCTAGTTAAAGGCTATAATGCAATATAATATAAAAAATTTTAAAACATCAATAGGAGGAGATAAACTTGAATAAGAAATTGAAAAAAGGTTTAACAGTATCATCAGCTGCGGCTATGGGTATGAGTATTGTTCTTCCAACAGTTTCAGTTATCGCAGCACCTGCAGTAACAAACGGTTGGGTTAACCAGAACGGAACTTGGTATTATTATAATAATGGTACCCTGGTAAAGAACGGCTGGGCAAAGGATTCAAAAGGCTGGTGCTTCTTAAGCGCAGTTGACGGATCATGGGTTCAAGAAGGATGGGCAAAGGACTCAACAGGCTGGGGCTACATAAGAAACGGCTATTGGGTTGAACATGCAACATATGCTAAGGATGCAAACGGCTGGCAGTTCATAGGAGCTAATGGATACTGGGATTCATCAGTAGCCGCAAGTGCTACAAACCCAATAGATGATGCTACAGCTGCAGTTGTTAAAGCTGAAGGAAGTAAATTAGCAGCAGATGTTGATGCAGCTAAAGCTGCAATAGCTAAATTACAGGATGCAATTCCTGAAAAGGCTACTTTGACTACAAGAGCAAATGCTGTAATTACAAACTTTGAAGTTACTTCAGTAACAGTTCAGGACGCTAAACACATTAAAGTTGTGTTCTCACAGGCTGTTGATGAAGAAACTGCAGAAGACACAGACAACTATACTTTTGGCGATTTAAGCAAAGACAAAGCTGAACTTCAGACTGATGGAAAAACAATAATATTTACTCTTTCTGATGCTCTTTCAAATGACACTGACGATGACTACACAGTTAAAATAAAAGACATAAAGAATGCATCAGGCAAGGTAATGGATGAATACAAGCAAGTTCTTTCACTTTATGACAATGTTAAGCCTACAGTTACTGATGTAACATTAAAGAACAGAGATGAAATCGATGTTACATTCAGTGAAGATGTTTCACAGTCAAGTGCTGAAAATACATCTAATGTAGAAGTATATGATGAAGATGGAAACAAAGTTACTGTAGATTTAGAGAGAGACAGTGATGACAACAATATCGTTAAAATCACAGGCCTTGGTGATGAAGATGAAGGAACTTATACAGTAAAAGTTTCAGATGTTAAGGACCTAGCTGGAAATAAAATTGCTGACACTGAAAAAGAAATTAAATTGGAAGAAGACAATTCAGACCCAGATGTAGATACTATTAAAGCAGTAAGTAAAACAACACTTAAAGTTACATTTGATGAACCTGTTGATATTTCAGGTGGAAACTTTACAGTTGTAGGTACTTTCTCCGGTAAGACTGATTTAGTTGTAAAGAGCATAGAAGCAGTTAGCGGAACCAGCAAGAAATCATTCTATGTAACATTCACTACAACTCAGAATGATTCAGATTCTTGGAAGATAAAAGTTTCCAATTATGAAGATATGGCAGGAAATAAGGGAGATAGCTATACTAAATTTGTAAAATTTGGCGATGTTGCTCCAACTGTTGAATCAACTTCAGGAGCAATAAAGACAATCGGTGGAGATAAGTATGCAGTGTATACATTTGATGAAGATGTTAACGGATGCATTAATAAGGCTACTGTAAAAGATGTTAATTATGTTGATGAAGACGGCGATACAGTAGAACTTACTTCTTCTGAAATAGCTGATATTAAAATTAAGGATTCAGATTCATTAGATGACCTTGATGACAATCAGATAGCAATTCCTTTAGCTGGATTGGATAAGGGAGATTATACATTTACACTTCCAGATGATTTTGTTATTGTTAATGATGCAAAATCAGATAAAGTTGATCTTACATTTACAGTAAATGAAAAAGATTCATCTGATGTAAAAGTAACCCGTTTGGATAAAACTAATAACGGTCAATTTTCAGCAGCAAATGATGTTTACTATGTTCACTTCAGTGACGAAGTAGGTTCATCTGCAATTGATGCTGACAATTATGAACTTGATGGAGACAGCGTATTTGAAAAGGCTGTATTTACTAATACTGACAAGGATACAGTAAAGTTAACTGCTAGACAGGGCGCTATTGATGAAACTAAAGCTCTTTCAAGCACATACAAATTTAAAACAAGTGATATAAAGGATTCTAACGGAGATGACGTAGATGACTTTGACTCAAATGAAGATGGATTCAATGGACTTATATTTACTGAAACACAAGGTCCTGATGTAGACAGTGCTGCATTAAAAGATGTTAAGCATGTAATAGTTTCATTTGATGATACAATTGCTAACCCAAGTGACATTGATGAAGATGACTTTAAAGTTACAGTAGATGGATCTGATGTTAGTATTGATTCCGTAAGCACTACTGATAACAGAACATGGACATTGTTACTTGAAGATGATATTGATACTGATTATAAGACAGTTAAAGCTGGAACATCAGCTGATTTTGATGGAGAAGATGCTTTAGGAAATGATGGAGTAACAGGAACTATGAAGACTGCTGATTTGGATGATGATGCACCTACTAAAGGTACATTAGTTGCACAGACAGTAAAAGCTGGTGGAACTGTTACAATTCCAAGTATTGCATCAGGAGTAACTGCTTGGTTAGCACCAGTAGGAACACTTAAAACAGCTACATTTACAGAAGGTGCAACAATGACTAAAGCTATATCAGGAACAACTATGGTAGCACCAGCAACTGAAGGCACATATAAATTGTACTTGATAGATATATCAGGAAATGTATCAGATCCTTCAGATGCAATAGTAACTGTTGATGCAACAGCACCAGCTAAACCAATAATTAGTACAGCTACAGTAGGCGGTGGAACAAGTGTTGTAGTTACAGCAACATTAGCTACTGGTGATGTAGTTTGGTTAGCACCAGCAGGAACAACTACATTTACAGCAGGTGCAACAATGACTAAATCTACAACAACTAGTGTAAAGGCACCAGCAACTTCAGGGGATTATAAAGCTTACGTAATAGATGCAGCTGGAAATATATCATTAGCTTCTGACAATACATTAACTGTTAACGCAAATGCACCAGCAGCTCCAACTGTAGCAGCACTTAGTACTACTTCAACTGCTGTAACAGGAACTGGTGTAACTGGAAATACTGTAACAGTTAAGATTGGATCAGTAGTTCTTGGAACTGCAACAGTAGCTGGAGGAACATATAGTGTAACTATTGCTCCTCAAGCAGCAGGTACAGTAGTAAGTGTTACTCAGGCAGATGCTCTTGGCAATACAAGTGCAGCAGCAACTACTACAGTTAAAGCGGCATTAACTGGTATAACATTAACACCTCCAACAAAAACAACTTATAAAGTTGGAGAGGCTCTTAATACAGCTGGCATGGTAGTAACTGGAACTTATGATGACGGTACTACAGGTTCAGTAACAAGTTATACTACAAACTTTGCAGCACAAACTACTTCAATTGGTGCTAAAACAATTACAGTTACAGCTGGCGCACAGACAGCAACATTTAGTGTAACAGTAGTTAAAGCTGATGGTTTAGCAGTAACTGGTGTAGTAGCAAATGATGCTGCAGGCACAAATACTTTAACTGGGGTAACTGCAGCTATGCAATATTCAACTGATGGCGGAGCAACTTGGACAACAGGTACAGGCGCTGTAATAAATGCTGGAACCGCTGCAGTAACATACCTTGTTAGGAATTTAGAAGATGCAACTCACAATGTAGGACCAGCTTCAACATTCACTTTCCTGGCTGACTAAAAAATTTATTAAAAAATTAATAAGGAGAATCGCTATTATAGCGGTTCTCTTTTTTATATTAAATAATTCAATTAGTTCCATAATTGTGATATTATAAAAGTAATACTATATGTATTAAGGAGGTAAGAAATTGAATAAAAAGCTGAAAAGAGGTTTAACAATATCTGCTGGGATTGGACTAGGTGTTTTTTTACCAACAGTATCAGTTATGGCAGCATCGGTGTCAAAAAATGGCTGGGTTGTCGAAAATGGCACTCAGTATTATTATAGGAATGGAGTAAAGGTATGTAATGCCTGGGCACAGGATTCAACAGGAAAGTGGTGCTTTTTAAATGCTATTAATGGTTCCAGGGTGCAGGAAGGTTGGGCCAAAGATTCAACAGGCTGGTGCTATATAAATGATGGGTATTGGGTTAATCATGCTGTATGGGCCAAGGACTCAAAGGGATGGCAGTATATAAATGCTTCAGGCTATTGGGATTCTTCAGTTTCTCCAAAGGTTTCTAATCCTGTGTCTGACGCTGAAGCTGCATTGGAAAAGGCTGAGACCAGTAGATCACTAGCTGATATAGATGCGGCTAAAGTTTTAATTTCTAATTTAGATGGAGAACTTCCTGAAAAATCCGCATTATTACAAAGAGTAAATATGTTGGTTTCAGATTTTCAAATTACTTCTGTTTCTGTAGTGAATTCAAAACATGTTGATGTTGTATTTTCACATATAGTTGATACAGATACTGCAGAAAATATAAATAACTATAATTTTGATACCGGTTTGAAGGTGATTTCAGCAAAATTGCAGGCTGATGAGAAAACAGTAAGTATCACTTTTGATGATTTAGATACCATTACGAATAATACAAGTTCAATATATAATGTGTATATTTCTAACATTAAGGATTTAGCTGGTAATAAGGTTGTTTCATACGAGAAATCTCTGAATCTATATGATAATACTATTCCAGTGGTTCAATCCGTAAAATTGGCAGACGAAGGTATACTACAAGTTAAGTTTAGTGAACCAGTTAAGTATACTAATGATAGCAAAAGCATAAAAATAGTGGACGAGAACGGAAAATCTGTATATTTAGAAGATAATTTGGATGTGGATGAAGATGATCCTTCAATTATAACTGTTTCAGGCATAGGTTCTGATGACAATCTGAATTATACATTAACTATTAATGGCGCATTTATAGATTATGCAGGAAATAAAATTGGTGATCATGAAAGGAAATTTTCTTTGGCAAAAGACACTAATGACCCAGAAGTAGTATCAATAAAGTCTTTGAACTTAAAGAAACTCTTGATTAATTTCAGCGAACCTATTGATGGAGACTTTAGTCTTTATCAAGATGGGAGCCTTGCTGATGTTGAGATAACACCAGTAAGCGGTAGCAATAGAAAAGCTTTTTATGCTGTTTATGATAGTGAGAATAATAAGGATTATAGCTACAAGATAAAGATCATGGATTATCGTGATTTTGCCGGAAATAAGGGAGATGACTATAGTAAATTTATAAAATTTAGTCAAGATGTTCCGAACCTTGAATCCGCTAAAGGTACTGTTAAAACACTAAATGGTAGTCAGTACGCAGTATTTACATATGATAGGGATGTAGACGGGCATATATATAGATCTGGTATAACTGATGTAAGTTATATAGATGAAGATGGTGACAAAGTAATATTTAAAAATGATGAAATAGATGACATAAATATATATGATGGCGGTGATGATGAATTAAAGAAATATCTTGATGATGATCAATTTGCAATCTCTCTTGGGGGATTGGAAGTAGGAAAATATACTATAACTCTTCCGGAGGGTTTTGCTAAGGTTGATGGCGGGAAGTCTTATGAAGCTAATGTTACTTTTACTGTTGCTGAAAAAACAGATAAGGTTGGTACTGATGCGTACGTAAACGGCTTTAAAAAGGATAAATCTAAACATGATGTTTATTATGTGTACTTCAGTGAAAAGGTGGGACCTTCAGGCTTAGATGCAGACAATTATAAACTTGACGGTAAAAATATATTCAGTACTGCTGAATATACTGATTATGGTAAAACTGAAATTAAATTAATTGTCAAACAGGGAGCTATTGGAAACGATAATGAAAAAGTTCTATCTTCCGCCTGCAGGTTTACAACAAGCCATATATATGATATATATGGGAACGCTGTAGCAGATTTTGATTCACATGATGTCATTAAAAATGCTTTTTATGATGAGGATGAAGAGGAAAATTGTGACGGCATCAAATTTACAGAAACCACAGGCCCAGGATTAGATGGTATAACGGTGAAAGACCTTAAAACTATATTAGTAACTTTTGATGAAGAAGTAGATAATGATGGTAATATTGATGCTGAGGATTTTCTAGTTGATGTGGATGGCACCATTGTTCCAATCAGTAACGTTTCCACGGTAAATGGCATAGCCTTTACATTAACTCTTAACAGTCCTATAAACAGCAATTATAGTATAGTGCAGGTAAGCACATCCTCAGTGTTTGACGGAAGAGATGAATACGACAATAAAGGAGTAATTAACAGCATAAAAACAATTTATTCAAATTAAAATTTTAACCCGCTTGAAAGACCGGTTTATTATGGGTTTCTAAAACTATTTTGATTTTATCAGTGTACTGGATAGTGTTGCCCCAAATGAATTGGATAGCCTTACAGCAATATATTATGCTACTTCTTGTTGCACTTAAAAAAAGTAATCAGGGTGTGTTAATATCTTTCCTTAGCTCTAGTTCTTCCAATAGCATGATTAAGGGCATCTATTACAAAAGGTTACAACTATAAAATCGGAAGTTAAATGCCACCACAATTATATTCACTAGAGAACATTTAACTTTGAAGTACTTTTATTTCATAAATTTTTATCCTGTTTACTATTTTGAAAGGAATTATTTAATAAATGTAGAATAATAAATTAGTAATAACTATATTTAGGAGGTAACAAATTTGTTTAAAAGGATTACAGCAATTTTATTAAGTACCGCAGTGGTAGTGGGGTATTTTGCCTTTTCTCCGGTTTCAGCTTCTGCGGCAGGCAATAGCAGCTGGATACAAAGTAATCAAAATTTAAACAGCCGAAAATTAAAAGGTTGGGTTCTGATAAATACAAAGTGGTATTACTACAATGATTCCAACGTTATGTTCAAAGGATGGCTTTTGTATAATAGTAAATGGTATTACTTTAATGCAAATGGCGATATGCAGACAGGATGGCTTTTGTATAATAACAAATGGTATTACTTTAATGCAAATGGCGATATGGCGGTAAATACCGTAACTCCTGATGGATACCAGATTGGAGAAGACGGTGTATGGATTGAATATTTATCCAAAACAGATGCCCCTAAAGGTGTTACAGCAAAGGCAATATCCTACAGTGAAATACAGCTTCAGTGGCAAGATGAGGAATATGTTGATTATTACTATGTTTACTACAGTTTAGATTCAGATAAAGACTTCAAACCTATAGTAGACAAAAATGATTCAAAGAAAAAATTTGAATGGAATTCATCTTATTCTGCAGCCTTAACCAATATTGTACCTGATACAAAAATTTACTTTAAAGTAACGGCTGTGAAAGATAATGCTGAATCAACATACGGAGAGATAGCTTATGCAACTACTGAATTTGGGCCTTTAACTGCACCAACGGGGGTTGAAGCCAGGACCTTATCCTCCAGCAGCATTGAGCTGAAATGGGATGAAGTGGTGGGATCAGATTATTACAATGTTTACTACAGAGATAGTAAATATCACAATTATAATGTAGTGAAATGTACCACAAACTCTTTCATTTTATCAGACTTGAACAAAGATACAAAAGTTTATTTTTACGTTCAAACTGTAAAAGGAGATGAAGAATCTAAATATAGCAGTCAGGTTAACGCAACCACGGATAATAAACCTATTTTAACCGCACCTGAAAATATTGATGTAAAAGCCTTATCCTCCAGCAGTCTGGAAGTAAGCTGGGATAAAGCTTCAGAGGCTGATTATTACAATATTTACTATAGGGAAGATGGCCAGGACAACTATACTAAAGTAAGGAAAACCTCATTGATTTTTGTTTTAACAGACTTGAAACCTGAAACAAAAGTTTACTTTAAAGTTACATCTGGAAATAATGGTAGTGAATCTGATAGCAGCAGCGAAATTATTGCTACTATAGATGATTATACTACCCCGAGAACACCTGAAAGTGTGGCTGTAAAAGTTTTATCTTCCAACAGCATCGAAGTAAATTGGGATAAGGTTTCTGGAGCTGATTACTACTATGTTTTCTGCAAAAAAAATTCCGATAATGTTTATACAAAAACAAAAGTAACTACAAACCACTATATTATAACCAACCTGGATCCTGAAACAAATTTTTACTTTAAAATTAAAGCTGTAAACGAGCAAGGTCAATCCGACTATAGCAGCGAAGTTTCTGTTACTAATTAGATTGCGCCTATACTGGGCGTACGAGTGAAAACAAGCTTACTACGTTGGCAAGTACCTCTGACAGGCTGTGCTATAATAAAGAAAATTAAGTATCTTGTATAATAAGATTAAACTGAAATTGAAAAGCTCAGCAACTCTGGTTTTGGCATGCTAGGGTGGCCCTTTCTAAGTGGCCACTTTCATTTATTTACAGAGCCTTATCAGTCTCTACATTCAATCTTTATCTGACTTCTATCCAGACCTGAAATATAGCTCATAATTTCCTCCCATAAAAATAATTCGTTATATCTATATTAATATTTTCCTTTTGGTAGAGTGTTCTATCTCAACGTATTTTTGGATAGCCTGCGGGGTGGCTAATTGTCCACGATTATGGTATTATGGTTATATATAGTATGTTATAGGCAAGGAGGATGTAATTTGGGTAAAAAACTGAAAAAAAGTTTAATTGCAACAACAGCAGCTATAGGAGCAAGTATTTACATTCCAACAACTGCGGCTATGGCTGCACCGATAAATTCTGATGGTTGGGTAACTGAAAATGGCAATCAATATTTCTACCGCAATGGTTCAAAGGTGAAAAATCAGTGGGTACTGGATGCAAATGGGAAGTGGCGTTTCTTAAGTGCCTTTGACGGTTCTGTGGTTAAGGAGGGATGGGCCAAGGACTCTACAGGCTGGTGTTATATACGAGATGGTATATGGGTAAATCATGCTACCTGGGCAAAGGATAACACAGGCTGGCAGTTCATTGGAGCAAATGGTTATTGGAATTCTTCAGTGGCTGCTCATGCAGAGAATCCAATAGCTACTGCAACTGATGCTGTGGAAAAGGCAGAAGTAAGCAAGCTGGATACAGATGTTGCTGCTGCTAAAAGTATTATAGCACAGCTTGACGATGCCCTTCCAGAAAAGGCTGAGTTAAGTTTAAGAATCAATGCGGTGGTTACAAAATTCGAGGTAAGCTCTGTAATAGTGGCGGATTCCAGTCATATTGATGTGTTATTTTCACGAACAGTTGACAAAACTTCTGCTGAAACTACAAGCAATTATAAACTGGGTGATGATATAACCATAAGCAAGGCCACTGTGCAAGCTGATGGCAAAACAGTGCGGCTCACCTTGGCAAATGGAGATGCGCTTACAAATAGCGACAATGATGGGTACATTGTTAAGATAACCGGTATTAAGGACAGTACAGGCGTTAAGGTAAATGAGTATTATAAGGTTCTTTCATTATATGACAATGTTAAGCCTGAAGTGGAATCAGTAGGGATGAAGGATGGGCTACTTCAGATTAAATTCAGTGAACCAATAAAGGGAGCTGATGATTCAACCATAAAGATTACAGATGAAGACGGCGATGAGGTTGACTTGACTGACAAGGTTGAAATTGATGGTGATGATGCATCAGTCGTTAATATAAGTGGTCTTAGTTCTGATGAAGAGAAGGACTATAGCATATCCATCAGCAGCAGTATCAAGGACCTGGCAGGCAATAAGCTTACTGCCTATGAGGCAGATTTCACCATAGAAAAGGATAATGAAGACCCTGAGGTGGAATCAGTTAAAGCCGTAAGTCTTACAACTCTCAAGATAACCTTTAATGAGCCTGTGGAAAATAATTTTGAGGTTTATTTAGACGGAAATTTGGCTGATGTTGATATAAAAGCTGTCAGTGGAACCAGCGATAAAGCTTACTATGTTACCTTTTCTGATGAAAAAAGTGATGATGACACCTATAAATTGAAAATCTCAGGCTATAAAGATCTTGCTTCAAATAGCGGTGATGATTATATGAAATATTTAAAATTTGGAGTAGATTCCCCTGAACTTGAATCTGTAAAAGGAACAATAAAAACCTTCAATGGTGATAAATATGCAGTGTTTACATATAATCAGGATATTTCTGGTTCTGTGGATAGTTCTGATATCACTGATGTAACCTATATAGATGAAAATGATGATGAAGTCGAGTTGGATTCAAATGAGATAGCTGACCTTGCCATATATGACTCATCAGATAATACCTTGGAGGATTATCTTGAGGATAACCAGTTTGCTATTGCACTGGATGGCCTTGATACTGGTGATTATACTTTAACTTTACCTGAAGGCTTTGTTGATGTTAATGATGCCAAATCAGATGAAACTGATATCAAATTTACTGTTTCAGATGATGCTGGAGAAGATGGGGATGTTTATGTAGATGGCTTTAAAAAAGGTACTACCTACAATACCTATTATGTACACTTCAGTGATGAGGTTGATTCCTCAGCTCTTGATACCTACAACTATCAGGTGGATGGAGATAATATATTCAGCAAAGCTGTGTTTACATCCTCTGACAAAAATGAGGTTAAGTTAACAGTTAAGCAGGGAGCTATTGGCAATGGCGATGAAGAGGAATTATCCTCTGACTACAAGCTTACTACCAGCGGAATTACTGATGCAGATGGCAACGACATAGAAGACTTTGATTCCCATGATACCATAGATGAGGATTACTACGGTAAGCATGACGACGATAATTTTGACGGCATAGTAATTTCTGAAACAACAGGACCTGCAGTAAAGAAGGTTGCAATGGAGGATCTTGATGAATTTACGGTAACCTTCGATGAAAAAGTGGACAACTATGATGATCTTGATGCAGGGGATTTCCAGGTAGTGGTAGACGGAGACAGTGTTGATATAGATGATATAGACACAGATGATGGAATAACCTTTACAATTACTCTTGGGGATGACGTTGATGACGATTATGAAAAAATCAAGGTGGGAACCTCATCTAAATTTGATGGGGAAGATAAATACGGAAATGATGGTATAACAAACAGCACTAAGACAATTTCCGCCGATTAGGAGTTTATGAAAATTTTATAAAGCTAAGGAACCCTTGAAAATAAGGGTTCCTTTTTTGCAGGAATTTATGCTGTATTGACTTGAATAGGCAATATCTTTAGAATGAAATTATATAAATTGTTTGAATTTAAACATAAAGGAGTAAGCTTATGAAAAAAGCAATTAAATTAGCCACAGCTGTGGTCAGTATACTTCTTCCAATAGCAGCAGCTCTTCCTGTTTCCGCTGCTGATGGCTGGACTCAATCCGGAAGCAGATGGTATTTTTATAGCAACGGGGGTCCACTTCAAAACTGCTGGGCCAGGGATTCCAAAGGCTGGACCTTTTTAAGCGCAGTGGATGGTTACTGGGTACAGGAGGGCTGGGCAAAGGATTCAACTGGCTGGTGCTATATTAAGAACGGCTATTGGCTTGATCATGCTGCCTGGGTAAGAGATTCCAGCGGCTGGCAGTACATAGGAGCAAATGGATATTGGGATTCATCAGTACCTGTACAAGCCTCGAACCCAATAGATGCTGCTGAGTCTGCTGTGACCAGAGCAGAAATAACAAGGTTCCCTGAGGATATTCAGTCTGCAGCCCAAAAGGTAAATAGCCTGAACAATGAACTATCGGAAAAAGCACCTCTTAAGACAAGGCTGGCTGCATTAAAAATTGTGAAAGAGGATTTCGACAATACCTTTGACTATAGTGACCTTGAGGATCTCATATTGGATAATAATACTACCATAAAGGCAAATGACAATGCCATAGAAAAGCTTAATCTGAATGTAGACAGCATTATTGATGCAAAGGACGATATTGAAGATGCACAGGATAAGATGAAATCCGCCCTTGATGCCATGAAAACTAACTTTAAACCCTATGATCCCCTCACAGGAAGCGACCCAGCAACCACTGCAATAAATAGCATATATACAAATCTTAATGCTATAAACACCACTAATATTGCAACCATGGAAAGCAGTGTTGATTCTCTGGACGACCAGCTGGAAACTCTGGACAGGCAAAAGGCTGATATAAGAACTACCATCAGGAAAATGACAGTTCAGTTCCAAATGGTAAACGATCAGCTTGTATCCAGTGCTGAAAATCTCATATTGTCATATAAAAACCTGGAGCTGGAGGAGAAAAAGCTTGATGAAAACCTTATAACCATGCAGAGAAGCCTGGATATGACAAAACTATATAAAACCCAGGGCATGGCTACAGATTCAGATATAAATAAAATACAGCTCAGCATAAATACCATGAATTATAATAAAAATAGTATTGAAAAGCAGAAGGTGAATATTAAAAGACAGCTGAATCTTTTGATAGGGGAGTCCTTTGATGACTCTGCTGAAATAGTGTTTAATACTGCTCTGGTGGATAATGTAAGTGTATCCTCCCTTGGTCAGGAGGATGATATGGATGAAGCAGTTGATAACAGCTATAATTTAAGACTTCAAAGATATGAAATATATTCAGCAAACACTGCCATGGACAGAGCTGATGACGATAATGACGGTAATGCCTACAATGCAGCAGAGCTGGATCATGATAATGCTCAACTAAAATATGATGATATGTTAAGGTCGGAAAAGCTGAAGTTTACCCAGTGCTATGAAGACCTTATGGATAAGCAGGATGCATTAAACCTTGAAAAAGGCAAGCTTGCACAGGAAAAGGACAACCTTGATCAGGCAAAGCTGAAGTTTAATCTTGGAATGGTTTCAAAGAAGACTCTTGACGATGCTGAGGCTTCATACCAGCTTCAATATTTAGCTGCGGAAACCGCAAAAGTGAATTTGTACACCCAGTACAGGAAGTATCAGTGGGTACTTAAGGGCTTATCATCTTAGAATAATTCAAGAGGAGAAATACCATGGGTATATTCAATAAATTAAAAAGTATTATATTTAAGTCTAAAAAATCTAAAATTATATCAATAATTATTCTTGTGGTTGTTATTGCGGCAGCTGCGGGAATGTATACCAAAGCCCAGAGTGCAAAAATTAAAGAGGTTACTGCTGTAAAGGTAACCAAAGGCATATTGACCCAGTCAGTAACCATCACAGGTACTGTAGAAGCAAATGACAGGAACGAAATAGCACTGTCACCTGCCTCAAAGGTTGTTCAGGTGCTGGTTAAGGAGGGACAGGCCGTAAAAAAGGGAGATATACTTGTTAAGCTGGATGATGCTGAGTACAAGAACCAGCTTGAAAAACAGACCTTAAACCTGGCCGGTGCAAATTCAACCTTGAGATACTTAAACAGCAGCGGTACCCAGACTGACAGGTCTGCTTCTGAAAGTGCCATGGGACAGGCGGAGATAACTCTTCAAAACGCCAAGGCAAACCTGGATGATGCCAACAAGAAATATGAGCAGAGCAAGGTGCTCTACGACCATGGATATATTTCAAAAAATGAGCTGGATGCAGCTCAAAAGGCGGTAGCAGACTGTGGCAGTGCTGTATCTGGTGCTGAAATAGCATTATCCAATGCAAGAACCACCTATTCAAATATTGATGCTTCAACAGGCGAAAAGCTAAATAATCAAAGGAATCAGATTGCCTTAATTCAGGCGGATATAAAATATTTAAACAGCAAAATTGATCAGTGCAGTCTCAAAGCAAATGTAAGCGGCATTGTTACCAGGCTGGACGCAGTTGAGGGCCAGTATCCCAACACAGGGGACATGGTAATAGTGGATGAGACCTCTGCCTATGGTGTAAGCCTTGATGTAAGCCAATATGACAGCGTGAAGGTGCAGCCGGGGGATAAAGCAAAAATCAAGATAAAAGGGGTAGACAAGGAGTACAACGGCGTTGTTGCAAAGGTTGGCCAGCTGGCAGAAAAAAGCCTTACCTCCTCAGACCAGGATGCAAAGGTTAAAATAAAGGTATCCATATCCGACCCTGATGAAAACATTAAGGTTGGTTATGAAGCAGATGCCGATATTATACTGGATGAAAAGCAGAATGCCCTTCAAATAAGCTTTGAAGCTGTTCAGGATGAAAAGAATACAGGGAAAAAGTATGTATATGTAATTGGAACAGGTAATAAAATTGAAAAAAGATATATAGAAACCGGCATGGAAACAGACTATAACATCGAAATTAAATCAGGCCTGAAGGAAGGGGAAAAGTGTGTCTCAAATCCTGACAAATCACTGACAGAGGGTGTCACTGTGAAGGAAGCTGGAGGAACTAAATAATGATTATTAAGGTAGAGGACCTCGTTAAGGTATATGACACAGGCTCCATTTCCCTTAAAGCACTGAAGGGTATCAACCTTGAAGTTCAAGAAAAAGAATTTGTGGCTGTTATGGGTTCCTCAGGCTCAGGAAAGTCTACTCTTATGAACATATTGGGATGTCTGGACAGGTCCACCTCAGGGAAATACGTTTTGGATGAAAGGAATATTGAAGAAATGGATGATGACAGCCTGGCCGAAATCAGGAACAAAAAAATCGGCTTTGTATTTCAATCCTTCAATCTGCTGCCTAAGCTTACAGCCCTGAGAAATGTAGAGGTACCCATGGTTTATGCGAAGGTGCCTCCTTCAGAAAGAACCAGCAGGGCAAAGGAGGCGTTGACCAAGGTAGGTCTTCAGGACAGGATGCTCCACAAGCCAAATGAGCTTTCCGGAGGCCAGAAGCAGAGGGTAGCCATAGCCAGGTCTCTGGTAAACAACCCTGCCATAATCCTTGCAGACGAGCCTACGGGTAACCTTGACAGTGCTTCCAGCGATGAGATCATGGGGATATTTCAAAAGCTTAATGACGAGGGAGTTACCATTATAATGGTAACCCATGAGCCGGATATTGCCCAGTGCGCAAAAAGAAATATTGTTTTTAAGGATGGGAATATAATTTCCGACAAGGTTGTGGAAAACAGAAACATAATAGGGAGGCAGGAATAATGTATATTTTGGAGATCTTTAAATCTGCCTTTCAAAATATAAAGGCCAACAAGCTTCGATCCTTCCTTACCATGCTTGGAATAATAATAGGAATATCCTCGGTTATTACCATAGCCTCCATAGGAGGAGCCATAAAGCTTTATATTACAGGTGAGTTTGCGGATATGGGTACTAACGCCATAAACCTGCAGGTGGATACCTCCAAGGACATTGGCAAAAGGGATTATTTCACCCTGGAGGATGCCAATCTGGTATTGGAAAGGGTACCCGAGGTTACTGCTGTGGTACCTATGGCGGAGGGCTATGGCACAGCAGAGGTGGAAAACAAGTCTAAGGTGGCTGATATTGTTGCCTTGAATCAGCATTATATGGAAATATATAAGATGGACCTGCAGGAGGGAAGATTCTTAAGCGAGCATGATGTGGAAACAGCAAAAAATGTGGTGGTAATTGACGAGGTTACTGCCAAAAAGCTGTTTGGAGGCTCAAGCCACGCTTTAGGAGAAAAGGTTAAGTTGAATGTAGGGGATCTGTATCTGGATGTAACTGTAATTGGCGTTACTAAAATTCAGGGCATACTTACCTCCTTTGGCGACAGTATGCCGGGACAGTTTTACATTCCTATATCCATATATGACCGAATACTGCAGGGTACAAATATTTCATACATGTCCGTACTGGTAAAGGATATTTCCAAGGCAGACGAAATTAGCAGTAAAATTGTAAGAATCATTGAAAACAAGCATAATAATGAGGATAAATACAGAGCACAAAGGGGCTTTGCAGAAATTGAAATGCTGAATAATGTGCTGGATATGCTCACTGTGGCATTAAGTGCAATTGCAGGAATATCCCTGGTGGTAGGCGGCATAGGTGTTATGAATATTATGCTGGTATCTGTTACGGAAAGAACCAGGGAAATAGGAATTCTTAAGGCAGTGGGAGCAAAAACCAGCGATATCAGGCTTCAGTTCCTGCTGGAATCAATCATTTTATGTCTTATAGGAGGCACCATGGGCATGCTGTTTGGAATATCCCTGTGCAAGGTCCTTGGGGCTGCATTAAATGTAACGGTACCGGTATCTCCGGTGGTAATTCTTATAGCTGTTGCCTTTTCCTCAGCTGTGGGTATTTTCTTTGGAATATATCCTGCCAATAAGGCAGCTAAGCTTGACCCAATTGAAGCCTTAAGGCATGAATAGTATTTTCAAGGAAATCTTAATAAAGTAATGAAAAATTTAGGAGAATCGTTAGAAATGGCGGTTCTCTTTTTTTATTGGCTATTTTGTATTGTTGACTTTAGATGAGAATAAATTTATAATGAATCATGGTTCATAAAAATAATAGGGGGAATATAAATGCCGAAAATAATACCGGATACTGAAGGGAAAATATTGAGGGCAGCAGAGGAGCTCTTTTCCAAAAGCAGATACCGTGATATAGAAATGAAGGAAATTGCAAAGCAGGCAGGAATAGCAGTAGGGACACTCTACAACTATTTCCCAAACAAAAAAGGTTTATTTTATAAGATATTTGAGGAAAGCTGGGATAGCACCTACAGCAGATTGAAGGAGGTTGTACATGCAAAAATGGATCCCTTGGAGAAAATAAGAAAATACATGACAATTGCCTATGATGAGATTGAAAAAAAGGGCAGGCTGGGAATTGAAATAGTTCAAAGCAGCCAGATTACACCAGATAAGCCGAAAGAGTTTTTCTCAAAGAATGAAATAATACTTATGCTATGCCAGTGTTTGCAGGAGGTAAGGGAAAAATTCGGCTTAAAGCTAGCACAGGAAATGGATGAGCGCTTTGCAGAAACTGCCGTGCTCATGGTACTAAACAGTATTCTTATCCATCCCTTGGAAAAACAAAAGAATATAGAATTCATTACCGAAACAATCCGTTGCATCATAACTGAAAACAGAAAGGAAGCGGAAGTTTAATGATTAGGAAAAAAATCATTTTAACTGCTTGTGTAGCTTTATCAATAGTACTTGGTACAGGTGGTTTTCAAAGTATAAAGGCAGACAGCACTGCGGTGGATTTAACAAAGGAAGCTGCAATAGAAAAGGCCCTGGATAATAACCTTCAAAAGCTTAAATTATATACAGCAATAGACACCATAACAAGAAATATAAAAAATTACGAGCAGCTAAGTGATGAAGTTGAAGATATGGAGGAGGGCTTTGAAGAATACAAAAGCGCCTACAAAGGCTTGTCAGCCAGCCAAAAATCCTTATTCACTCTTTATAACACTCAAGGCTCAGCCGCAGTTTCTACAGTTCTTGCAGGCTATGGCTACCCTGAAGCTCAAATAGAAGCTATACTGGGGCAGTTTGCAAAGCTTAATGCCGCCGGTCTGCAGCTAAAGGCTGCTAAGCTTGTGGATGATAACCTTAAGCCTAAGGAATTAACAGAGGAACAGAGATACAATACCTTTGCATATCCTGAACAAATACCAGTGGTTCTAGCCAAGAACATGTACAAAAAAGCACAGCTTCAGAAGCAGGTAATTGAAGCGGCTGTAGATGTTAAGATAAACCAGGCTTATGACAGCATTCTATATGCTGACGACGGCTACAACCTCACCAATGCTCTTTATAACAAACAGGTTAAGGATCTGGCTGAAACTGAAGCAAAATATCAGGCAGGCCAAATTTCCGAAGTGGAAAAAAACATAGATGAAATGGAACTAAAGCAGTCAAAGCTGCAGCTGGATAATTTGTATCGCCAGGTTCAAAACGGAAAAATGCAGTTAAACCAGGCATTAGCTACAGATCTGGATACACAGTATAATTTTACAGACCAGAAGTTGACCTTCAAGGAGCCTGCTTCATACCAGGAATATCTTGAGGATGCTCTTGCCAATAGGGCAGAAATTGAAGCAGCAAAAATAGATATTGATGAAAAACAGACAGTTTTTGATCTGGTTGAAACCTTTTTCGATAAGAATGATTATGAATACGTAAAGGCTCAGCAGGAACTTGCCATGGCAAAAGAAAAACAGGATGAAGTAATGAAAAATATTGAGATAGAAATTCAAAATTCCTATTTGGACGTTAAACAGAAACAATCAGCTAAATTGCTGGCTGATGGAAAGCTTCAACAGGCAACTGTACAATACAACTCTGTCAGAGCCAGCTACGATGCAGGGGTAATGCCCGTATCAATGATGTGGAATGTGGAATTGGCTGTTAATCAGGCAAAAATGAACCAAAATAAAGCCATAAGAGATTATAACAATGCACTGTATGCACTAGAGCAAAATTCAAAAATTGGCACGGAATATGTAATGGAAGGAGCAGAATAAAATGAAGAGAAGTAAAAGTATTGCAGTTTCAACTATGATAATGTCTTTTATGCTAATGTTTGGTTCGGTACCTGTAATGGGAGCTTCTGATAGCAGTACAGGGAATTCTGACCTTAATGCTCTCATTAGTAAAGCAAAAGATGAAAACCCGTCTCTTGCTCTTTATGATAAAAAAATTGCTATTAGCAAAATAGCTGCAGCCAGGGCCGATGATCCTGCAGATGATGAAACGGATTACCAGAAGGAAATGCGTTTGAAGGTTAATCCGGATCGAAGAGATTTGGAACTTGAAAACCTTCAGTGGGATAGAGATGTTGAAGAGGAATCGGTGGTGCTGGATACAAAAAAATATTATTATCAAAGCATAATTGATGACAAGCTTATAGAAATTCAAAATAATAAAATTGCTAGATTAAGTAAGGCTATTGAGGATAAAAAGCTTGGAATTCAGGTGGGCACTGAAGCAGAAACCTCCCTTATTAATGACCAGGTTAACCTGAGCTCTGCCGAAACAACTCTATTACAGCTTAAAAATGATAAGCAGGATAACAGCATGAAGCTTAATTTGAATATAGATTCCAGCGTATCCGCAGATCACACTTTCCAGATGGTGGATGTGCCATATGAAGAATATACAGTTAAAGATATCAATGGTCTTGCAGAGGATATGTCAGAGGATTATCACTCAATTAAATCAATGAAAAAGGAGCTTCATCTTGACATTGTTGAAGAAGGCATAGCTAAAGATTACGATGACGGCAAAAATATGCTGGAAAGAGCCGCCTACCCTAATACAGATTACAAATCCTATGCAGAAACCTTAAGTGATACCATTACAAACTTGGAATATACTATAGATGACGAAAAAAGAAACATAAATGCCAAGGTCAGAACAGATTATAATAATATATTGAATTTAAATAACAGTGTACAGGATAAGCAGTTGGAATATCAGCAGGCGTTAATTCAATATAACTCAGAAAAGGCCAAGCTTGATGTGGGAATGTCCACCCAGTCAAAATGTGATGAAGCCAGGGAAAATCTTGATACGGCACAGTGGGCCTACAACCAGGCAAAACTAGATTATTTAGTTAGTGTTGAACAATTTAAAATTTATGTTGAAGATGTAATTTAAGCTTTAATCATTATAGGGGGATTGTATAATGGGACAAAATATAAAGGAAGCAGTTTCTAAAGTTAGAAACTTTACTAAAGAAAAAAAGAAAATAATTATTCCAGTAGCAGTTGTTTTAATATTGGTAATTGTATTGGTGATGTTTAAAGCCTGCAGCGCAAACAAGGAAATGGCTGCAGAAAATCTTATTAAGGCACAAAATCAGAATTTTACCGTACAGGGCTCCGTTGAAACTGATGAAACTACCATAAATACAAAAATAGCAGGGAATATTGCCAGCATCAATGTATCTGAAGGAGACAAGGTAAAAAAAGGTGATGTGCTGATGAATATAGACAGCCAGTCCCTGCTGGCGCAAAAGGCCCAGGCCGACGCGGCAGTAACAGCAGCAAACGGACAGCTTAAAGCTACACAGGCTGCAAGGGCGGCAGCAGCAGCAGTGGCCCAAAAGGCTGCAAATGGAGCTCAGTCGGAGGACATTGCCCAGGCAAAGGCTGCATATGACTATGCTCTTCAAGCCCAAACCTATGCAAGCGACTCCTATAACAGAATACACACTCTGTTCCAGCAGGGTATAGTATCAAAGCAGCAGGATGATCAAACCCTAAACAGCCTGAATCAGGTGAATATGCAGGTAGAAGTGGCAAAGCAAACCTATGACAAGGCCCTTTCAGGCACAAGAGATGAAGACAAGCAGGCTGCAAATGCACAGGTGTCTCAGGCTGACGCCGCTATAGCAGCAGCAAAGGGACAGGTGGCTCAGGCCCAGGCTGCAGTGCAGCTGGTGCAAAGCTATCTAGATGATACTGTTATCATTGCTCCAGCAGATGGTGTAATAACAACAATCAATCCTAAGGTTGGGGAGCTTGTATCTACAGGAATGCCTTTAGTTGAAATAGCCAGCACCGAAAAACCATGGATAGAGGTAAAGGTGGAGGAATCAAAGCTTTCAATGATTTCTCTGGATCAAACGGTATCCATTAAGCTTATAGCATATAACGGTGAAACCTTCCAGGGTAAGGTTGTAAGGATCAATGAAAAGCCTGATTTTGCCACAAAGAGAGCTACAAATGATAATGGTGAGTATGACATATTATCCTACGGTGTAAAGGTGGAATTTGATAATAAGGGCAAGGATCTTCATCCTGGAATGACTGCCATTGTTGATTTCGGAAAGATAAAAGACTTAACGAAAGCTGTGAATTAAAATGGATAAGCTGGAATTTACTTTACGGGCGAAAGAGTGGCTGGTTATATTTAAAAAAAGGCTCATGCTTTTCACCATGCTTTTTTTAATACCTGTATCCATGAGCTTTTTGCTGGGCTATGCCATGGAGGCAAAACAGGTAAAGAATATACCTACAATAATAATAGACAGGGATAACTCAGCCTTAAGCAGAAGCATCACGAAACAAATACGAAATAATGAAATATTTAAAATTGTGAAGTATTCTCAAAATGACAATGATATCAAGGAATACATGGAGCAGGGCAAGGCTATGGCAGCTGTGGTAATTCCTGAATCCTTCAACAAGGACCTGCTGGCTGGAAAGGGACCAAATGTGCTTGTATTTTATGATGCATCCCAAATGTCTGTAGCCAGTGCAGCTAAAGCCAGGATGACGGAAATATTATTAACTGTTAAAACTGCTTACCTTATGCAGGTTATGGAGGGAAAGCTCAACGTACTGCCAAGCCAGGCTATTAAGGCAGCCCAGCCTATGTATTTCAATTATAGATTATTAAATAATCCTACAAAAAACTATGTGAACTTTCTGCTTCCCGGTATGCTCATAGCCATTATTCAGGTTGGTCTTGTAATGATAGGAGCAGACAGAGTTAAGGAGAAGGATGAAAAATTCAGATACTGCATATATAAGGCGTTGTGCTGGGGCATACTTGGGGCAATATCCATAATAGCTACCTTCTGGGTGCAGTTCAGATTCTATGACATGCCCTACAAGGGCAGCGTGGCTGGAGGACTTTTGCTGGATTTGCTGTTTTCTACAGGGGTAGTAAGCTTTGGAATGCTTGTTATGCAGGTAATTCCAAATAAGCTGCTGGCAACCCAGATTTCAGCAATTTGCATGCTGCCAGCATCCATACTTGGTGGTTACACATATCCTCTTATGTCCATGCCAGCCTTTTTCCAGAAGCTTGGCTCTATCATGCCCTTTACTCATTTTGCAGAACCCATAAGGGATCTCATACTTCAGGATTTAGGCATAAAGTATGTAATGGGAGAAATAATGTGGTTTCTAAAATTTTTAATTATAATATGGATAGCATTATTTATAGTGTTCTTTGCTAAAAAAATCGCTAAAGAGCTATGGCATAATCACAAGGCAGCAGAAAAGGCGGTGAGCAGCTATGAGTAATAAGGAAAGATTTTTGGTTATATTTAACTGGGTGAAAAATGTAGTAATATTGATACCATTAATAGTAGCCTTTACCTTCATATTCGGAAATGTATACAGTAAAACCTTTGTTCAGCAAATACCCATGGCCGTGATGGACCATGATAATTCAACAACCTCAAGAAGCATATTACGGCAGTTTGATGACAGTGAAGGCATGAAAATTGCCTATTATGCAAGCTCAGACAGTGAGGTTGAAGAGCTGCTGCGGACCAAAAAGGTATCTGCAGGGTTAATTATACCTCGAAATTTTGAGGAAGACGTTAAACAGGGAAACGCACCAAAAACCTTGTATATGGTTGATATGACCAATCTTGTTATAGGCAACAATGCTTTTGCTTATGGCAGTGAAATATTGAATACCTTAAATGCCGCAGTACAAATTCAAGTGCTTGAGGGCAAGGGGATGACAGCATTTGAATCAATGAAGGCAGCTACCTCCATGAATTTTGTCCAAAGAATGGTATATGACCCCCAGCTGAGCTACATGAAATATCTTATGTTTGGAATTTTCGGCATAATGATTCAGCAGACTATTCTGGAGGTGCTTGCACCTATTCTCATTGAGGATAAGCAGCGGCTTGTGAATCTGGAGTATAAATCTAAGGAATATAAAAAGTGTGTGCGGGGCGTATTGGAGAAGACATTGATTATAGCCGCCTGCTCAATAGTGGGAGCTACCCTTTGCTTCTTTGTTGCATGCAAATATTACAATCTTCCATTAAAAGGCTCCATTTTGAACAACTATATGCTGCTAATCATATTTATAATAAATATGATAGCGATATGCTTTTTCCTGGGAGGCTTTTTCAGGGAAGCGCTGCCCTGTGTGCAGCTGTGCATGTTTTTGTCGGTGCCTACGATACTGTCCAGCGGATATGCCTGGCCGGAGCTGATGCTGCCTGCCGGCTTCATGGACAAGGTCAACTTTATCTGGCCACTAGCATCCTTTATAAATCCTATAAGGGCCATAAACCTGAAGGGTACAGGAATAATCAGCATTCTCCCATATATAAAGGCAGGACTTATCCATGCAGCCATATGGATTCCTCTTGGAATAGGCTTTTATATATTCAGAATTCATGCAGATAAGCTTTTAAAGAAAAGGCTCAGAGAATTAACTGAACGGGCTGCTATGGAAGGGAAATCCACAAATCCACAAAGTTAGATTTATGTCAATATCAGGTGCCAGGCACCTGATATTGACATTTAGTTTTCAGTGGCTCCGTTGCTGGTGTTTGAGCTTTTCATGGCTTCCATGATTTTTTGGTTGATTGTATCTGCTTGGGACTGGGTAATTACATTACTAGACACAAGCTTGGACAATCTTCCGTCTGAAGGAGGGGTTCCAGCTGGCTTTTGACTATTACCTCCAGCAGGCCTATCAGCGGGTTTTTCGCTTGAGCTTGTACTAGTATTAGCATTAGAGGAGCCTGAATTAGCACTGGAGCTTGTACTAGTATCCTTTGCCTTATCAACCCCTGCTTTACCAGGAGAGCTTTCAACCAGTGCTGCAAGCACCTTGTCTGATTGTGCCTGGGTTATTGTTTTATCAGTAACCAAAGCTGAAAGAACCTTTGTATACAATGCTTTCATCTCAGATTGTTTTGTAGTGTCAGCAGAGGTGGCGGCAGCAGCAGTAGAGGAGGCTGTATTTGAAGTACTAGTTGTACTGCAGCCTGCAAACAAGGCGGCAGTGATTAAAGATGCTGCTATTACAGCTGTTATTTTCTTTGTCTTCATTTCACATCATCCATTCTAAGTATATTTATAATATATATTAATTGGTGAATGTGGAATAATTATCATAGAATTATCTAAAATTATGTGAATATTGTTTTCACATAGCAAATATCTCCTTTTTCTGATAGAATATTTGTAACTGGAGATGATGAATATGAAAACAGATCGTACTAAATTAAAAAGAAACCTTACATGTTTTATAATATTTTTGACAATGCTCATTTTACCTGGCATAAAAGTTTCAGCAGCAAACTCAGCAGATCCATTGCTTTATGCAAAACAACTGATACAAACCTACTATATTGGGGATGTAACAGAATCACAGTTAAATGCAGCTACAGATGTGGACAGCCTTGTTAAATCTCTCAATGATCCTTATTCAGCATATTTTACGGAACAGGAATATACGGAGTTTATTAACAGCATCAATAACAGCTTTTCAGGCATTGGAGTACAGATTGACAAGTCAACCGATGGCATCAAGGTAATTACCGTTTTTGATGGTACACCAGCCAAGGCTGCAGGCCTGGCAGCAGGAGATATAATTCTTACGGCTGACGGTCATGAGCTGAGCCAGCTTTCAGTGGAGGAGTCGGTGAAATATATTAAAGGACTATCCGGCACCAGGGTAAATTTGCAGGTTAAAAGAAACGACGATATACTTACCTTTAATGTGGAAAGAACGGATATAGTGCTGCCCACTGTAGAAAATGAGATGATAGACAACCATATTGGCTACATCAAAATTACATCCTTTGGAGAAAAGACAGGCTCTGAATTTCAAACGGCCCTAACAAAATTGAAAGCATATACTCCGGATTGTTACATTATTGACCTCAGAAACAACGGAGGGGGCTATATGAGCACTGCCTTTGATATTGCAGGATACTTTATAGGTGACAATACGGTTTTAAAAACCCAGGCAAAATCTGGACAAGCTTCAAGCTATAACGCAACAAAACAGGATATATTAATAGACAAGCCTACCATTTTTCTTATAAATGGATATAGTGCCAGTGCTTCTGAAATACTGGCTGCAGCGGTAAAGGACAACAAGAAAGCTCTGTTCATAGGTGAAAAAACCTACGGCAAGGGAGTAGCACAAAACATATTTATGCTGCCAGACAGCAGTTATATGAAATTGACAACACTTAAATTTGTTTCGCCTCTTGGAAATGAAATAAACAAAGTTGGGATTACTCCGGATATTATAGTAAAGGATGATCTTGACAATGGCATAAGTTCCCTTAATGCAGCAAGAATATTACTAAGCAGTATTAATAGAAATGGTGATGGAAGTTTTACTGCGGCAGGAAACACCTATAACGTAAATTTAACCACAGCAAAAAGCCAGAATAATTTAAATACCTTTCTATACCTTAAAGCAAACTACAAATATGTTCAGTCTCAGGTTTCTTCAACAGAAAATAATACTGGTGATTCCATGGATACAGCAGCGCTGCCAAACACAGGATCTGCTTTAGACTTCCAGAACCTAAGCTTAACAGGTATTATACTGATGCTTTCAGGGGCATTTGTTTTGAAAAGGTTACAATAGTCGACAAACCTTGGCAAGCATGAACAACTTGGACAGCAAAAATCCGGTGACAAGCCAGCAAAAAAGTACAATATCTATAATAAGTTTCACAATCTGTGAAAATGGGGTATATTATGAAAAATGCAAATAAATTTTTTACAGCGGTTTTAACAGCATTGCTTGTTTCCTCTGGAGGCTTTTTTAATCATGAGGTTTACGCCTCGGATTATTCAGGCTGGAAGCAGGTGAAAGGCAAATGGTATTATTATGATAATGGCAGCCTTCTAAAGGATGCCTGGGCCCAGGATACCAAGGGCTGGTGTTATCTCAGTGCCGAAGATGGCTCACAGATTAAAAGCGGCTGGGCAAAAGACCTAAATGGCTGGTGCTATCTGGATTCTGACGGTTATTGGGTGAACCATGCTGCTTTAGCTAAGGATAACCTGGGATATTGCATTATTGGTGATGATGGGTATTGGACAGGCCAAAGGCAGGAGCTTAATGTTATGTCAACCATTCAAATCGCCAAAAATGTAGTATCTGTGGTATCTGTTGAGGTTATGGACAGTACCGGCACTGTTTACACCAAGGCCAGCGGTTGTGTAGCTGCCGGCGATGGTAAAATTATTACCAATTACCACACTATAGATGGAGCAGCCAGTATAAAAGTGATTCTTCAGGACGGTACGGCTTATGATATAGAAGGTATTTTAGGCTTTAGCAGAGAAAAGGACATAGCAGTATTGAAATTGAAAAATGCGGACAATTTGACTCCTGTAATCTTTGGAAATTCAGATAATATACAGCTTGGCGAGCATATTGTGGCGATAGGCAATCCAGGCGGCTACATGGGTACCGTGTCCGAAGGAATAATAAGCGGTATTCACAGGCTTAATTTTGATTTAAGGCAGGCAGAGGATTTCCAGATAAGTGCTCCTATAACAAATGGAAGCTCTGGAGGCGGAGTTTTCAATATGCAGGGCCAGTTGGTGGGAATAACCTATGCAGGAAACCTTGGGGCAGGGAATCTCAATTTTGCAATTCCCATTAATGATGTAAAGCCTTACCTGCTGGAAAACAACCTTACATCTTTAAAAAATATTAACTTTATAAATCCATAAGCTGGGAGAATCTTTTACAGGGTTCTCCTTTAACACTTAGCTTTGACAATTTTTATTGTTAGAAGTTGGAAACAATAGTATAATAACTATTGTATACCCGTTTAGGAGGAATATGATGAAGGTAAAATATAGATTACTAACGAAATTATTTATTTTTTTTGCAATCAGTGCAGTGATTCTTACAGGAAATATAGATCAAACAAATTCAAGAGTTCAGGCAGCCTGGGCTAAAAATGGATGGGTAGCTTCAAATGGCACATGGTATTACTACAGTAATGGGGTAATAATTAAAAACGCCTGGAAGCTGGATTCCCACGGCTGGTGCTTTTTAGATGCCATTGACGGCTCCTGGGTAAAGGATGGCTGGGCAAAGGATACTCATGGCTGGTGTTATATTGGTTCAGATGGCTATTGGGTAGATCATGCATACCTGGCTAAGGACACCTTAGGCTGGTGCGTTATTGGAGCTGATGGCTATTGGACAGGCCAAAGACAGGACTATACTGCAGTTTCTTCAGTATCCTTAGATAAATCCACAGGGAAGCTCAGAGTTGGGGATACGGATACACTAACTGCTGCTATTCTTCCTGAAAATGCCACAAATAAGAAAGTTATATGGAAATCCTCAGATACATCCGTAGTAAAGGTGGATGAAAACGGAAAAGTAACTGCTATAGGAGTAGGAACTGCCATAGTCACCGCCACTTCCCAGGATGGGGGAAAAACAGCCAGCTGTACCTATAGCATAACTGCAAAGGATGCGCTGTTAACAGTGGACGAGGTATCTGAAAACGATGTGTCGGTGGTATACATTGAAGCAAAAAACAATCAGGGTGTTTCCTTTGCTTTTGGCAGCGGTGTTATTATTTCCAAAGATGGGAGGGTTATAACCAATTACCATGTAATTGACGGAGCCTATAATGTCAGGGTAACCACCAAGGACGGCACCGAATACGGCGTCGACGGGGTGCTTGGCTACAGCAAGGAAAAGGACCTGGCAATTCTCAAGCTGAGCAATGCCGATAATCTGCCTGTATCTGATATAGGTCAGTCATCCACACTGCAGGCAGGGGACAAGATTGTGGCTATTGGAAATCCTCTTGGCAATATTGACAAGGTAACCACAGGCACTATCTTGGATATGGATGTGACTAATCCAAGCCTCAGAGATGGGGAAGACATACAAATAAGCGCTCCTATAGATCATGGCAGCTCCGGGGGCGGACTGTACAATATGCTGGGACAGCTTGTGGGTGTAACCTATGCATTAGGTGTAGATGATAATGGAGGATATTATTACTTCGCCATACCAATCAGCGATGTTATTCCTTTATTAAATGTACAAACAATTACTACCATAGATTACCTTTATTCTATGAATAAACCTGAAATAACTGAAGTTACTTCATTGAGAACCAGCCAGACCTTTGATTTTCAGCCATACTATTTTGAGGAGCCAAGAAATATATCTCTGCAGCTGATGGATATTTACAGCGGCAGCCAGGCAAATAGTATAATACAGTATGAAAATATGTTTAATGACACGCCCAGAACCGATGAGCAGTGGGTTTTGATGAAGTTCAGCTTGAAATATAATTCGGACAGCGGCCTTCCCCTCCATGGATATGAGGTGGTTTTTGATGATTTCTATACTGCAGACGGCACTCCGGTTCCAGTATTATCCATTGCCGCATTCTCTAAGGACAGGTATGGACATAATATAATAGATACAGAATTAAAGCCGGGGGATCAGGTGGAATTCTGGTATGGCATACTAGTGGAAAAAACCACAGATTTACCTGTAATGAGAATCGGTACTGGCTATAATCCCATAACCTATGAAACTAAATATAACTGGTATTCATTGAAATAGCAGGCAGTGCCGGCAGGTACTGCTTTTAGTTTACTAAAATATTTTTATTTGCTATAATGAATACTGGTTATTAAAAAGCTTATTTGGAGGGTTTAGACTTGGCTAATTTAGTTAAAGATTATAATGACATAATAAATACCTTAATCGGTATAGCAATAATTATGTCCTCTGCTACAGCCTGGTATTTTTTTAGTATAACAGGTATAAATTATTTCTGGCTTGTATTTTTTGCAATATCCCTGGCCATATTTGCAGTGCTGGTTAAAAGGTTTGACTTCTATATAAAGCATGAGCTTAAGTCATTTTTTAAAGATAAATACAATATTATACTCTTTACATACATGATCTGGATGAGCATTAGCTATATGGCGAACTACCAGGGTAAGTCCACTTTATTATACATATTTAAAATGTGGTTTATTCTAGGAGTTTACCTTTATCTTGTTATTTTTTATCTAAAAAAGGTAAATGAGCAAGGCAAATGTGATTTTATGAATAAAATATGCAGCATTATATTTGCTCTAGGCATAGTGCATGCAGTAATAGCTTCCTGTGAATTTGTATTTGATTCAAATGTTCTTCTGGGTATAAAGCTTACCAGATGGGTACCTTATAATCCTGCATCACTTTATGCAAATGTGAATGGACTAGGCACATATATGTTTATTTCCATTATGGCCGGCATATACTGCCTGTTTCTATACAGTAAAAGCAAATTCAGACCTTTATATATAGCTGGAATTGTATTGCAGATATATGTGCTTTTTCTTACAGTTGCAAGGACCAGCATGATTACTACAGCTGTTTTTATAGTAGGAACTTTGCTTTTCCTGAAGCTGGATAAAACAAAAAGAGTTAAAAATGTACTTACCAAAAAAAATATAATGATATTTATCATGGCAAATATTATTATGCTTTGTGTGGTTAATTTTAACACCATAGACGGCTGGCTTACAAACGGAGCTAGAAAAGGCCATATCAGAACCGCCAGTGACATGCTGGAGGAAAAGAACAGCAAGCTCTTCAACCAGAGGCAGTTTATATGGAAGGCAGTGATAAAGGATCGCAATGAATATGTTGTTTTTGGAGACGGTCTCAAATACAATATCGTGCATAAAATTGACGTGGGTAGCGTTATTGCAGCTGATGACAAGGATGCTGTGAGAATAAGCTACCATAATACCATGTTCAGATATTTCGCATCAAATGGAGCATTAGGTCTTCTTTTGTTCCTTGCATTGTTTGCTTACAATCCATTAAAAATACTGGTTATAATGTTTAGGGAAAAGAAGCTTAAAGCTAAGCATTACTTTGTTCTGCTGTTTTTTCTATGCATATTTTTATATATGCAGATGGAGGAGGTCTACCTTGGAGAGATCGGAGGACCAAACCTGGTTACCCTGGCTGTTATGGCCTATGCCAATTCAATATTAACTGATAACAAAGGTGATGAAATATAATGAATATACTTTTTGTGGGTATCAGAGGTAATGAACAGGAAATAACCTCAGCTCCAAAAAAGATTTCCAATGCTCTTTATAATAGAATGTCAAAGACTCATGACAATGTGTATTTTTTTGGACTGCCCTGGGAAGGTGATAAGCCAGTGGAGGATGATGACCACGTTATGGTAGGCGAGCTCACTAAGCTGGGCGGGTTCATAAAAGAAAAGAAAATAGATGTTGTATATTTTTCAAGATATTACACAAAGATAGCACTGTATCTTCTGCTTATAAAGCCTATTTACAGGTTTAAGCTCATATATACGGTACATGGAATTATAAAGAAGGAAAAGGTAATAAACAATACCTTTAAATATTACAGTGTCCTTATAGAAGAGAGACTTTTAAAGGCCTGTGACAGGATAATCACTGTCAGTGACGGTTTAAAGGAGGAGCTTCTCAAGTTTTACCCAAATCTATATAAAAGCAGGGTTGAAGTTATATTTAACGGAGTGTCCGTCAATCCTGTAGAGGAATACGTGGACATAAGGAAGCTCTATTCTATAGAAAAAAATAGAAAAATATTATTTACTACAGGCACAAGAAAAATTAAAAATAATGAAATACTAATAAATAGCATATTGGAAAATGAAAAATTGAAGGCTTCCACCTTCTTAATCATTGCAGGTCCCCTGGATACGGAATATGGGATAATGCTGGAGGATAAATACAGTAATGAAGCTAATATTAAATTTACAGGGGAACTTAGGGTTGATCTTATTAACAATATTTACAGCCAGATGGATCTCTATATACAGATAAGCAGCTTTGAAACCTTTGGTATGGCCATTGTGGAAGCGCTGCTCCATAAAAAAAACGTACTGCTCTCCGAAAGGCTGCCTATAGCAAGCTATTTCACTGAGCAGGAGGTATCCTTATGGAATCCGGCAGATGACCTTTGGGTTGCTATAGCTGAAAGCCTTCAAACCAGGGGTGAAGTAAACGAATCTGGATACGAAAAGGCTGCGGAAATATTTAACTGGGATACAATTACCGAAAAATATTATAAAACCTTCACAGGGGTTTTGTAATTGGAGGAGTAAATGGGTAAAGGAAAACTCGCAAAAGCTGCCAGTATAGTTATGGTGCTAACCCTGGTGAGCAAGGTCATAGGCTTTTTAAGGGATATACTTATTGCAAGCACCTTTGGAGCTACCTATATCACAGATGCCTACAACGTAGCCCTTACCATATCTGATATATTATTTGCCCTTTTCAGCCTGGCAATAATGACAACCTTTATACCACTGCTAAGTGAAACCTATAAAAACAAAGGCAAGAAGGAAATGTTCCTTTTTGCTAATAACATAATGAATATACTGGTTATCATACTTACCGTTTTAAGCCTGCTGGGCTGGGCCTTTACGCCTCAGTTGGTTCATCTTATTGCGCCCAGATTTACCGGAGAAGCTTATAACCTTACAGTAACCCTCACAGCCATAACCATATTCAATATAATATTTATGGGAATTACCGGAGGCTATAACTCCATACTCCAGGTGTTGGAGGATTTTACGTCCCCGGCCCTGGTGGGAATAATGTTAAACCTGCCCATAATTCTTTATATACTTATGGGGGCTACAGGGGGAGTAATTGGATTAACCATAGCCACACTGGCGGGCAATATTTTAAAAGTGGTGGTTCAGCTGCCATCCTTGATCAAGCATGGGTACAGGCCAAGATATGCATTGAATATCAGGGATACCAGAGTTCACAAAATGGTGTATCTTCTGCTGCCTGTTATTATAGGAGCTGGCTCCAATCAGATAAATGCCATTGTGGACAGAATGGTGGCCTCAGGGCTTCCTGAGGGAAGCATATCCTCACTTAACTATGCCAGCAAAATTACGGATGTGGTTTATGTAACCTTTGCTACTGCAATAGTAACGGTAATTTATCCATATCTGTCCAGAGAAGGAACCTCTGAAAGCTATGTTCAGTTTAAACAATATATCATAAAGGCTGTAAACAGCATAAGCCTTATTATGATACCCTGCTGTGTGGGCCTTATAATATTGAGTACTCCCTTGGTAAACATATTGTTTAAACATGGAAAGTTTGATGACAGAGCGGTGTACATGACATCTCTTTCACTGATATACTTCTGTGTGGGACTTCCCTTCTACGGCATCAGGGATGTTTTCAACAGGGCTCTTTATGCCCTCAATGATACAAAAACCTCCACCATAAACGGTGTCATAGGAGTAGTAATAAATATAATACTTAACCTGACTATTGTAAGGTTTATCGGCCTGAGAGGCATAGCGCTGTCTACCTCCATAGCTGCCATAGTATGTGCATTTTTGCTGGCCAACAGCCTGAGGAGGAAGATAGGGGGCATTAACGGCAGAGAAATCTTGAAGAGTACTTTCAAAATAGCTGCAGCCTCATTAATAATGGGAATTGTTGTCTATGGGGTATATTATTTGATTTCTGCACAAATTGCCGGAACCAGGGGTATACTTACGGGCACTGTGGTTTCCACAATGGCTGGAATTCTAATATACCTTGTATCTCTTATACTTTTAAAGGTTGAAGAGGTTCATGAATTTATGGATCAGGTAAAAGTAAAGCTTAGGGGATGATATTATGGAGGATTTTACAAATCTGTTTCCTGATAAAAGAAAAGAAAATTTAAATGAAACAACTTTAAGGCAGGCACAATTAATAACCTTGAGGCTGCTTAAGATTGTGGATTATGTGTGCAAAAAAAATGAAATCAAGTACTGGCTGGATGGTGGAACGCTGCTTGGTGCTGTAAGGCATGGCGGCTTTATTCCATGGGATGATGATGTGGATATTGGCATGACCAGAGAGGACTATGAGAAATTTGTGAGCATAGCTCCACAGCAGATGCCCCCTGATATTTTTGTGCAAAATTTTAATACCACCAGATTTGCGGGAAATACCTGGACCCAGATAAAAGACAGAGGAAGCTACATGAAAATTAACTCGGATGGAACCCATCACATGGGAGTATATATGGACATTTTCCCCTGTGACAGCTATTCAGAGGATAAAAACCAAAGGCTTCGTGAAAAGTTATACAAGCTGCTGTACATAAGGGTTCAGGCAATAAATGCGCCTTTTAAGAAACCATATTTCAGAGGCTCCAATGCAGCTAAAAATGCAGTAAAACTGGCATTGAAAATGATATTTTTCCCAGCTGCCATATGGAATCATGAATATATTTACAATAAAAATTTGATTACAAGAGAAACCAGGATCAATGCCATGAAGAGCAACCCAAAAACCAACTATGGTTATGGTGCTGATGTGCTTAACTGGGATTATTTATACAAGGCTGAAGATATCTTTCCTCTCCAGCTATTGAAATTTGAGGATGCTGAATTTTATGCTCCTCACAATTATGAGGCCTATCTCACAAACCTTTATGGAAGCAGTTATATGGAGCTGCCTCCTGAGAACAAGCGTATTTATCACAACTCGGAAATAGTAACAGTGCTGGAGCCGGAAGAAGAAGAGCGGTTAAACAGCAGGTTTCAATATAAAGATAAGCTCAGAATACTTCATGTAGTTGCTACAGGAACCTTAAGCGGAGCTGAGAAGGTTGTTTCAGACATTTGCACCAGCCTGGATAAGGAGAAATTCGAGGTTGTGGCTGTGGTGTCCGGTGAAAAGCTAAGGGACTATTACCGGGAAAAGGGCTTAAAAACCTATATCATCGATGTAAGCAAACTGGATCCAAGGGAAATTTTAAAGTTGAAGAAGCTTGTAAAAGTTGAAAAAATAGATATTTTACACGGTCATGATGTTAAGGCATCAATTGCAGCATCAATTGCGGGTAAGGAAATTCCGGTGATATCCCACCTCCACGGCAACTATCTTTGGATGGGGAGCAATCCAGTAATGACTATGATAGACAGGCATTTCAGAGGAAAATACACCTTGTCTATTGCATGCTCGGACATGGTGGACCAGTTTTACAAGGAAAATAATAAAAGCTTTGACCATAAAAAAATGGTAGTGATGGGCAATGCTTTCAACTTTGAAGAGTTCAGTAAAATAAAGCTTCAGGACAAAAATGAATTTAAGGATAAAAATAATATCCCTAAGGATAAATATGTTTTCGGTTATGTGGGAAGGCTTATTCCCCTTAAAGGGGTGGATCTCATTATAAAAGCCTTCGAAAAGCTGTGCCGCAATAATGATGACGCTGTCCTTCTAATAGTTGGCGATGGTGATGAAAAAGAGAAACTTATTAAGCTCGCTTCTGAGCTGGGCATCTCTGATAAAGTGATGTTCATGGGCTACAGGCTTGATGTGTATGATTTTATGAATATATTTGATTCCTTTATTACTGCATCTGAAATTGAAGGCCTTCCAATGGTAATACTGGAGGCAATGGCTATGGGCAAGTTGGTTATGTCCACACCTGTAGGAGGAATTCCGGAGGTTATAAAGGACGGAGTTACAGGACTTTTGTACAAAGACCGAAACGAACGGGAGATCTGCAAATCCATGGAATACGCATTAGCCAACAGGGATATGGCACTAAAAATAGGCAGCCAGGCTAGAGAATTTCTTGAAGCAAACAGAAGCTTAAGCAGTTATGTGGAAAAGCTTCAGGATATATATGGAAATATCAATGTTAACTGCCTGGCACCTACACAATAAATATTGAAAGGGGATTATATATGGCGAAGAAGGTTGCCCAGCTGGTAACCCTTTCTGAGATGGGTGGAGCTCAAAAGCATGTGCTTCTGCTAAGCCGGGAATTAAAGGCTAAGGGTTATGATGTAACCGTATTTACATCAAGAGGCGGCAAGCTTATCGACAAGATAAGGGAAAGCGGAATCAAGGTGGAGCTGGTGCCTCATATGGTAAGGGAAATTAGTCCGGTAGAGGATTTAAAAGCTGTATTATATTTACGTAAAAGGTTTAAGAATGGCAGCTTTGACATAGTCCACTGCCACAGCTCCAAGGCCGGTATATTAGGCAGGACTGCAGCCTGGATGGCTGGGGTTGAAAAAATAATATATACTGCCCATGGATTTGTATTTAATGAACCTATGAGCAGTTTAAAAAGATTCATTTATGTTAATATAGAGAGAATAGGGGCGGCATTTGGCAGCAAGATTATTGCTGTATCCAGGAGAGACTGCGATTCTGCCTTGGAAAACCACATAACGGGCAGTAATAAGCTTATATATATCCCAAATGCAATTCCGGAAATTGGGCAGGATGCTTTGCGGAAGCCTGAGGAGCTTAGAAAAGAGCTTGGAATTGCTAAGGATGAGTTTGTTATTGGAACTATTTCAAACTTCTATGAAACCAAGGGCCATGTATTTCTTATTGAAGCGGTAAAAAGGCTTTATGATGAGGGTTGCAGCTTCAAAACCATATTTGCCGGTGAAGGACCTAAGTTTCAGGAAATGCAGGAGCTTGCAAAGGAATATAAGGATATTATATTTTTAGGTTACAGGGAAGATAATTACGATGTTATGAATATACTGGACTTATTTGTGCTTCCATCCATCAAAGAGGGGATGCCTTATGTGATCCTGGAGGCAATGTCAATTGGGAAACCGGTTTTCTGTACTAAAGTAGGAGCCCTTACAGATATGGTGAAGGATGGCGTTAATGGCTATATAACTGAACCCGGAGATAGCACCCTCATCTATGATAAATTGAAAGGGATACTGAATAACAGGGATATGCTTAGCGTTACCGGAGAGCATGGTAAAAATTATGTAAATGAAAAGTTTTCAATGAAGGCATTTACTGAAGCTGTAATTAATGTATATGAGGAGTAAAAATATGTTTGATAAGATTATTGAATATTTAATATACTTTTACATTATTATACTGCCATTGACACCAAGTAAATTCAAATTAGGACCTTTGCCCTTCAATGGCGATATGGTACTGGCACTAATTATTTTTCTATACCTGGTGAAGATTACTTTGGACGGAAGAGGACGATCAAGGTTTGTTAAAGGGCTGAGGGATTTCTTTACCCATGGCATCGGCATCAGTATGGCCTTGTTAATAATAGTGATGACATTTTCTGTGCTTTATTCCATGGATATGAAAATGGCCGTAAAGGAAAGTGCCAGATTCACAACCTATATAATTTTATATTTTATAATTAAGTATGATATTTCCAGTGAAAAAGCACTGGAGAATATGATAAAACTATACTTTATTGTGTGCTTTATGATATTTTCAAAGGGTATATTTGATTTTGGCTCAGCCCTGGTGAGAGTGGGAAATTCTGAATACTTCAACCAGCTTAGAACTGCATCCACACTGGAAAATGCCAATAACCTGGCCACTTTTGCTATTATCTCGCTATTTCCTGCTGTAACTCTTTTTATAGGGGAAAAGAGATGGAAGTATAAGGGAGTGTATGCTTTACTGTCGGTAATGGCCCTGACCAATATAGTTGTTTCCTATTCCAGAAGTGCATTGCTTGGCATTGCTTTAGGCTGCGTTATGATAACCCTGTTGTACAGCTTCAAATTCATTATAGCCTTTATAATTATGGGAGGAGCTGCAGCTGTGATACCAGCCACCAGAGTGAGGCTGCTTCAGATAGCAGATATGTCCCAGAATATTTCCAGGATAAAGGTATGGAAAACAGCAGGTTATATGATTAAGGACCACCTGTTTCTGGGCGTAGGCAACGGAAACTTCTATACACAGTACGGCAGTTACGTTGAGAAGCATCCTGAACTGGTTAATACCTATGATACTATCCAGGTATTGCACCCCCACAATATTTTCTTGAAGATACAGTGCGAGCTTGGGGTAATGGGTACATTATCCTTTATAGGTATAATAGTATCCACCTTCAGGGATCTTATAAAATATATCAGATTAGAGAGAGAACCATTTTTTTATAATTTTTACCGGGGCTTTCTTGTTTCGATAACTGTATTTATGGCTATGAACCTTATAGATAACTTTTTTTCAGCTCCAAAGGTAATAGCATTTTTCTGGATTTTCATAGCAATTTTTGAGTCACTTTACTATAAAAGAAATTGTACTGCTTGAAAGGAGGACTGAAATGAAGGTTGCTGTTTTATTACCCTGCTATAATGAAGAAATTACAATAGGAAAAGTTATTGATGACTTTAAAAGGGAGCTTCCTGATGCAGACATATATGTCTATGACAACAATTCCAAAGATAAAACCTTTGAAATAGCCATGGAGCATGGAGCTGTGGTAAGAAAGGAATTCAGGCAGGGCAAGGGGAATGTGGTTAGATCCATGTTCAGAGATATAGAAGCGGATTATTATGTGATGGCAGATGGTGATGATACCTATCCTGCAGAGTTTGTACATAAGTTAATTGAACCTCTTAAAAACGGAGAGGCAGACATGACTATTGGAGACAGGCTTTCCAATGGTACTTATTATAACGAGAATAAGCGTGCATTTCATGATTTGGGAAACAATCTGGTAAGATGGCTTATAAACCAGATATTTCACAGCAGTTTAAGAGATATAATGACAGGCTATCGTGGCTTTAGCCGGGAATTTGTTAAAGCGATGCCTGTATTAAGCGAAAAGTTTGAGATAGAAACTGAAATGAGCATACATGCTTTAGATAAGAGATTTCTCATTCAGGAAGTGGCCATAGATTACAGGGATCGTCCAAGCGGCAGTCAATCAAAGCTGAATACCTTCACAGACGGCTTCAAGGTGCTGAAGACAATTTTTATGCTGTTTAAGGATTATAAACCACTGATTTTTTTTAATATCTTTTCTTTGATATTCCTCACAGCCGGTCTGGCAGCAGGAATACCTGTTCTGGTGGAATTTGCAAAAACAAGCTATATAACAAAGGTGCCTTCTGCAATATTGGCAGTTGGCTTTGTGATGGTATCCATGCTTACCCTGGTCAGTGGTATTATACTGGATACTATAGTTAAGCAGCAAAGGGCAAATTATGAGCTTTACCTTAACCAATTAAGGAGTAACGGGAGGAAAATTTAATTGATTTCAAAGGGTGATAAAGGCTTTTTAATAATTGGATTATTTACACTAACCCTGTGCTTTGCTTTTTACCTTATTGCATTTTATCCGGGGTTTATGTCCGTGGATAGTGTGGAGCAGTGGAGACAGCTGGTAGAATTTAAATTCAATAACTGGCATCCGGTGGTAAGCACATTATTTTATTATCTTTGCACAAGATTCTGGTACTCTCCAGCCAGTGTTGCTGCGGCACAGATAATAATATTATCTATGGTGTTTATCTACGGGATTTATGTGCTTATTAAGCTAAAGGTGAATAAGATTATACTGGCAGTCACCATCTTATTCTTCGGTTTATATCCTGTAAATGGCCTGATGAGTATAACCCTGTGGAAGGATATTATGTACAGCATCATGCTGCTATGGATGACCATTATAATTCTTGAAATTCTTATTACCAGAGGAGAATGGCTGGGTTCGAGGCTCCATAGGACATATTTCATTGTGGATGCTTTGGGGGTTATTTTTTTCAGGCATAATGGAATTCTAACCTTTACATTGATTATTATTTCCCTGGCAATAATATATAAAAAATACAGGAAAAAAAGTATTGGAATTATTATGATTGTAGCTATTATTTATTTTATTGTCACTATTCCTGTATTTAACGCTTTAAAGGTAGCAAAGGAACCATCGGTGGAGGCATTAGGTATTCCTATGCAGCAGGTAGCGGCGGTTATAAAGCATAAGGGTATGCTTAATCAACACCAGAAGGAGTTTTTTAACAGGATACTGCCCCTGGAGCTTTGGGCATCAGAATATAATCCCTATTCTACAAACCCTATAAAGTTTCATGACAGGTTTGATGTGGAATATGCAGCATCTAATAAAAAGGAGTTTATTGAAAACTGGGTGGTTTTACTCATTAACAATCCAGCAGTGTCAGTAGAAGCTTATCTGAAGCAAACCTCAATGATATGGCGGGTGGTGCCTTTACCGGATTCATACACCTATACCTTAACTCCGGGCATAGCAAAAAATGATTTCGGATTTAAAACCATAGTATTGAATCAGGGAATAACCTATAGGGCAAACAGGATACTCAGCTATACTTTAGACTCGGATAAAATGGTTTATTTCTGGAGGCCAGCCTTATGGCTTTACATTGGTATTGTTGCAGCCTTAATAACAGTTTGCTTCAAAGGAAGGAAGTATTTGCTCCTTCTGATTCCAATGGTTTCAAATTCCATGGCTTTTATGATAGCAACACCGGCACAGGACTACAGGTACCAGTATGCAAATCTTCTAATAGCGGCTATACTGGTTCCATTGGCCATTCATGCAGTGTTAACAAGAAAGCAGGTGATTAAAGATTAAGGCTTTACATATAATTTCAGGAAATGACAATGGAGGTGGGGCAGCACATGTGCTTAACCTCTGTTTAAACTCTGATAAAATAAACAGCACCATTGGATGTCTTGGCACAGGGCCTCTTTATGAAAAGGCCTTGGAAAAGAAGCTGGAGGTAAAGCTGCTTAATACTAAAGACTTTCTTAATGGCGGGGCATTAGCCTATATAGTAGATATGGGCTTTGATGTTGTGGATTTCCATGGTGCTAAGGCTTTTTTTCTCAATAAACTCATAGCTAAAAAAATGTCCATACCATCCGTAGCCACAGTACACAGTAATTATCGTCAGGACTTTTTAAACAGCGGCATGAAGCATCTGATTTTTACACCGTTAAGTATAACTGGCTTAAAAAGCTTTAATTATTATATATGCGTTTCTAAATATATAGACAATCTTTTAAATACTGAAGGCTTTAAGGGAAGAAAATTTGTAGTCTCCAACGGTATGGACTTCAAAGGTGTACAGCTTAAGGAAAGCCGGGAGCAGATCCGAGCATCCCTTGGAATAAATTCCTGGGATTTTGTATATGTAATGGTGGCAAGGCTCCATCCGGTTAAAAATCATAAAAGGCTCATAAATGCATTTACCAGGCTTAAGCTGGAATTTAAAGATACCAGATTACTGCTTATAGGTGACGGCAGCCTTTTAGAGCAATTGAAAAGCATAGCTCCAGAAGGGGTTATTTTTGCCGGCTTCCGTGAAAATCCGGCAGATTACATAAACGCTTCAGATATAAGTGTATTGTCATCCTTAAGCGAAGGAGGGGCTCCTCCCCTTGTGATTCTGGAAAGTGCGGCTGTAAAAAAGACTGCGGCTGTGTCCAGGGTGGGCGATATGCCTGAGATAATTAGCAGCGGCAGCGGTTTTTTATTTGATCCCTGCTCTGAAGAGGAGATTTATGAAAAGCTGAAGGAAGCATATTTAAACAGGAATAGGCTCCCTGAAATGGGCGAGGCACTTCACAGTGCAGCAGTTGAAATGTATTCCATGGACAAATTCTGCAGCGGATATTCTGCTGCCTATAATAGTATAATTGAGGATTATAACGGTAAAAAAGATGAAAAATAAATTTTTTAGAAGCTCTGTATTGGTTATGGTGTTGATAATAGCAGGGAAGGTGCTGGCACTGGTTAGGGATTCATTGATTGCCGCCAGATTTGGAGCCTCCTATGTAACTGACATTTATAACTTTTCACTGGGTTTTGTTTACCTTTTAACTACAATAAGCTATGGCTTGACTACAACTTTTATTCCTGTGCATTCTGAATACCTGGAAAAAAACAATTTTGAAAAGGGAAGAGCCTTTGCCAATAATGTTATAAATGTTACAGGCATTGCTACCATAATGCTTACCATGATTTTGATGATTTTTTCCAAGGCTGTTATCGACATATTTGCACCAGGATTTAAAAATAATGTAGTTGTATATAACAATGCAGTGCTTATTTTAAGAATAATGCTTGCATCTCTTTTGTTTATAAGTATACAAAGTGTAATTGCAGGTGTGCTCCAGGTTCACAAGGAATTTTTAGAGCCTGCAGCTATGGCGGCAGTATCCAATGTAGTTTATATAGCCTACCTTATATTCCTCACCAGGAAGTATGGGATCATAGGCTTTGCAGTTGCTACAGTAATAGCTTTTGTAATGCAGCTGGTTATAAACCTGCCTAAATTCCGGAAGCTTGGCTACAGATATGAACCTTTAGTTAACCTTAGGGAAAAGGAGCTTAAAACTATATTCATGCTGATGGTACCGGTGATTATCAGCACTTCCCTCATTCAGCTCAATATGTTTATCAATCGTTCCTTTGCAACAAATATCTATGAAGGCGCAGTAACAGTGCTGGAATTTGCAAATAAGATTAATACCCTGGCCTATGAGGTGTTTGCCATTGGCATAGCTATGATTATATATCCAACATTATCGGAATATGCTGCTAAAGGAAACCTGAATGATTATAAAGCAGCTCTGGCCAAGGGGATAAATACCATCATGCTGATTATGGTACCTGCAGCCTTTGCCATTGCAATTTTGAGGATGCCTCTCATAGCAATAATTTTTAAAAGAGGAGCCTTTGGAACGGATTCTGCAATTCTGACCTCCAGTGCTCTGCTGTTTTTTTGTCCGGCCATGATTGCATATGGACTGAGGGATATTCTTAATAAGGCCTTTTATGCGGTAAAGGATACTAAAACCCCCATGCTGAACAGCTTTATCGGGATAGCTTTAAATATTATACTAAATTTGATTTTTGTAAAGCAAATGGGAGTATCCGGGCTTACCCTTGCCACCTCCATATCGGCAGCAATCACAGCAGCTTTGATGCTTGCAAGCATAAATAAAAAGCTAAAGGGTATAGAAATAGGCAAAACCCTTCAAACCATTGGGAAAATCCTATTAGCCTCATTAGTGATGTCAGGTGTTATATATCTTTTAAATATGTATTCCATTATAGCCTTTGGAGCAGGCTCCCTTGGCAGCATAATATCCTTACTGCTTTGCTTTGTTGCAGGAACTACAGTATACTTTACCTGCATATACCTGCTTAAGGTAGAAGAATTCCAGTGGCTTATCAGTTCCTTAAAGGGAAAATTTAATAGGGAAAGGGCAGTTTAGCATGTTTTCTAAAATATTAAACTACAGCATATTCAATAAGGGAAAACAGGAGCTCATGGATTATATAAGGGGCTTTGAAAAGATAAACATAATATCGGGCAATCCTGAGGTGCTTTATAACGGCATAAAGCATAAGGAGCTGTATGATATTTTCACAGAAAGCACCTCTGTAATCATACCGGACGGCATCGGTACAGTGCTGGCGGCTAAAATTGCCAGACAGCCGGTGCAGGAGAAAATTGCAGGCATTGAAACCATGATGCTTGTTATTGAAATGTGCGCCAGAGAAGGAAAAGGTATATACCTGCTGGGTGCAAAGGAAGAGGTTGTAAGGGGCTGTGTCAAAACACTGAGAGAGAAATATCCCGAGCTTCTGATCCTTGGGTGGCATAACGGCTATTTTGATATTGATAACTGCAGCGATATAATTGAAGATATAAAAAACAAAAAGCCTGAGGCTTTGTTTGCAGCCATGGGCTCTCCAAGACAAGATATGTTTATTTTAAAATACATGAAAGAGCTTCCCTGCAGAGTTTTTATGGGTGTAGGCGGTAGCTTTGATGTTATATCCGGAAATATCCAAAGGGCACCGGATTGGATGATTAAGCTTGGCCTGGAATGGCTTTACAGGGTCTTCAAGGAGCCATGGAGAATAAAAAGGCTTTCAGCCATACCAAAGTTCCTTATAATGGTATTTTTACACAAAGAAGAATAGAACCAGCCAGGATTAGAGTAACACCAGTTATTTTCATCCTGGTTATTTTTTCTTTAAGGGCAAAATGAGCTATTATCAGTGTCCAAATATAGGTTAATGATGTTAATGGCAGTACCACGGTATATGGCAGTGTTTTAAGCACTACGATGTTTAAAGCTGCACCAGTTACATAAAATAGTCCTCCCAAATACAGCATTGGCTTAAATATAACCTGAGTCAATACATCACAGGATGCTACAGCTTTTTTGAAGCAGAAGCCCCCAAGGGAACCTGATAAGGTTAGAATAATTAAAAGTATTATAATATTAAGCATCTCCGCCTCCTATTAAAGCAACACCGGCCATTATTGTAAATATTCCAAGCATTTGGACAATGGATATGGTTTCCTTAAGAAATATTCTGCCAAAAACCAAGGCAAAGATATATCCAAAGCTGAGCATGGGATGAATTACTGAAAGGCTGCCGAATCTGAAGGCAATAATCATCAATACAGCACCCAGCCCGTAACAGGCAAAGCCGATAAATATCAGTGATATGACCATGCCCCCTGACATCTTCCAGAACATCTGGCCTGTGGCAGTTAAAAGGGAAGCAAATAAAATAATGCATATGCCTATGTAATTCTTTTTTATGGAATCTATAAATCTATTTGACATAATAACCACCTTAATAAAATAGTAACACAATTTAGTATACAGCAAAATTTAAAATAGGGGAATAGAGTAAAAATAAAAAGGCCCAAGGCCTTTTATTTATTAGGAAGCTCATATAAAGTTTTAAAGTCATATCCATTACTTTTCCATTCCTTTAACATGGAATCCAGGATATTTGTGTTTGTTTTCGAAACTGCGTGGAGCAGTAGAATGGCTCCGTTATGGGTTCTTTGCTTCATGAGGTTTTTAGCATAGGCTTCATCAGGCTGGTTATTTGTTTCCCAGTCCTTGTAGGCAAAGCTCCAGAATATTGACTTATAGCCCAATGCATTTGTGTAGTATAGTGAAAGCTCGCTATAATTACCCATGGGAGGTCTGAAAAACTTAGGCATTTCCTTGCCTGTGACCTCTGTAAAGGCAGCTTCTGTATCAGTAAATTCTTTGTCAAAGGCCGACTGCCCTTTAATTGCCACTGATGGCATGGAAGGATGGGTATTGGAGTGATTGCATACCAGATGACCTTCAGCCACCATCCTTTTAATAAGGTCTTTATTTGCAGTTATATATGGCTTTGTAACAAAAAAAGCCGCTTTAACATTGTTTCCCTTTAGTATATCCAATATTTTCGATGTATAGCCGTTTTCATATCCTTCGTCAAAGGTAAGGTACATTATTTTTTGGGAGGTATCACCCAGATAGTAGCCATTGTACTTATTTATCAGTGTAATTATATCGCCAGGCTCTCCGGAAGGTTCACCATTGGATTTTGGATTATAATACCAGCTTTTTTCAGTTTTGTTTAGAGAAGCAGTGCTCTGGTTTTGATTATTTAGCTGGGGATTTTGCTGGACATTCTGCTGAGTGTTATGCTGGCTGTCCTCTGTTTTGGCCGGCTCCTGGTCAGCAGGCTTTTGTGTTGTATTCTGATTATCCACAGGTTTGGCATCCTGTACAGTAGTGGTTTCATTTTCCAACTGGTCTGAGGCATGATTTTTGTTTTTGTTTAGAAGGCCGCAGGAACTGAAAACCATGGCTGCTGACATAATAATACATATTAATTTATATTTCATTTGTTATCACCTACCCTTTAATATGATATACTTATATAGATATTTTATACAAAGAAATTGAGGTATCATATATGGGCAATAATTTTAATCTTATTATTGAAGAATTATATAATATCATAATACAGCCTATTGACTGGGTTTACAAGCTTACGGCCATAAAAAAATACAAAAAGCTTCTAATGATGAGTCAGGAAATGAGCTTTTCGGACAAATACTGCCTGGAGGCCAGAAATCACAAGGAAAAGGGAATTGTGTATACTCCTTTGGAAATATCAAATTACATAGTGAAAAATGTTATAAAGCCTAAGGATATTGTCACCAATCCGTTTATTAAGATTATTGATCCAGCTTGTGGCAGCGGAAATATTATTGTGCCCTGTTTTGTCTATTTAAGAGAAGTATATTTGGAAAACATGGATAAGATTAATGAGCTCCATAATTTGGGACTTACTTCATTTAATATAAACAGACATATCATTGATAAAAATATTTTTGGCTATGATCTGGATCCTGTTGGTTTAAAGGTTCTGATAATAGATTTGTTTATAAAATCGGGATATGTAAACGAAAGTAATTTTTACCAAGGTGACTTTTTAATAGATGAAATTAAAGGAAATTTCAATATAATTTTGGGGAATCCCCCCTATGTTGGTCATAAAATGGTGGATAGGTCTTATTCAAAAATATTAAAAGAAAAATATAAAGGAATATTTAAGGATAAGGGGGACATATCCTACTGCTTTTTTAAAAGATCTCTGGACTTGTTGGAGAACGAAGGCTTAGCTTTGAGAAAGCTTGGCTTTATAACCTCCAGATATTTTATGGAGTCTCCCAGTGGAATTGAGCTAAGAAAGCTTCTAAATCAGGGAGCATTAGAAAAAATTGTAGATTTTTACGGCATCAGGCCTTTCAAAGGCATAGGAATAGACCCTGTAATAGTTTTAATGAACCTCAATAAGAAATGTGATGCCGTTGAGGTTTTCAAACCGTCAAAAAGCAAGGCCAGGTATAAAAATGATTTTATTAACTCAGTTTTGTTAAATCAAGGTAAAGAATATCAGCATTTTCGCATAAAACAGGCTGAACTAAAGGAAAATGGCTGGATATTAAAAAATGAAGAGGAATTAAATATAATAAAAAAGATAGAGGAAAAGTGCAGTAAAAGATTAAGTGATATATGCAAAAGCAATCAGGGAATAATCACAGGCTGCGACAAGGCTTTTGTGCTGGACCAGGAAGCTTGTGAACGGGAGAACATAGAGCCGGTGCTTCTTAAACCCTGGATTAAAAGTACAAGCATTGAAAAATGCAAGGTGAAAAATACTGGAATGTATTTAATTTACTCTGATTTGATTAATGATGAAAAGGATTTTCCAAATGCCGTGGGCTATATATCAAAATACAGGGATAAGCTTCTCCAGCGGCGGGAATGCAAAACAGGAGCAAGGAAATGGTACATGCTTCAGTGGGGAAGGAAGCAGGAACTGTTCGAAGAACAAAATATTATTTTCCCTTACAAATCCAGCAGCAACAGGTTTGCCAAGGCTTCAGGAATTTATTTCAGCGCTGATGTTTACTCGCTTACTATTAATGAAGGCGCAGAGATGGAAGGGGATAAGCTCCTCAGGCTATTAAACAGCAGCACCTACGAGTTTTACTTTAAAAGCTTCGCAAAGAAACTGGGAGAGGATCAGTACGAATATTATCCCAATAATGTTATGAAGCTTGGGATACCGGCTGATTCACCTGAGCAATTCAGCTGTGAACAGGAAATATTTAATTTTTTTGGTCTTGATGATAGGGAAATTTGGATAATTAAGGATGCTATAAAGTAATAAAAGGCGCTGAACAGAAGGCTTACATTCCAGGTTGTAGGAGCCTTTAATATGACCCATCTGAAAGCTAGAGTCTTTTGGGAAAATTTAATACAGCAGGTTTAATAGAAGTTGAAAAAATATTAGTAGTCTGAAATTTTTCGTGAATATTAAGCCTGCTATTACTTTTTTGCCGCAGCGGGTGCAAAATTTCAGTAACCTGGGAGTTCTTTGTGAATATAAGAGCCGTTATGAGTATTGTGGTCCAAGGGAGTACAGACATTTTCTTGGACTTGCTGATTAGCTAGTCCAAGAAAATGTCCGCACCCCCAAAGTGTGCAAAATTTCAATTGATGTTCAATTTATAGATAAAAATGACCTGAAAACAGACATAAATGTAGCCGAAAGCTAATTATTAACAAAAAAAACAACACACTACTTGAAATTTTGCACAAAAAAGTGGGTATAATTCATGATGAAAGATTAACTGATTTATTATAAAGCATGAAAATCCACTAATTTATAAGGAATTTAATTGTATGAAAGATTATTTAAGTCATTATTCAGCTGCTGCCTATTGGAAGATTCCATATCTTGAAACCGTTCTTGGCTCAGAAATTGCAGAAACAAACCCGATGGATTTTACTGTATCTACACTCAGTGACAGGTCTCGAAAAAAGGGACGGATTATCCACTGGTGTAAGCTTGCCCTGCCTGCCGGGGCATTAGTATCAAAAAGCGATAAAACAGTTGCATCACCTGAATTGACATTTCTTGAGCTTGCGGATAAATTGAGCATCCACCAGCTAATACTGCTTGGACTTCAACTTTGTTCCCACTCGCCGGGAAATCCTTCCGAGGCTATCACCACAAAGCGAAAACTCAAGACCTTTCTGGCAAAAACTCCGGGACATCGAGGGTACCGCAAAGCTTTACGAGCGGTGAAATACATCGAAAACGGTTCTGCTTCTTTTATGGAATCCATGGCATATATGGTTCTGACTCTGCCCCATGCCCTGGGGGGATATGGACTTAGCGGCCCTGTATTTAACCATGAGATAAAGCTTAGGGGCAAAGGGGGCAAACGTCTTAGTCAGAAACGCTGCTTAGCCGATTTGTTTTATAAGCAGGCAAAGCTGGCAGTTGAATATCAAAGCTTCACTTTTCACAGCAGTCCATCAGAGCAGGGGAAGGATATGATGCGGTCTGCTGTTCTTTACAGGCAGGGTATTGAAGTAATGTTTCTGAGCACCATTCAGCTATACGATAAGGATGCCTGTCAGGATTTTGCTCTTAATCTCGCCGCTCAACTTGGGAAGCGCATACAAATACGTACCAGGAAATTCCACAGGATGCAGGGGCTTCTCAGAGCACTATTACCAGAGGAAAAGCCTTCGGATAAATCTTGTGATGGTAAGCTATAGCAAAAAACTTCATATCCCGGTTGTGGAGCCGGTATATGAAGTTTTTCTATTGATTGATAAATTTCAATTTACATGGAAGTAATTTTCCTATTTTTACTTTGTGTTTTAGTTGGAAGTATAGATATTAAAAGCTGGGACAATAGTTTCACATTAGTTTTTGTCAATGGGCGGGCTATGATCTATGAAACTGTGACCTCGTGATAAAAATGAATGCATTTTTAGGTGCTGACCTCGTGAGAGGGGGGTTCGGACATTAATTTTTCCTCCCAGGGTATGAAACTTTTTGGAATTTTGCCCACCCTTGAGTATGAGCCATTAACATCTCCCACCCGAAGGTAAGAGCCTTTTGGGAGATCTAGGTATACATTAGGTTTAATAGGAAGTTGAAAAACCAACAGTAGTCTGGAAATATTTTGTGAATATCAGGCCTGCTATAAGATTTTTAGTCAAGTCCTTTTTTTGCTTATCCGATTTACACCATTATACGGACATAATTAGATTTTTGACCCAGAGTGTGCAAAATTTCAATTAATGTTCAATTTATAGTTAAAAATCACCTGAAAACAGACATAAATATAGCCGAAAGCTAAATATTAACCAAAAAAACAGCACACTACTTGAAATTTTGCTCATAATAATGGCTCCGACATAAAATTCAACCCCCAGGCTCCTCATCTTATGGTGTGATATATAGCGCGAAATAAATCTGGCAGAAACTTTGAACTTATTATTATCTAAGACTTGAATGAATCAAGCATTAAAGAATCATAAGAATCTGGAACCGAGGCCAAGAGCCTCCATATAAAGAGGATTACGGACAAGCAATAAAGTAGAATAAAAAACCTCGGAACCGGCGCCCGGCGCCTGCCAGGCAAAGAGCGGACGAGCATCATAGTAAAATAAAACCCGGAACCGGTGCCAGGCCCTGCTAAGCAAAGAGCGGACAAGCATTAGAAACCATGAAAAAACCTGGAACCACTTATGGCAGCCCAGGTATAAAGGTTTATTTTATTAAATCCTCCACATATTTTGGAAGTACAAAACTTGCCTTGTGGATCTTCTTTGTATAGTATTTTGTTTCAAATTCAACTGTTTTTGAAAGGTCTGCATTTTCAGGGTCATATTTTTTGGAACCTATAGTAAAGCTCCAGTACCCGCCGGGATACGTAGGAATTGCAGCCATAAAAAGCTTTGTAACCGGGAAAACAGCCTTTGCATCATTGAAAACCTTTTTTACTACCTCTGGAAGGTAGAAAGGGGTTTCTGTCTGGGCTACAAATATACCTCCATCGGTAAGGCATTCCGACAGTTCCTTGTAGAAGCTTCCGCCGAAAAGACCTTCAGCAGCACCGAATGGGTCTGTTGAATCTACAATTATTACATCAAATTCGTTTTTATGTTCGTGGACATATTTAATACCATCACCAATAAATATTTCACATCTTGGATTATCAAGAGCGCCGCTTATTTCAGGAAGGTACTTCCTGCACTCCTCCACTACACATCCATCTATTTCACATAAAACTACCTTTTTAACAGAAGGATGCTTAAGTACTTCCCTTACAGCACCACCATCTCCTCCACCAACAATAAGAACCTTTTCCGGGTTTGGATGGGTAAACAGCGGAATGTGAGTTATCATTTCGTGATAAACATATTCATCCTTTATTGTAGTTTGTACAATTCCATCCAGCAGCAGCATCCTGCCGAAGCTGTATGAATCTACAATAGCAAGGTCCTGATATTCAGTCTGCTTTCTTACCAGGGTTTCCTTTATTTTATAAGTCATGGCAGCGTCTTCTATCTGACCTTCCTTTATCCACATATCCATATGAATTCCTCCTGACATTTTTATTTCTTTAAGCAAATTAAATTATAGCAATACGTAAAATAAATATCAATAATGAATAATATTATCTAACTTGGTAATAATATTAAAAGTATTTTGATTAAACTAGAAGGAAAATAATGGAATATATAGAATATATAAATATATCCATAATTTACATAATTAAACATGGGGGGAGAAAAATGCATTTAGAATTTGAAAACATTAAAGACATACTGGTAGTACATATGAAAGGTGAATTGGATCATCACAGCGCAGAGGAAGTAAGAAATCTTATAGATGACAGACTGGATAGGAGCAGAATTACAAAGTTGATACTTGACTTCTCAGGTGTTACATTTATGGACAGTTCAGGAATTGGGGTGGTTATTGGCAGATATAAAAAACTGCTTGCAAAACAGGGAAGCATTTGCGTCACAAACATTAATGATACAATACGGCGGGTATTCGAGATATCCGGGATGTTTAAGATAATTAATGTTTATGACAAGCTTCAAAATGCTATTGAGAGAGTTTAGGGGGAATTGAACATGTTCGAAAATATGATGAAAATAGAATTTTTAAGCAAGTCTCAGAATGAAAGCTTTGCCCGGGTGGCAGTGGCTGCATTCGCATCACAGCTGGACCCCACCATCGAGGAACTAACAGATATAAGAACAGCAGTTTCAGAGGCAGTTACAAATTCAATTATTCACGGATATGAAAATAAGGAAAGCGGCATAGTTAAAATACAGGCATATATAAGAAACAGGGAAATAGAAGTTATAGTGGAGGATGGCGGCAGGGGAATAGATGATATAGAACAGGCCATGCAGCCATTATATACCTCCAGGCCCGATCTTGAAAGGTCCGGTATGGGCTTCACGGTTATGGAGACGTTTATGGACAGTCTTCAGGTGGAATCCGAACAAGGAAAGGGAACGAAAATTACCATGAAAAAGCTTTTTAAAGCTGTATAAAGGTGGGAATATATGAGTGACAGTGTAGTCTTCAGGGACTATGAAAACAACGTGCCGCTGATACAAAAGTCAAGACAGGGGGATAAGAATGCTTTAAATCAGCTCATTGAGCTTAATATACCCTTGGTGTCAGCAATAAGCAAGAAATTTTTGAATCGTGGATATGAGTATGAGGATATATTTCAAATAGGCTGCCTTGGCCTTGTTAAAGCCATAAATAATTTTGATCCGGAATTTAACGTGAAGTTTTCCACCTATGCTGTACCCATGATAATGGGTGAGATTAAACGTTTTTTAAGGGATGACGGAATAATTAAGGTAAGCAGAAGCGTTAAAACTGCAGCCAGAAAAATACATTATGATAAGGAAGCTTTGTCTAAAACATTAAACAGAGAGCCTACCATAGAGGAGCTTTCGGAATATACAGGAATGAATCAAGAGGATATATTGTTTGCTCTGGAATCCATGAGCAGCATGCTTTATCTTCAGGATACCATCCATCAGGATGACGGTGCTCCGGTGCTTCTCATAGATAAACTGGGAGAAACCGGGCAGGAGGATCGTGACATGGTTGATAAAATAGCCTTAAAGGATGCCCTGGGGGAACTTGATGCCAAATCAAGACAGGTAATAATGCTCAGGTACTTCCGTGATAAAACCCAGAGTCAGGTTGCACAAATGCTTGGCATCAGTCAGGTTCAGGTATCACGGATTGAGAAAAAGGTTTTAAAGTCCATGCGGGAAAAATTAAGCGGATAAAAATTATAAAAAATAAGTATTTGCATAAAATAACCTATGCAAATATTTTTTTTGATTGGATGTGTTTGATTTGGATAAAAGGGAACAGAATATTAAAAACAAATTTACCCAATATTCAAAAGAGGCAGAACCTAAGCCCAAGCTTTTAAAGAATTGTTTTAACGCATTTTGGGTAGGAGGATTATTTTGTGATCTGGGACAGCTTTTTATGAATATATTCCTTAACTTTGGCGTTCCCAGAGATGATGTGGGTACCTACGTTTCTGTGGTGATGGTTTTTATAGGAGCGTTCCTGACCGGTATTGGCGTTTATGACAAAATTGCGGGCTTTGCAGGGGCTGGAACAGTAGTGCCTATCACAGGGTTTTCCAATTCCATAGTTTCTCCTGCCATGGAATTTAAAAAGGAGGGCTATGTATTTGGGGTGGCGGCAAAAATGTTTACTATTGCAGGCCCTGTTCTGGTATATGGCATAGGATCTTCCGTGGTGGTGGGTTTAATATACTACATAATAGGACTTTTTTAGCCTGAAGGGAGGAATAAAATGAACAACAGGTTGGGAAAACAAACAGTGTGTATTAAAAGCAGGCCCAGGATTATTGCTGTGCACAGCATAGTCGGTCCTAAAGAGGGAAAGGGTCCCTTAAAGGAATATTTTGATACTGTTCTAAGTGATGATATGAAAGGTCAGGACAGCTTTGAAAAGGCTGAAAGCGAGATGCTTTATACTGCAGTTACAGAAAGCATAAAGAAGGCAGGTCTTAAAGAGGAGGATATCCATTATCTTCTGGCAGGGGACCTGCTGAACCAGATCATTTCCTCCAGTTTTGCAGCTCGTGCCATTGATGTGCCCTTCCTTGGACTATACGGAGCCTGCTCCACTATGACAGAATCACTGGGGCTGGGGGCAATTCTAATGGATGGCAGTTTTGCTGACCATGTGGTGGTGGCCACCTCCTCCCATTTTTCGGCGGCAGAGAGGCAGTTCAGGTTTCCTTTGGAGTATGGTGCCCAGAGGTCTCCCCTATCACAGTGGACTGTAACGGGGGCAGGTGCCATGGTACTGGGCAGGGATGGCAACTTTCCGTATGTTACCTATGTCACTACAGGAAAGGTTAAGGATTACGGTATAGAGGATTCAAATAACATGGGCGCTGCCATGGCACCTGCGGCAGCTGCTACTATAAGCAGGCATTTTATGGATACGGGAAAATCCCCCCTGGATTATGACCTGATAGCTACTGGCGACTTAGGAGATGTAGGAAAGGAAATTACAAAAAAACTGCTTTTGGAATATGGCTATGATATTTCAAAAATATACATTGACTGCGGCAGTGAAATCTACAATAACGAAGAGCAGCAGACCTGCTCGGGCGGAAGCGGCTGCGGCTGTTCGGCTGTGGTAGATTGCGGATACATTTATAAATCAATGCTCCAGGGTAAATTTAAAAGGGTGCTTCTTATATCCACCGGAGCACTGCTTAGCACCACATCCTCTCTGCAGGGTGAAACCATTCCCGGTGTGGCCCATGCAGTGGCTGTGGAATTTGGAACATAAAGATATTCGAGGTGATAATTTATGGATTATGTTATGGCTTTTCTCGTTGGAGGAATTATATGTGTTATTGCACAGATTTTAATGGATAAGACAAAGCTTACACCTGCAAGAATACTTGTGTGCTTTGTAACCCTTGGAGTGGTGCTGGGTGCCCTTAATATTTATGACTGGGTAATAAAGGTGGGAAAAGCAGGTGCAACAGTACCGCTGCCTGGTTTTGGATACACCCTGGCAAAGTCAGCTGTTAAAGCAGTTAAGGAGGATGGAATTATTGGGGCCTTCACCGGTGGTATTACCGGCGCTGCAGGAGGCATTACTGCCGCAATATTTTTTGGATATTTAATGGCAATGCTATTTAATCCTAAAACAAAAGAATAAAAGCTGCTGCTGTAAATAATTAAAATTTTTGCAGCAGCAGCTTATTTTAATGTATATTGGCCGGAGGAACTACACCTCCGGTATCTGTTTCGTCATCCGGCTCTGTAGTATCTGTACCACTGTCTGTTTCTGACGGCAGTAATAATGCAGGGTCTGTAGTGAATCCCTTTTTAAGGAATACTTTACTTTCAATTAGGAAGGATGGAGTTAACGGACCAGCAAGCTTTCCGGTAAGTTTGTTTACCTTGGCTTCTATATGGGCATCACAGTATTCTGTGGGAATGGTTCCGTTTATAAACATGTCAGTAGTCACCTTGCTTCCTCTTGGATCCTTTTCACAGGCTGAGGTGGCAAGCTTCCCGGAAATTGTGCATATAGAGGCAGTACTTATTCCCCCGGGGTTTGCGATGGTTTTAGCAGCTTGTCCTGTACTAGCTGCCTTCATGATTTTTCCCCATACTGAAGCGGCAGTATAGCTGGATACACCAGAGGTTACACTGTTATCATCATTTCCTATCCATACTGCAGCGGAATAGTATGGAGTAAGTCCGCAGAACCAAAGATCCCTCTTATCACCAGAGGTACCTGTTTTTCCTCTAACCTCTATGCCGCCGAAGTTAGCTGACGGACCTGTTCCTCCAGCACTAACTGGACCCTTCAGCAGGTCATACATAACAAATGCACTTTGTGGTGAAAGTACTTCCTTTGTCTGGCTCTTGCTTTCCAATATGGTTTTTCCTGTTTTGTCAACTACCTTGGTATAAAGTACAGGATAGGTATAGGTTCCTGAATTTCCAAATACTCCATAGGCAGCAGACATTGTAAGAGGATTTGTTCCGTTATGAAGCTGTCCAAGAGCTATGGCAGCCATACTGGTTTTATCATGTGAATCTAGTGTAAGGCCAAACTTTTCACCATAGGCAATACCAGTCTTCAAGCCTATCTGATGCTCAAGCTTAACGGCTACTACGTTGATTGACTTGGTTATGGCACTTCTAATAGTGTTAAGTCCTGAATAAGTTAAATTATCATTTTTAGGGTTGTATGGGTTTGCTGCTGAGCCATACAAGGCTCCTATGCTTGCAGGTATCGGCGAATCATTAATAACTGTGGCAGCCGTAGCCTGCTTTGAATCTATGGCAGCACCATATACTGTCAGAGGCTTAATGCTGGAACCAGCAGGTCTTAGGAAGTTACCTGAAGCAGCACGATTGAAGGATCTGGCTGGTTGAGTACCTCTTCCTCCTATAATTACCTTTACCTGGCCTGTGGAATAATCCATAACCACAGCAGATGCCTGGGGCTGTATTATACCATTCTTGTCCTTAGTGGACCTTACGCCCATCTGATTGTCATCATCTATAATCTGCTGGGCGGCGTCCTGCATGTTTTTATCCATAGTGGTATATATTTTAAGCCCACCATACATTAAAAGCTTTTCAATTTCTGTATCATCGTAATGAAGCTGGGTCTTAAGGTCTTCCTTCACCTGCTGGATTGCAGGAAGTGAAAACCATTCATAATTTAGCCTGTTATTTTGAACAGGCTCCGGAGTAAATACAAGCTTCTTATTATCCAGATCACTAACAGCGCTGTCATATTGATCCTTTGTTATATAATTATTTGAATACATTTTCGCCAGTACCGATTTTGTTCTGTTTATATATACTGTGGGATTTTTTTTGGAAGTTATTGAATAAGCATAATAAACTGAGGGACTCTGGGGAACACCGGCTATATAGGCACATTCCACCAGGGATAAGTCCTTTACAGGCTTATTGAAATACTGTTCTGAGGCTGCTTCCACTCCAAAGGCTCTTCCTCCAAGAAATATGGTATTCATGTACGCCTGGAGAATTTGATCTTTGGTAGCGGACCTTTCAAGCTTTAATGCCAGGTACCATTCCTGAACCTTCCTTGTTATGGTGGTTTCAGAGCTTAAAGTAGTTATCTTAATAAGCTGCTGGGTTATGGTTGATGCACCCTGCAGTGTATTGCTTCCAGAAAGCTTGTTTTTTATATCTATAATTATAACTCCTATGATTCTTTTAACGTCAATGCCGGGATGCTTGTAAAACCTTTCATCCTCAATACTGATAAATGCGTTTTTCAGATTGTCAGGGACATCACTTAATGGAACCACTATCCTTTTTTCATCAGTTGTTACGGTATCCATATATTTTTCCTGATTATCATATAATGTGGACGGCTGATTTTGATTAAGCACCTCCTCCACATTCAGTGCCGGAGCACCTTGTATTATTGCAAACCCTACTCCTGCTGATGCTACAATTACAAATAAGAAAATACCTAAAACAGTTTGGACAAATAATTTTTGTTTTTGCTTTCGGGTTTTTTTAGGTTTATTACCCATGGTTGACCTCCTTAATTGGGTTAAATTCATCAATTGAAAATATTATAGCATAGTTTAAATCAATAATGAATAATAAATAGGTATCAATAATTTTAGGTTGTGGTATTATCAGGTATCCAAGAAGATATAGAAAAATAAAGGTAAACCGTAAATTAATTATACCGGTAATAATATTTGTCTTTCTTATTATATTTAATATTGCATTCTTTTATTACGACAAGCTTATTGAAAGCACTCTCATGGGTACTGCAGATGCACAAGCCCGGGCTATGGCAACGGAAATTATAAACCAGGTGGTGCTGGATGAATTTTCAAAGGGCTTCAAATACGATGATATTATAACAGTAGACAAGGATAAGGATGGAAATATCATCATGATAAGGGCGGATACTATAAAAATGAATAAAATTGCCGGTGAAATAGCATTAAATGCACAAATAAGCCTGAAGGAGTCCGAGGGCTTTAAGGTCAGGCTGCCATTATCCTATATTTTGAAAAGCAACATTTTATCCTTTTACGGTCCCTCAATTTCAATTAAAATGCAGCCTGCAGGCTTTATAGAAACTAAATATCTTTCAAATTTTGAAAGCTCAGGCATAAATCAGACCAGGCATAAAATATATGTTCAGGTAAAAACTAATATAAGAATTTTCATACCGCTAAAGTCACAGGATATTCAAGTAAGCAATGAGGTACCTGTAGCAGAAACCATAATAGTAGGAAAGGTACCGGATACAGTGGTAAATCTGGATTTGAACAGCGCAGGCATAAAACTCCAGAATGCAGGAGCCAACTGATGTTTACATTAAGAAGGTTATGGTATAAAATAGTATAAAAGTTTAACAGGCAGGTGGATAATATGATATACGGCAATATAGATGGAATCAGGGACTCAGTTTTAAAAAAGCTGGAAACTCTTTATGAAATTAATATACCAAAGGACATGGTTTGCAGTTTGGAACTTGTAGAGGTTTTACAGGAAGTTTCGACCTCAGTGAACAGGGAAATCAGCGTGGCAGTTTCCAGAAGGGGCTCCATCATAAGTATAGCAGTAGGGGACAGCTCTACAGTAGAGATTCCGGAAATCAGAGAAAAGGATAACAGGCTCTGCGGAATAAGGATTATCCATACTCATCCAAATGGCAATTCCACTCTTTCTGCAGTGGATATTTCAGCACTTATTAAGTACAGACTGGATTGTATCCTGGCAATAGGAATACTGGATGGAGAGGTTATAGATGGGTCCTTAGGGTTCTGCAGCATCTCAAACAACAGGATAACAGCCGAAGCAACAAAGAAATTATCCATGGAAGAATTACTGGCTGTTAATATTCAGGATAAAATTGGTGAGGCGGATAAGCTTATTAGAGAAGCAGAAATAGAGGAGGACGAAGCTGAAAGAGCAATACTTGTGGGAATTGACAGTGAGGAAAGCCTGGATGAGCTGGAGGAGCTGGCCAAGGCATGCAATGTAAAGGTTCTTCAGAAAGTGATCCAATTCAGAAGCGCAGTAGATTCGGCGTTTTATGTGGGAAAGGGAAAAGTGGAGGAGCTGGCTCTGATGAGGCAGGTATATTCAGCAGATGTGATAATATTTGATGATGAACTGTCAGCATCTCAGGTAAGGAATCTTGAAGAAAATATTGGAGCAAAGGTAATAGATAGAACCACGCTGATCCTTGAAATATTTGCCAGCAGGGCAAGAACCAGAGAAGCAAAGATACAGGTAGAGCTTGCCCAGCTTAAATACAGGCTTCCAAGGCTTACAGGCCTTGGTACAGTGCTGTCAAGAACAGGCGGTGGAATCGGAACCAGGGGTCCTGGAGAAAAAAAGCTGGAAACTGACAAGAGACATATTCGAGAAAAGATATACGACCTTAATGAAGAACTGAAAAAAATCAGAAGGGTAAGAGAAACCCAAAGAGACAAAAGAAATGCTCTTCCTAAGGTTTCATTAGTTGGGTATACCAATGCAGGAAAGTCAACCTTAAGGAATAAGCTTTGTGAAATAGCAAATCCAAAGGACAATGTAAAAAAGGAAAAGGTATTTGAAGCAGATATGCTCTTTGCTACCCTGGATACTACTACCAGAGCGGTGCTTCTTCCAGACAACAGAATTATTACCGTAACGGATACCGTAGGCTTTATTAAGAAGCTGCCTCATGACTTGGTGGAGGCATTTAAGTCTACTCTTGAAGAGGTTGTTTATTCAGACCTGCTCCTCCATGTGGCGGATTGTTCCTCCAGCTACATTGAGGAACAGATAGAAGCAGTGCATCTAGTGCTGGAGCAGCTTAATGCAAAGGATAAGCCAATGCTGCTAGTGCTGAATAAAATCGACAAGGCAGATCAGGAAAGGATAAAACAGCTTGAAGAAAAATACAGCAAGCTTCCAGTAATAAAAATCTCTGCCAGGGAGGAAATAAATCTGGAGCTGCTGCTTAAGAAAATTACAGAAATACTTCCCTATACCATGAAGGAAATGGAGTTCGTAATTCCTTATTCAGATCAGAAGATGGCCGCATTCCTTCACAGAAATGCCAAGGTCCTGGAGGAGGCATACAGGGATGAAGGCACCTATATAAGGGCTATGGTGGATGAGGAAACCATAAATAAATGTTCAGATTACATAATTTAAGGGGGAAAATTATGAGAATACTGATAAAGGATACAATGATTGCTGCTGTGGATGAACAGGATGTAATAAAGAATGGTTATGTGCTTATTGAAGGGGATACCATAAAAGAAGCCGCCTCCGGTGCATATCATGGGAAGCTTGATAATACTAAGGTAATTGATGGCAGCAGCTACTGTGTTATGCCAGGACTGGTAAACTGTCATACCCATATGGCAATGACTCTGCTCAGGGGATACGGTGAAGGTCTTCCCCTGATGAGATGGCTTAATGAAAAGATCTGGCCTATGGAGGCAAAGTTCGGGGAAGAGCATATAAGGATTGGTACTGAGCTGGCTTTGGTGGAAATGCTGCGAACAGGCACCACTACAGTAAACGATATGTATTTCATGCAGGATACCGTTAAGGCCTGCGCTGAAAAATTTAATGTAAGGGCAGTGCTTGGATTCCCAATAATGGGAGAAAACTGGGAAGGCCTTCTTAACAGCGTTCTTCCAAGTATAAATAAAACAAATTCAGAAGGAAAGGCCATGTGCAGGGCAATGCTGGCACCGCACTCGGCCTATACACTAAGCTTAGACGGCCTAAGGGCCATAGCTGAGGCAGCCAAGAATAACGGCTGCGGTATCCATATTCATTTATCGGAAACTGAGGATGAACAAAAGATCATAATGGACAAGTATGGCATGACACCAGCAAAACTGCTTCTGGAAGCAGGAATATTTGAAGTGAATACCATGGCAGCCCATTGTATATACCTAAGCCCTGAAGATATGGATATAGTAAAGCAGAAAAATGTAAACCCTGTATACAACCCACAAAGCAATATGAAGCTTGCCAGCGGTACCGCCAGAGTTATGGAGATGCTGCATAAAAATATAAATGTGTGCCTTGGAACTGATGGAGCATCAAGCAATAACAACCTCAACATGTTTGGTGAAATGGAAACCGGAGCATTGCTTCAAAAGCTTTATTACAAGGATACTACAGCACTAAGCGGAAAAAATGTCTTGGAACTTGCAACCTTAAATGGCGCCAGGGCCCTTGGCTTCAATAATCTTGGAAGTATAAAGCCTGGAAACCTGGCTGATCTTATAATGGTCAGTCTTAACAGGCCGTCGATGACACCTGTGCATGATATATACTCAAATATTGCATTTTCAGCTAATGGCAGCGAAGTTGAGTATGTTATAATCAACGGTGTTATGGTTATGGAGAAGGGTATATTTACATCCATTGATGAAGAAAAGGTGCTTTATGAAAGCAGGCAGCTTGTTAATAAACTTATGAAAGCATAAGAAGGCAAATTTCAAAATATTATATAATATTGAATGTAAAATTTCATGAGCATAATTATTTGTATTGTAATTATGCTCATTTTTATTTATAATTAATTTAAAACTAGCATAATAAATAGCAAAACAGGGGGATATGTCATGGAGAAAACTATTTTACAGTATCAGAAAGCGTTTAATTCCATAGTTGACAGGTTAAAGGGAAATAGTTCGGTTCTGGCAGTTATGGTTTTTGGAAGCATGGTTACAGGGGATTTGTGGGATGAATCAGATATAGACCTGTTTGTAATAATTGATCTTAAAATGGCAGAAATAAAAAACATATACACAGAAGAAAAGAATGTTCCCGTACATATTAAAATAATGAGTAAAAATAAATTTTTGCAGTTATATGATGAAGATATAAGAGGGGGATTTATTCATAGAATATTTGCATCCTCCAGGCTTGTGTTTTCAAAGGATATGGATATCACCATGAAATATGACAACGGCCGCTATTACCCAGACCTTGACAGGGAAAGATGGAACATGGTGTATCTGGGCAGTCTCTTGAAAAGCGTGGGACTTTGCAGAAAATATGTACAAAATGACGGCATATTTACAGCATATACCGCAGCTGTAAAATCTGTTGAGGAATATGCAAAATTATTTGTTAATTCCTCGGGGTATATGATAAGCAAGGATGCCATGACCATGGCCATGAACCTGAGCAGCAGCTTCAAAAGCTGTGTGGAGATGCTTTTTTTTAATAATTACAAAAATAAAGAGGAAATTGTGTCTACAATAAATTCCACCCTTAAATTTGTACAAAATTCAATAGATGCTTCAATTAGAAATTATTCAGGAGTTTTAATCGATTTTATGAATGAAAAGGACAGCTTTTTAAGTGCAGAGGACATTGCAAATGATAAGCTTTTTAATAGCTATGATATAAATATGGAAGAAATTTTAAACAAGCTATGGGAAAAAAATATAATTAAAAAAGAGACCAGAGATTATAAAGCTGAGGATGGTAAAACTCTTTTCAAAGAAAATGTATATTTCATTTAGTGCATATTTAGGGAACTTAAATTATAATAAATTTAAGTTCTTTTATTTTTTAGAAATTTCGCAGGTGGTAATATGGAAAAGTTTACTGTAAGGTTTAAGGATGAAGAAGAAGCAAAGTACATTACAATTGCAAATCATATAAGAAAGCTGATTGACGAAAATAAAGTGATGGATGGTGAAAAGCTTCCATCTATCAGAGCATTGTCAGCTTTTCTAAACGTAAACAGCGTAACAGTGGTTTCCGCATATAAGAAGCTTGAAAGCGAAGGCTATGCAATGCAAAGATTAGGAAGCGGCACCTACGCAAAAATGAAGGATTCCACCAGAAGCATTAAAAAGGAATACAGCAGCAGCTTCAAGAGAATGCCTAAGGAGCTTATGGAAAGGTGTATAGATTTTACCGGCGAGGCTTTAAGCACAGAATTTTTTCCAATAGCTAATTTTAAAAGCGTTTTAAATGAGGTGCTGGACCGGGATGGTGCAGAGGCTCTGGTGATACAGGAGGCCTTGGGATATGAGGGCTTAAGGGAGACCATAAGCAGTATTTTCTGGAATGGAAAAATTGAAAGTGATGATGTTCTAATTGTGTCTGGAGCTCAACAGGGAATAGACATAATATCAAAGGCACTGATAAACAGCAATGATTACGTGCTGGTTGAAAAGCCCACCTACAGCGGAGCACTGTCAGTATTTAAATCCAGAAGGGCCAATATCCTGGATATCCCTATATCTAAGGGCGGCGTAGATGTGGAAAAATTAGAAAAGCTGCTGATGAAAAACAATATAAGATGTTTTTATGTTATGAGCTATTTTCAGAATCCCTCTGGCATGAGCTACAGCCTGGAGGCAAAAAAGAAAATATTAAGGCTGGCTGAGATATACGATTTTTTTATAATTGAGGATGATTACTTGTCAGAGCTTATATTTGACAGCAAAATAGAATACCATACCTTCAAAAGCCTGGACAAAAATGACAGGGTCATTTATATAAAAAGCTTCTCAAAAATATTTCTTCCAGGAATAAGGCTTGGATATCTTGTTGCACCGTCAAAATACAAGGAGCCTGTAGAAAATTCAAAATACAATACAGACATATCCACCTCCAGCATTATGCAAAGGGCATTGGAATTGTATATAAATAAAGGTTTATGGAAAGACTATATCAATAATCTTATTTTAGCATACAAAAAAAGGTATATTTCCATGGAAAATTGCATTAATGATAAGCTTAAGGGAAAAATTGAGTTTATACCGCCAGGGGGCGGTTTGAACTTTTATTTGAAAATTTCAGACAGTATTAAGCTGGATTCAGCTCAACTTTACAGAAAAGCTAAATCAAAAGGTGTTTTAATAGCTCCAGGTGTATTGTTTTATAAAAATCCCGAGGATGGCAAGAAATATTTCAGAATAAGCTTTTCTAATACTGATGAAGATCAGATAAAGAAGGGTATAAATATATTATCCAGTTTATTAGCAGAATATCAGGAGGAAAAATGGGAAAAGGTTTGATTAATGTCCAGTGGGACAATATAAGCTCTCTCAAGGATGAGGATATAAGCTATTACCTTTATCTTGAGGGGAAAAGCCCTGAGGCTGTAGCCATAATTCGAAATATCAGTACTGATACTGCAAAAGCCCATATTTTAAATGGGAAAATAAAATATGGCATAATTGCCAGGTGTAAGGATATTCCAGAGCTCTTCAAAACCTTAATGGCATCTTCCAAGGAGGATAAAGCAGGCATATTGAATTATCTTGAGGATGAGCTAAAGGATGAACTGGCTGGATACATTGCTGAGAATTATGCTGACATGCTTCCTAAGGAAAAGGAAACAGCAGTATGGACCCTTGGAGAATTAAAGCGGCGGGAAGGCTATAGAATACTGGCAAGGGCATCAGTGCATAAGTTTATAAATATAAGACGGATGGCAGTATCGGCAATGGGGAAGATAAATGATGCCTATTTTGAGGAAGCCTTGATGAAGGCTCTAGAGGATTCCAATCCTCAGGTGGTATTCTATGCTGTTAAAGCACTGCAGAAGCTGGACAGTATAAGGGCTATGGAGAGGATTAAAAGTCTGTATGAAAATTCCGATAAGGATTATTTAAGGCAGGCTGCAGAAAAGTGGCTTGAATCCCGGCAGGGCGCATAAGGAGGAAACATGGGGTACTTTACATTAAAGAATGAAGCTAAGGCTGAATTTGAAGAAAAGAAATCTATTTTTATTGGACATGCTTTAAGAGTATATAATGAAGACGAAGCTAGAGGTTTTATTAACAGGATTAAAGCTGAACACAAGGAAGCAAGGCATAATGTATATGCATATGTCCTTGGTGAAAACTTAGGAATCCAAAGGTATAGCGACGATGGAGAGCCTCAGGGCACAGGAGGTCTTCCTGTGCTGGATGTAATTAAAAAGAATGGCATAACAGATGCGGTGCTGGTGGTGACCAGATATTTTGGCGGAGTGCTGCTTGGCAAAGGCGGATTGGTCAGGGCATATTCAAGGGCTGCAGCTATGGCTGTGAAGGAAGCTGAGATAGTGGAAAGGGCAATGGCAGCACCACTGAAGATAACCTTGGACTATGATTCCTTGGGCAAGCTGCAGTATTTGTTTGAACAAAGCGGATGGTTTATCGAAGAAACCATTTATACGAACAAGGTTGAAATTACCATGTTTTGCGAGCTGCCTCAGATTGAGCCTGTAACAGAAAAAATAAATGATGTTTTAAATGGAAGATGTGTAATCAGTGAAGGAGATTCAGATTATTATTTCAAGGGAGAAGGCAGACTCAGCAAATAAATTTGAAATGCACTACAGATTTGTGATATACTGTTTAAGGTTTTTTATATAATAAAAATTATTTTAATTAAGATATATTAAGGAGGAAGAATAGATGTCAGGGCATTCAAAGTGGCATAATATTCAAGCTAAGAAAAGTAAGGTAGACGCAAAAAGAGGAAAGATATTCACAAAGATTGGTAAGGAAATAGCAATAGCAGCTAAAAATGGAGGCTCCAACCTGGATACAAACGGCAAGCTGAGAGACGTTGTTGCAAAAGCTAAGGCAAACAATATGCCTATGGATACAATAACAAGAGCTATTAAAAAAGGTGCAGGAGAAATGGATGGCGTAAACTACGAGGAAGTAGTTTATGAAGGCTACGGCCCATCCGGCATAGCTGTAATTGTAAACGCATTAACAGATAACAAAAACAGGACTGCAGGAAATGTGAGACATGCTTTTGATAAACATGGCGGAAATATGGGCTCTACAGGCTGTGTATCCTTTATGTTCCAGAGAAAAGGCCAGATAGTCATTGAAAGAAATGAAGACCTGGATGAGGATGAAGTAATGATGATGGCTTTAGATGCAGGTGCAGAGGATTTCGAAGCAACAGAAGAGGTATTTGAAATAACCACAAATCCCGATGATTTTGGAACAGTAAGGGAAGCACTTGAAAAGGAAGGTATGGAATTCCTTTCCGCAGAAATAACTATGATTCCTGACACTACTGCAGCAATAGATATGGCAACTGCTGAGAAATTCCAGAAGATGGTTGACATGCTTGAGGATGATGATGACGTGCAGGACGTCTACCACAATGCAGAGTTCCCTGAGGAATGGGAAGACTAAGTCACTTAGAGTAACATATGAAAAAAAACACCTTTTTATATTGATAAATTCAATATGAAGAGGTGTTTTTGTGTCTGAATAAATCTAATTGAAACAATTTAGTGTTCGACAGTTTCTTTATCCGTGGCACTTATGCCAAGCTTAATCCAGGTTCATTGGTGCATAAACATTGTATTTAAAAGCTGGATATATGGCTTCATTCACTATTTTGCTTTCTTCCCTGTTGGCGCAGTACGCCTTTATGGAAAGTGTCTTTATCATCATCTTATCATAGACAACGCTGGTTTTTGTGGCAATGTTCGCACTTCTCAAAATATCCGCAAACTCTTTGCCGCTGTTCATGTTGTCTGCTGTGATATCAAAGATGTAAAGCTTCTCCTTCTCAGATTTTTTAACGACAAGCCCTGGAATCAGGGTGCCAATAAATGTTGCGGCACATATCGCCATGATACTGAGTATGCCATCAGACTTTGCCATTCTCACAAGAGCAATCATGTATATAGTTGTCGACAGCGCTGCCAGCAAGCTCGAAAAGAAGAATTTTTCACGGGATAGATATATATTCTTCATTGTGCCCAAAGTGTTGTCGAGTAGTTTCAGTAAGAATACTATTAAAATTTCCATTTTACCTCCTAATTTCTATTTTTCATAAAAAATAAAAAACTCTTGCAATATAAATCACAAGAGCCAAATAATATCTTAATTTATGGATAAAATTGTTTTGCGCCATAAAGCGCATTCTTATGCAACTTTATTAGTATATCATAAAAACATGTAGATTGTCCACATATTAATAGTTGAGTTTTCGTTTTTTTATCCACATGTAAGTAAAATACAGTGGGAGCCCCAATATGTCATTGGAGCAAACTTTTAGGGGGTAATAATTTGTTTGAATCTTAACAATAAAATACAGTAAAATTTTTTCCGCCTTTTTTTGCTCTGTATAGAGCAATATCTGCCTCTTTATAGATTTTTTCAAAATCATCTTTGTAATTTACATATGTAACACCGATACTTGCTGAAAAATTTGGAACTTCTTTGCTTTCAGTAATGAATTTATTTAAATTAAGGTTGAATGTTCCTATTTTTTGGTGAATTAAATTATTGTCGTTTTTTATATCTGCTAATAATACCATGAATTCATCTCCCCCAAGCCTTCCCATTATATCACTGCCTCTAAAACTTGTTTTAAGGGCGGAAGAAAGAATTTTAATTGCACTATCTCCAACATCATGTCCAAAGTTATCATTTATCATTTTAAAGTCATCTATATCCATAATCAGCAAAGCGCTGGTCTGATCGAAAGCATTAATATGATGTTCCACTTGTTTCTGAAATGAATTGCGATTTAAAAGACCGGTGAGCAGATCAATTTCAGAAAGTCTTTTGTATTCTTCCATAAATTTTACTTTTTCGCACATAATTTTTTCTGATTGAAGCAGCTCATATTTTTCTACTGTGTTATGTAAAGTATGATACATAACATATAATACTAAGGCAAATAGGATGTAGCCTATTAAAATTTCCATCTGAGAATAGAAAGATCGTTTATAATACATTGTTGGATATGTACACATCAAAACAATAAGGAAAGAAAATACAACTGCTAATAATAAATATGTACGCCACTCTTGAACAATATTTTCAGCAAAATACTGGAAGGGTTTTCGTATAAATTTTATCTCAATAAATATGATCAGAGTAAAAGCAATAGCTCTAAGCAGCAAATAAATCCAATCTGATTTTACATAAAGCTGCATAACAAGAATGGTACATGCCATACTTATTCCCTGGTATATAATAAATTGGGTAAAGAAGTTAAAAAGCGCCACTATTAATGTGTCACTGGAATTAATGATTATAGCTGTTCCAACAAAAATTAAGATAATAGGAGTATATAGTTTCTCAACCAGTGTTACCTCATTATTTCCATACAAAAATGTTATAATGCAAAAGCCTGCAAGTAAAATAATAATAGATATAATTATTCGAAATATAGCATTTTTTTTAAAGGCTGCAATTGACATATTCATGCCAATAATTCCAACAGCAGTTTCAAGGCAACGTAAAAAAAACGATAAGCTCATAATATACCTCACTCTTTAATAAAAATTATGCATACTTGAAATAATAATTTTGTACTTATCTTCTGTAATCATTTGGTATTAATTGTTATGCGGAGAATTGCAAATTATTTGTTGAAAACTTCAAATTAAAAAGCCATAACTCCAATGTATAGTAGTTATAGCTTCAATACAACTTAAGTATCAACATTGGCAACCCGACTATCATAGTCTATCATTTTACATTTAAACCTTAGACTCGTGGCTTTGCGTCTTCAATTTTCATTGAGTTTGCTATTTTCAATTATATAATCATAATAAGTTCCATAATATTCAATTTATTATAATTATATCAAAGCAGGTATGAAATAGTCAATTTAATTCCTATCATAATTATGATGTACTGGTGGGGAATTAGAGGGCTTCACCATTATTGACATCAGAGCCTGAAATGTGTTAAATTAACCATGGAGCAAACTTTTTAGGGGGTAATAATTTGTTTGAATCTTTAACAATAGGGAAAACAGCATTATTACTTTGCATGGCATCAGAAAGCGATGAAGAGATAATTAGAGAATCAGCTGCAAGACATGGTTTCAAGGTGCTGAAGGGTAAAGTAGGCTCAATGGATTCTTCAAAGATATTTGCTGCAATAGAAACTGCAGGAAAAAAAGAAGGCTTTATAAAGCAGGTTTACAGGGAGGAACATGCCTTATACCACTGCGTCCTGGAAGCCTATGCAGGCATATGCAGAGGCCAGGTTGGCCTTGGGAATGTGCTTCGTACAGCAGGACTGGTATTTACCATAGTTAAAGGTCCCAGGATCATAGGGGATAATGAAGACGGCCAGTGGCTGGCTGTTGCTTTGTATGGAAACATGGGAGCTCCTATAAAGGGCTTTGAGCATGAAGTAATGGGAATGGGTATTAATCCTGTTTAAATTAAATATATATTTAGTATGGTATTTGTGTTTGACCCATAGTTATTAGCTGTTAGGGGGCAAAACTCAATGGTTTATTGAGTTTTGTCCTTTTTTATATTTAAATATAACTTTAATAAAAAAGCATCTAAAAAAATATTAAAATGTGAGGGGATTGTTCAATGGACACTATTTTTATCAATGGTCAGGATTTAACCTTGCAACAGGTTGTGAAGGCAGCCAGGGAAAATTATACTGTGAAACTGGAGGATTCAGCTAAGGAAAGGGTAAATGCATCAAGAGCCATAGTAGACGGCATTATCAGGGACGATATAGTGGAATACGGGATTACTACAGGCTTTGGCATATTTTCAAAGGTAAAAATTTCAAACGGTGACTGTAAAGCCTTGCAGAAGAACCTGATTCTATCTCATGCCTGCGGTGCCGGCAAAAACCTTGATACTGATGCAGTGAGAGCCATTATGCTTCTTAGGGCAAATGCTCTGGCCAACGGATTTTCAGGCTTAAGATTAAGCACTCTGGAAACCCTTATTGAAATGCTGAATAAAGGTGTACATCCTATAATACCGGAAAAAGGTTCCCTGGGAGCCTCTGGGGATCTGGTTCCTTTAGCCCACATGGTGCTTCCTATGATCGGGGAAGGTATGGCGGAGTATAAGGGGAAAGTTATGCCGGGAGCTGAAGCTATGAGACTTGCAGAAATACCGGTGGTGGAGCTGGTGGAAAAGGAAGGCCTTGCTTTGATAAATGGAACACCTGCTATGACAGGCATAGGTGCTCTTGCAGTATATGACGGCATTGAGCTTGTTAAAATCAGCGATATAGCTTCTGCCTTGACGTTGGAAGCACTAAGGGGAATTACAGATGCTTATGATCCCAGGATTCACCGCATCAGACCTCACAAGGGACAACTGATCACTGCTGAAAATATGCTTGAACTCACTCAGGGAAGCACTTATGTTACAAGACAGGGTGAGCTCAGGATACAGGATGCCTATTCATTAAGATGCATTCCTCAGGTTCATGGTGCCAGCAAGGATGCCTTAAGATACGTGGAGGATAAGGTGCTGCTTGAAATAAATTCTGTTACAGACAATCCTATAGTTCTTGAAACTGGAGAGATAATATCCGGTGGTAATTTCCATGGACAGCCCATGGCATTGAGCTTTGATTTTCTTGGAATAGCCCTGGCTGAGTTGGCCAATATATCTGAAAGAAGGCTGGAGAGGCTTATAAATAACCAGTTGAATGATCTTCCTGCCTTCCTGGTAAAGAAGGGTGGACTGAATTCCGGATTCATGATTACTCAGTATGCAGCAGCAGCACTGGTTTCTGAAAACAAGGTGCTGGCACATCCGGCATCAGTAGATTCAATACCTTCTTCTGCAAACCAGGAGGACCATGTAAGCATGGGCACCATAGCGGCAAGGAAGAGCAGGGACATACTAGAAAATACAAAACGTGTATTGGCTACAGAAATGATGGCAGCCTGTCAGGCTATTGATTTCAGGGAAAATGCCTATAAGCTTGGAAGGGGAACCGAAGCTGCCTATAAAACTATTCGTGAAGCTGTAAGCTTTATCGAAGAGGATAAGATTATGTATGATGACCTGGAGAGGGTTACAGAGCTTATAACAAGCTCAAGGCTTTTAGAAGCTGTTGAAAAAGAGGTAACACTTAAATATTGATCCTGGAGGTGGGAATATGGTTACAAATAAAGATATATCAGAAGCTATGGTTATAAAACTTGATAAGGAATTGCCGGAAAAGAAGGAGTTTGCACCTAATATAAGAAGAGCTCCAGATAGAGGCTTTACCCTTACCAAAGCCCAGGCTGAAACTGCGTTGAAAAACGCTTTAAGATATGTACCTGGTGAATTTCACGAGATTTTGGCCCCTGAGTTTATGGAAGAGCTTAAAACCAGAGGACGTATTTATGGCTATAGATTCAGGCCTGAAGGCAGGATTTACGGCAAGTCCATAGATGAATATAAGGGAAACTGCATTGAAGCAAGAGCATTTCAGGTTATGATAGACAATAACCTGGATTTTGAAGTGGCACTTTATCCCTATGAGCTTGTCACTTACGGGGAAACTGGCCAGGTATTTCAAAACTGGATGCAGTACAGGCTTGTAAAAAAATATTTGGAGGTTATGACAGACCATCAGACCTTGGTTATCGAATCAGGACATCCAGTGGGGCTTTTCAGCTCAAAGCCGGAAGCCCCCAGGGTAATAATTACAAATGCACTGATGGTAGGTATGTTTGACAACCAGCATGACTGGCATTATGCCATGCAGATGGGTGTGGCCAACTATGGTCAGATGACTGCTGGTGGATGGATGTATATAGGCCCTCAGGGTATTGTCCATGGAACTTATAATACAATACTTAACGCTGGCAGGCTGAAGCTTGGAGTTGCAGGTGATGAGGACTTGAAGGGACACATTTTTGTATCCTCAGGGCTTGGAGGCATGAGCGGTGCTCAGCCAAAAGCTGCAGTTATAGCAGGTGCTGTGGGAATAATTGCTGAGGTGGACTATTCAAGAATTCAGACAAGGCATAACCAGGGCTGGGTAGACAAGGTATCCTCAAATCTGGACGAGATATTTGATATTGCTGAGGAATACGTAGCCAGAAAGGAAGCTGTATCAATAGCCTACCATGGCAACATTGTGGACCTCCTTGAATATGCAGTAAAAAACCACAGGACAATTGAGCTTTTATCAGACCAGACCTCCTGTCATGCGGTATATGACGGTGGCTACTGCCCTCAGGGCATAACCTTTGAGGAAAGGACAAGACTTTTAAAGGAAGACAGGGAAAAATTCAATGAGCTTGTAGATAAATCCCTTACCCGTCACTTTGAGCTAATCAAGGCTTTGGTTGAGAGAGGCACCTACTTCTTTGACTACGGCAACGCCTTTATGAAGGCTGTATATGATGCAGGTGTTATGGAAATATCGAAAAACGGAGTGGATGAAAAGGACGGATTTATTTTCCCATCCTATGTTGAAGATATAATGGGTCCCGAGCTTTTTGACTTCGGCTACGGGCCCTTCAGATGGGTGTGCTTAAGCGGAAACCACGAGGATTTGATAAAAACCGACCACGCAGCCATGAGCTGCATTGACCCTGACAGGAGAGCCCAGGACAGGGATAACTATGTGTGGATCAGGGATGCTGAAAAGAATAAGCTGGTGGTTGGAACCCAGGCCAGGATACTGTACCAGGATGCTTATGGAAGAATGAGTATAGCCCTGAAATTTAATGAAATGGTGAGGAATGGTGAAATAGGCCCTGTGATGCTTGGCCGTGATCATCATGATGTCAGCGGAACGGACTCACCCTTTAGGGAAACCTCAAATATTAAAGATGGAAGCAATATAATGGCGGATATGGCTGTACAGTGCTTTGCAGGCAACGCTGCAAGAGGAATGAGCTTAGTTGCTCTTCATAACGGCGGCGGTGTGGGCATAGGAAAAGCAATAAACGGAGGCTTTGGGCTAGTTCTTGACGGCAGCTCCAGAATCGATGAAATAATCAAATCAGCCATGCTTTGGGATGTTATGGGCGGAGTGGCAAGAAGAGCCTGGGCCAGAAACGAAAATTCCATAGCTACCAGCATGGAATACAATAATAAGAATAAAGAAACAGACCACATTACTCTGCCTTTTATAACTGATGAAAAGCTGATAAGAGAAGTAATAGACAAAAGTTTGTAATTGAAAGGACTGACGAAAATGAACGAGGTTAAGAAGATTATTGAATGTGTACCAAATTTCAGTGAGGGAAGAGATCTTTTAAAAATAGAAAAAATAATCAATCCCTTTAGAGGAAAAGATGGCGTTAAGCTTCTGGATTATAAAAGGGATAAGGATCATAACCGTGTGGTGGTAACAGTAGTTGGAGAACCAGAGGCTGTTAAAAATGCTGTTATAGAAGCGGCAGGAATTGCTGCTGAGGTTATAGACCTCAGAGTTCACCAGGGAGAGCATCCTAGAATGGGAGCCACTGATGTAATCCCGTATATTCCCATAAAAAATGTTACCATCGAGGAAGCTGTGGAACTTGCAAAAGACACAGCAAAAGAGATATCTGAAAAATATAATATTCCTATATTCCTTTATGAGAAAGCGGCATCAAGCCCTGCCAGAGAAAATCTTGCAACGGTTCGAAAAGGCCAGTTTGAAGGCATGAATGAAAAAATGAGCAAACCTGAGTGGAAGCCGGATTATGGACCATCCAGCGTCCACCCATCAGCAGGAGCTACAGCAGTAGGTGTAAGGATGCCTCTAATAGCCTTTAATGTAAATCTGGACACTGATAACCTTGAAATTGCAAAAAAAATTGCCAATAACGTAAGATTTATCGGAGGAGGCTTAAGATATTGCAAGGCTCTTGGAGTGGAACTTAAGGAACGTGGCATCGTGCAGGTTTCCATGAATATGACGGATTACACAAAAACAGCCCTTTACCGTTCCTTTGAGCTTATTAAAATAGAAGCAAGAAGATATGGCGTCAATGTAATTGGAAGTGAAGTTATCGGTTTGCTGCCAATGGAGGCTTTGATTGATACAGCGGTTTATTACCTGGGGGTTGAAGACTTTTCCATGGACCAGGTGCTGGAAACCAGAATAATGGAGTAGCGCTATGGGATACAGATTGTTGATAAAAAACGCCAGTGAGCTTGTGACCTGCAGCGGCTTTAAGGCAAAGCAGGGCAAGGATATGAATGACCTTCATATAATCAAGGACGGAGCTGTTATAATAGAAGATGGCATAATCAGTGCTGTGGGAGAAACCAGTGATTTATTGAACCAGGTCAGCCTTGAGGAATTTGACCAGATAATTGATGCCAGGGAAAAGGCGGTAATGCCAGGTTTTGTTGATTCCCATACCCACTTTGTGTTTGGTGGCTACAGGGCTGAGGAATTTTCCTGGAGACTTCGTGGAGACAAGTATATGGACATAATGCAGAGGGGCGGCGGTATTGCAAACACTGTGAAAGCCACCAGGGAAGCTGCAAAGGAAAAGCTTTTCCAGGAGGGTATAAAAAGGCTTAACTCTATGCTTTCCTTTGGAGTTACTACAGTGGAAGGGAAAAGCGGCTACGGGCTGGATCTGGATACTGAATTAAAGCAGCTTCAGGTAATGAAGGAGTTAAACGGGTGTCACCCGGTGGATGTAGTGCCTACCTTCCTTGGAGCCCATGCAGTACCACCGGAGTTTTCTGGAAGAGGCGATGATTATATAGATTTTATGATGGAAAAGGTACTGCCTTTGGTAAAAGAAAAGGCTTTAGCAGAATTCTGCGATGTGTTTTGTGAAAATAATGTTTTTTCTGTAGAACAGTCAAGGAAGCTGCTGTCAAAGGCAAAGGAAATGGGCTTTTCCCTGAAGCTTCATGCTGATGAAATAGTTCAACTGGGAGGAGCAGAGCTGGCTGCAGAGCTCAAAGCTGTATCAGCAGATCATTTGCTCCAGGCATCTGACAAAGGTATAGAAGCCATGGCTGAAAAGGAAGTGGTTGCTACCTTGCTGCCATGTACCGCCTTCAGCTTGAGGGAAAGCTTCGCCAGGGGCAGAAAAATGATTGACAGCGGATGTGCTGTTGCCTTGGCATCAGATTTCAACCCCGGCAGCTGCTTTACAGAATCAATAGCTCTGGTATTTGCACTGGCTTGCATTCAGATGAATCTAACCATTGAGGAAGCTGTAACGGCACTTACTATAAACGGTGCAGCAGCCGTGAACAGGGCTGATAAAATTGGAAGCATCGACGTGGGAAAAAGAGGAGACATAATTATCCTTGAATTCCCTTCCTATAAGTTTATACCATACCATGTAGGTGTCAGCACTGTAGAAAAGGTAATAAAGTCCGGAAGGCTCGTTTACGACAAAGAAAGAGGTGGCTTAATATGTTAGCTGATATGACAATAAAACAGTTTCTTGAGGAAACTGCATCTAATTCCCCGGTGCCTGGAGGCGGCAGTGTTGCAGCTTTAAGCGCTGCGATTTCTGCAGCTCTGACACAGATGGTGGCAAATCTTACAGTTGGCAGGAAGGATTATCAGCAGGTTCAAAACGATGCTGAAGAAGTACTGGTAAATGCTAAGAAAGGGCAGGAGTTTTTTGTTGATTATATGGATAAAGACTCAGATTCCTTTAATAAGGTTATGGGGGCCTTCAGGCTGCCTAAAGCCACAGAGGAGGAAAAAACTTTAAGAAGCAGTGCTGTGCAGGAAGCCTACAAGGAAGCCGCACTGGTACCCCTTGAAACTGCCCGGGAAGCATATAAAATGATGGATATGATTCAATTTGTGGTTGAAAAGGGAAATAAAAATGCTGCATCAGACGGATTGGTTGCTGCCATGCTCTGCAGAACAGCAGTGCTTTCAGCTTTATACAACGTTAAAATAAATTTAAGCTCCATAAAAGATAGAAGCTTTAAGGAAAAAATAAACACTGAGGTTGATACTATTGAAAAGAATGTAAAGCTAAGGGAAGAAGAGATTTTGTCAAAGGTAAATTTTTATTAATAAAATGTTATTAAATTTCACATATTAATCAGACCGAAGGGAGATACTATTTTAATATAGATAGTGCAGAGGTGGTTATTATGTTGGATTTAAGTGTAAAGAACCTGACAGAAGAAAACAATATTCTAAATGATTTTACAGTGAGAGAAAGATTATATGTATTAAAAAACCTGCTGGATAACGATCTAATAAACAAATTTGAATACAACATTATCAGAAATGATATTTTTACAAGAGAAAAGGTTATTGCACACAAAAACGGGAGAGCATCAATGTAGATGCTCTCCATTATGTTGAAGATCCCTATGATTTTAATTTTAGAAATCATAGGGGTTTAAATTTTCCTTTAAGTGTGTAGAAATTCAATTAATGTTCAAAATAAACGTGATTATATTCTACATAATTTAAAAAATCCTTCAGGTTTGTATAAAAAATTCAGAAGTGTCCATAATGTTTGTTAGGAGGGATATTATGGATAAGAGAAAATTAGGTATTGTATTCACCGCATTCATAGGTTTTTGCATTTTCGGCTTAAGCTTTTATTACTGTTGGAATAGATTAAATACCATTGGAAATATAAATAAGCCAGCACAGGTAAAAAGCAAGTCCCAGGATGCGCTGTGGGTTCAATCCAAGGTTTATGATATAGTAATGAAGAACACAAAAATTGTATTTAAAACTAAGTATAATAAATGCGGCACAGTGGTTACAGATATTGTACAGCCTCAGGAAGACCTCACAGGAAAGACCAGAGATGAGCTAAACAATATTTATTCGGCAAAAGGCTACAAGGTCAGCACTATGTCCGGGGATATGGTAATTATGGTTAGAGAGCTGGACAGGTATGAGCCCAACAAGTATGTATTGGGAATTAAAGATGGATACATTGCCATATATAAAACTGATAAAGACGGGAACATGTTTATTCAGGATGTAAATACTGATATAACTGACATAAAAGCTTCCAGCCTGAAGGATGAGGATATTAAGCTCCTTACTAAAGGAGACAAATATTTTCAATGCAGCACCAAAGAGGATGCACAGGCTATCCTTGAGGACTATGAATAGATCCTCAAGGATTTTTTGTTGAATAAAATATGGTATAATGATAAAGTAATAGATATTAAAATTTTAGTTTGGGAGAGCTGCATATGTACGAATATATAAAGGGCATTTATACTGGCATGAATAAAGACTATATTGTTGTAGAAAACCAAGGGATGGGCTATAAAATTTATACCTCAGGAAGTACTATGGCAAAGCTTCCGCAATTAAACGAAGAAATGCTTATATTTGTTCAGCAGATTGTAAGAGAGGATTTTTTAGGGCTCTATGGTTTTTTAACCAAGGAAGAACTGCATATGTTCAACCTTCTTTTAACTATAAACGGTGTAGGGGCAAAAGCGGCCCTTTCATTGCTTTCCATATGCAGTGTAACAAATTTGAAATATGCAATTATATCCAGAGATGAAAAAACAATAGTACGGGCGCCAGGAGTGGGAAAGAAAATTGCACAGAGAATAATCCTGGAACTTAAGGATAAACTCGATACAGGTGAAAATATTTTGAACCCTTCTGAAGGACATGCTGCTGCTGATACATCCAGAGAAGCTCTGGAAGCTCTGCTATCACTGGGATATTCTGAGAAAGAGGCAACCCAGGCTCTAAAGAATGTGGATGAAAATGATTCTTTGGAAAATGTAATTAAGAGCTGTTTACGTCGGTTAATGGGGTAGGAGGTAAGTTTTATGGAAGATAGATTTGTAACACCTGTAAACCTTGCGGGAGAGGATGATTCCGAATACAGTCTAAGACCTTTAAAATTGAAGGAATACATAGGTCAGAAAAAGGTTAAGGAAAAACTGGATATCTTTATTAAGGCTGCTAGTAATCGAGCTGAAGCTCTTGACCATGTACTGCTTTACGGCCCTCCGGGTCTTGGTAAAACCACTCTGGCCAATATTATTGCCAGGGAAATGAAGGGTACGCTTAAGGTAACCTCCGGTCCGGCAATTGAAAGAGCTGGAGATCTGGCTGCAATACTGACAAGCCTTAACAGCAATGATGTGCTTTTTATAGATGAAATTCACAGGCTCAACAGGAGCGTTGAAGAAATACTTTACCCTGCCATGGAGGATTATGCCTTGGATATTGTCATAGGCAAGGGTGCAGCGGCAAGGTCTATAAGATTGGATCTGCCAAGGTTTACTCTCATTGGAGCAACCACCAGGGTAGGACTTTTGACTTCTCCTTTAAGGGACAGGTTTGGAATGCTTTGTCCTATGGAATATTATGAAGAGGATGAACTAAAGGAAATTATAATAAGGTCTTCAAAAATTTTAAATGTAGGTATTCATGAAAATGCCGCTGTGGAGATAGGAAGAAGATCCAGAGGAACTCCAAGAATAGCTAACAGGCTGTTAAAAAGGGTAAGGGATTATTCAGAGGTCAAGGGAAATGGAATAATAGATCTTGATACTGCAAAAAATGCTCTGAAGCTGCTGGATGTTGATAAGGAAGGCTTTGATGGAATAGATAATAAGATATTAAATGCAATAATAGATAATTTCCAGGGAGGACCAGTAGGAATTGAAACTCTTTCCTATTTCATAGGGGAGGAACTTGATACAATAGAGGATGTTTATGAGCCGTACCTTCTTCAGAAGGGATTTATCATAAGGACCCCAAGAGGCAGAATGGCTACAGACAGGGCTTATGAGCATTTGAATAAAACCAGAAAAGGAGAATAGTTGTGAAGGTTAGTGACTTTGATTTTTATCTGCCTGAGGAGCAGATAGCCCAGCATCCCCTTTTGCAGAGGGATGAGGCAAGACTTATGGTGCTGGATAAGAATAATGGATCCATTGAACATAAAATTTTCAGGGATATAATAGATTATCTGGAGGAAGGCGACTGCCTGGTGCTTAATGATACCAGGGTTCTGCCTGCCAGGCTTTATGGTGCCAAAGAAGGTTCCGGCGGGAAAATGGAATTTCTTTTATTGAAAAGAAACGATAAGGATGTTTGGGAAACCCTTGTTAAGCCGGGAAAAAGGGCTCAGATTGGCTCCAGATTTCTCTTTGGGAACGGAGAGCTTAAGGCTGAAGTAGTTGGTATAGGAGAAGAAGGCAGCAGAATTGTAAAATTCGAATATGACGGCATATTTGAGGAAGTCCTGGACAAACTGGGGCAGATGCCTCTGCCTCCCTACATTACAGAAAAACTGGAAGACAAGGAAATGTACCAGACTGTGTATTCAAAGGAAGAAGGATCAGCGGCAGCACCTACTGCGGGATTACACTTTACTAAGGAACTGTTAAAGAATATTGAGGATAAGGGAGTAAAAATTGCTTATCTCACCCTTCATGTGGGCCTGGGAACCTTCAGGCCGGTTAAGGTGGAGGATATAAACAGCCATGTTATGCATTCCGAATATTATTCACTGTCAAAGGAGAATGCAGATATTATAAATCAGTGCAAGGACAATGGAAAAAGGGTCATTTCTGTAGGTACCACCTCCACAAGGACACTTGAGACAATTGGGGACGAAAACCACAGGGTAAGTGAGAGGTCAGGCTGGACGGACATATTCATATATCCTGGCTATAAATTCAAAATAGTGGACGCGCTTATAACAAATTTCCACCTTCCAAAGTCCACCCTTCTTATGCTTGTTAGCGCTCTGGCGTCAAGGGACATTATAATTAACGCCTACGAAACAGCTGTGAAGGAAAAATACCGTTTCTTCAGCTTTGGAGATGCAATGTTTATAAAATAATTACCAGTATCTGTATTATCTGATATCTGATGTGGCTGTCACCAGCTTGGACACCATCAGTCACGTTAAATTAAAAGGAGAAATGAAATGTATAAATTATTGAAAAAAGACGGCAACGCCAGAAGAGGAGAATTTAAAACCTGCCACGGCACCATTCAGACTCCGGTATTTATGAATGTGGGAACACTGGCTGCCATTAAAGGAGCAGTTTCCTCCATGGATCTGAAGGAAATTGGCTGCCAGGTGGAATTGTCAAATACATATCATCTGCATCTGAGGCCTGGCGACAAGGTTGTTAAACAGATGGGCGGACTGCACAAATTTATGAATTGGGACCGGCCCATATTGACTGATTCAGGCGGATTCCAGGTGTTTTCACTGGCCCATATAAGAAAGATTAAGGAAGAAGGAGTAAGCTTTAACTCCCATATAGACGGAAGAAAGATTTTTATGGGACCTGAGGAAAGCATGCAGATTCAAAGCAATCTGGCATCAACCATTGCTATGGCTTTTGATGAATGTGTGGCTAACCCTTCCCCTTACGAATATGTTAAAAAATCTGTGGATATGACCACCAGATGGCTATACAGGTGTAAGGAGGAACTTGACAGGTTAAACAGCCTGCCTGATACCATAAACAAACAGCAGATGCTGTTTGGAATCAATCAGGGAGGCGTGTTTGAAGATTTAAGAGTAAACCATGCCAGAGAGATAAGAAAATTAAATCTTGATGGTTATGCCATAGGAGGTCTGGCGGTAGGGGAAACCCATGAGGAAATGTACAGGATTCTGGATGCGGTAGTACCTGAACTTCCCGAGGATAAGCCAATATATCTCATGGGAGTGGGACTGCCAAGCAACATTCTTGAGGGCGTTGAAAGAGGGGTTGACTTCTTTGACTGTGTATTGCCTGCCAGGAATGGCAGACATGCTCATGTATTTACGAAATACGGTAAAATTAATTTATTGAATAATAAATTTGAACTGGACAGCAGCCCAATAGATGAAGGCTGTAATTGTCCTGCCTGCAGGAATTATTCAAGGGCATATATAAGGCATCTTTTTAAAGCAAAGGAAATGCTGGCCATGAGACTGTGTGTCCTTCACAATCTTTATTTCTACAATAATATGATGTGTGAAATAAGGGATGCTATCGACGGCGGCTATTTCAAGGATTATAAGGCCGAAAAGCTGGAGATGTGGCAGGGCAGGGCCTGATTATATAATTAGGAGGAAAGTATACTGGGAACAGCTTTAAGGCAGCTACTGCCGTTAATAATTATGACTGTGGTTTTATATCTTGTAGTAGTTATACCGCAGAATAAAAAAAGAAAAGATTACAATACCATGATAATGAACCTTAAGGTTAATGACGAGATAATTAGTACAGGTGGCCTTATCGGAAGGGTGCTGGACATCGAGGAGGATAATGTGGTATTTCAATGCGGACCTGATAAAGTAAAATTAAAATTATCCAAGTCTGGAATTCTTCATAAGCTTATTACTGACGGAGAATCAGATATGCAGAGCTAAACTAAATACCGGAATGGTGATAAAGTTATCATAAAACACGGCTGCTTAACATAGATACTAACAGGAGGTGTTTTTATGGGAAAAAATATCTGCATATCTGCCCTGGAAGGTGTGCTTAGGGGATTTATTATAACCGTAATACTGCTTTTGATTTTTGCTGTGATAATGACCTTCACAGATATTGGTGATGGTACAAGCTCCTTGTTTTATCTAGTGACTACCATGGTCAGCATAATATACGGTACCCTTTATGCTGTGGGAAAGACTAGAAAAAATGGATGGCTCACAGGTCTTCTGGTGGGAATAATTTATATGGCAGTGCTTTTTTTAGTATCTGTAATTTCCGGCAATCCGGGTGTAATAGGAATAGACAGGCTGGAGAGATTCGGACTTGCATTGATAGTAGGTGCTCTATCTGGAATGCTGGCAATAAATCTTTGATTTTAAATATGGAATGTGATATAATCAAACGGATAAGTTTCGAATGGAGGTATTTTATATGAAACATGTAAGAACAATTAATAAGAAAAATATAAAGAACAGCATAAATAAGCCTGGTTGCAAAGAGTGCGCAAACTCATGCCAGTCAGCATGTAAAACATCCTGTACAGTAGCAAATCTAGCTTGCGAAAATTAATTAATGATTAAGCAGTAACAATTTGTTACTGCTTTAATAATGTCTTTAACCGTTAGGAGGAAAAAAAGTGGCGGATATTCACAAGTTTACTCAAGGAGGGGACTACTACCTTGTAGATGTCAACTCAGGAAGCGTCCATGTGGTGGATGAACTGGTATATGATGTTTTAGATGAAGAAGGAATGGCCCCAAGGAAAGAAATTATTGAAAGGCTTAACTCAAAATATTCCATGGAGGAATTGGAAGAAGCCTTTAATGACATAGATGAACTTATAGAAGAAGGAAGCCTTTATTCTGAGGACCTGTATGAGAAAATAGCCATGGATACAGGAAAATCTGAATCCTTTATTAAGGCATTGTGCCTGAACATTGCCCATGACTGCAATTTAAGATGCAGCTACTGCTTTGCTGATGAAGGGGAGTATAAGGGCTGCAGAGGTCTGATGACTGCAGAAATTGGCAAAAAAGCCATAGACTTTGTGCTTGAAAAGTCCGGTCCCAGAAAGCATATAGAAGTTGACCTCTTTGGGGGGGAACCTCTTATGGCTTTTGATACAGTAAAGGAAATTGTGGAGTATGGAAAGGTAAGGGGAAAGGAATATGGCAAGACCATAAGATTTACCATGACTACAAATGCTACACTGCTTAATGACGAAATAATGGATTATCTCGATAAGAATATGGGAAATATAGTACTTAGTATTGACGGAAGAAAAGAAGTAAATGATAATGTAAGGGTAAGGATCGATGGTACAGGCTCCTATGACAGCATAATTCCTAAGATTAAAAAAATGGTTGAAATCAGGGATAAATCAAAGCAGTACTATGCCAGAGGCACCTTTACAAGAAAAAACACTGATTTTTTCCAGGATATAATGCATTTGGCAAACCAGGGCTTTGACGAAATATCAATAGAGCCTGTGGTACTGCCTGAGGATAGTCCGCTGAGTCTTCGGGAAGAGGATCTTCCTATGATCTTTGAGCAATATGACAAATTATATGATGAAATGATTAAGAGGCACAAGGAAGGCAATGAATTTAAGTTTTATCATTTCAATATAGATCTTCAGGGAGGCCCCTGCGTATATAAAAGAATATCAGGCTGCGGAGCCGGTCATGAATATGTTGCCATAACTCCTCATGGAGATATTTATCCATGCCATCAGTTTGTGGGTAATGAAAAGTTTAAAATGGGAAATTTGGACAGTGTTGAACTGGATCAAAATATAGCAATGGAATTCAAAAATGCCCATATTTACAACAAGCCTCAGTGCAGAGGCTGCTGGGCAAGATTCTACTGCAGCGGAGGCTGTCAGGCAAACAACTATAATTTTAATGGTGATATCCACATCCCCTATGAGCTGGGATGTAAGATGCAGAAAAAAAGGATAGAATGTGCTATTGCATTAAAATCGAACACTATGGAATAATAATTTCCAAGAGAGGGGAAAAAGATGAAGACAAGAGCTAAATTTACCGTCATTTTCATTGTATTCCTAGGCTTGTTAGGAGCTTTGATTTATTCTGGAATTTACGGAGTGACCATTGGCGGTTACAGAGTTAAACCATTTAGTGAAACTATAAACAGAGGGCTTGACCTGCAGGGCGGAGTATCCGTATTGGAGGAAATCCAGTCGGACAATGTGGATCAAAGCACCATAGACAGAACAATTGAGCTTATCTCCATGAGGGTAAACAAGATGGGGGTTAGCGAGACAGTTGTTACCAGAGAAGGTAAAAATAGAATTAGAATTGAAATTCCGGGTGTTTACGACGTGCAGCAGGTTACTGACACTGTGGGAAAAACCGGAGAACTTAAATTTGTAGGGCCTGATGGCGCAACCATACTTACAGGAGCAGATGTAACCAAGGCTACTGCATACATAGATTCCTCAAATGGAAACAAACCAACTATTGGACTGGAATTAAATGATACAGGTGCAAAAAAGTTTGCCACTGCAACTGCAAAATTCATAGGCCAGCCAATATCAATTTATATGGATAAAGATGAAATAACAAGTCCTACAGTGGATGCTGTTATCACCAACGGTAAAGCAATCATAACAGGCAGCGCCAGCCTTGAAGAGGCTAAAAGTCGTGCCAATATAATTAATTCAGGAGCACTTCCTGTAACAGTTAAGCCGGTGGAAACAAAACTGGTTGGAGCATCACTAGGTGCCAATGCACTGCCTTTGAGCATTCTTGCAGGTAAAATTGGTATAGGTATAGTAATGCTGCTTATGATTTTGTATTACAGGGTTCCTGGACTTATAGCAGATATTGCACTTATGTTTTATGTTTATTTGGTACTACTTGCATTTTCAGGAATAAATGCCACCCTTACCCTATCTGGTATAGCAGGGTTCCTGCTCACAGTAGGTATGGCAGTGGATGCAAATATATTGATATTTGAAAGGATGAAGGAGGAGCTGAAGAGCGGTAAGTCCATGAAGGCAGCAATAGATACAGGCTTCCACAGAGCCATGACCTCAGTTACTGACTCAAATCTTACCTCCATAATTACAGGTATAGTGCTTTACTCTTTGGGGTCAGGTACCGTAAAGGGCTTTGCATTAACCCTTATAATAGGTGTTGCCATAAGCATGTTCACAGCTATTACCGTGTCTAGATATCTCATAAAAACAGCAGCAGGCATGGGCTGGTTCAGCAAGAAGTGGTCCATTGGAACCTTTGGAGTCCATGACTTCAGAAGGGGGGTAAAGTAGCATGAATACCTATTATAGAATAATTGAAAAAACAAAAATTTGGTTTTCAATATCAGCAATTATCATAGTAATCGGCATGTTTTCCATGGCCACCAAAGGCCTGGAGCTGGGAATAGACTTTAAAGGAGGCACAATAACCCAGATTGCAATTAAACAGGACTTTGACAAAACCACTGTGGATGATATCGTGAAAAAGTATGTAAAAGATTTTACCAGTAATAAAGTTAATAACACATCCATAGAAATTAAAAGTGTAAATATTTCAGCTGCAAACACAGCATCTCTGGTTAATGATGTTAAGGCTAAATATAAAGATGCCAGCCTCACAAGCCAGGAGGATATTGGTGCCAGCATAGGCTCTGAAACAAGAAATAAGGCCGTTCAGGCTGTAATTGTGGCCTGTGTTGCAATATTGATTTACATAACGGTCAGATTTGAGCTTAAGTTTGCATTGGCTGCAATTGTATCACTTCTCCATGATGTGCTTGTTATGCTTGCATTTTACTCAGTTTTCCAGATACCTGTAGACTCAAGCTTTATAGCTGCAGCATTGACAGTAATAGGTTATTCTGTACATGACACTATAGTTGTTTTCGACAGGATCAGGGAAAATCAAAAATACATCAGAACAGCCGAGCCTGAAATACTGGCTGATGCCAGTGTTACCCAGACCCTGGCCAGATCAATAAATACAGTATTATCAGTATTGATTACTTTGATTGCAGTATATGTATATGTTCCTTCTATCAGGAACTTCTCCCTGCCGTTGATTGTGGGTGTAGTATCAGGTTGTTATTCCTCAATCTTTATAGCCAGTCCATTCTGGGTAATATTTAAAAAGCATGGGAAAAAAATTAAGATAAAAAAATAAGAAATAACTATAAATTAAGGATATATATGAAAAAATCTGGAATTTAATCCATTCTGGATTTTTTTATTTGTAAAACATGTAATAAAGCATTTGTAATATTAGACAATTTATTTTATAATATATATGCTTTCGATAAATTTGGAGGGTAATATTATGGAGAAATATGGGGGCTGCTCACACTTTTACGGCATATCAGGAATGCATAATCCTTTTCTTATGAAGGGCATGAAAGAAGCACTGGATAGGATCGTAAAAGCTGTAAATAACGGTGAAAAAATAGTTATATATGGATACCATGATATTGACGGAGTAACAGCAGTTTCTGTACTCCTGTTAGTGCTGAAATACCTTAACGCAGATGTGGAGTATTTTATATCAGATAAAGCGGAAGGTGATTTTTATTCTGATTCAGCAGATATGAGAAAACAATTTAGTTTTTTGGGAGCAAGCCTTATTATAACTGCCGGCTGCGGGTCCAATTACCTTTCAGCTATGAAATATTGCAGAAAATGCGGAATTGATGTTATCGTAACTGACTGCCATGAATTTGAAGATGTTCCCTATGAAACCATTCTTGTGAACCCGAAGCAGAATAACAGCGGATATCCATGCAAGAACCTGACAGCCTCAGGAGTGGCATATAAGCTTGCACAGGCCATTTCCCTTTACTATAGGATGAAGTGTATAAATAAATATCTGGATCTGGTTATGATAGGCATAATATCAAAGAATTTTCCTATAAGCGGAGAAAACCAGGTCATGGTGGAGCATGGTATGCACCACCTGGGCTATACCAACAATTATGGCTTAAAAGCTATGATGAAGATTAATAAGATAGACTGTATGGATTATGATTCAGTAAAAAATTTAATTCATAACAGCATTGCTGCTTTAAATAATGTAAGAGGGGTAGATAATGCAAGAATCATGGTGGAACTGTTCACTACCTCCAGCAGCGACAGAGCTGAACAAATAGCAAAATATTTAAAAAAGGAAATTAAGCATAAGCAGGCAACACTGCTGCAGGAGGTATAATTATGGATTTAAAGGGTAAGATTAGAATAATAGAAGACTTTCCAATTGAGGGAATCAGCTTTAAGGACATTACTACAGTGCTTCAGGATAAGGACGCCTTCAAGTATGCAATGGACCAGCTTGCAGAATATTTCAGAGATAAGAATATCGACCTGGTGGTTGGGCCGGAAGCCAGAGGCTTTCTTTTGGGTGCACCTTTAGCCTATGCCATTGGAGCCGGTTTCATTCCTGTAAGAAAAAAGGGAAAGCTGCCCTATGATACCATGAGTATGGCCTATTCGCTGGAATATGGAAATGATGACCTTGAAATACACAAGGATGCCATAAAAAAAGGACAAAGGGTTGCAATTGTTGATGATCTCCTGGCTACTGGGGGAACTATTGATTCAGTGGTGAAGCTGGTGGAAAAGGCCGGCGGAGAAATAGTGTCTGTTGGCTTTCTTATTGAACTTACAGAGCTTAAAGGAAGAGAAAAACTAAAGGGCTATGATGTTATGTCCCTGGTGAAATATGACGTTTAAAAAAGTAAATTAAATTGCAAGTTTTTACATAATATAATATAATATATTAATAAACTATTATGGCTGGTTATCTAACCAGCCATTGATTTTAAGGGAGTAGTAATATGCTTGAGAAACTGATTGATTGCATTGAAAAAAACAATAGTAATGTGAATAAAGAGTTTGTAACAAAAGCATATAATTTTGCATATGAAGCTCACAAGGACCAGAGGAGAGAATCCGGAGAGCCATATATTATGCATCCTGTTGAGGTCGCCTGCATTCTTGCTGAAATGGGCATGGATACAAGCACAGTTACTGCGGGGCTGCTCCATGATGTTATTGAGGATACAGAATACTCCCATGAAGATCTGGAAAGGCTTTTCAGTACGGAAGTAGCCAATCTGGTGGAGGGAGTAACCAAGCTTGATAAAATTGAATCCAAAAGCAAAGAGGAGCAGCAGGCGGACAACGTAAGAAAAATGCTGCTGGCTATGGCTAAGGATGTTAGAGTTATACTGATAAAACTAGCTGACAGGCTTCACAATATGAGGACCCTGAAGTTTATGCCTGTGGAAAAACAGAAGGAAAAGGCTAAGGAAACCTTTGATATATATGCCCCATTAGCTCACAGGCTTGGTATGTCCAAACTTAAGTGGGAATTGGAGGATCTTGCCTTCAGGTATGAAAATCCTAATGAATATTATTTCCTTGTTAGAAAAATAGCTGAAAAGCGTGAAGAAAGGGAAGCCTACATAAATGAAATAATAGGTACCTTAAAGCAAAGTCTGGACAGTGCCAGCATTAACTCCGAAATTGAGGGAAGGCCAAAGCATTTTTACAGCATCTACAGAAAAATGGTAAGCAAGAATAAGACTATTGACCAGATTTTTGATCTTACTGCTGTAAGAATCCTGGTTAATTCAATTAAGGACTGCTATGCGGCTCTTGGCATAGTTCATACCATATTCAAGCCCCTTCCAGGCAGATTTAAGGATTATATTGCCATGCCTAAACCAAACATGTACCAGTCACTGCATTCCACAGTGATCGGGCCTCATGGCAAGCCCTTTGAAATTCAGATCAGGTCCTTTGAGATGCACCGCACAGCTGAGTACGGTATTGCTGCCCACTGGAAATATAAGGAGGGTGTTGATACTGAGGCAGATGTGGACATCAAGCTTGCCTGGCTTAGGGATATTCTGGAGTGGCAGAGAGAAACCTCTGATGCTGCAGAATTTATGGAAGGCTTTAAGATTGACTTGTTCTCCGATGAAGTTTTTGTATTTACCCCTAAGGGTAATGTTATAAATCTGCCCTATGATGCAACTCCAATTGACTTTGCCTATAAAATCCATACTGAAATTGGCAACCGATGCGTAGGTGCCAAGGTCAACGGTAAAATGGTACCTTTGGACTACCATCTCAGTACCGGGGACATTATTGAGGTAATAGCCTCTCCAATGCCTAAGGGTCCTAATATGGATTGGATTAACATAGTGAAAAGCAATCAGGCAAAGAGTAAAATCAGGGCATGGTTCAAGAAGGCTAAAAGAGATGAAAACATATCAAGAGGCAAAGACCTCCTTGAAAGGGAAGCCAAAAAGCAGCTGTGCAATTTTGGAGAAATCGCCAAGGGGGATATTTTCGAGCAGATTCTAAAAAGATACAACATGAATGGAATAGATGACCTTTATGCTGCTGTAGGGCTAAACGGCATTATGGCCTCCACCATTGTGAGCAGACTTAAGGATGCTTATGACAAGGGAAATAAGGAAGAGCCCAGAGACTGGAAGGAAATAGAGGAGCAGGCTAACAAGTCTGTGCCAAAAACCAAGGAGGATGTTAGAAGCCCTGGAATAATAGTAAAGGGTGAAAGCAATCTTCTGGTGAGGTTTGCCAAATGCTGTAACCCTGTGCCTGGGGATGATATAGTGGGATATATCACTAAAGGACGGGGGGTTTCCATACACCGGAAGGACTGCAGCAATGTGGCGGATGTGAAGGAGAACGAGGACAACAGACTGGTGGAGGTAAGCTGGGGCAAGCCTAAGGGCGCTGAATATGTTGCCGAGATCCAGATAAAGGCTGGTGACAGGGAAGGCATATTAACTGAGATTATGAATATAATCAGCACCAGTAATACACACCTGTATGCAGTTAACGCAAAACCAAACAAGAGTGGTATTGCCTATATAAATATAAAACTTAAGATTTCCAGCGTGGAGGATCTTAAGGATGTGATGAAAAAGGTAAAAAGGGTTAAAGGCGTAGTGGATGTTTACAGAACAAAGAATTAAGAGGTGAAATGTATGCGCGCAGTAGTACAAAGAGTTAAGTTTTCCAGGGTTGTGGTGGATGGAAATATTGTTGGTGAGATTGGAGCAGGTTTTAACGTGCTTCTTGGAATTTCCAGAGAGGATACCCTGGAGGATGTTAAATACATGAAGGATAAGATTGTAAACTTAAGAGTATTTGAGGATGACGAAGGAAAGCTGAACAGGTCGCTGCTTGACGTTTCCGGTGACCTTCTCATTGTTTCACAGTTTACTTTATACGGCGACTGCAGGAAGGGAAGAAGGCCCAGCTTTATCGAGGCATTAGGCGGTGAGGATGCAAACAGCCTTTATGAGGAATTCGTGAAGCTTTGCAAAGAAGATATAAAAAAAGTTGAGACAGGGGTATTTGGAGCTGAAATGATGGTATCCATTGAAAATGACGGCCCTGTTACCTTGCTCATAGACAGCAAGAAAAATTTTTAAGGGGGCTTATAAATGAAATTAAAAAGAATACCTGCTGGTATTTATGCGGCCAACTGTTATATACTTATGGATGAGGATACTCATGAAACTGCAGTGATAGACCCCGGCGGCGATGTGGATGACCTGAAGAAGGCCATAGATCAGATGGAGGGAAAGGTTAAGTATATAATCCTTACCCATGGCCACATGGACCATGCAGGTGGTGTAGATCAGCTTCTAAAGCTTTATAATGTACCTGTTGCAATAAGTGAAAAGGACGAAAAAATGGCAGGTGCAGGGGGACATCTATACAGCACCTTAAATAAAAAAGCTGAAATTAATATAACAGAGGATACTGTTTTCAGACTTGGAAGTCATGAAATTAGATCTTTAGAAACTCCAGGGCATACTCCGGGAGGCATTTCCTTTCTTGTGGATAATATGCTTTTTACAGGAGATACACTATTTGCAGGCTCCATTGGCAGAACTGACCTTGCTGGCGGAGACTTTGATACTTTGATGTCCAGTATAAAGGTTAAACTTATGTCTTTGAAGGATGATACCATAGTGTTGCCTGGACATGGCCCTGAAAGTACTATAAATCGGGAAAAGCTGCACAATCCTTTTTTATAGGAGGCACAAAAATAAATAATGAAAATAAACATTAAACTCAATGACATGTCTTACAGGTATGAGGTGTATCAGATATTCAACATCTATTTTTCATCCATGGACATCAAATTTGAGGAACCATATAATTATTATGTGAATATTAATGAGAACTCAGTAAACTGTGGCTTTGAAGGAAAAGTTCGGGACTATAACTTTCATGGAGAGCTGACCAAAAAAGAAAACATAAGGATGTCCTTATTTTGTTTTTTAAAGGAGCTTACTAAAAAAGAATATCCATGGGGTACTCTCATAGGAATCAGGCCAAGCAAAATAGCGCTTAAGCTTATGGAAAGCCATACTGATGAAGAAATTTTCAGTTATTTCACAAAACACAGCATCACAAAAGAGGATAAAATAAGACTTTGCATTGAGGTAGCCAGAGCTGAGCAGAAATATATAAAGAATCATAAAAAAACTATAAGTCTTTACATTGGAATGCCTTTTTGCCCGACAAAATGTCTTTATTGTTCCTTTGCTTCAAATTCCATCTCAGCCGCAAAGGATCTGGTGGAGAAATACATAGATGCACTGATATATGAGCTTGATAGAACCATGGAATATATAGCCGAGAATAATCTAAAAGTCCAGTGTGTATATTTTGGGGGCGGCACTCCCACGTCTGTTTCTGATGGGCAGTTTGAAAGGGTTATGAAAAGGATATATGATAATTTTATTACTAAACATGCCCTGGAGGAATTCACTGTTGAATGCGGCAGACCTGATAGTATAACCATAAATAAACTTGCAAGCATGAAAAAATACAATGTGGACAGAATTAGCGTTAATCCGCAAACTATGAACGATAAAACCCTGAAATTAATAGGAAGAAGCCACTCCTCAGGGGATGTGGCGGAAAAGTTCCATATGGCAAGGAACCTGGGCTTTAAAAACATAAACATGGATATAATTATAGGACTTCCATATGAAGATCTGCAGGATGTAAGAAATACCTGCAGAAAGGTATATGAACTTAAGCCTGATAATTTAACAGTACATGGGTTATCAATAAAAAGGGGCTCCAGACTTTATGAAAAAATAATAAATACTGACAGCTATACTGAAATTCATCAGAATGAGATTATTGAAATGTTCAGCCAGTCCAGAGCGCTGGCAGACAGCCTTAATATGGAGCCATATTATATGTACAGGCAAAAGAACATGGTGGGCAACATGGAGAATGTTGGTTACTCAATTCCAGGAATGGAAGGAATATATAACATTCAGATGATAGAGGAAAGTCAGACCATTATCGCCTGCGGGGCAGATGCCGTTACCAAGGTGATATTCCCTGAGGAAAACCGCATTGAACGGGCTGCAAACCTTAAGGAAGTACGTGAATATATAACAAGGATAGATGAGCTTATCAATAAAAAAACAGAGCTTTTAAATACATTGTTTAAAACATAGAAATGGAGGATATATTATGATGATTCAAGCACCTAAAGGGACCAAGGATTTATTGCCTGCAGATTCTTATAAATGGCAGTATCTTGAAAAGAGATTGAGAGATATAGCTGCAACATATGGCTGCAGGGAAATAAGAACACCAATGTTTGAGCATACTGAACTTTTTATAAGAGGAGTAGGTGAAACTACAGATGTGGTTCAAAAGGAAATGTACACCTTCAATGATAAGGGCGGAAGAAGCATAACCCTTAAGCCTGAGGGAACAGCTCCTGCTGTAAGGGCTTTCATTGAGAACAGCCTGTACAATGATGCCCAGCCTACAAAAATGTACTATTTCACTCCTGTATTCAGGTATGAAAATGTTCAGAAGGGAAGGCTAAGGCAGCACCACCAGTTTGGAGCAGAGGTTTTTGGAGCTCAGGGTGCATCCATTGACGCAGAAGTAATCAGCCTGGCCATGAGGGTATTCAGGGAACTTGGAATAACCAGCATTGAGCTTAACATAAACAATATTGGCTGTCCTAAGTGCAGAAAAACCTATAATGATGCACTTCAGGCTTACCTTAAGGCAAATTATGACGCACTTTGCGATACTTGCAAAACCAGATTTGAAAAAAATCCAATGAGAATTCTGGACTGCAAGGATCCAAACTGCAAGAAAATAGTGGATGGTGCACCTGTAATTCTTGATTATTTATGTGAAGAATGTGATGATCACTTCAAGGATCTTAAAAAATACCTTGATGCATTAGACATAAAATATAAGATAGATCCTTTGATAGTAAGAGGTCTGGATTATTACAGCAAAACAGTATTTGAAATAATAAATGATGGAATTACAGTATGCGGCGGAGGCAGATATGATTACCTTATTGAGCAGGTTGACGGTCCGCCAACTCCTGCAATAGGCTTTGGAATGGGCCTTGAAAGGCTTTTGCTTACACTGGAGCAGAATAATGTGGTCATCCCTGATGAAAGCCAGATCGATATTTACATAGGCAGTATGGGAGATGCAGCAAAGGTTAAGTCTGTGCAGATGGTTAACAAATTAAGGGAAAAAGGCCTTAAATGTGAATGCGACCACTTGGATAGAAGCGTTAAGGCAGAAATGAAATATGCAAATAAAATCGGAGCAAAGTACACCATGGTAATAGGCGAGGAGGAGCTTTCAACTGGCAAGGCCAACCTCAAGAGAATGAGTGATGGTGAAACCTTTGAATGTAATATTAATGACCTAGAGAGCATAAAGCTGCAATAAAGTATTGGAGGAAAAACTAATGGGCGAAGCATTGAATGGACTTAAGAGAAGCATAATGTGCGGCGAACTCAGGGAGAACCATGGGGGTAGCAAATTTACCGTTATGGGCTGGGTTCAAAGAAAAAGAAACCTCGGAGGACTTATATTCATAGACCTGAGAGACAGAACAGGAATACTCCAGGTGGTTTTTGGAGAAGAAATAAATAAGGATGCCTTTTTAACTGCAGACGGCGCCAAGTCAGAATATTGTATTGCAGTTACCGGAACCCTGGTAAAAAGGGAATCTCCAAACACAAGTATGCCAACAGGCATGGTGGAATTGAAGGGCGAAAGCATAAAGATACTTTCAGAATCAGAAACACCTCCAATTGTTGTTAAGGAGGACCTGGATGCATCTGAAAGTGTAAGGCTTAAATATAGATATCTGGACCTTAGAAGGCCAGATATGCAGAAAATATTCATGATAAGACACAGAACAGCAAAAGTAGTGAGAGACTTCCTGGATGAAAACGGATTTCTTGAAATTGAAACCCCAATACTTTGCAAGAGCACTCCTGAAGGAGCCAGAGATTATTTGGTTCCAAGCAGAAATTATCCTGGGATGTTTTATGCACTGCCTCAGTCACCTCAGCTTTTCAAGCAGCTGCTTATGGTGTCCGGCTACGATAAGTATTTCCAGCTGGCAAAGTGCTTCAGGGATGAGGACCTAAGGGCTAACAGACAGCCTGAGTTCACTCAGATAGACATGGAGCTGTCCTTTGTGGAAGAGGATGATGTAATATCCTTGAATGAGAGACTTTTGTCCAGGGTATTCAAGGAAGTTAAAGGCATTGATGTAGAACTGCCAATAATGAGAATGCCATATAAGACAGCTATGGAAAAATATGGGTCTGACAAGCCTGATTTAAGATTTGGCTTGGAAATCAATGACCTTACGGACTGTGTAAGAAACAGCGAATTCAAGGTGTTCCAGGATGCCCTGGCTGTAAATGGTTCAGTACGGGCTATTAAGGTGCCAAATGGTGCTGACATGGGAAGAAAACAGATAGATAAGCTGGTGGAGTTCGTAAAGACTTATAAAGCTAAGGGATTAGCCTGGGTATCAATTAAAGAAGGCGAAATTAAATCCCCTATTTCTAAATTCCTTAAGGATGAAGAGCTTAATGGAATAGTTGAAAAAATGGACGGAAAAACCGGAGATCTTATTCTCATAGTTGCTGATAAAAACAGTGTGGTATTTGCTGCTTTAGGTGCATTAAGAATTCATGTGGCAAAAGAATTGAATCTTATAGATAAGAACCTGTATAAATTCCTTTGGATAACTGAATTCCCATTGTTCTCCTTTAATGAGGAGGAAAACAGGTTCCAGGCTGAACACCATCCCTTCACTATGCCAATGGAGGAGGATATACAGTACCTGGAAAGCGATCCTGGAAGAGTAAGGGCAAAGGCATATGACATTGTATTAAATGGTGAGGAGCTTGGAGGAGGAAGTATTAGAATTCATGATACATCCCTGCAGGCAAAAATGTTTGATGCATTAGGATTAACTCAAGAGGTTGCAAATGACAAATTCGGCTTCCTTCTGCAGGCATTTAAATACGGTCCGCCGCCTCATGGAGGTCTTGCATACGGATTTGACAGGCTCATAATGTTCCTGGCAGACACTGAGAACATAAAGGATGTAATAGCATTCCCTAAAAATCAAAACGCATTCTGTCCATTAACGGAAGCACCAAATGTGGTGGATGATATCCAGTTAAAGGAATTGGGTATTTCTATATTAAAGTAACTGTAGTATAATAGAAGCATAAAATTAATATAATTTAAAATAGTTCCTACTGTGTACGCTGAACGTGTTTATATTGACCCAACAAGTTTTTTAAGGGATTCCAGCTCTCCCTGCGGATTGAAGCTATGGCGCTGCCAATAGTACTTGAAGCAGGGAGGAGAAGCCCACCTGCGAGAGCGGGTTCAAACATAACGCGGGAGACGGCATGGTGGGAATTTTTTGTATTTCCCCATGCACAACACAAAAAAACTTTGGCATTCTGACGCCTCAACATATTTAAAGAGCCTGCAGATGGAAATAGTTACTGAAGGTTATTAAGGGATTCAAGGATCTCCTCCCTGGGAAGTCTTCCTATGTTTAAGTTTGAATCCTCCTTAAGCAGCAGAGATTTGTAAAAGGAAATGGCATACTCCCTTATCTCATCATCAAAGGTCTCATCCATAAGCTCGTATAATACATTTTCAGCCTTGTCATATTCTGTTTCCATCAAATAATATTCAATAATCTTTCTTTGAAGCTTTGGAGAAAGCTTATATTCGGAAAGCCTGCCCATAAGCTTTTGAATATCATTGGCAAATTCTATGAATTCCTCACGACCCTCAATATTAAGAAAAGCCTCAATATACATGTATAGTGACTTTTGGTACAGGTAAAAGCTTTTTTCAATGCCATAAAGCAGTTCATTAACTTTGCCCTCCTCCATAAGCAGCTTTGACATTATTATGCATTTGTGTATATCCATAATATTATTTGTCTTAATCATATCCATGAGATTCTCCTCAGACAGCGAAATGAAAAATTTAGCTCCCAGACGGAAAAACTCTTTGAAGGCCTCGTCAATAAGTGCCTGTGCTTCTACATAATTTCCAGCCTCAATTTGCACTTCTATTTCTTTAATTATTTTATAAAATTTTTTTATCAATTCGGAATTCATGTTCATTTTCAGCATAATTAAAACCTCCTAGCAGTATTTACCTGTATATTATAAACATAATTACATAAATAATAAATAAAAAAAGAAATAAGTTTATTTTTGAATAAATATATGATAAGATATAGTTATGAAAACTACGTATTGGAGTTGGTGTATTATGGAGCATAATCTGAAGTTTTATACAAAAGGCGAAGAAATTGCAAATGCAGTTACGCATGGTATAGGTACCCTTCTGGCAGTAGCTGCCTTGATACTACTTGTTTTTTATTCCAAGTCCTATGGAGACAGCTGGTATGTAGTGAGCTACACCATCTATGGAATATCACTGGTGCTGCTTTATCTTGAGTCCACACTATACCACAGTATCACAAATAAAAAGGTTAAGGCTCTTTTCAGGATATTCGATCACTCATCAATTTTCCTGCTTATTGCAGGAACCTATACTCCCTTTACACTAACAGTACTGAGGGGAAAAATAGGCTGGACCATTTTTATAACTGTTTGGGTTATGGCAGTGGCCGGAATTATTATGAAATTCTTTTTTGTAGGAAGATTCAAAGTGCTATCTACAATTTTGTATATAATTATGGGCTGGATGATAATATTCGCAATTAAGCCCTTAGTGGCTGCATTGCCTTATTATGGAGTTTTGCTGTTATTCATTGGTGGAATTTTATACACTGTGGGAGCGGTGTTATATCTCATAGATAAAATACCCTATAATCATGCGGTTTGGCATCTTTTCGTCATGGGCGGCAGTGCATGCCACTTTTTCTGCATATTATTTTATCTGTTTCCCGCTACAAGATAAATTAAGCCAGGCTTATAAATGAAGCCTGGCTTTTTACTTAAGGTTATTATCAAGATTGCATACAAAATCCTGTACATTGGTTACTATGGAGGTTACCTCCAATGTTCCTCTGTCTCTTAGCTTATTTACGCCAAATTCTGATATATCTACCGTATAAATGTAAACTGGTCTTATGCCATCCTCAATTACTCTGTACATAGGGGTCATATTTCCAGTGGCTATGGTATGAAGCTGTGTTGCCAGGCATATTACTGTAGTAGCTTTTTTACAATAGGACCGCATGGCATTCTGGGCCTCATATACATTAGGTATAACGGAGGGCAGAGGACCATCGTCCCGTATGGAACCGGCCAAAACCAAAGGAATTTGGTTGCTGATGCATGCGTGAACCACTCCATCCTGAATATCTTCCGTATGGATAAACTTTTCCAGGGATCCAGCTCTTCTGGCGCGGTTAATGATATCTATATGGTTGTAGTGTCCGTTTTCCACGGATTTTTGATTGTATATATCCTGGCCTAAGGCAGTATTTAAAACCGAGCCCTCCAAATCGTGGGTTGCCAGAGCATTTCCAGCAAATAAAGCATCTACATAGCCTTTCTTTATCAGTCCTGCCATGGCATTTTTTGAATCATAGTCAAAAACTACTGCTGGTCCAAGCACCCAAAGAATGTACCCGTTTTCCTTTTCATAGGACAATAATTCATAAAGGCTGTCATAATCCTTAGAATAAGAGCTTTCCCTTGTTCTTCCCTTTCTAAAGGAAAAGGTGCTGTCAGCTTCAGAGGCTTCACCAAAGCACCTGGCATGTACATAGATACCATCCTTGCAGTTTTCTGTTCTCCCAAGCACAACTTCATCACCTGGCATAAGATTCCTAAATTCCCTTACGCTTAAGGAACCATCCTCATTCAGCAGAACTACACAATCCATCCTGCTCTCCTCCGCCAGTATCCATTTTCCTTTTATTTTAAAATACTCCGGATATATGGATGTAGCATGATAATTATCAGGGGCAATTCCCTTTATAGATACCCTTTCAGTAGCTGCATCAGGTGCTTCCTTAAAGCAGGCTTCATTAAAATCAGGGTAATTGTAATTTGGCAGTTTAAATCCCATAAATATGTAACACCTCCATATAGTACTACTAATATTATACCAGGAAAATATAAAAATATTTGTCACAAAATGAATTAACGTCATATCTATTAGTATAAGTATTTTACAAGGGGGTTATAAAATGAAAATAGCACTAGATATCGGTCATAACTGTGTTCATGATTATGGAAGCCGGGCAATAGGCAATGAAGATGAAATGGCTATGGATACAGGGAAAAAGGTAATATCGGGACTATCAGAAGCAGGCTTTGAAGTCCTTTTGGTTACCCCAAATTGGGCTCAAAGCACATTTCACAGTCTTCAGCAAAGGGTGTATAAGGCCAACAGCTGGTCAGCTGATTTTTATTTAAGTATTCACTTTAATGCTGGTGGAGGCAGCGGTTCAGAAGTATGGACAGGAAGTACGGCGGGTAGAACTGCTGCCTTAAACATATTAACAAAACTAGAGGAGCTGGGTTATAAAAACCGTGGAGCAAAGCAGCAGGGGGTGGAGGGCAAAGGTCTGTATGTATTAAAATACACAAAGATGCCTGCAATACTGGTGGAGGGATGCTTTACAGATTCCAGGGAGGATATGAATTTGTATGACGCCGAAAAAATGGCGGATGCCATATGCAAAGGCATGGAAATTACTTTTATGGAGAAAGCAATCAATAAGGATTTTCAAAAAAAATTAAATTTGCTGGGGCTTAAGGATTTTGAAGGAAAGCCGCTGGTTGATGATGGGATATTTGGTGAATGCACTAAAGAGGCGGTAATGAACTTTCAGAAAACAATGGCTCTGGATATGGATGGAGTTCTAGGTCCAAGCACCAGATTTGCTTTGGAGCAGATAATATCAAGGCCTCTCTGCAGTATGTACAGTAAATACCTATATGCCGTTAGATATATACAATTTAAAATTGGGATGCACATTAATGGAATTTTCGGAGCTGATACATTTCAAGCAGTATTAAATTTTCAAAAAAGTGCTGGCATAGAGGCTGACGGCATTGTTGGAAAAGTAACCTGGACTCATATTATAAATTGATACAAATTTTAGTTTTATTTCTATTAATTTATCAGTGTATAAATTTAAAAATGAGGAAAAATGATAATACAACAAAAGAAAAGGAGGAATGTATTATGAGCAATTCTAACAACAACAATTCAAACGAGCCTGTAGTAATGAATGCAAGGGATGGTTTGGATAGATTCAAAGTAGAAGTTGCAAATGAGCTGGGACTTGCAGATTATGCCAATACAGACAAGGGCAATCTTACATCAAGACAAAATGGTTCTGTAGGCGGAACAATGACAAAGAGAATGGTGGAAGCCTATGAAAGAGGTTTAGTAGAATAATATAACATAAAAAACACAACGAAAGTTGTGTTTTTTTATTGCTTACAGGTGCCAAATCAAGTGGAAAGAAACAACACAAAACTATTAATTTTATAACGCTTTAAATTTAATTTATTAATGATATAATGTAAGGGTTACTATTTAAGGTATATCTATGAAAATAATATATTAATTTCAATTATGATAAATTTGGACATCCCCATAACATGAAACGAAGGAGAAATAGATGAAAAAAAGTTTTGTATTTATTTTAGCAGCAGCATTTTTATTTGGTACTATGGAAGTTGCCCTGAAACTGGCAGGAAATAATTTTGATCCCACACAGCTTACATTCCTGCGATTTTTAATTGGGGGTGTTTTTCTTGCCCCTTTTGCCTTTAAGGATTTAAAAAGGAGGCAGTACAAATTAATTAAAAGTGATTGGATTTATTTGTTTTCACTTGGATTCATATGTATATGCATAAGCATGATACTGTTTCAGCTTGGAGTTATGAGAACAAATGCAAATCTTGCAGCAGTAATAATTTCTACAAGTCCTGTGTTTACAATGATATTTGCACAGTTTATTGCAAATGAAAGCTTCACATTAAGGAAAGCTATAGTGCTTGCATTAAATATAGTGGGACTGATAATTGTGGCAAATCCCGTTAACTTATTTAGAGGAAACGCTGAAGTATCGGGCATATTAATTACACTGGCAGCCGCCATTACATTTGGTCTTTATACGGCATTGGGTAAAAAAAGGATTTCAAAAATAGGGGGCATTGCCCAGAACAGCATTAGCTTTGTAATGGGCTCAGCTGTGTTGTTCATTGTTCTATTGGTAAAAGGAGGTCCAGTGTTTATGGGTATTCATTTAAGCAATATTCCTCTGCTTCTTTATTTGGGAATATGCGTAACCGGCATTGGTTATTATTGCTATATAAAAGCTATAGAATTGTCAGGACCTTCAACGGCATCCATTACCTTTTTCATAAAGCCGGCCTTTGCGCCAATAATTGCCTTAATAGTACTGGGAGAAGCCATTACACCCAATATAATATTTGGGGTTGCATTTATTCTTGTGGGTTCGTTAATAAGCATTCTTGGTGATAAAATAAAATTAAGCCTTGGAGAAAAGGTTAAAGAAAGTGATTAGTAATATTGTTCAAAAAATAAAAAAACACAACCTAAGTTGTGTTTTTTTTGGTGCCGCTGATCGGAGTCGAACCGATACGATATTGCTACCGCGGGATTTTGAGTCCCGTGCGTCTGCCAATTCCGCCACAGCGGCATGTTCAACGAAATTATAATATCATATGAGAAGGAAAGTGTCAACCCCTAAAAGCAGCGGTTACAAATTTCCTATTGTTACGGTCTGTTAAGTCTGTTAGAATATAATTGTTTTAGAAAAACTTGTTAGTATCATAAGAGAAAGGGAAGGAGTTTGATTATGATTTATTCAGCTGAAGTTGATAAGATGATGTGTATTGCAAAAGGACCGAATCATGGACCTGCGCCAATACCTGAGGAAGGAAAATGGATTAGGGCTAAGGAAGTTAAAGATATATCCGGCCTTACACACGGAGTAGGCTGGTGCGCGCCCCAACAAGGAGCCTGCAAGCTTACTCTCAATGTTAAGGATGGTATTATAGAAGAGGCATTGGTAGAAACCTTAGGCTGCTCTGGAATGACCCATTCTGCAGCCATGGCATCTGAAATACTGCCTGGAAAAACTATATTGGAGGCACTAAATACAGATCTTGTGTGCGATGCTATAAATACTGCCATGAGAGAGCTTTTTCTTCAGATAGTATATGGACGAACCCAGACTGCGTTTTCAGAAGGAGGGCTTCCAATAGGAGCAGGACTTGAAGACCTTGGGAAAGGCCTTAGGAGCCAGGTAGGAACCATGTACGGCACCAATGCAAAGGGTACAAGGTATCTTGAAATGGCAGAGGGCTATGTAACTGAAACGGCCTTGGATGAAAATAACGAGGTTATAGGCTACAAGTTTGTTCATCTTGGAAAAATGATGGACATGATCAAAAAAGGCATGGATGCCAATGAGGCAATGGCAAAGGCTTCAGGAACCTACGGAAGATTTGATGAAGCTGTTAAAGTTATTGACCCCAGACATGAATAAGGAAGGTGATTTAAATGGCATTGTTTGAAAGCTATGAAAGAAGGATAGACCAGATTATACCTGTTTTAAATAAATACGGCATGAACACCCTTGAGGATGCAAAGAAATGCTGTGATGACAAAGGTGTTAATGTATACGAAATAGTAAAGGGAATTCAGCCAATATGCTTTGAAAATGCATGCTGGGCATATACTTTGGGAGCAGCTATAGCAATAAAGAAGGGCTGCAGGAAGGCTTCCGATGCGGCAGAGGCAATAGGAGAAGGGCTTCAAGCCTTTTGTATTCCTGGTTCGGTGGCTGATGATAGAAAGGTTGGACTGGGCCATGGCAACCTGGCAGCAATGCTCTTGAGGGATGAAACAAAATGCTTTGCATTTTTGGCAGGACATGAATCCTTTGCAGCTGCAGAAGGGGCTATAGGACTTGCTAAATCAGCAAACAAGGTAAGAAAGGAACCCTTAAAGGTAATATTAAATGGCCTTGGTAAGGATGCTGCATATATAATATCAAGAATTAATGGCTTTACATATGTACAGACTTCCTTTGACTACTACACTGGAAAGCTGGATATAGTTAAGGAAATAGCTTTTTCCAAGGGTGAAAGAGCAAAGGTGAGATGCTATGGAGCGGATGATGTAAGGGAAGGCGTGGCTATCATGCATAATGAAGGAGTGGATGTATCAATTACGGGAAATTCCACAAATCCAACAAGATTCCAGCATCCAGTAGCAGGAACCTATAAAAAGGAATGCTGGGACCTTGGAAAGAAATATTTTTCAGTGGCATCCGGGGGCGGCACAGGCAGAACCCTGCACCCTGACAATATGGCAGCAGGCCCTGCGTCCTACGGTATGACCGATACTATGGGAAGGATGCATTCTGATGCACAGTTTGCAGGCTCATCCTCAGTGCCAGCCCATGTAGAGATGATGGGACTTATAGGTATGGGAAACAATCCTATGGTAGGTGCCACAGTGGCAGTGGCAGTAGCTATAGAACAGGCAAAATAACAAATAAACCCTTCGGCATCACCACATGCCGAGGGGTTTTCATCCTTCTATGGTACCCTTGGAGGTGTGCTTTTTTGTATCTTCAGCAGATACAACCTTGGCTTTGGTATTTTCCTTGCTGCCTTTTTTAGCCTGCTTTTTTTCCTCTCTATGCATTATCTCCACCTCTTTCTTGGAAAACTGCCCTGGAGCTTTCACTTTGCGGATCATGGTTTATATGTTTCTTTTTAAATTTGCCATCTTTTTTATCATTATCCTTGCTGCTTCTCATCTTATTATCCAATGCCTTACACTCTCCTTTATTTTATATATTAATAATTTGCCTCAAAAGAGATAATATATACTTATCAATTAATAGTTGAAAATTGTAATAAAATGGTTGATAATACTAATAAAGATTTATAGGGGGAAGAATCATGGGAAAATTATCTGAGCTTCCAAATATCGGAAGGGTATTGGAAAATGAATTGATACAAGCAGGAATTAAGGATGCTGATGATCTGAAAAGGCAGGGCAGCAGGAATGCCTTTTTAAGTATAAGGAAAATTGATGATACAGCGTGCTTCAGCAAGCTTTGCGCGCTGGAAGGAGCTGTCCGTGGAATAAGATGGCATGATCTTACGGCAGATACGAAAAAGGAATTAAAAAATTTTTTTGACGGGGTTGCAAAATAGAATAACGAAAGAAGTGGTTTTATGATAGATGCAGCACTGCTGGGTACCGGCGGAGGCATGCCTATGCCTCACAGGTTCCTGGCATCCCTGATGGTAAATTACAAGGGCAGGAAAATTTTGATAGACTGCGGCGAGGGCACTCAGGTATCCATGAGAATGCTGGGCTGGGGCTTTAAATCCCTGGATGTCATATGCATAACCCATTGGCATGGTGACCATACTGTAGGCATTCCAGGACTGCTTACCACTCTAGGAAATTGTGGAAGAACAGAGCCTGTTACTATTATAGGTCCCCAAGGCATCAAGGAGATTATTAACGGCTTGAGGGTCATTGCCCCGTTTCTTCCTTATGAGCTTAATATTATTGAATGGCCGCAAGAGCATTGTGATTTCAGTATAACATCCTCGGGGCTTACTCTTAGCCACAATAATTTTGATGTGAGGATATCAACTCTGGAGCTTGAACACTCAACACCCTGTCTGGGCTACAGTATTAAAATTAAAAGAAGCCCCAGGTTTGATGTAGAAAAAGCTTTGGCAAACCAGGTTCCTAAAAATATATGGAATACCCTTCAAGGGGGGAATTCCGCCACTTATGAAGGAAGATACTATCAGCCTGAAATGGTACTTGGACAGGAAAGACAGGGAATTAAAATCAGCTATATAACAGACACCAGGCCAATAACCTCCATACCGGAATTTATCTATGGCAGTGATCTTTTTATTTGCGAAGGGACCTTTAAGGATGATGAAAGCCTTGAAAAAGCTAAAATAAGCAGGCACATGACCTTTAAAGAAGCAGCTGAGCTTGCAAGTAAAGGCAATGTGAAGGAGCTTATACTTACACATTTTAGTCCGTCAATACAGGAACCAGAGGAATTTCTGAAAACTGCAAAGGATATTTTTAATAACACAGTTATAGGAAAGGACAGGATGGAAAGGACTTTAGTATTTGAAAATTAACATTAGGCATAACGGGGGTGGATTATGAAAATAAAAGGGGATTTTCAGATTGTAATTGCCATGGCTATATTTGGGAGCATAGGGGTTTTTGTTAAAAATATTCAGCTGCCTTCCATGGAAATAGCCTTTTTAAGGTCTGCCATAGCTGCAGCTGCTTTAATATGCTTAGGTGCAGTACTGAGAAAAAGAAACGCTGGTGAAGAAAAGGAAAATATTTTTAAAAACAAGAAAAATTTTATTTATCTGGCGGCTTCGGGAGCAGCTCTTGGCATCAACTGGTTTCTTGTTTTTCAGGCATATAAGTATACAACTTTATCTAATGCAAATCTTGTATACTACTTTTCACCTGTATTTGTAATACTTTTTTCGCCAGTGCTGTTCAAGGAGAAGCTTACCAGGAAGAAGATCATTTGTGTGCTGGCTGCAATTTCCGGCCTGGCCATGATTCTTTTTAACCAGCCTCAAACTGCAGGTGCCAGTTACAATCATGTTTTGGGGGTTACCTACGCCATGCTGGGGGGCTGCCTTTATGCAGTGATAATATTTTTAAATAAGAAAATTGAGGGCATTTCTGGAAATGACAGAACTGTGGTGCAGATTGCATTTGCAGCTTTAGTGTTGCTGCCTTTTATTATATACAGAAACCAGATTCACATCCAGGGAATTCAAATGCTGTCATTTATACTGATTTTAGCACTGGTGCATACAGCCTTCGGTTTGTCTCTGTATTTTTCAGCCATGGAGAAGGTAAAGGCACAGAATATTGCACTACTAAGCTACATCGACCCAATATCAGCTGTTATCTGGGGTGTTGTGATATTTGGGGATAATATGAATGCCTTTCAAATTATAGGCGGGTTGCTCATACTGGTATCAACATACTACGGCAGCATAGAGAAGGAGAAAAGTGCCTGATTACAGGTGCTTTTTACTTTTTTGAAAACATTCATAAGCACAAATTTACTCCTGCGCATAAACTATAAGAACAGGAGGTGAAAACTATGTTTACGCCCTTTATAATATGCTTCCGGGAAGGAATTGAAATTTTTTTAATCATAATTCCGCTGGTAGTGTATTTTAATAAAAGCAGGCTGTTCGATATGAGCAGAAGCATTTGCCTGGGGGGTGTCCTTGGGGCAGTAACTGCAACAGCCATTGGGTCATTTATTTTTTCTCAGGCAGCTCTGCTGGAAGGACCGGCTGGTGATTTATTTGATGGTATTTTGGGCTTGGTACTGGCTATATTGATTTTATACAGTATAGTTCTGCTTAGAAAGAATAAGTCCTTTGATACTGAGCCCAATAAAAGATATATTGCATATACTAAAAAAGGTGTGTTCATTATCTCGGCTATTACGTTTTTCAGAGAAATCCTTGAAGCAGTTTTGTTTTTATTAACAGGAACTTCAGGCTCACCACTACTAATAGGAGGTTCAGCCCTGTCAGGCTTTATATGTGCCGCAGCAAGCGTCTATGTTGTAGTAAGGGGTATATCCATTCTTAATATAAGCATATTGTTTTATATTTTAAATTTATTCCTTGTAGGAATTGGTGCTTTTTACTTCGGTGATGCACTGGAAGTGCTCTTTGGAAGCATGTCTCCTGAAATTTTCAAAGCAGGATTTTTATTATATGCAGTGCCAAGCTATATTATTATGATAAAGAAGGATTTGAAGGCTTATCTGAACTCGGAAAAAATAAAATAGACACTATCCCATATGTCACCAAACTCAAATGGCATATGGGATTTATTTTATCCTTTGGTAACCACAGCTTAGAAATATGAATACAATATTATGAACTTAAAATTCATGGAGGATCAGAATGGAAAAAAGTAAAGCCAGAAAAATGATGCCGCAGTGTCCTGCAATGGCTATGTGTCCGCCGCAGTTTTCACCAATGCAGATCGCACCAGAACAGTTTATGTCCCAGCCATGTACACCTCAGCCATGTATACCTCAGGAAGAAGTAATTGATAATGTCAGACTGGCTGCTGCATATGTACCCTGGCAGTGTATGTGTAATATTTTCTGCCCAGTGGAGGCCTTGATGAGAGGAACAGTATTCCCGGAGCTTTTCAGTCCTTATGACGGCCGTGACAAAATGATGTGCTGTGAAAAAGAAACAATTTTAAGGAGAAATTCATATGAGGGATAATACGGAGAAAATGGAGCTGCTCAAGCAGATAACAGCTGTAGAATTCATGAAAGAGGATCTGGCACTATACCTCAATACCCACCCTATGGACAGAGAAGCTATAAAGAGATACAACGCCTATGTTATGGAAGGGAAAGCTTTAAAGGAAAAGTATGAAATGAATTACGGAATGCTTTGTGAACATGACTCGCCAAGTCCTTATCCCTGGCAGTGGATAAATAATCCATGGCCATGGGAAAGTGAAGCAAATTTTGAGCTTGATAAGGAGGAGATGTAGTTCATGTGGACGTACGATAAGTTCTTGGAATATCCTGTAAAAATCAGAAAACCCGACCCCAGGATGGCAAAGGTTATAATTACACAATACGGCGGTCCTGATGGTGAACTGGCTGCATCGTTAAGATACCTTAGCCAGAGGTTCACAATGATTACACCTCAAGCAATTGCTACCTGTAATGATATTGGTACAGAGGAAATGGCCCATCTTGAAATAGTTGGCTCCATAGTAAAGCAGCTCACAAAATGCGCTACACTGGAGGAGCTGGAGGAAGCAGGACTCAGTCCTTATTATGCTGACCACGGCAGGGGAATATATCCTGTTAATGGTTCCGGAGTTCCGTTTAGTGCGGCTTATCTACAATCAAAGGGAGATCCAATTGTAGATCTAACCGAGGATCTTGCAGCAGAACAGAAAGCCAGGGCAACCTATGAATATCTCATTAATATGGCTGATGATCCTGATGTTATTGAACCACTGAAATTCCTAAGGGAAAGGGAGGTTGTACATTATCAGCGATTTGGAGAAGCATTAAGAATAGTACAGGATTATCTCCAGGAGCCTCACCTCTTTGTAATGGAAAAACCTGAATCCATGAAATAACCCTTAAAAGCTGGCTTTTTAGCCGGCTCTTTTTATTTTATCAGGTAAAATTATAATTATTATATATATTAAAAAAAATTTAATATCAGGTATTCTCATATTATGGTATGATATTTAGAGGAAGAAAGGGCATAATACCTTTAAAACTGAAAGGTTGTAATATATTGAGGAACTTTGATTTTAAAACTATATATACCATATTTGTATTTCTTGCTCTGGCTGCCTTTGATTACATTATATTGGGGCTTTTCCCCCCGTTGTTTTCATCCATAGCAAGGGATCTGGATGTACATATATCAATGCTTGGATTCGTATTGGCAGTAAATATATTTGTTTCTTCGGTATCCGCCGTAGCATGGGGATACCTTTCAGGAAAATACAACAGAAAAAGATTGATTATATCTGGCACTATAATCTGGGCTATATCAGTATTTTTTACCTCCAGGTGCCAGAACCATGTACAGTTGATAATAACCCAGGTTTTCACTGGGATTGGTTTAGGTTGCATATCCTCCATCGGCTATAGTGTTTTGACGGATTATATCCCTCATAAATACAGGGGCACCCTGCTGAGTTTATGGGGAATATCTCAGGGCTTTGGCGGTATAGCCGGGGCCATAATGGCATCTTTGGTATCAACTGCCTCAAACTGGAGGAAGCCCTTTGAAATTGTAAGTGTAATTGGATTTCTTCTGATAATATTGTATTTGTTCGTGGAGGAACCAAAACAGGGAAGAGCAGAGCCTGAGCTTCAGCACCTGATGCAGGAAGGGCATGATTATGACTATAAAATTCAGATGAAGAGCATGCTGCATATTATTAAAAAGCCAAGCAATATGCTTTTGTTTATGCAGTCCTTTTTTTACAATATTGCTACAGGTACACTAATATGGCTTCCAACCCTTTACATATCAAAGGTGGAGCAGCAGGGCTACAGCCCTGCTACGGCAATTATTGCTGGAGGTTATCTTTATGCATTGTTCCAGATCGGAGGGCTTACTGCTACCTTTTTCGGATATATTGGGGATAGGGTTCATAAAAAAAGCTATAGGGGACGATCCCGGCTTGCGGCTTTTTTCATGTTTGCATCCATACCTTTTTACATAGTAATGTATTGTATACCCATGAACAACCTTGCTTTACCGGCAGGAGATAATCCTATATCCATTTTATTTGCTTTGCTTAAACAGATTTTTGTAAATCCATGGGTAGGCTCTATATTCGTTTTGTCCTTTATAGCCTGTCAGGCCCTTTCTGCAAACACGCCGAACTGGCTGGCGCTAATTACTGACGTGAACCTCCCGGAGGATCGTGGGGCCGCTTTCAGCATAGCAAATTTGGCCAATGGTGTAGGAAGGACAATAGGAAATGCAGCTATTGGCATATTGCTTGGTGTCATATCTGCATATGCCCGGGAACCGGAAAATTATATAATAACCATGTGCCTGTTTACACTTTTCTTTGTTCCTGCAGGTCTGTTGTATCTGAAAATGTCTAGGCACAACAAGAAGGATATAAACAGAGTTAAATCAACACTCAGGCTCAGGGCAAAAAAGATATACCATAATAAATAAACGGAGGTGGATTTTTTGGAAAAAGAGAAATTATTAGTGCTTGATGGGAACAGTCTTATGAACAGGGCATTTTATGCACTGCCACCACTGACCAATACTGAAGGATTAAATACAAATGCAATATATGGCTTTGTAACCATGCTGTTAAAAATGAAGGAGGAAATAAAGCCAGACTATATAGTGTCAACATTTGACAAAAAGGCTCCTACCTTCAGGCATGATGCATACAAGGAATATAAGGCGGGCAGGAAGCAGATGCCTCCTGAACTTGCTGAGCAGTTTCCGGTAGTTAAGGACCTGCTTAAGCTGCTTGCTATTGATATATTTGAGATTGAAGGCTTTGAAGCTGATGACCTTATAGGAACATTGTCAGTTTACGCAGAGAAGAAGGATATTGAGGTCTATATTGTAACAGGAGATAAGGATGCTCTGCAGCTTGCTACTGACGATGTTAAGGTTATAATTACGAAAAAAGGAATTACTGAAAAAGAAATCTACGATAAAAACAGAATGGTTCAGGATTTTGGCATAACCCCTGATCAGTTTATTGATGTGAAGGGCCTTATGGGTGATGCCTCGGATAATATACCTGGAGTCCCGGGAATTGGTGAAAAGACTGCATTTAAGCTCATTAAGGAATATGGCAGCATAGAAGAGGTTTTAAAGAATATAAATAATATTAGCGGTAAGAAAATTAAGGAAAACCTCCAGGAATACAGCGAACAAGCAGTTTTCAGCAAGAAATTAGCTACTATAATGAAGGAAGTACCAATAGACATAGACATGGCTTCCATAAAATCCAAGGAAAGCTATGACTATGACGGAGTAAGAAATTTGTTTTTTAAGCTTCAATTTAAGTCACTACTGGATAAAATACCCCAGCAGAAGCTGGAACAGGAAGCATTAACAGAGGAAACTGAAGAAATTGACTGGGAAACCATTGACACAATTGATAGCCTTAAGAAACTGGCTGATACAATAAAAAAAGACAGTAATGAAACTATGTTTGTTTTATTTGACGTGGAAGAATATAGCTTTTACTCCAAGGCATATATCAGCAGGATGTACATAAATTTCAAGGATGCAAATTACAGTATCCAGTTCGAAAAGCTCTTAAAGGAATCCGGTAATGGGTCGGAAATTATTGACTCTATTTTGGGCAGCAGCAATGTAGGGAAAGTGGGCTTTGATGTAAAAGCACCCCATGCTGTGCTTCATAAGCTAGGTATAGATTTTAATGGAGTTAAGTTTGATTTGAAAATTGCTGCTTACCTTATTGATTCCTCCAGAGGGGAATATGACCTGAATACAATGATTCAGGAATATCTGCATATGGATTTAAAGGATCAGGGGGAAGGCTTGAGGATTAAGCAGATACATCATATGAAAAGCCTTTATGACATAGTTAAGGGAAAAATTGAAGAGCTTGATATGCATGAACTTTTGTACACAGTGGAACTACCTCTCACTGAAGTGCTTGCTTCCGTGGAAAGTGAAGGTTTCAGAGTGGACAGTGAAAAATTAAATGAGCTTGGTCTCAATTTTACGGCTGAAATACAAAGGATTCAGCAGGAAATTTATGATCTTGCAGGGGAAGAATTCAATATAAATTCACCAAAACAGCTTGGTAAAATATTATTTGAAAAACTTGATCTCCCTGTAATAAAAAAGACAAAAACAGGATATTCAACTAATGCTGAAGTCCTTGAGGAATTAAGCGGAAGACATGATATAATTGATAAAATCACTTACTACAGGCAGCTGGTTAAATTGTTTTCCACCTATGTTGAAGGGCTTAAGGCTGTAATAGATTCTGACGGTAAAATCCACTCCAGTCTTAATCAGACGGTTACCACCACTGGAAGGCTTTCCAGTACCGAACCCAATCTGCAGAACATACCAATAAAATACGAAATGGGTAGAGAGATAAGAAAGGTATTTATACCTGAGGATGAAAACAGCATTATATTGTCCGCGGATTATTCCCAGATAGAACTCCGGGTGCTGGCCCATATAGCTGATGACCAGAACCTTATAGGAGCCTTTGAGAACCACCTGGATATACATAGAAAAACAGCCTCTGAGGTGTTCAGAGTACCCCTTGACCAGGTTACCCCGCTGATGAGGAGCAATGCCAAGGCTGTAAATTTCGGAATAGTATATGGCATAGGTGATTTCAGTCTGGGAAAGGATCTCAAGATTCCAAGGAAGGAAGCCAAGGCATATATAGATACCTATTTTGAAAGGTATCCTGGAGTAAAAAAGTACATGGACGATATTATTAAATTTGCCAAAGAGCATAGTTATGTCATTACTATTTTAAAAAGGAGACGTGCTCTTCCGGAGATAAAATCCTCCAATAAAATAGTGCAGGCTTTTGGGGAGAGACTAGCTATGAATACCCCTATCCAGGGCAGTGCCGCAGATATAATTAAGCTGGCTATGGTTCATGTTTATGATGAGCTTGAAAAAAGAAAGCTCAAAAGCAGGCTTATTCTCCAGGTTCATGACGAATTGATATTGAACGTTTATAAGGATGAACTGGAGGAGGTCAAGTCCATTGTAAAAAATGAGATGGAAAATGTCATGGATCTTAGAGTTCCGCTTGAGGTGGATATTAATGTTGGAAAGAGCTGGTATGAAGCCAAATAAGGGTGATAAATATGCTGAAGATAGGACTAACAGGGGGTATTGGCAGTGGAAAAAGCACTATATCCAAATACATAGTACAGTTGGGGTTCCCTGTAATTGATGCTGATATTATATCCAGAGAGGTGCTTGAATTGTATCCTGAAATACTTGAGAAAATACGGCAGCAGTTTGGTAAAGAATTCTTCCATGAAAATAATGAGCTCCATCGAAGAAAATTTGGCAACTTCCTTTTTCAAAACCAGGAAAAGCTGGAACTATATGAAGGTATTATAATGCCATATATTAAAAAGGAAATATTTATAAGGCTTAACAGGCTTCAGGAGGAAGGCGAAAGGGTTTGCTTTTTGGATGCAGCTACTCTTATTGAAAAAGGTATTCATAAGTTTATGGATAAGAATATCCTGGTATGGGTAAACCGGGATATCCAGGTTGAAAGGATAAAACAAAGGGACAAACTTCACCTGGAGGATGTGAATAATCGTATCAATTCTCAAATGAGCCTGGAGGAAAAAAGAAAATATGTTGATTTTGTGGTGGACAATTCTGGTACCATAGAGGAAACAAAACAACAGATATTAGATGTACTTGAAATATTAGGTTTATTAAAAGGGAGGTGCAGTCCTGATCAGTCAGGACAGATATAATTTGAAGGCAATTAAAAATATTACTTTATTATTTCTGTTGGTGGTATTAATAATGAACGCCAGCAGCATAGCAAAATACTTTTTCCCTTTTAACCATGCGGAAGCAATAGCGAAGTATTCAAAAATGTATAATGTAGACCCTATTATGGTATCGGCAGTTATAAAAACCGAAAGCAATTTTGATGTTGATGCCAAATCAAAGAAAAACGCATACGGACTTATGCAGATAACTCCGGATACAGCAAGATGGATTGCAGACAAGATGAATATGGATAACTTCAGTCTTGATATGCTGACGGATTCCGATACCAATATAAAGATGGGCTGCTGGTACTTAAGCAATTTGAATAAGGAATTTAATAATAATGATTTGGCCTTGGCTGCATATAATGCAGGAAGAGGAAATGTCCAGAAATGGCTTAAGGATCCTCAATATTCAAAGGATGGAGTTTCCTTAACAAATATTCCGTTCCCTGAAACAGACAGATATATTACAAAGGTTAAGCTATACTATAAAATTTACAAGTTCCTATATTTTTAAAAAAATAATAAAAATTTTGCTAAATATATTGACAATGTATTGTATATTTGATAATATAACTTCAATGTAATTAGTAATCCATCAATGGCAATGATAAGGAAGAGTAAACAATGAACTGTTCCAAGAGAGGGAAACTCATAGGCTGAAAGGTTTCCTGAACAAGCAGGGTTGAAAACCACCTTGGAGTCGAATACTGAATTTAAGTAGGTATATCCGCTTATCCGCGTTAAAGATTTTGAGATAATGGTTTATTATTCAATAATTAATCATTAACTTGGGTGGAATCGCGATTATACTCGCCCCAGGATTGGGGCGGGTTTTTTATTTTATAAAAAAACAGGCAATGATAAGGAAGAGTAAACAATGAACTGCTCTAAGAGAGAGAAACTCACCGGCTGAAAGGTTTCTTGAGCAAGCAGGGTTGAAAACCACCTTGGAGTCGTGAACTGAATTAAGTAGGTGTATCCGCATATCTGCGTTAAAGATTTGAGTGACAATGCATTTTGCATTGTAATTTGGGTGGAACCACGGAAGCATTCGTCCCATTGCTGGGATGAGTGTTTTTTTTATACAAAAAACAAAATGAGGGGGAAAAATCATGGAGATTGGTACCAGCTACTATTTATCAGAAAATTTTAATTTAAGGAGGAATAATAATGGCAAGCATAGCAATGTTAGGTTACGGAACAGTAGGAAGCGGGGTTGTTGAATTAATAAGCAGCAATAAAAATAAATTTGTAAAAGGTATGAATGAAAATCTTGAGGTTTCTAAAATTCTTGTAAGAAACTTGGATAAATACAAGGAAAACAAGTACAGGGCTAAGATAACTGATAATTTTGATGATGTAATGAAGGAAAAGGTTGATATAGTAGTAGAAGCCATGGGAGGAGTATATCCATCCTATGATTATGTAAAAAGGGCATTGGAATTAAAAAAACATGTGGTAACAGCAAATAAGGACCTAATAGCTGAACATGGAGCTAAGCTATTAGATATAGCAAACGAGAATGGTGTGGAGTTAAGATTTGAAGCCAGTGTTGGTGGCGGTATACCCATACTGAAATCTATCAGCGACTGCCTGGTTGGTAATAATATCAGCAGTATTAAGGCAATTCTTAATGGAACAACAAATTTCATTTTATCAAAAATGAATGATGAAGATATACAGTATGAAGAGGCGTTGAAAACAGCCCAGGAGCTTGGATTTGCAGAAGCAAACCCGGATAGTGATGTTTTAGGGCTGGATGCTGCAAGAAAGCTTTCAATTCTTTCTACAATGGCTTTTCAGAAAAAAGTGGATTGGAAAAATATAAATGCCAGAGGCATTAATAATATAGACAGTTTGGATTTTAAGTATGCTAAACGAGAGGGCTGCAATATCAAACTGCTGGCCATAAGCAAGCTTATAGATAATAAGGTATATGCATCGGTTACACCGGTGATGGTTAAGAGTAATTCCTCTCTTGGAAGGGTTAGAAATGAATACAATGCCATACAGGTAGAGGGGGATGCAGTGGGAGATGTGATGTTCTCAGGCAAGGGAGCAGGTATGATGCCCACAGCCAGTGCAATGTTCGGAGACATTGCAGATATAATCCAGAATAAGAAAGAAAATCCTATGGCCTTTGATTATGAAGATGCAGAGGTGGAAGGACTTTGGGACAAGGAAAGCAGATGGCTATTAAGAATCAGAGCTAACGAAAGGATAAATGCAATGAAAGCTTTGTCCAAGAATTTTTCAAATTGCAATATCCTGGCAGGGGAATTTGGAGAATATGGTGATGAGGTAGCAGCTTTTGTAAGAGCAGATAGTGAAAAGGCAATAGACAGGTTCATTTTCAATTTGGAATCTGATGGAGAGCTTAAGGAATATAAAAAAATAATGCTGATGGAAGAATAATATAAAAAAGGAGTGTTATATAATGATAAAAGTAAGAATACCTGCAACTACTGCAAATATGGGACCGGGATTTGATGCCTTGGGAATGGCTTTAAATTTATATAATGATATAGAAGTGGAAGAAAAAAATGGGGAGACTTTGATCTTCAATGATGGAGTGCTATCTAAAGAAGATTATAGGGAAAATATGATATATGACAGCATAGTTAAGACTTTAGACAGATATAATTACAAATACGAAGGATTTAAAATAAACGTGTCAAAATGCGAAATTCCTATTTGCAGAGGTCTTGGAAGCAGCTCTGCCTGCATAGTTGGCGGAATATATGCAGCAAACGCAATTATGGGAAATACTATGAGCTTAGATGATATAATTGATCTGGCAACTGAGTTTGAAGGACATCCTGATAATGTGGTGCCAGCTATAGCCGGCGGTATGGTAACTTCCTTAGTTGACGGAGGAAAGGTTAATTATTCAAAGGTTAAGGTGCCTTCCAGCATCAGATTTGTTTCAATGATACCATCCATACAGGTCAGCACTGAAAAGGCTAGAGCTGTTATGCCAGACAGCTACAGCAGAACTGACTGTGTTTATTCCCTTTGCAGATCAGCCATGCTGATAAGTGCCTTTAACAATGAAGAACTGGATAAACTAAGGGTTTGCTTTGGAGACAGAATTCACCAGCCATACAGAAAAACATTGATCGACAACGCGGATGCAATTTTCAGCAAAGCAAGCGAACTGGGTGCACTAGGCGAGTTTATCAGCGGTTCAGGCTCAACTTTAATGGCAGTGGTTAAGGAAGAGGATTGCGATAAATTTCAGCAGGAAATAGGAAAGTATTTATCTCAGCTTAATGGTGATTGGAGAGCTGTGGTTCTCGAACCTGATTTTCAAGGAGTAAGATTGGTATCCTAGCAATATTATCCCCTTAAGGTAAAATTTTATCTTAAGGGGAATTGTTTTTTCCTGTTGACAATTCGGCTAAATATAGTATAATAATAAAGGTAATGCGAGAGTGGCGGAATGGCAGACGCGCACGTTTGAGGGGCGTGTGGGAGACCGTACGGGTTCAAGTCCCGTCTCTCGCACCATTAACTGAATATTTTCTGGAATACTCGTAGAACTCTTATCTTGAACCTACATTTCAAGTAAGGGAACTCAAAATCATGGCTTAGATATGTACCTTCTGTGAGACCTTTACGGCATTAAGGCGATAGAATAGCCAGTGAGAGTACCCACCTATCGGACGATAGGTGTCAATGAAAGAGTAGCGGTATTTTGGAATTTTATAAACGATTGAAACACCTTTATAGGTGTTTTTTTATGTAAATTTATGAAAATCTATCTCAAGTCTATAAAATTTAATAATGTATTTAATTATTTATTAGATTTTATTTAAAAATTTATTTATATATGTTATAATTTGTAAAGGGTGTAATATAAATGGGAATGGTAATATAAAATGTATAATATTGAAGAAATTATTCTAATTATAGAGGAAACAAGAAACAAACTTAATAATCTATTAATATCAATAACTTATGATGAATGCGAAGTATTAAAAATTAGCCAAGAATTGGACAGGCTTATTATGGATTTTTATTATGCTAAGGAAATTGAAGAAGGGAATTATATACCAAGTTGTTAGCTTTAATAGCAATTGGCATAAAAAAATGATACAATATTTGAAGCATTGTATCCAGAGTGTTAAATAAATTATAAAAAATCACAATTTTGAGATAATCCCATAAAGGGATTTTTTATTTTCAATCTAATTTATTTAATGGAGATATTTAAAAATATTAAAAATTAAGGCATTTTGTTGTTGGATATTGCATATTGTTGTTGGAAAATAATGTTTTAAAATGATACAATATTCTGCTATTATTTAATTTGTGAGAGCTAATTTTTATGACTTTCAAGCTAAATTATATTTTAAAGGGGACTTTGCGATGTATTCATATAATTTGGACAATTTGATGGGTACTCTAAAGCGTATAAGGAAACTGCTTGATTGTGATTTAGACTTCAATTTTCAAATGGAACAGGTTTTAAAGATGATAGCAGAGACAGTTAGGTGTGAAACTGCTGCCATTGCTGTAGGTCAAGGCTGTAGTTGGGTATTTAAATTTGTTTATGGATTTCCTGATAGCATCATTGGTAATCAATTATCAGTAGATAATGAAATGCATGCAATTTTAGCAATTAAAAGTAAAAAACCTGTTATCATTAGTGATATTAATATAGACAATCGTGTTAATATTGAACACATGAATAAATTAGGAATTAAATCTATTATAGTTATTCCGTTAATAGTCAGGAATAATGTATGGGGAGTAGTCATACTGCCTTATTATACTTCTCAAAAATTTGATGATTACACTTCTGAATTTATTAACTTATTTACAGATATAATTTCAAATAAGTTTGAAAATATGCAGTTAAATGAACTAGCATGTGATGTATCTAAAAAGAACGTGAAAATAAAAAACAGGTATAAGACATTATTTAATTCAATAGATGAAGGTATATGCATTATTGATATTATTTTTGATGAAAATAAAAATCCAATTGACTTTTTCTATGTGGAAATGAATTCAGAATTTAAGAAAATGATCAATTACCAAAACTGCTTAGGCCGACTTGCTACAGAAGTTAGTCCTAATGTGTTAAGGGATAGAATAAATACATTTGCCAGAGTTGCTCTGACTGGAGAGTCACAACGTTTTGAAAGTAAATCATATCAAAAACCAAACTCATGGATCAGTATCTATGCCTTCAAAATTGATGAAAAAAATGACACAACAATAGCTTTGCTAATCAAGGATATTACCAAGGATGTAAGGGAAAAAGAGGACTTAAAAAGAAGTCTCGAGGCTCACGATGAAGTATTTGCTAATATTGCACATGAGCTAAAAACCCCTTTAAATGTAATATTTTCAGCGAACCAGTTAATGGAGCTTTATATTAAAAATAATTCTATGAAGAAAGATATTATGCTTAAAAGAATTTATACCATTAAGCAGAATTGTTATAGATTTACTAAACTAATTTCCAATATTGTTGATTTGTCTAAAATTGATACCGGTTTTTTCAAACTAAATCTAAGCAATGAAAATATAGTTCAAATTGTTGAAGATATAGTCCAATCCGTCAGTGAGTTTGTGAAATTTAGAGATTTAAACATTATTTTTGATACGGATGTTGAAGAGAAAATTATAGCTTGTGATCCCGAAAAAATTGAACGGATAATTCTAAATTTAATTTCAAATGCAATTAAGTTTACCAATCCCGGTGGAAGCATTTATGTCAATGTTATAGATAAGAAAGAATTAGTTCAAATAAATGTAAGAGATACTGGAGTTGGCATCGAAAAAAGAAATTTAACAAAGATTTTTAAAAGGTTTAACAAACTTGATAGAACTCTTTCTCGAAATTCTGAAGGTAGTGGTATTGGCTTATCATTAGTAGAGGGGTTAGTTGATTTGCATGAAGGTAAAATTAGAGTTGAGAGTGAAATTAATAAAGGTACTACATTTAAAATATTACTTCCAGCAAGAACTATAAAAGAAAATATTCAAAAAGAAAGTAAAACCATTAGTGATAAAGTAGAGAAGATAAAAATAGAGTTTTCTGATATCTATTCAATTTGATACTGTCAATGAAAGAGCAGCGGTATTTTGGAATTACATGCAAATTAAAGAGTAAGTTAAAGCTTACTCTTTTTTATATGATTTTGTAAAATCATCTTTTATTTAAATTCTTATTATCTAAAATTATAACTGGTGAATCGTTTTTCATAGCTTCCATCCTTGTGTAGTTCACAACTTTTATAATATCTGTGTAGCATTGCTTTGATCCCTTTATCAGCAGGGGAACACCTATAAAATCAATTTTTAACCATCTTGAGAATAACCCTCCAAAGGTCATTGCAAGAGGTACTGTGGGAGATGTATTGGAAAATATGATCTTTTCATTTAACAGATTTTCTTTTATGAGCATGGATGCCAGGTTGTATAATCCTGGTATTAATATCTTTGAACGCCCTCGTCCTACATTATAGACCTTGTTTCCCTCTTCATCACATCCATAATAAAAAAGCTCTCCTCTATTTCCATACACTAATTTATTGAAGTTAGGCAGTCCTAGTATTTCTTCCTTAGTTGGTTCCCGGGTTTCATCCAGCATTTTTAAATGGTAGGCAATTGCTAAAACAGATGAATGGGTGCCTCCATAGCAGTTGTATATGTAGATCATTTAATCACCTAAATTCTTATTATTGTCTTTATTTTAATATTTGTATTATGTGCAGTATACATTGATATTAAACGGCTTTAGGTGATCATTTCCTTAAAAGTACAGGAGTTCTGCTTAATTCACCATATCAGTGATATCCTTAACATTTTCACCCTTGTCATTACAGATTTTCACCCTGGTGATACCATTATCAAAGGTGAAGTAAAGGATGGAGGTTGAATAGCTATCCTGATCGTAAACTTGTGTCATGCTTACAGGGCCAAATATATTTTCATTGGACACAATAGCTCTTGGTTGTTCATTTAGGCCGCAGATTTTTAAGATACCCTTATGACTTTCATTATAGCTGGTATATGCTAAAGAAAAATTTTTGTTGTCGGTTATTGATGCAACTGCCGGCACTGCTCCAAACTGGTCCGTATTATATGGTACAGTGTCCAGGCTGTAATAGTCATCATTATTATATTTGTCTATGGTGTTCCTTATGAGAAATAGATTGAGTTTGTTTTTATCTGATATATTCATACCTGCAAAGCCGAAGCCGTCATCTATTCCACTGGCACTGACAACATCCTTTATTACAGGTAGATTTAATGCCTTTACAGGTGTCCCCTCCCTCATGGCATAAAGGTCTATGCGGCTCTTATTAACTGAGGTATAACTGATAATGCTGTTCAAGGAATTAAAATTAACAATATAAAAGGGCTTTTCATAGTAGGCTGTATCACTATTAGCGGTGCTGCCTCCAAATATCATTGAGCCATTTGCGGATGGAAGGTTTTTAACATATAGCAGATTATCATTTTCCCTCGCATAAATTAATCTTCCTTTGAAATCCATACTGTTTGCTGTTTCAAAGCCGTCAATTTCAATGGTATCTTTAGAAAGGGAGCCAATGTCATCAGTAGGGTAATTAACTTTTATTATTCCTTTATCATAAGCGCATACTATACAGTTGACACCTGTTGGAGCATCAAATAATATGGTGCTGCTTAAATTTTTATGAGCCGGGAATTCACAAAGCAGGTCGTATTTACCAGTTACTGTATCTAGGCGGTATAAACAAGATAAGGTACCCTGGTTTGTATTTCTGGATGAAAGGATAATAAGAGCCTTATTATCATTCATAAATTTGTTTGTCCACACAATTTTTTTAATAAGTCCAAACCTTTTGGAAGCTATTGAAATTGAAGGCTGCTTAATCTTTGGTGCCTTGAAGCTGCGTTCATAGCAATAAGCTCCCAAAGTAAGCAGTATCATTATAATTGCAGTTGTTAGCATGAAATGTTTTTTCATAATTAACCTCCAGTATATGGTATAATGTAATTATATTACATGTAGCCAATATTTAATAGGTGGTGAATTATGAGTCTTTTAGAAAAGTTTATAGACTGCTGTAAATTTATTAAAAATAAAATATTATGGATTATTCTTATTCCTGCATTAATGGATTTAGTTAATTTACTAGGCTGGGAGAAATTATACAATACTGTTTATTACCCTGTTGAAAAACTGTTTATCATAAAATTTGGTTTTATTGGCGCTCCTCCTAGTATCAGCTTCCTGCTTGAGGATTTTCCATCATTTTTATTGAAATATAATAACAATGGAATTTCGGGAATAATTAACAGGATAAGCTTGTTTAATGCGGCTTTGCTCATTACGGTGATGTTAATTACAAGTTTTCTAAACAGCATGTATATGGTTATAATCAGTACAAGCTTCATTGAAAAGGTTAAGCCTGGTGATGTTTTTAGAAGAGGAAATGAGCTTTGGCACAAGTTTTTTTTGCTTAATTGCATAACCTGGATTCCTTTAATTTTGACCCTTTATAACAGGAATTTTATTTTTCTTACTTTGATATTTATTATTTTTATTTATGTGCAATATTCATTTGTTACTGACCAAGTTAGTATCAAGGAAAATTTTAAACTAGGTGCGATGTTTTTCTTTGACAAATTTGGTCTTACAGTTAAGCTGGCATTATTTATTGGAGCCATATTTTCCATAAGCAGCTTAATACTATTTCCAATACTAAAACTGGGTAAGGCTGGAGTGGTTGTTGATATTTTAATTTGCGCCTATTTGGGAGCTGCGGTAAATAAAATGATTTTAGAGATATATTCGGAGATAGGTCAGCCTTCTGATACACAATAACGAAAAAACTAACACCATTTCGTTTATTTTTAATATTTTAAAGAGAGGGGAACCTCTCTTTAATTTTTTAGAAAATTCAGTACAATTAAAGCTTTTTGATATACATCACATAAAAATCCATGTATAATAATAACCAATAAATATTTGGAGGTTTGCTATGTATTATATTGGTATAGACCTGGGAGGCACCAAAATAGCAGCAGGTCTCGTTACTAAAGACGGAAATATTATTTATAGGGATAGTGTGCCAACCTTAAGGCTTAGGAGTTATACGGAAATAGTTAAGGATATGGCAGAACTTGTTTTAAAGGTAATAAAACATAGCGGGGCAAGTTTGAATCAGGTTGAGTATATTGGCATTGGGAGTCCTGGTACAGTGAACAGCAGGGATGGAACAGCACTTTACTGCAACAGCCTTAATTTTAGGAATATACCACTGAAGGATGAACTGCAGAAATATATAAAGCTTCCAGTTTATGTGGATAATGATGCTAACTGTGCTGCTCTGGCTGAAGGCTGCTTCGGCAGTGCAAAGGGTCTTGCCAACTCTATCACCATAACCTTGGGTACAGGGATAGGGGGAGGAATGATAATCAATGGCAGGATATATCGGGGATTCAATAATGCTGCCGGTGAAGTAGGGCATATGGTTATAGCTTTTGATGGAGAACAATGCACATGCGGTAGAAGGGGGTGCTGGGAAAAGTATGCATCCGGCACCGCATTGATGAATCAGGCAAGGCTGGCTGCGTCCGGAAATCCAAATTCAGTGATGAACAAGCTGTCACAGGGGGATATATCCAAAATAACCGGAAAAATAGCCTTCGATGCTGTAAAGCTTAAGGATGATACTGCAGAAAAGGTTGTAGAGCAATATATAAGGTATGTTTCTGCAGGTATAATTAATATAATTAATATTGCCATGCCGGACATGGTTGTAATAGGTGGTGGAGTCAGCTTGCAGGGTGAATCACTTTTGCAGCCTCTGAAACATATGGTGTACCCATATGTATATGCCAGCGGGCATATTCCTAAAACCAGACTTAGTATTGCAAGATTTGGTAATGATGCAGGCATAATAGGCGCTGCCATGCTGGGAAATGAATCTTGATGGAGGTGAAACATGAGCAAAGTAATAATCATATCAAATCGTCTGCCTGTAACAGTTAAAAAAAATAACGGGAACATTGATTATGTGGAAAGCATAGGTGGGTTATCTACAGGTCTTAAGAGCTATCATGAAGGGACAGACAGTATTTGGGTTGGTTGGAATGGTCTGACGGATGAAGAGATGAATAGTGATGAGAGGGAGAAAATTAAGGAAGTTCTCAAGAACCAATATAAATGTCTTCCGGTATTTCTATCTAACAAAGAAATAGACCAGTATTATCTTGGCTTTTGTAATAAAACCATATGGCCTTTATTTCACTACTTTACAAGCAAAACGGAATATAATTTTGACACCTGGGAAGCTTATTGCATGGTAAATGAAAAGTTCTTTGATACAATTGAGCCTATGATTGAAGAGGGTGACACTATCTGGGTTCATGATTACCAGCTCATGCTGCTGCCAAACATGATTAAGGATAAATACCCCAACACCCAGGTTGGGTTTTTTCTTCATATTCCCTTTCCTTCAGCAGAGATCTTCAGGCTGCTTATTTGGAGGGAAGAAATCTTATATGGCCTTTTGGGAGCAGATTTAATCGGATTTCATACCTATGATTATGTTCGCCATTTCCTAAGCAGTATACGAAGGCTTCTGGGACTGGAAGCAAATTTTAACAAGATCAGCTTTGAGGACCGTTTTGTGAGAGTGGATGCATTTCCCATGGGAATTGACTATCAGCGCTTTTCAAAGGTAAGCAGCAACTCTGCTCAGCAGGACGATATAATCGATTTGAAGAACATAAGGGATACAAAAATGATTCTTTCAGTGGATCGCCTGGACTATTCCAAGGGAATACCTGAACGAATAAAGGCATTCAGCAGATTTTTATTCAAATATCCCCAATACCGTGGGAAGGTAAGGCTTAACCTCATTGTGGCGCCTTCCAGGGAACAAATAGATTCCTATGATGAATTACTTAGCAGGATAAAGGAGCAGGTCAGCGAAATAAATGGAAAATACGGCACTCTAAGCTGGATGCCGGTATGGTTTTATTATCGCTCGGTATCCCAGGATAACATGATAAGTCTATACCGGGCCTCAGATGTACTGCTGGTAACCCCTTTAAGAGACGGAATGAACCTTATAGCAAAAGAATATATTGCTGCAAGAACAGACTACGAGGGGATGCTGGTGCTTAGCGAAACTGCGGGAGCTGCCAGTGAGCTGGGTGAAGCGGTGATAGTCAATGCAAATAACTATGATGCCATTGCCTTTGGTATAAAGCAGGCTCTCGACATGCCAAAAAGCGAAAAAATAATGAGAAATAAAATTATGAACAGGCGAATTCAAAGATATAACGTATATTTCTGGGCAGATGAATTTATCAGCGCTCTTAATCGAACTGCTGCAGATCAGGCTAACAGCAGTATTAAGGAAATAATTAACATAGACATAAATAAGCTTCAAAATGCATACAAAAAGTCACATAAAAGGGTGTTGTTTTTTGATTATGATGGAACCCTGGTAGGCTTTAAGCCAACACCTGAGCAGGCTAAGCCGGATAGGGAACTGAAGGAGCTTCTCGGAAGGCTTACTGCAGATCCCTGCAACAGAGTGGTTGTGGTATCTGGCAGAGACAGATCCGTGCTGGAGGCCTGGCTGGGGGACATACCAGGATTGTATCTCATAGCATCCCATGGATTATGGCTTCGGTCCCCAGAGGAAGAGTGGCTGATGACGCTGGTGCTTGACAATAAGTGGAAAAAGGATATCCGCCCTGTTCTGGAGCTTTATACAGACCGTGTTCCAAGATCCCTTATTGAGGAAAAGGAATATACTCTGGCCTGGCATTACAGACAGTGCGACCCTGATGTTATTGCATTAAAGCTAAGAGAAGTAAAGGAAACTCTGGTATCCATGACTGAAAGTACAACTCTTATGGTCCATGAAGGTAATAAAGTCCTTGAAATAAAGGACAGCAGATTCAATAAAGGATTTTTATCCTCCATATTAATAAACAAGCAGGAAAATGATTTTATACTTGGTGCAGGAGATGACCTGACAGACGAGGATTTATTTTCATCTCTACCTGCAGGTGCATTTTCCATAAAGGTGGGGTCAGGAAATACCTGTGCCAAATTCCGTCTGGAGTCATGGAAATCAATGAGAATGATACTAAAGAGATTTGCGGATATAAGCGGCGGTGAGGAGGAGCTTTAATGTCAAAACAAATATACGAAATTTTAAATCCGGAGTTGGATGTTTATCATTTAACCTTAAATGAAGCCCTTTTTTATAATGGCAACGGATATATAGGAGTCAGGTATGATTTTGAAGAAGGGTACCCTGAAGGACATAAATATGTAAGGAGGCAGTATATAAACGGATTTTATGATTATACTGAGATGAACCAGCCTGAGAAGCTTTACGGCTTAAACCAGACTAAGCAAATTATGCTGAATGTGGCCGATACACAGGGCATTAAGCTTTTTATAGATGATGAGCAATTCACCATGTTTACAGGCAGTGTCCTTAAAAGCAGCATTGCACTGGATATGGACAAGGGAATTACTGTAAGGGATGTACTTTGGAAGTCTCCAAAAGGCAAAGAGCTTCATATTAAGATTACCAGGATGGCTTCCTTTTCACAATTGAGCCTTTTTACAATTGAATATGAAATAGAACCCTTGAACTTTTCCGGAGAAATAAATATTCAATCTGAACATCAGGGCAATGTTCAGAATTACTTTAATGAAACCGACCCACGTATTAATAATGACAATGTTCAGAGGATATTTCCAGAAAGCTGCGAGCTCATGGATGTAACTTCCTATATTACATCAAAAACCTCCAGGTCGGGACTAAGGGTGTGCAGCGCTGTGAGGAACCAGCTATCGAAGCCCTCCGTTGAAGATTTTATTTTAGGTGATAATAATATAGTATGCAGTATGAAAGTCCAGGCAAGGATTGGAGAAAAGCTCATACTGACTAAATACTCTGTATTTTGTGATTCAATCAGATTTGAAAACTGCAGGGAACAGGCGGAGGCGGAGATGAAGGCTGCTGTATTAGTTTCCCTGCAGCACCATTACAGCAGCCAGGAAAATTACCTGAAAAAGTATTGGGATAATTGCCTTGTGGAAATCCAGGGACAGGATAGGTTTAATCTTGAGCTTAAATATGATCTTTACCAGCTTATTCAATCTACTGGAAAAGATAAGTACTCCAATATTGCTCCCAGGGGTCTAAGCGGTGATGCCTATGAAGGGCATTATTTCTGGGACACTGAGATATATGTACAGCCGTTCTTTACAATAACTAATCCTGAATTTTCAAAAAGCCTCATTGAATTTCGGTACGAGACTCTCAATATGGCCAGGGAAAATGCTGCAATAATGGGGCACAGCCAGGGAGCTCTTTATCCATGGAGAACCATTATGGGCAGGGAATGCTCGGGATATTATCCAGCAGGCTCGGCCCAGTATCATATTAACGGGGACATAGCCTATTCCATTATTGCTTATTATCTGGCTACTGGAGATAAGGTTTTCTTAGCAGAAAAGGGCGCAGAAATTATATTGGAAACAGCAAGGATATGGATTGATACAGGCAGCTGCAGCAAAGGAAAATTTTATATAAATGATGTTACAGGGCCTGATGAGTATACTTGTATTGTTAATAACAATTATTACACCAACGCTATGGCCAGGTATCACCTGGAATGGGCTGTAAAAATTTACAGAATGCTGAAGGATAATACTGATTTTAAAAGCATGCTTAGCAGAATAGGCTTTAGAAAAGAGGAAATACTGGAATTTGAGAAGGCATCAAGTATTATGTATCTTCCTTATGATGAAGCATTGGGAATTAACCCGCAGGATGATTCCTTCCTGCAAAAGAGGAAATGGGATCTGAAATCCATTCCTGCAGAAAAATTTCCCCTGCTGCTGCACTATCACCCGCTGCACCTGTATAGGCACCAGATATGCAAGCAGGCAGATACTGTGCTTGCACATTTCATGCTGGAGGATTACCAAAGTGTGGATACTATGATAAATTCCTTCAATTACTATGAAAAAATAACTACTCATGATTCTTCGCTGTCCCAATGTGTTTTTGGCATTATGGCAGCAAGGCTTGGCTTCATGGATAAGGCCTGCAGCTATTTTCAGGAGCTTGTAAGCCTTGATCTTAAAGATAAGCAGAAAAATACAAAGGACGGGGTTCATATTGCCAATATGGCTGGCACCTACATGGCAGTAGTATACGGCTTTGGAGGACTCAGGCTAAAGGAAAGCGGTATATGCATTTCACCAGTTCTGCCACTGGGGTGGTCAGGTTATAGATTTAAAATATGCTATAGGGGCAACAGGTTTACGGTAACAGTTAAAAATAAATCCTGTATTTTGGAAATGGAGCAGGGAGCTGCACTTAAAATAATGGTTTACGGAAAGGAATACCTATTGGAAAAGAGGCTGGAAATTGATGCGTAAAAATTATAAGGCGGTGATATTTGACCTGGATGGAGTTATCTGCCATACAGACAAATATCATTATCTGTCCTGGAAGGAAGTTGCAAAGGAGCTGGGAATAGAGCTAGACAGAGGTTTTAATGAAAAATTAAGAGGCATGGGACGAAGGGAAACACTGGAGGCGCTTTTAACCAGGTATCCCGGAAAACTCACAGATGCTGAAAAGAATTATTTTACTGAAAAAAAGAATAATATATATCTAAAACTGCTGGACAATATGAATAGCAGCAATATAAGCCTTGAGGTAAGGGAAACTCTTGCTGCGCTAAGGGAGTCCGGCATAAAGCTTGCCATCGGCTCCTCCAGCAAAAATGCAAAACATATCCTGGAAAAGCTGGAGCTGAAAAATTACTTTGATGCGGTATCAGATGGTACGGATATAACCCGCTCAAAACCCGACCCAGAGGTCTTTCTCAAGGCCTGCAGATATCTGAATATGGAACCCACTCAGTGCCTGGTAGTGGAGGATGCTAAAGCAGGAATTGAGGCAGCAGCTGCAGGGGGAATGGATTGTGCTGCCATTGGGCAGGTAAATGAGCTAAAGCTCGCAACCTACAGTTTAAATTGCTTTTCGGATTTAATAAATATTGTATTAACAAAATAATGTTAAAGTGGTAAAATTATCTTAGAGGTGATAAAAATGTCGAAGGTAAAAATGCAACTTATACTTTGGACCTTATATATCATATTCCTTGTAGTTTATGCAGTTACAAAAATTACCGCTCTGAGCTTTGTTGCCATTGCTCTGATACTGGTTATATTTTACCAGCTGCTTAAATGGTTTATTCCTGTTAAAAAATAATTTAGGCTTAAAGTACCTTGAATTAATTCAGGGTATTTTATTTTTTTGACAATAAAAAAGGAATTAGGCAGTAAGCGTAGAATTTATTTATTAGGACTTGGATAGTGTATTTTTGTGAGGTGTTTTTAATGCTTGATATAGATTTTAATTTTAAAGATATAACAATAACTAATATTCAGCAAAAGGATTTGTCCATTATTCAAAAATGGAGTGAATACGACGAGCAATCCAGCTTGGAACAGCTTACCGAAAGATATTTGGAAAGCTGCCTAAGTGAATGCGAGTTTTTTTTGAAGATCTTAAGGGACAGTAGAGTTGTTGGTGTTATTAAAGGCAGAGTTGAGTTCAAAAATCCAAACGAAGCCTGGATTTGGTTCTTCTATCTGGATCCGTTGGAGGATTCTCAATTGGATAGTGAAATAATTAAAAGATTGTTTGGATATCTAAGTGACGAATATGATATAAAATTATTTTTTACTAGAGTTGCGGTAAATGATGAAGCTGCCATTAAATTTTGGAAAAAGATGGGTTTCAGGCATTTGCGGCTGGTTAAAGACTATTACAGCATAAATGGGCAGAGTGTAGATATGATAATAATGGAAAATGGAAACATTGACAACAAAGTTTAAAATATTTTATAATAAAATTGCTGATTGTTTTATTCTGTCAGCTAACTTCTGGAGTAAGAGAGGAAAGAGATGCGTTACATAACATTAAAATCCATGATACTTACGATGCTTTTCTGCGCCATGGCGGCACTTGGAACAGCATCCTATGACACTGAAGTTAAGGCAGATGCAGCGGTAAAATCCGTTGAACAGGGCAGCCTGCTCCGGTCGGTGAGTATATCCACCGATAAGGTAATAACCGTATCGACACAGCTAAAGGACCAACAGGAAAATGGAAATTATGGCAGTAAAAATGCTTCACTAAGCAGGGGAGGGTCAGGAAATACAGACATCGTATCCTATGCCTATAAATTTATGGGCAAACCATATGTCTGGGGAGCGTCGGGACCATCCGCTTTTGACTGCTCAGGTTTTACAGCTTACGTTTACAGGCATTTTGGTGTAAGCTTGTCTCATTCTGCAGCAGCACAGTACGGAGAAGGTTCAACTGTGCAGAAGAGTAATTTAAGACCTGGTGATTTAGTATTTTTTAATACATATACCCATTTGGGACATGTTGGCATATACATAGGCGGAGGGCGTTTTATTCATGCATCCTCAGGAAGCCACAAAATCACAGTTAGTTCTTTAAGCGAAAGCTATTATTCATCAAGGTACGCAGGAGCAAAACGTTATATCAAGTAACTATACCGGCATTTATGCCGGTAATTTTTTTGCATAAATCCAGCCTTGCTAAAATATTATTTATAATAAACAATATTTTAACCGGAGGGATAATAATGAGATATACAAGATACGATTTTAAAAGAAACAAGAGCAAAAATAACAAGAAAGGACTATTGGCCATTTTTGGAGCAATGATTGTATTTGCTGCCATTACGGGCACCTTCATCTTTAATATTTCAATGAAAAACCCAGGTGCTCCCCAAAGCACTACCGCTGTGAAAAGCCAGGGAACCTCTGCGAAATTCATAGCAATTCAAGGGGGGATGTTTGCAAAGCAGGAAAATGCAGACAAGGAAAAAACAGCACTTTCGCCTTATGGCAGTGCATTTATCGTAAAACAAGGAGAACTTAACCGGGTTTTTTCAGGTATATATCTTGAGGATAATTACAAGGCTATAGTGGATTCCATGAATAAAAACAGCAAGAGTAATTCCAAAATGGTGTTCACCTTGAATAAAAAGGATATATGTGATGCGGAAATAGCTGAAATTGTAACAGCAAATCTTAAAATACTGAATAAATTATCAGAAAACGGTGTAAAAGCTATTCAGACCAAGGATTTCAAAACTTGGACATCAACTCTTAAAAAGCCTGATAATACAAGCAAAAATATAGAAGTCCTCAACCAGCTAAAGGACTATGTTGGGAAAATGCCCGAGGAAGTTACCAGGGACAAAGCTCCGGATAATTATATATTTTTATATGGTATTTTAAAAAATATTTGTGATATAAGTAAATAACGTAAAAACTTCCAGTAAATGATAAATTTATAGGAAGTTTTTTCTTTGTTTGAACTTTATTAAATTTTTCTTTAATAATTGCTTATTCACTTGTTTATGTAATTATTAAATGATAAACTATATTAGATGTGATGTTAAGGTGGGATTAATGTGAAAGGAATTGCCAAAAACAGAGGGTTTATGTGGTTTGTAATAATCCTTGGAGCTGTAAGCGGAAGCATTTTGGGAGAGATTTTGGGAACCAGTTTCCAAAGCATGAGCTTTCTAAAATCTGCTTATTCCATTGGAACCTACTCGCCGTTAGTATTAAACCTGAAGGTATTGGTTTTAACACTTGGTCTGAATTTTAATATCAATATTATGACTATAATTGGTACAATTATGGCTATAATACTATATAAGAAATATTAGGCAAATTAGGAAGTGATATGGTGAACATAGTTTTAGCCTCCGCATCAATACGGAGACAAGAACTTTTGGAAAGATTGACAGACAGATTTTTGATAATGCCTGCCAGCTTTGACGAGGATTCTGTTATATATAATGGAAGCTGCAGCAATTATGTTATGGAGCTGTCCCTTGGAAAAGCTGATGTAGTGGCAAAAAAACTCGGTGAGCCTTCCCTGGTAATTGGATGTGATACTGTGGTGTCACTGGATGGAGCTATATTAGGAAAGCCTTCAGATTATAACCAGGCTTTTGAAATGTTAAAAATGCTCAGTGGAAAAAAGCATCAGGTTTATTCGGGAATTACCCTGATAAATACTGAAACAAACAAGACAATAAGTGATTTTGTCCTTACCGATGTGAAATTTTCAGAACTCAGTAAGGATGATATTAATAAATACATCAAAACCGGAGAGCCCATGGATAAGGCAGGTGCTTACGGTATTCAGGGCCTTGGTGGAGTATTTGTGGAGGAAATTCACGGCTGTTATTATAATGTAGTGGGTTTTCCTTTAAATAAGCTTAAAAAAATGATTTTGGAGATGGGGGTAAATCTATAAAAGTGAGGTAGCTTTGTGGAAAAATCATTTAAAATTATGGATTTGCCAAAGAATGAAAGACCCAGTGAAAGAATGCTGAGGTATGGAGCCGGCACACTGTCAAATGCTGAGCTTCTGGCAGTTATTCTAAGAACTGGAACTAAAAAAGAAAACATTATAACTCTGTGCAATAAGCTGATTAAGGAAAGCGGAGGCTTGAACGGACTGCTTTCCATGAACTATGACGAATTTATTGCACTGCATGGCATAGGAAGAGCCAAGGCAGCACAGCTGCTGGCACTTTCTGAAATATCAAAAAGGTTTAAGGCCTACAGATCCGGCGATGCATATAAAATTACAAATCCTAAAGACGCTGCGGATTATGTCATAGAGGATATGAGAAACCTGAATGTGGAGCACCTTAAGGTTATAATGTTAAATACAAAAAATATTGTAATATCCGTACAGGATGTTTCAGTGGGCAGTCTGAATTCATCTATAGTCCACCCCAGGGAGGTTTTCTGCGAGGCGATAAAGAAGCGATGTGCTTCAATTATTGTGTGCCACAACCATCCATCCGGGGATCCTGCACCAAGCACGGAGGATATTAATATAACTAAGAGGCTTAAGGAGTGCGGAAAAATAGTGGGCATTGAGCTTTTAGACCACCTTATAATAGGAGACGGAATATTTGTAAGCTTAAAGGAAAAAGGTATTTTGTAACATTGAAAGGAGAAATATAATGAGATTATTTGGAATGTCAAAGGACATGGGAATTGATTTGGGTACAGCCAATACTTTAATATATGTAAAGGGTGAAGGAATAGTTTTAAGGGAGCCGTCGGTAGTGGCAATAAACAAGGATACAAACAAGGTGCTGGCAGTAGGCGCCGAGGCTAAGGAAATGATAGGAAGGACTCCAGGAAACATTGTTGCCATCAGGCCTTTAAAGGATGGGGTTATTGCTGATTTTGACGTTACACAGACTATGCTTAAAAAGTTTATTGAAAAAATAAGCCCTAAAAGTGCTTTTACAAGCCCAAGGATTGTAGTTTGTTTTCCTTCAGGTATTACTGAAGTTGAAAAAAGAGCTATAGACGAAGCTACAAAACAGGCAGGAGCAAGGGATGTGCTTCTTATGGAAGAACCTATGGCTGCTGCTATCGGCTCAGGCTTGCCTGTAAATGAACCTACAGGAAGCATGATCGTGGATATTGGAGGCGGAACTACAGAGGTTGCCATTATATCTCTGGGGGGCATAGTAACAAGCAAATCCTTAAGAATAGCAGGAGATGAGCTGGACCAGGCAATAATCTCATATATTAAAAAGGAATATAACCTTATGATAGGTGAAAGAACTGCTGAAACAGTTAAACTTGAATTAGGATCAGCATTTGACATAGGAGAAGAAAATTCACTCCAGATCCGTGGTAGGGATTTGGTTACAGGCTTGCCAAAGGTTATTGAAATTAAGGAAAGTGAAGTTAGAGAAGCCCTGAAAGAACCAGTAGCTGCTGTTATAGAAGCAATAAAATCAACTCTGGAGAAAACCCCGCCAGAGCTTGCATCTGATATTATGGATAAAGGAATAATGCTTGCTGGAGGCGGTGCCATGCTAAGAGGCCTGGATAAATTGATATCAAATGAAACCCATATGCCGGTGCATATAGCAGAATCCCCATTGGACTGTGTTGCACTTGGAGCAGGCAAGGCTCTTGATACTATTGAAAAGGTTATTTCCAAGAAGAAATAGAAATAATAGATGAAAATAAAATTCTTTAAAAATAAACTGACGGTAGCAATTGTTATACTGTCAGTTACATTTTTACTATTAATATCAACAAGTATCGGGAGAGGTAATGTTTCATTTTTTGAAAATGGCATAGGTTATACATTTAATTCAATTCAGGGGTCCATTTACAAGCTTGGCAGCGATATTAAATATTCCTTGGGGTTTATATTCAATTATTCTTCTGTAAGATCTGAAAATGAAAAATTAACTGCAAGAAACAACGATCTGGAAAAGCAGCTTGTGGATTATAATTCTATTAAGGCTGAAAATGATCGTTTAAGATCCATGCTTAATTATAAGGATGCCAACAGCAGCTACAATTATATAGGCTGCGATATTATAGGTAAAAGCGGCAGCGGTTACCTGGATCAGTTCGTCATAAATAAAGGCAGTAATGACGGCATTGCAAAGGATATGATAGCTGTAACCGGGGAGGGCCTGGTTGGACAAGTTACTACGGTTGGTACCAACTGGTCTATAGTACAGTCTCTGTCAAATGAAAATCTGGCTGTAAGTGCCATGGTGGAAAGCACCAATGATAATAGCGGCATTCTAAAGGGATATAAGGATTCCGGCAGCAAGCTGCTGGCTAAACTATATTACCTTCCCATAGACTCCAATATTGTGGCTGGTGACAATATACTTACCTCTGGACTTGGCGGATTATATCCAAAGGGAATCAGAATAGGCAAGGTGCTCAGTGTTGAAGAGGACAAGGGCAAGGTTATGAAAACGGCACTGGTGGAGCCATATGTGAACTTTAACAAAATACAGGAATTATTTATAGTAGTTCCTCAAAATAAAATCGACGTAACATATTAGGTGGTTTAAATGAAAAAGGTTATTGTATTAGTGCTGCTTTCAATATTGTTTTTCATATTGGATAATGTCCTTATGCCTTTTATGGCTGTAAGAGGTGTTTATCCAGGTGTTTTACTAGTTTTCTGCATACTATATTCCATTCAAAACGGTAAATGGGAGGGTATGTGGCTGGGGGCTTTTTGCGGCCTTCTTCAGGATGTTTACTTTTCAAATATTTTAGGTCTCAATGCCATGGCTAATATGATGATATGTGTCATAGCAGGAGAATTGGGAACTAAAATTTTCAGGGAAAAAAGGCTGGTGCCTGTTTTCTGCTGCTTTGCACTCACTGTTATAAAGGGTATTTTTATGTTTATTGTTTTAAACAGAGCTGGAACATATATTGATTTTTCCAGAGTTTTTTTTGTTAGTGTCTATGACATGGTCGTTTCCATATTTATGTTTAAATATGTTTACAATCTGTGTCAGGAAAATTACATGCAGGTAAGATGGAAGTTTTAGAGGAATGGTGATCCTATGAAGAAGATAGATACAAAATTTACAAGGTATTCTGCTATTTTTGTAATAATGGTATTAGTTTTGTCCTCTATAGGTATGAGATTAATTTATTTACAGTTAATTATGGGAGATTATTATCTGGAAAAGGCAAATAACAGTTCAATACGCGAGATCACAGAAACTGCACCAAGAGGTAATATTACCGATGTTAACGGGAATATCCTTGCCACAAGCACTCAGATCTACAATCTGGTTTTTAATCCCACTACTGAAAGTGATAAGTATTTTTTTTCAACTATGGAAAAGGTATTTAAGATACTGGATGAAAACGGGGAAGCTCAAAAGGATGATTTTGTGCTAAAAACAGATCCCTTCAGATTCGAGTTCAGAACCAGTGACTCTTCTGCAAAGAGGGCACAGGAACTAAGGTTTAAAAAGGACAGGGGATTTGATGCAGATATAAAAAAGAAATTATTTAAAAATAAAACAAACTTAACTAAAGAAGAGCAGGCTAAGGTGGATGAGGAACTTTTAAAAATAACACCAGAGGAAACCTTCAATAAATTAGTTCAGAGATACAAAATTGATACAAGCCTTAGCATTAATGACCAAAGAAGATATATGATTGTAAAGGATACTGAAACTATGCAGAGCTACTCAGGCTATAAATCAGTTACAGTAGCCAGCAATATAAAAAAGGAAACAGCATTTATATTTCTTCAGAAGCTTAATGACCTGCCAGGCATAGATGTATCTACAGATCCTATCAGGACTTATCCAAACGGAGAGCTGGGCTCTGCATTTCTTGGATATATATCCAAGATAAGCTTTGACCAGGATAAGTATGAGGAAAAAGGCTACGATACCACCAGTGACTATATAGGTGTGGCAGGCATAGAATCGGCCTTTGAAGATAGACTTAAGGGTTCTAAGGGAGTAAACATTGTAAAGCTTAATAAGCAGGGAAGAATTATTCAGGAGCTTGGCAAGAGGGAAGCATATCCCGGCCAGAATATTCAGCTTACCATTAATAAAAATGTTCAAGCAGCTGCAGAAGCATCCCTGGACAGCGTTATGCAGAATCTTCAGAGCAGCCCTGCCAGAGGAGATGTTAATACAGCCAATGCCACCAGAGGTGCAGCAGTAGCTGTTAATGTAAAAACTGGTGCGGTACTTGCACTGGCCAGCAGACCAGGGTATGACCCTAATGTATTTTCAGTACCGGGACTGCTTACAACGGATTTATACCAGAAATATTTTAATCCGGATCTTGAAGCATACGGAAAAAACTACATTTCAACCAGGGGATTGATGAATTACTATCCTGGAAAAAGTATAAATGATGTTTTGAATAAATTGTTTCCTGTGGATACAAGCATAAGCAACAACACTACTATTAGGCAGGACACATATGATATATACCCAAAACCATTTTATAATTATGCCACACAGTCAATTATACCTCCAGGTTCAACCTTCAAACCGATGACAGCTATAGCAGGTTTGGAGAGCGGGGTTATTACACCTGCCTTCAGCATAAATGACAAGGGTACCTTTGACATGGGCGGAGGTCATATAACAAACTTTGCTGTGGGCGGCTACGGCGTTGTGGATCTTGCAAAGGCATTGGAGGTATCCAGCAACCCGTATTTTATGACAGTTGGAAAGATGCTGAGAGATGCTCACGGAGATGATGTTTTAGCTAAATATGCATGGAAATTCGGTCTTGGTGTACCGCAGAACTCCAATGCCAAGGCATCCACAGGCATAGAAATTCCTGAAAATTACGGTCAGGTGTTTAACAGCACCACACTTAAAAATATATATGCCACCCAATACTGGTGGCAGACAATGTCCACCCTTAAGAGTGGTACAGATTCAAGAGGAAATAAGTTTACACCTATTAATTTATATGAGAGTTCCGGTGATTCACAGGATGTAAAGACTCTTAAAGCAAAAATAAAAACTGCATGCCAGGACTGCATAAGGAATGGTTCTTCAAGCTTTAAAAAGAGCGATTTTGAGAGCATGATAAAATCACTGGTAGCATCAGATCCATCCTATAACGGTATTTTTCTGGAAACAAAGGATCTGAACAACATTATAAATGCAATATATTATGTAACAATATCTGATGCAAACAGCCAGATCAGGGTTGGAGCCAATATGTATAATGCTGCCATAGGGCAGGGAATAAGCAACTTCACACCACTGCAGATGGTTAACTATATGGCAACAATTGCAAATGGGGGCACAAGGTATCAGCTTCACCTAGTAGACAAAATTACGGATGCCGACGGTAATCTCATTGAGCAGGTGAAACCTGTGGTTATTGAGAATACCGGAGTCAGCAAAGAAACCCTGGATGCTGTAAAATATGGTATGTCCCTGGTTACAGAGGGAGAAGACGGAACAGCAGCAGCAGCCTTCAGCGGATTTCCTGTTAAAACAGCAGGAAAAACTGGTTCTGCAACCTTCAGCAATCAGCAGGATGCCTATGGCAGAACCTCTTATGCAGTTTATGTAGGCTATGCTCCCTATGATAATCCTGAAATCGCAGTATGTGTAGTAGTATTTGACGGAGGACACGGAGGCTTTGTAGCACCTGTGGCAAGAGCTATGTACGATGCATATTTCAAGTTAAATGCTCAACCTTAGGAGGAATTTATGTTAGAGGATGATATAATAATCAAAGGCAACAAGGATGGAATAAATGCAGTAATAAACATGAACAAATTCAGTGACTTCGATGAAATGTCAGAAGCCCTTGTTGAAAGACTATCAAAGGGAAGGCTTTTTTACAAGGGTGCAACCTTTAAAATTACAACGGAGCTTAAATATATAAACAATAGAGATTTTAACAGGCTTAAGGATATACTCTTCAATGAATTTATGATCAAGGACTGTATTTTTGAGGACTCCCAGGAAAAGGCAGGAAGAGCCTTTAACGGTATTTATGAAGGACGTACCAAATTCCTTAGAAGGACAATACGCAGCGGTGAAATTATAAATTACCCGGGAAATATAGTGATAATCGGTGACGTAAATTCAGGTTCCGAAATTACTGCCGGCGGTAATATAATTGTGCTTGGAGCATTAAGAGGTACAGTATATGCAGGAAATGGAGGCAACTCAAAGGCTATTGTAGCTGCATTTTGTCTTCAGCCTGAAATTTTGCAGATTGGGGAGCTGATGACCAGAGCTCCAGAGGATCATGAAAGACCTAAATATCCGGAAGTGGCCAGGGTTAAGGGAGAAACTATAATAGTTGAGCCTTATCTGCCGAATAAATTTTTATAGTAGTGGAGGGAATGTGAATGGGAGAAGCAATTGTAGTAACATCAGGAAAGGGCGGGGTAGGCAAAACCACCACCACCGCAAATATTGGAACAGGCCTTGCAGCTATGGGAAAAAGTGTAGTTGTAGTGGATGGAGATACCGGTCTTAGAAATTTGGATGTGCTTATGGGTCTTGAAAATAGAATTGTCTTTACTTTAATGGATGTAATAGAGAATAAATGCAGGCTTAAGCAGGCAACAATAAAGGATAAAAGACTGCCTAACCTGTTTCTGCTTCCTACAGCTCAAACCAGAGATAAAAACGATATATCCGTTGATCAGATGGAAAAACTGGTAAAGGAACTTAAGGAAGAATTTGATTATGTTATAATAGATTGCCCGGCTGGTATAGAACAGGGGTTTGAAAATGCTGTGGTTGGAGCTGACAGAGCTCTGATAGTAGTTAATCCCGAGGTTACATCAGTGAGGGATGCTGACAGGGTTATAGGAAAGCTTGATGCCAAAGGTTTGGAGGATCATCAGCTTATAGTAAACAGGCTCAATTATAAAATGACACAAAATGGTGATATGCTTGATGTGGATGATATACTGGACAGCCTTGCCATTAAGCTCATAGGTGTAGTGCCTGATGATCGTACTATAACTGTATCTACTAATAAAGGAGAGCCTATAGTATTGGATGATAAGGCTTACGCAGGCCAGGCTTTTAGAAATATAGCCAGGAGGATTACCGGGGAGGATATTCCAATAATGGATTTGAGTGCCGGTGAATCGGGATTATTTTCATCCATTAAAAAATTATTTGGAATCAGATAGGAGGAATTGCAGTGAATATTTTTAGTTTTTTCTCATCTAAGCCTTCTTCCAAGGATATGGCAAAGGAAAGGCTGAAACTTATATTGATTCATGACAGGGCTAGTGTTTCTCCTGAGCTTCTGAACAAGATCAAGGAGGAAATACTGCAGGTTATTTCAAAATACGTTGATATTGACAGTGGTGAAATAGAAGTTAAGATGACAAAGCTGGATGAGGACGAGGGAAATTCTCCTGCATTAATTGCAAGTATTCCTATTAGAAATATAAAATAGAGGTATACATTTTATGTACAATATACTAAATATGCTTAGCAAATTAAAACTTGACAGAAAGCTGCTGAGAGAACTGGATATGAAGCTGCTGATTTCAATTATTGCAATTGTAATATTTGGAACCTTGAATATTTATAGCGCCACTTATATGAAATTCGGCATTTATTATCTGAAGGTCCAGCTTTTATGGCTGTTGGTGGGGCTCACTGTGACCTATGTAATCTTATGCATTGATTACACCATACTGCAGAATTATGCTCACATACTTTACTGGCTCAGCATATTATTATTAATTATAAACGATACTGTATTCAGAAGCTCCGTGGTTAATGGCGCCGCCTCATGGATAAGGATAGGGGGAGTTGGTATCCAGCCATCGGAGTTTGCAAAGCTGGCTATGATAATTATGATTTCCAAAAAGCTAAGTGATTTTGAAATGGAAATAAATGATTTAAGAAACTTTATGACTTTGCTGGCCTATGCTGCTCTGCCTATGATTCTGATTGTAGTACAGCCTGACATGGGTATGACAATGGTTTGCTTTTTCATAGTACTGGGAATGTTTTTTATGGCAGGTCTGAACCTGAAGGTTATCGGATGGGGCTTTGCAGGAGTAACAGGCTTTATTGCAATAATATGGAACCTGGCCATAATGCCCACCTATTGGAAAAATAGGCTTGTATCCTTCATTAATCCTGAAGCGGATGAGCTAGGGTCAGGTCTGCAGCTTATTCAGTCAAAGATAGCCATAGGATCAGGAGGCTTTTTAGGTAAAGGTTTTATGAAGGGTACTCAGATATCCGGTGGCTTTATACCTGAAGCTCATAACGATTTTATATTTGCTGTAGTTGGAGAAGAATGGGGTTTTCTTGGTGCAATGGCCCTTGTGTCCCTTTACGGTTATATTATATATAAGTTTATTGATATAGCCAGGACCTCAAAGGATCAGTTCGGCTCCATACTTACCTTGGGAATAACATCAAGCCTGTTGTTTTCAGTTCTGCAAAATATCGGGATGACTATAGGCATTATGCCTATTACAGGTATAACACTGCCATTTATGAGCTATGGCGGCAGTTCCATGCTTACTAACTTTATGGCTGCAGCTTTAGTCTTAAATGTGGGGATGAGAAGAAAGAAGATCAACTTCTAGGGGGGAGATTATGAAAATCGCATTTATTGCTCATGACAAAAAAAAGGATGATATGATAGACTTCGTAAAAAGATATAAGGATGTTTTTGAAGGCCATCAGTTGTTTGCTACAGGCACAACAGGAAAATTAATAACTGAAACTGTTGGACTGGAGGTAACCAGATTTCTTTCCGGACCTTTTGGCGGAGACCAGCAGATTGGTGCAAAGGTTGCTCAGGGTGAACTTGACTTTGTAATATTTTTAAGGGATCCTCTTACTGCACAGCCTCATGAACCAGATGTGTCGGCACTTTTGAGACTATGTGACGTTCATTGCATTCCTCTGGCAACAAATCTTGGATCTGCAGAAATTTTTGTGAAAGCCCTTAAAGGAAATAGAAGTTAGTTAAAGAACAGCCTCTTGAGCTGTTCTTTTTTGTGTCTAAAGTAATAAAACCTCACTGATATAAATATAAATATAGTACCAATCATGTTTCAGGAGGCAGTGCTTTGAGCAGCTTTAACTCGCAGTACGAGGAGTATTACAGCAGATTTAGACCAGGCTTAAGAAAGAGGAATGCAAAGGAAAAACGCCCGAAGAAATCCAGAGGGGCCTATCTCACCGGAAGGATAATAAGAGATCTCACAGGGGTACTTATATTAATAGTTATAGTCACTGGCTGCAGGCTGGTACAAACTCCGCAAACACAGGCAGTATATAAATATTCCAGGGATATTCTGAATAAAAGTTATAATTATACAGAAGTGAACAAGGTCGTAAAAAATAATGTTCTATACTGGATGAATAAATTTAAGACAAAAGTGCCTGGGTTGGATAAGTTTTCAAGGCCTGTCCAGGGTGAAATAACTTCACCTTACGGCAGCAGGACAGATCCTGTCACCGGCAGCGATGAGTTTCATGAAGGCATTGACATAAATGTGAAGGAAAATACACCTGTGGCGGCGGCCAGCGACGGCAAAGTGAAATCCTGCGGAGAAGACAAGGAGCTTGGAAAGTATATTTTACTAGACCACGGAAATGGAGTGGAAACCAAGTACGGTCACTTAAATATAATAATGATAAATAAGGATGATGCGGTAAAAAAAGGTGAAATTATTGCCAAGAGCGGAAATACAGGCAAATCCACCGGACCGCATCTTCATTTTGAGCTTTTATATATGGGGAAAAATATAAATCCTGAGGTCATAAAGTGATTAAGGTAAGCAGATATTTTTTCCCATATGTTATTATCTGTATAATTGCAGGCTTTAGAGGAGAGATATTAATATCGGTAGTTTCTGTCCTGTTTCATGAAGTTATGCATTACCTGGCTGCAAGAGCTCTTGGCTTTTCTGGATTTGATGCAGAAATAACCATTACCGGAGCGAAATTGAAGCTGGAATCTATAGAAGACGCAGATCCTGCCCAGGATATTCTGATTTCACTGTCGGGTCCACTTTCCAATATAATTGCAGCTGTTATTTTTTACTGCCTCTATTTTGAGCTTCACAGCAGTATACTGTATATAGCAGCAGCAACAAACCTGTGCCTTGGAGTTTTCAATCTGATACCTGCATTTCCCCTTGATGGCAGCAGGGTGCTTAGAGCAGCTCTCCTTTTCAAAGCCATATATAAAAGAGCAAATATAATAATGTTAGGTATAAGCATGTTCATTGGAATACTAATGATATTTTTGTACTTGTGTCTGGAGCTCCATGGCAAAAACAATTTCAGTTTGGGGGTAGCCGGTATTTTTATCATAATTTCCTGCATTAAGGAAAGAGAAAGGATATCATACATTATTATGGGGGATATAATTAAAAAAAGGGTAAATTTTATACAAAGGGGATTTATACAAAACCACAGCACTTCTGTATACTTCAAGCTGGATCTTGTAAGTACCTTGGCATTGGTGGAAAAAAACAGGTATAATATATTTATGATTCTGGATGAAGAAATGAAGGTAATGGATATTATTTATGAGGATGAGATAATAGATGCGTTGAAGAAATTCGGAAATATGACTCTTGAGGAATACATGGATAATAGATTTTTATAGAATATAAGGTTGCACTATGATACAATATAAAATTGTTAGAAACACGCAAGGAGGATAAAAATGAACAGGATAACTGATGATATATTGAGCAGAGTTGAAAAACCGGCCAGATATACGGGCGGAGAGTTAAATTCATACAAAAAGCAAAAGGAGGAGGTAGATATAAGATATGCCTTCTGCTTCCCCGATGTGTATGAGGTAGGAATGTCCCATTTAGGCATGAAAATTTTATATTATGTATTAAATGAAAGAAAGGATACCTGGTGTGAAAGAGTGTTTGCACCATGGCCTGACATGGAAAGGCAGCTCAGGGAAAATCATATTCCTCTATATGGTTTGGAAAGCAGGGATTCTCTAAAGGAGTTCCACTTTCTGGGTTTTACTCTTCAGTATGAAATGAGCTATACAAATATACTTAACATGCTGAATATGGCAGATATTGCAGTAAGGTCTTCAGATAGAAGTGAAGAGGATCCAATAATTATGCTAGGAGGTCCATGTGCCTATAATCCTGAACCTCTTTATGCCATTGCAGATTTGATAGTTCTTGGTGAAGGTGAGGAAGTTGTAAATGAACTGCTGGATCTTTACAAGGAATGCAAAGGGCAGGGGAAAAAAACTTACCTGAAAAAAGCAGCCCAAATCAGGGGCGTTTATGTACCTTCCCTATACGAAACAGAATATAATCAGGATGGTACAATAAAAAGATTTTATCCAGTGGAGGAAGGAATTCCTGCAAAGGTTAAGAAAAGAATTATAACAAACTTTAATAATGTTCACTATCCTGATAAGTTCATTGTTCCCTATAATGAAATTGTTCATGATAGAATCGTCTTGGAAACCTTCAGAGGATGTACCAGAGGGTGCAGGTTTTGCCAGGCGGGAATGATATACAGGCCGGTAAGGGAGAAGAGCCGTGAAAAGCTTTTGGAGCTGGCAGATAGGCTTATTAAAAACACTGGGTATGATGAGATTTCACTTACCTCCTTAAGCATCTGCGATTATTCCGATATCCAAAACCTGGTTTTATCACTGGCTGAAAAATATGAGCAGGATAAGGTGGGAGTATCCCTTCCATCCTTAAGAATTGACTCTTTTTCAGTAGAACTTATAAAGCAGATTCAGAAGGTAAGAAAAACCGGACTGACCTTTGCACCAGAAGCTGGTACCCAAAGGATGAGGGATATAATCAACAAGGGGGTAACAGAGCAGAATTTGATGGATTCTGTAGGCAGTGCCTTCAGATCAGGCTGGTCAACTATCAAGCTTTATTTCATGATAGGTCTGCCCTTGGAAATGGATGAGGATATACAGGGTATAGCTGAGCTTGCCCAAAAGGTTGTTGATGAATATTACAAGGTTCCTAAGGATGATAGGAAAAAGGGCTTGAAGGTTAATTTAAGCACATCTATATTTGTTCCTAAGCCCTTTACTCCATTTCAATGGGAGCCTCAAATAAGAATGGAGCAGGTTCAGGAAAAAATCAGGATATTAAGATCCTCAATAAGGAGCAGACAGGTTAACTACAGCTGGCATGAAACTCCGGTAAGCTATCTTGAAGCTGTTTTTGCCAGAGGAGACAGAAGGCTGTGCGAGGTGCTTATCAGGGCATATGAAAAGGGCGCAAAATTTGACGGCTGGTCTGAATATTTCAGCTTTGACACATGGATGTCAGCATTGGAGGAATGTGGTGTGGACGGAGATTTTTATGCCCACAGAAAAAGGGAATATGACGAGGTGCTTCCCTGGGACTTCATTGAAACCGGCGTGAATAAGGATTACCTCATATCGGAAAATGAAAGAGCTAAGCAGGCAGTGGTAACTCCTGACTGCAGAATGCAGTGCTCAAACTGCGGAGTTAATGTTAATTTGGAAGGGAAGTGCTTTGAGGGTGCGTTATTTAATTAAGTTTTCAAAGGAAAGTGAAATAAAATTTGTAGCTCACCTGGACCTTATGAGGACGATCCAAAGAATGATGAAAAGGTCGGGACTGCCTGTTATGTATTCACAGGGCTTCAATCCCCATATAAATCTGTCTCTGGCCCAGCCCCTGGCAGTAGGTGTCTATTCCAGCGGGGATTACATGGATGCATCATTTACAGAGGAAGTGCCGGAGGAAAATATTAAGGAGGCTCTCAACAGGGTTGCTCCCGGCGGTATAAAAATATATGAAGTGGTTAAGATAAAGGAAGAGGAAAACAAGAAGGTTTTCAGGGGCATGGCAGAGGTGGATGCAGCCCTTTATACCATTCGGATCAGATATAAGGATTCCTCTGAGCTTAATAAGGAAATGGAAACTCTAATGAATAAGCCTGCCTGGAATATTCTTAAAAAGAGCAAGAAACTTGAAAAAGAAGTGGATATAAAGCCAATGGTTAAGAAAATTGAATACAGAATATCCGGCAGCACTCTTATTGTAGATGGAGTTTTAAGCTGCGGAAGCCGTGAAAATCTTTCAGCAGAGCTGTTGGCTCAGTATATAAAAGAAAATACTTCGAACAGTGATAATGAAGCCTTTGTGGATATCAAGCGCAAGGAAATGTATGCAATCCATGACAGAAAGCTTATACCACTATATAAATATGCAAGGATGAGGTGATTTCACTGAAGGAAATTTATATAGAAAGACAGGACTGGCTGCTTAGAATTGCCGTAAAAGAAAATTCAAAGCTCCTGGAATGCTTTGTGGAGGAAGAAAATTGTGAGCCTGTTGCAGGTGAGATCTACAAGGGCATTGTAAAAAATATTATTCCAGCAATTAAATGTGCATTCCTGGATATTGGACATAAAAAAAATGTATATATGTATCTGGATTCGAAATTTAATAATACAAAAGTTAAAAAAGGCGATGAGCTTCTGGTGCAGGTAGTGAAGGAGGATACGGAAAACAAGGGTGCCAAGGTCACTAATGCTTTAAGTCTGCCGGGGAGGTATTCTGTGTTGCAGACCTTATCAAGAGAACTTGTATTCTCCAAAAAAATTGAAAGTGATGAATATAAGGCAGCCATGGCCAGGGAAATAAAAAGGCCTAAGGATATTGGGCTAATGATAAGGACAAATGCTGTAAATGTAGGTGTGGAAACCATAAACAAGGAAGTGGAAAACCTATATTCAGAATACCGGGAGCTTGTTAAAAAGGCTGAGTTTACAGCAAATATAGGTTTGATTTTCAATGATGGCGGCATTTTGGGTAAAGTTTTAAGGGATAAGATTGATTCCGAAACAGCTAAAATGTATGTGAATTCTAAAGAGGACCTTCAATTTGTAAATAAGTTTATTCAAAACAACAGTGACGTTGCTCCTGAAATAGTCTTTTATGAGGGTGAAAGAACAATTTTTGATTATTTCGGAATAGAAAGGGAAATATTGAATCTCAGGCATGAAAGAGTGAATCTTCCCTGCGGCGGCTATATTGTAATAGATAGAACTGAAGCTATGTATGTCATAGATGTAAATTCTGGTAAAAATGTTAAAGGAAGCTCAATTGAAAAAACAGCTTACCTAACCAATGTTCAGGCTGCCTCAGAAATTGCAAGGCAGATTATATTAAGAAATTTAAGCGGCATTATCGTGGTGGACTTTATTGATATGGATAAAAGGGAATATAAAAAGGAAATTTTATCCTTGATCAGAGCTGCCTTTGAAAATGACAAGAGCAAAACCACTGTTTATGATTTTACTGAATTAAATCTGGTGCAGATAGCCCGCAGAAGAATCGGAAGATCCATCGGTGAATTTATTGAGGAGGATTGTGAAGTCTGCAGAGGCAGGGGGAAAAGGGTGAAGTTTTCCTACCTCTGTGTGCTTATGCGAAATGAAATAGTCAGACTCAATAACAGCAGGGAGGTAAAGGATATACATATAAGAATGCCCTATAGCTATGAAGATGATATTAAAACTGACGTATCCAACTTTATAACCAGTATAGGAGCCATGGATAAAACGGTTTATTTAACCTTTTTCAACGGTGAGACCTTCAGGCTGGAGCCTTTGATTTTTGATTCCCAGCTGCAAGGCCTGCAGCAGTTCAAGATTTATGGTTAAAATGCTTTACAAAAAAAATCAGATATGTTACAATGGCATTTGTAGACCGCTCATAACAGGTTTTTAAACATATTTTATGTACCTGCAATGGCGAGACTGGATAGGGGAGGTGTATTTAATGTACGCAGTTTTAGTTACTGGAGGAAAGCAATACAAGGTTTCAGAAGGAGACGTAATATACGTTGAAAAGCTGAATGCCGAGGTTGATTCTAATGTTGATTTTGACAACATACTTATGGTTAGCAAGGCTGATGGCCAGGTAGTTGTTGGAAAGCCTGCTGTTGAAGGCGCAAAGGTTTCAGCAAAGGTTTTAGCTCAGGGAAAAAACAAAAAAGTTCTTGTTTTCAAGTATAAGAGAAAGCTCGACTACAGAAAAAGACAGGGACACAGACAGCCATACACAAAACTTCAAATTGAAAAAATTGAAGCTTAATAATGGTTAAGACTGTATTTTCAAGGGTATCGAACAAACTAGTTGAATTTAAGGCGGCAGGCCACGCAGGCTATGCGGAGGCAGGTTACGACCTGGTATGCAGTGCTGTATCGGCAAGTACTATCATGATTGCTAATGGAATAACGGACATATTAAAGGTGCCCGCAGCCATAAGTTGTGAAGATGGATTTTTGCATATCAATCTCAGAGGGCTCTCTGAGGAGGAACTTGAAAAATGCCAAATTTTGATGGAAACCATGTTGTCAGGCCTGGAATGTATGGAACAAAGTTACGGTAAATATATAAAAGTATTGGTAGAGGAGGTGTAGTACCATGTTACTTATGAACCTTCAGTTATTTGCTCATAAAAAAGGAGTAGGTAGCTCAAGAAACGGAAGAGACAGTGAATCCAAGAGACTTGGAACTAAGAGCGCAGACGGCCAGTTCGTTTTAGCTGGAAATATATTAGTTAGACAAAGAGGAACTAAAATTCATCCTGGTAATAATGTAGGTAGAGGATCAGACGATACACTATTTGCAAAAATAGATGGTGTTGTTAAATACGAAAGACTTGGAAGAGACAAGAAAAAAGCTAGCGTATATCCTTTAGATATAGAAATTATTGATGAAGTTGTAGCTGAATAGTAACTTTTAAGGCACCCTTATTTGGGTGCCTTTTTTAAAATAAGGAGGTAGGTTATATGTTTATAGATACCGCCAAGGTGTTTGTAAAATCGGGAGACGGCGGCAATGGCGCAATATCCTTCAGAAGAGAAAAATATGTTCCTTTAGGCGGACCTGACGGTGGCGACGGTGGCAGGGGAGGCGACGTGGTGCTCCAGGTTGATCCCAACATGACAACATTGCTGGATTTCACCTATCATAGAAAATATAAGGCTGAAAGAGGAACTAACGGCTCCGGCTCCAAGTGCTACGGCAAGGATGGAGAAAACATGATAATTAAGGTACCAATGGGCACGGTAATCAGGGATGTGGAGTCAAATAAGGTCATGGCGGATTTATCGCATCCAGATGATAAATATGTGGTTGCCAAAGGCGGAAAGGGCGGAAAGGGCAATGCCAGATTTACTACACCTACCAGACAGGCGCCAGACTTTGCAGAGCCTGGAATGCCTGGGGAGGAAAGATGGATTAATCTTGAGCTGAAGCTTTTAGCGGACGTGGGACTTGTAGGCTTCCCTAACGTTGGTAAATCCACACTGCTTTCAGTGGTATCAAAGGCAAGACCGAAAATTGCAAATTACCACTTTACCACATTGAGCCCTAACCTTGGCGTGGTTGCCGTACCAGGTATGCAGAGCTTTGTCATAGCGGACATACCAGGTATAATTGAAGGAGCGGCAGAAGGCGTGGGCCTTGGGCTGGACTTCCTAAGGCACATAGAAAGAACAAGGATTCTAATACACGTGGTTGATATTTCTGGATTGGAAGGAAGAGATCCTTATGAGGATTTTCTCAAAATAAATGAAGAGCTTAAAAAATATAGTGTGAAGCTCTGGGATAGGCCTCAGATAATTGCAGCCAACAAATGTGATATGCTGGAGGATGACAGCAATTTTGAAGAGTTCAGCAAAAAGATAAAGGAACTGGGATATGATAAGGTATTTAAAATATCTGCAGCTACAAACCAAGGAGTAGAGGAGCTAATGAAGGAAGCAGGAAGGCTTTTGAGCACAATTCCTGTAACCGATATGGAAATAAGCGAAGAAGAAAAATTTATTCCAGAGGAAAAGCGATTTACCTATACCATCAGAAAAGAAGGAGACACCTTCTATGTGGAGGGAAGCTTTGTGGATAGGCTTCTGGCCAGTGTTAATGTAAATGACCCTAATGAACTGAGGTATTTCCATAAGGTGCTTCAGAACAAGGGAGTTCTTGATGAGCTTAAGGAAATGGGCATTGAGGATGGCAACATGGTAAATCTTAACGGCTTTGAATTTGAGTTTTTAGTTTAAACAGGAGGTACGGTTATGATAACAAGTAAACAGAGAAGCTATCTCAGATCTTTAGCCAACAATATGAATCCCATATTTAACGTTGGAAAGGATGGAATCCAGGAAGCATTTATCAAACAGGTTGATGATGCCCTGGAAGCCAGGGAACTAATAAAGATTTCAGTGCTGAACAACAGCGGCTTTAAGGCCAGGGAAGCTTCTGACATATTATGTGAAGCCCTGAACTGCCAGGGAGTTCAGGCTATAGGAAATAAACTGGTGCTTTACAGGAAGTCCAGTAAAAATCCTAAAATAGAGTTCCCTGAGCCATAGGCATGAAGAAAAAAGCAATATTTGGGGGGACCTTCGATCCTATACACAATGCACATCTATATGTTGCACACAGGGCGGTAGAGGATCTGGCCCTAAATTCAGTTATTTTCATGCCCAGTGCAAGGCCTCCTCATAAGCTTGAAAAAAATATCACCCACCCATATTTAAGATATGAGATGGTTAAGATGGCAATTCGCGGTGAACCCAAATTTGAAATAAGCGATTATGAATTAAACAGCAAATCCTTGAGCTACACATATAAAACCCTGGAGTATTTCAATGAGCTTGAAAAGGACACCCAATGGTATTTCCTTACCGGCCTTGACTGCCTTATGGAGGTAGAGAACTGGAAAAATACAGATAAAATATTTGAATTATGTCATTTTGTCGTATATAATAGGCTTGGATACGATTTTAGTGATGTGAAGAAAAGCAAGTATTTTAACAGGTCCATTTTTCTTGATATGCCAGTTCTTGACATATCCTCCACCAGAATAAGGGAGGATATTGCTGCAGGCAGAAATGTCAGCAGCCTTTTGCCGGAAAGCGTGAATAACTTAATAATACAATTTAATTTGTATAAGTAAAGGGTGATATTTAATGTGGAGTGAGGGTAAAATAATTGAGTATCTGGGCGCAAATCTCAGGCCCAAAAGGTTTGAACATTCGCTAAGTGTCAGGGACACGGCAGTAGAGCTTGCAAAACTCTATAAGCTGGATGTGGATAAAGCCCGGTTGGCCGGTCTGGTTCATGACTGTGCCAAGGATAAATCTGGTGAGGAGCTTCTGGAAATTGCATGCAGCAGCGGCATGGAAATTGGAGAAGTGTGTATGGATAGTCCAAAGCTGCTTCATGGAGCAGTGGGTGCAATTATAGCAAAGGAAGTAATGGGCATTGAGGATCAGGATATTTTTAATGCTGTGTTTTACCATACCACTGGAAGAAAAGAAATGAGCGGACTGGAAAAAATTATTTATATAGCTGATTATGTTGAACCCTTAAGAGAATTTCCCGGAGTTGAGGATATGAGAAAGGCAGTATATGAGGACTTGGATAAGACTCTTATATATGCCTTTGATTCCACAATTAAGTATGTTATAGAAAAAGGGCAGATGATTCACCCTGATTCAATTCAGGGAAGAAATTATCTTATCCTGGAAAGTCGCAGGTGAAGAGCTTGGGAAGAAAGCCAAAGAAAAGATTTAGAATGCTTATAGCTATTTCCTTTATCCTGGTGGTGATGCTTTGCCTGGGAGGCTTTGTTTATTCCTACCTTCTTAATTTTAGTTCGGATTCCAAAGGTACAGATTCCACAGATTCGGGGCCCAATTATACCACTGAGGTTAAGGATGACGGCATTGTGAATATATTAATAACCGGAGTGGATATTGGAGATACTAAAGTTAATGTGGCTGAAGACCAGAGAAGGACTGACACAATAATTCTGCTTAACTATAATCCGAAAACCGAAGAAATTCATGTGGTATCAATACCAAGAGACACTCTTATTAAAATTAAGGGGCAGAATCAGAAAATAAATGCTGCCAATGCTCTTGGAGGAAAAAATTATGTAGTTACAGCAGTGGAAGATCTATTAAATGTAGATATCAACTATACCGCCAGAATCAATTATGCAGGCTTTAGAAAGATCATTGACGCTATAGGCGGTGTGGATATGTACATTGCCCAAAATATGATATATGACGATGCCAGCCAGAATCTGCACATATATTTTAGAAAAGGTCAGACCGTTCATCTTGATGGAGAAAAGGCAGAGGAATTTTTTAGATGGAGAAAGAACAATGATGGTTCTGGTCTTGCGGATGGAGACCTTGGAAGGATTAACAACCAGCACCTTTTTATCGAAAAGGTAATGGAGAAATTTAAGAGTGCGGCTATTGTTACAAAGATCCCATCCATTATGGCCATAGTTCCTAAGTATGTAACCACCAATATGTCTCCTGATGATATTTTAAAGTATGCATATAAATTTGTGAAAATTGACAAATCAAAGATAACAATGGCTACTTTAAAGGGTACTACCCCCATGATTAACAATGTATCATACTTCGTTTACAGTGAAAAGGATAATGCACAGCTTCTTTCTGTTATAAGAGGCGAAACATCCTCTGCAGAGGTAGCAGAGTCACAGGTGAAGCTAGACAAATCCAAGCTGAAAATAGAAGTTTTGAACGGTACTAATATCAACGGTCTTGCAGCAAACTATGCTGCCAAACTTAAACAGCAAGGCTTCACAAATATCGTTACAGGTAACGGCACAAGGTCGCAAAGCTCAAAAATGATGCTTTACGGTATAGATAATTCCTTAATGTCCACTGTAAAAAATGAATTCAAAATTGAAAATATTGAAACAAATAGCCAAAAGTCAGGAAATTTTGATATAATAATATTACTTGGAGAAAATTACAAGCCTTCAGGTAATTGATAAATATATAGGAGGGTAATTTCATGGAAAAAACAATAATTAGTACAACAAAGGCACCTGGTGCAGTAGGACCATATTCACAGGCAGTTGTTGCTGGGAATTTCTTATTTACATCAGGACAGATTCCACTGGATCCCGCTACTGGAGATTTAGTTACAGGAGATGTGGCAAAAGCTGCTGAAAGATCTCTTGAAAATTTAAAGGCTGTTTTGGAAGAAGCAGGCTCAAGCTTTGACAAGGTTGTTAAAACTACTGTATTTTTAACTGATATGAATGATTTTGCAGTGGTTAATGAAGTATACGGAAGATATTTCAAAAAAGATATGCCTGCAAGATCCTGCGTACAGGTTGCTAAGCTTCCTAAAGGCGCAACAGTTGAAATTGAATTAATTGCATTAGTATAACATTTAGGGGCAAGAATTACTTGCTCCTTTTTATTAAAGGAGAAATAATTTTGAATAAAGTTGTTTTGGTGGTAGATGAGATCCACAGCGGGAAAAAGCTCAGAGAATATCTGAAGCATACAGAGGAGCTTTCCAGCAGACTTATTAGAAGCGCCTCCAGAGATGGACGAATCAGCGTAAACGGTAAAATTGTAACCATGCGCTACGTGGTAAAGGGTGGAGACCGCATTGAGCTTGATGTGTCCAAGGACGAGAGCCAGAATATAAATCCTGAGGAAATTCCGCTGGAAATAATATATGAAGATAAGGATGTAATTGTGGTAAACAAGAAGCCCTTCATGGTGGTGCATCCCACAAAAAGCTATCAGTCAGGAACTTTAGCCAATGGACTCCTATATTATTTCCAGGAGCAAGGTGAGGACTGTATAGTGAGGCTGGTAAGCAGACTGGACATGAATACCTCGGGGCTCATACTGGTGGCAAAAAACCAGTTTGCACATATGTCTTTAGCAAGGGATATGCATAAGGGGAGTTTTGATAAAAGGTATCTGGCAATTGTCCATGGGAATCTTGAAAACAAGGAGGGCACAATAGACGCCCCCATTTACAAGCCTGAGGAGGCTGGAGTGAAGAGAGTCATTGATGAAAGGGGTCAGAACAGCATAACTCATTACAAGGTGCTGGAAAGTACACCTGAAGCTGACCTGGTGGAGCTGCAGCTGGAAACTGGAAGGACTCACCAGATACGTGTTCATCTGGCACATTTAGGTCATCCTCTTTTTGGAGATACCCTTTATAACGATGATAAAGAGGATGAATTTATTGACAGGCAGGCACTGCATGCATACAAGCTTTCTTTTCCAGGTCCAAGAGACGGAAAGATAATAAGCCTTGAAATTGATATGCCTGAGGATATGAAATTATTGCTGGAAAAGTTAAGGAATAGATAACCGCATTAAGTTATCTATTCCTTATTTTTTTATTTCTCTTAATTATAAATAATACTATGGAGGCTGTTATTAGTACGGCAAGTGCAGCGGCAAGATAATAATTCCCAATAATTATCTTATCCAGCTTATGATTAACTGCGCTTTTAAGCTCCAAAGTTCTTGTGAGCTTATTATCCAGGTATACATCTGCAGATGTAACAGTATCTCCATATGAAAAATATTTCAGGCTTAGATCCCTGTCTGATAGTTTAAGGCTTATTTCCGGGTTTGTGCCCTTTTCCTTCAAATAGTAAAAATCATTAGCTGCCAGCAAAGGGACAGTCAGGTTATTTTTCGTATAATTTTCAACAAAATCATCCTTTGAATATATTTTTACATATTCAAAATTTGTATATCCGTAATTGAAAAGATTAATGGCATCCTGAAAAAACGTTTTCTGGGTATCGTGCACCAGTGCAACTATGAGCTTATGGCCATTTTTTTCAGAAACGGAAACGTAGGAATGGGCTGACTGCACTGTGTAGCCTGTTTTGCCTCCCAGACAGTATGGGTAATAGTAGCCTGAGTATTTCTGAATCAGTTTGTTTTCGTTCCACAAGGGTCTTTCCACTGTACTTTTATTTGATGCAGGGATTTTATAGGACAGTGTTGTGGCTATTTCAGAAAACTCCTTATACTTTGAAAGCTCCTTTAAAATCAGAGCCAGGTCATAGGCTGAGCTTTTATGATTTTCATCATACAATCCACTGGGATTAACAAAGTTTGTATTTTTGCACCCAAGTTCCTTTGCTTTTTTATTCATTAGAACAGCAAATTCATCAATACTGCCGCTTATATGTTCAGCCAGAGCTTCCGCACAGTCATTTGCAGAGGGCAGCAGCAGTCCGTAAAGAAGATCCTTCACCTTAAGCTGTTCTCCCTCAAATATGTAAATTTTACTGCCATCCGCCAGAGGAGGTTTTTTTCCTACAGTGACCACATCATCAAGTTTGCAGTTTTCCAGAGTTAAAAGGGCAGTCATAACTTTAGTGGTGGAGGCTGGCGGGTATGCCGTATTCATATTCTTTGAATATAATATTTCTCCAGTGGCGGCATCCATTAAAACAGCGCTGTCTGCAGAAACGGAAGGTTCACTGGAGCTTGCTTCAACATTAGTGGCCAGGGGTGAAAGAATCATGATTAGAAGAATAATTAATGCAGTTAATTTTTTCATGGTTACCTCCGGTATATTACTAATCACAATTATAGCAAAAAAAAACTGCCTGTGCGACTTTAAATTTAGCTATTTGTCAATAATTTTAACATTATGGAAGTTTCAGGAGGCATTAATGAAAAATAAAAAGAAATTCATCGGATCCATAGTTATATTTGTATTATTTTTAGTTTTTCTCGCAGCTGGCTATTATATATCCAGGCCTGCTGAAAGCAAGGACAGCAATGATATGTTCAAGGAAAACATTGATACTGTAAAAACTGAAGCTAAAACAATATCTGTATATGTTAACGGAGAGGTAAAGTGTCCCGGCGTTTATCAGCTGCAGTCTGACAGCAGGGTTCAGGATGCGGTAAAGGCCTCCGGCGGATTTACTGAAAATGCAGATAAAACCAGGCTTAATCTGGCGAAAAAACTAAAGGATGAAGATTACATCTATGTAGATACAATACTAAGGCAGGGTAATTCTACATTATCCAACAGCAGTAAAGGCAGCGATGTAATCAATATAAATACAGCCTCCAGGGAGGAGCTTATGACATTGCCGGGAATAGGCGAGGTTACTGCCCAGAAGATTATTGATTACAGGGAAAAGAACGGGGGCTTCTCTTCGGTGGAGGATCTTAAAAAAGTGGGAAGGATAGGAGATAAGACTTTGGAGAAGTTTAAGGATAAAATTGAAGCGAGGTAGTTGTTTTAAATTCAAACAATATATTATATAATGATTATGTTACTTTATGAGAATTTTGGGAGGTAGAATTATGACGAAAAGATTAACAGAATTATCAAGAACATCAGGGTGAGCAGCTAAAATAGGGCCGGAGACCCTTTCAAAGATACTCGATAAACTTCCCAAGATGCAGGATGAAAATCTGCTGGTTGGGATAGAAACTTCAGATGATGCTGCAGTTTATAAATTAACCGAAGATATGGCAGTAATACAAACTCTGGATTTTTTTACACCAGTGGTGGATGACCCATACACTTTTGGACAAATTGCTGCTGCAAATTCTTTGAGTGACATATATGCCATGGGCGGAAAGCCTACTGTAGCATTAAACATAGTATGTTTCCCTTCATGCCTGCCTATTGACGTTCTTGGAGAAATACTCAAGGGCGGAGCAGACAAGGTTATAGAGTCAGGAGCTGTGGTTATAGGGGGACATTCAGTAGATGATGAGGAACCGAAATATGGACTTTCTGTTATGGGAATTGTTCATCCAGATAAAATCCTGAAGAATCATGGTACTGAACCTGGGGATATATTGATAATTACAAAGCCTCTTGGAACAGGTATAATCAGCACTGCAATCAAGGGTGAAATTGCTTCCACGGAAGCCTATAACAAAGCTGTTAAGGTGATGACAACCTTAAATAAATATGCAGGTGAAATTGTTGCAAAATACAAATTAAGCGCATGCACAGACATAACTGGCTTTGGTCTTATGGGTCATGCCTATGAAATGGCTAGTGCTTCCAATGTCACATTAAAGTTATACAAGGACAGAATACCATACCTGCAGGAAGCTAAGGAATATGCGGAGCTTGGCCTGGTGCCAGAGGGTTCCTATAATAACAGAAATTATTTAAATGGAAAATATGAGTTTAACAAGGTGCCTTTATGGATGGAGGATATATTGTTTGATCCCCAGACCTCAGGAGGACTTCTCATAACCTGCAAAAAAGACATAGCTGAAATTATTATGAAGGAATTAAATGGACTGGAGCTTGCTTCTGCGGTTATCGGTGAAGCTGAAAGCTATACAGGAAAATATATTATTGTAAGTTAGATTGGAGAAAGCTTATGGATAAAAAAGATTTGCTTAGGAAATTACCTAAAATAGATGATTTGATGAAGGAAGCCGTAGTGGAAGGCTATCTTGGTAATACCCTCAGGGTGCTGGTGCTGGATGCTTTAAGGGAAACCATAGATCAAACAAGAGAAAGCATATTGAAGGACCAGTGCGTTGAAGTAGACAGAGATTCAATAATCAGCAGCTTTATAACCAACATTGAAGAAAAAAAGAAACCAAGGCTCAGGAGGGTTATAAACGCTGCAGGGGTAGTTATCCATACAAACCTTGGAAGGTCAATTCTTAATGAAGAAGCAGTTAATGAAGTAATTAATGTATCCATGAATTATAACAACCTTGAATATGATATAAAGAAGGGTGGCAGGGGCTCCAGGTACTCACATGTGGAGGATATTATAAAAAAGGTTACCGGGGCAGAGGCAGCTATGGTGGTGAACAATAATGCCGCAGCTGTTATGCTGGTGTTGAATACCTTATGCAAAAACAAAGAAGCAATAGTATCCAGAGGACAGCTGGTGGAAATAGGGGGATCCTTCAGGGTGCCTGATGTTATGACCTTCAGTGGTGCAAAGCTGGTGGAGGTTGGTACCACAAACAGAACCCATCTTTATGATTATGAAAACAATATTAATGATAATACAGGGGTGCTGCTTAAGGTGCACACTTCAAACTTCAAAATACTTGGCTTCACGGAAGAAGTTTCATTGGAAGAGCTTTCAGCTCTAGGGGAAGAACGAGACATTCCTGTTGTGGAGGATATAGGAAGCGGAACCCTGGTGGATTTTTCAAAATACGGATTTACCTACGAACCAACAGTTCAGGAAAGCATCAGGAAGGGAGCAGATGTAGTTACCTTCAGCGGAGACAAAATGCTGGGCGGACCTCAGGCAGGCATAATAGTAGGCAAAAAGAAATACATTGACAGGATGAAAAAGAACCAGCTAACCAGGGCTCTTAGGATTGACAAAATGACTCTTGCAGCTCTTGAGGGAACCATGAAGCTGTATCTTGATGAAAAAAGCGCTGTAGAGAAAATACCAACCTTGTATATGATTTTGAGCAGCAGTGAGATTCACAGGGAACGGGCAAATATTCTTCTCGATAAGCTTACCTCTATTGATAATGGCTTTGATTTTAACGTTGCAAAGGAGTACTCAATGGTTGGAGGAGGCTCCATGCCAGCAGAAAAAATTGAAACCTATGTAGTTAAGGCGGCCTCTCACAGGCTTAGTGCAGATGAAATGGAAAAGAGGCTGAGGCTTGGAAACATCCCTATCATAGTAAGGGTAAGCAATAACGAGGTAATTATGGATTTAAGAACCATATTTGACCGTGATTTTGACGAAATAGCAAATGCTTTTAAAACCATGGCAAAACAGATGTGAGGTGAAGGTATGAGACATATTGTAATAGGAACCGCAGGCCATATTGACCATGGTAAAACTACACTAATAAAAGCCCTCACAGGCAGGGAGACGGACACACTGCAGGAGGAAAAGGAAAGAGGTATTTCCATAAATCTTGGATTTACATATTTTGACCTTCCATCAGGAAGAAGAGCTGGAATTATAGATGTTCCAGGTCATGAAAAGTTTGTAAAAAATATGCTTGCCGGAGTCAGCAGCATAGATATTGTTCTGTTGGTAGTTGCTGCAGATGAAGGTGTTATGCCCCAGACCAGAGAACATTTTGAAATACTTCAGCTGTTGAATGTTAAAAAAGGTATTATAGTACTCACAAAGGCTGATATGGTAGATGAGGAATGGTTGGAGATGGTTAAGGAGGAAGTAAAGGAGGAATTCAAGGGAACATTCCTTGAGAACAGTCCTATTCATGCAGTATCCTCCAAAACAAAATCCGGCCTTCAGGAACTGATAAAGGATATAGATATGATCACCGGTGAAGTTGATACCAAGGACATCGGTGGGCATTTCCGTCTGCCGGTAGACAGAGTTTTTTCAATCAGTGGTTTTGGTACAGTAGTAACAGGTACTGTAATCAGCGGCATGGTGGAGGAGGGCCAGTGGATACAGGTTTATCCTTCCATGGTAAAGGCAAAGATAAGAGGTATTCAGGTTCATGATAACCCGGTAAAGATTGCAGAAGCGGGTCAGAGATGTGCTTTAAACATATCCAACATAAAAACCACTGAGGTGGCCAGGGGAGATGTAGTTTCAGTTGAGGGCATCATGGAGCCTTCTATGATGGTGGACTGCAGGCTGTATTATCTTAAAAGCGCCCCAAAACCCTTGGAGAACAGACAGAGAGTAAGGTTATATCACGGAACCAGCGAGATACTCTGCAGGGTGGTTATACTGGACAAGGAAGAAGTTAAGCCTGGTGAGGAGGCCTTTGTGCAGCTGAGGCTTGAGAAGCCATTGACAGCCCAAAGGAATGACAGGTATGTAATAAGGAATTATTCCCCCATGTTCACCATAGGCGGTGGCGTAATCATAGAGCCTCTTGCAAAAAAAGGCAAGAGATTTGACCCCGGTTATATCGAAGAGCTTAAAATAAAGGAAAGCGGAAGCTCCTCCAGTATTGTAGAAAATACAGTGAAAAAATTAAGTCCGGAGTTACCTAAATTGGCAGACATATTAAAGGCTATGGGAAAAAATGAAGAGGATCTGGAGGGCAAGCTGGACAAACTTGCGGAAGACGGCAGAATTATTAAGTTTAATTCCTCTGATAAGCCTGTATATGTGCACATGGAATATATAAATAAAAAGCTTGAGGACATGACGGATCTACTTGAAAAGTACCATAAGGAGAATCCTTTAAGGCTTGGTATAAGCAAGGAAGAAATCAAAAACAGGATATTTGGCAAGGGCATGAAGCAGAAGGTTTATGACGAGCTTTTGACAATACTGGAAAGCAGGCATAGAATTGAACTTCACAGCAATTTTATTTCAGTTTACGGCTTCGAAATAAAATATTCAGTGGAACAGGAGCGTCTAAGGAGCAACATAATCCAGCAGTTCAGCCAGAATGAATTTTCTCCACCAAAATACAGTGAACTGGAAGCAAAGGAAACCGATTCAAGAAACTTTAAAATGGTTTTTGAATCACTGCTGGATGAAGGAGTAGTTGTGAAGGTGGCAGATGACTGCTATTTTACTAAAGAAGCCTACCACAAGTGCAAGGAAATGCTGGTTGAATATTTGAAGGGAAACGGTAGTATAACCGTAGCTCAGCTCAGGGACATCTTAGACACCAGCAGGAAATATGCAATGGCCCTTATGGAACACTTCGACTCCATAAAGCTTACAAAACGGCAGGGTGACCAGAGAGTATTATTTTAATTTGCTATAAATCAGTTGACAACTATAATTTCATATTGTATTATGAATAAGTGTGAAATGGGAGTAGATAAGTGCTGGTGTGCTTGCCAGTCTTCAAAACTGTGTTGCCGTGCTAAGACCACGACGGGTGGGTTCGATTCCCACATACTCCCGCCAAACTCTTACTATATCAAGTGTTTAGCTGATTCTTCAGAATTGGTTAGGCACTTTTTTAATTGTGTGAAAATGAATAGACTGATATGCACGTTCACTTCAAATCTAAAATTAAGAAAGTGAGTGTTTTCAATGGGGAAGAGGAAAATTGAATTGTCCGATGAAGTGAATTTTAGTCCGTTTATCTCAATTAATGGAGATTGTGAAACTGGTATGCTGATGGAGGAATTTCTGTCATTACACGAAAGGTTTATACATAATAAGGCGTTGGAGGGACTGGCCTCACGAACTATTGAAGAGCATAGGGTCACAATGGGATATTTTAAGAAATATTTGCAAGGTGATAAACGGTCTATAACAGACTGTTATGCAAATATTGATGTTTTTCGTGGCTATTTGTCCTATATGGTGCTTGAAAAGCATTATAAACCCTGCACAGTTAATATAAGACTAAGAACACTTAAATGCTATTTAAAATGGCTATACAATGAAAATCTGATAGCAGTGGATTACTCTAAAAAACTTAAACTTGTAAAAGTACCTGAGGATACAATACAGCCGCTCTCAGATAAAGATTTAAAGAGAATACTTAAAGTATCAGATAAAGGTACATATTCCGGTTTTAGGGATTTTACATTAATGATACTTATGCTTGATTGTGGTATTAGGGTAGGAGAAGCAATCGAGCTTAAAATTGATGATGTGAATATAAAAGTGGGTATTATTAACATAAGGGCAGAGAATGCAAAAACAAGGGTATTTAGACAAGTGCCAATTAGTAAGAAAACTTGTAAGTTGATAGGTGAATTACTAAAAATAGCGGAGAGAGATAATTGCGAATATATATTTCAATCTACTTATGGAGGTCAAATTCAAAAGAAAAATATTATCCTTAGCTTTGCAAGATTAGGGAAGAGGGCAGGCTTATCAGTTCGATGCACACCTCATGTATTTCGTCATACATTTGCAACAAATTTTGTTAAAGGAGGTGGGGATATATTCACTCTGCAAAGGATTTTAGGACATACAACACTTGCTATGTGTAGAAGGTATATCCAGCTTAATTGCACTGATTTAATTAATAAGCACAATCAGGTAGGCTTAATTGATAAATACTTAAAATAGTGCCTTTCTAAATAAGTGGATTTTATCTGAGAGAACTTCAAAGCAATAATATAAATAAAATTTTTATAGGTTTATAATTTGTAGGAGTACATATTAATTAATACTAAAATAATAATTGAAAATGGGGAGACGTTCCCATGATTCTCCCCAAAATTATTATTTTAGAGACTTACTACAGAATTAAATTTTCTGTGTTGCTCTGCCTCCTTAACTTCTCCAGTCCATTCCCTGTTACGACGTTTAGGTGTTTTTTTGTTTTTTATTAAAATGCTGATACAATCAACAATTTCATAACTATTGCTTGTAAGTTTCTTGGTATTACCTTTGCTTCGTTTAGTTTTCTTAATGTGGCCGTGCTCCTCAAGCTCTTTTAAGCCCTTATCTATATTATGAATTTTCATACCAAAAATGCTAGACATAGAACTTCTTGAGGGAAAACATTCTCCTGTAGTAAAATTTCTAAAGTAAACCAATGAAATATAAGTCTTTTTTGCATTTTGACTTAAGCTATTATCATGTAAAATGCCTTTATCAAATTGTGCATATTGCACTTAAAGTCCCTCCTTTATTATTATGATGCTAAATGGACACATATGGGCTATGCCATTAAAGGCATAAGGAATGTGCCCATTTAGGCAAAAACATATGGCAAAATGGACATAGAAAAATAAGAATAAAAATAAAAAATAACTATATTACTCATTATGCCTGTTTGGGCATGTCCTAAATAAGTAATAATAACATTTAGTAATCACCTTACCAACCTATAATATTACACTACCTTTTTGTTTGTATCCTACTTACAAGGGTAAAAATACTAATACCAACTATAAGAGAAAATGTTAAATTTAGCGGCAATTTTTAATAAATTAATATTCTTATCCATCTAAAAATCTGCATTTACCAACTATGCTATTATATTAAATACTTTTTATCTTTCTTGTTTTTTTTGTTACAATTTTCTTATTAGTTTTCATGTTTTTTTCTACATAGTTCATTATGAACTCTCTAACTATTTTACTTAAAGTTTCGTTCTTGGCTAAAGCAATTGCCTGTGCCTGCTTTTTTAGGTCTTTATTAATGAGCACTAATATTGAAGAATCATTAGGGGACTCATCTTTACCCCTTACATCTATTGTGAAAAAATCTTCCATTATAATCACCTCCTTTATTTAAGAATTGTAGAACAAGATTACAATATATATTTTTGTATTTATATATATATTTCAAACATAATTTTTAAATAAAATAAAAAATAGCCTTATAAAATAAGACTATAAAAATGTTTATTTAATTTTACCAAAAAATCTCACTAAGTTCCGATTATTCATACAGAATACATACTAAAGGTGGGAGGTGTTTTATATTGATAATGTTATTTTTGAAATCTGCTTTCATACTGCTTTACTAGTTTATAGAATGTAGTTCTTTTTAGTTCTAAAAGTTCCATAGCTTTTGTAGCTGTTATATGTCCGCTTTTCCATAGCTTATAATATTTTGTGAAATCATTAGGATAATTTGCCTTTGGTCTTCCTAAATGTTTCCCTTTTGATTTAGCAGCGGATATTCCTTCAGCTTGCCTTTGCTTAATGGTATTTCTTTCTTGTTCTGCAATCATTCCTAGAACTTCAATAAGGATATTATTTATCATGTCAAATATAGCCTTTTGCATTTCTCCAAATTGTTTGAGGTCTATTAATGTAGTTGGAACATCTAAAATCCTAATTAAAATTCCATTGTCTTTAAAGTATTCTAATTCATGTTTTATTTGACGCTTATTTCTCCCGAGTCTATCTAACGATTTCACATAAATTTCATCGCCTTCTCTTGCATAGGTTTTTAATGCTGCATATCCTGCTCTATCAAAATCTTTTCCGCTAGATTTATCTATAATTATATTTCTCTCATCTGTAATGTATTTTCTCAATCCTATTATTTGTCTGTCTATATTTTGTTCTTTACTGGACACTCTTACATAGCCGAATATTTTTTTAGAGCTCATTTTAGCCGCTTCCTTTCAAATTTTATTATAATATAATTATATTATAATATGTTCGTAAATGTCAATAGCGTTTGCGAACATGCGTAAAATTACATATATGATGTTTGCGAATGAAATTATATATTAAATTTAATTATTCTTAAAGGTGTACTTTTACGAATAAAAAAGAAAAGCGGGTTATTAAATGTCCCGCTTAGATAATAATATTAAATTATGATTACTTAACAATAATACAATCATGTAAAGCCCATGGTAAGATATTACCTTCTTGTTGACTTATCTTGCCTTTAATTGTTATTGTACTCCCCATCTGTATATCCATTAGCTTGCTTTCTTCAGAGGAGGAAACAATTGCTATAAAATCTTCAGTAACAGTAGAATCAAGACACTTCACTCCGATAGTATGTTTATCTACTTCTCTCACAGTTCCTGTCCATTGTACATATCTTCCTTCAATTGAATTGTAATAAGAATCTTTTTGTATTTCTGTCTTAGATGCATATGGTTTTTCAAATGAAGTAAAATCAGTGCTTATAATTTTATTTGCTTCTTCTTCCAATTGTGCTTTTGCTTCCGCTTCCGCTTTGACTTTAGAATCCGCTTCGTTCTTAGCATCTTGTTGTAATTTGGCTACCTTTTGATTAAATTCGTCATTTTCTGTTTTAAAGTTAGTCAGCATATTTTGGTATGAGTTTTCAACTCTGCATTTATCTAACTCAAGTTTATTGTTTGATTCATCATAATGTTTTAAATTGCCTGATATAACCAAAATATTTCCTTTTTTGATATTTTTATCAACATAATAATCAAAGAAACATTCAATAGAAGTATTAGCAAGCTCATATGTAATAGTGTCTGAGTTTTCATTAATGTCATCAACTTTTATAGGTATAAGAATATATTTATCCTCATTCTTGCTTGAATAATCGGACATAAATTGCTGAACACTTTTATCGGAGCTTTTAATAAAATCTTGGACTAAAGTGGTTGATGCATATTCTCTTTTCTCATTTAAAAATATCTGTTTACTATGACTTACATATCCAATTCTTATTATTGCAATTACAAAAATAATGCCTATAACAGTAAGGAACTTTTTCATTTAATAACCTCCCAGCAATATATTAATCTCTTTTTATAATTCTACATATTTTACTAAAATCCTCTTTAATGTTATTTATTGTAATAAAGATATATATCTTTTATATAAATTAGCTAAAGTAACGAAGAACTATAGAAAATATGATGTAATTGCGAATTTAGTGAGATTGTATTATTTATAATCTTCTTGTAGTAATCATAACGGTTATTAACTCATATGGCTAAAACTCATGTGATTTTTGCTGTATGTAAATTATGAGTGGAGCGGAATGCGAATAGAATTATTAACTATATTATATGAAAGAAAAGCCATTTCATCATAAGTTTATATGTTTTGAGGTTTTATTTTAATAGATGTGAAGCAATTAAAAATGAATCATGTTTGACATTAATTTCAATTGTGTGTAACATGTAAAATATGAGGTGGACTGATATGCAGTCAAATTTCAAAATGTACTAAACACAAGATATATAAGTGGGCGGACAGAGGTTAAAGCTTTTAGCCAGTCTTCAAAACTGTGTTGCCGTGCTAAGACCACGACGGGTGGGTTCGATTCCCACATACTCCCGCCAATTGAGATTTAAGCCCTTCGGGGCTTTTTTTATTTTAAATATAAATTTTACCACCTTTTTCCCAGGCAATCTGTTCTAAGCTCATACCTTCAAGTTGTATTTCTGGAATTATGGTAATTGGCGGTACTGCATCCAATCGGAGCAAAATTTTTATTAAAAGTCCGCAACCATTTCAATAAGAACGTAACTTTATATACCGGACTGCTTTTATCATTCCAATCGGGAGTCCAACTTTATGTCCGCGCTCCCATCTGTGCAAAATTTCAAGTAGTGTGCAGATTTTTTGGATTAATAATTAATTTTCGGCTATATTTTGTGTAAATTATGGGTTTATACGTTAAATTTCAGATATATTTACGTTTATTTTGAACATTAATTGAAATTTTGCTCACTTTCGCCAAAAATTCAAGGTTCGCGTTTCTCAAGTCACTAATGAAGAGTTCCAATCTCATCGGGCAAGGCTGGAGTTTCTCAAATCTCTAATAAAGTATTACCAATCTCTCATAGTCAAGGTCGGATAACCTTAAAGATTAAAATCATCCATAAACTAAGCTTGTCTACGCTTTTATATGAGGCAACAACCAAAAAGTACATCCAAGAGCAAGAAAACACCACATCATATACGGCGATAAATTTGTAATGGAAATTTGAAAAATCGTATATAGTCTAATTATGTCAAACGAAATATTTGGAAATATAAAGGTTTATTAAAATTAATGTAGAATATTTAGTAATTAATAAGGATAAGGAGGTGTCATAATGAAAAACTTAGTTAAGAGATCAATGAAATTGTTTGGTAGTGTTGCTTTATTATTAGGTGTATTAGTGATTGGACCTAATTCTTCCTTTTTTGCATACCAGCCAAAATGCCCAGATGAACTTCTGAAGTAAAGACATATTCAATGAAATGAGAGCCTAAGACTCTCATTTTGCTTTAACAATATATTATTTTGAAATAAGGATGATAATTAATGGATATAATTACAACTAAAATAGTAGATTTTATCAGTAAAACTAATCCTGAGTTTACTGATTTAGAATTAAAAAAAATGAAATATGGCTTAATATGCTTTTTTAATGAGATTACTAAACTAATCCCATATTACATACTCTTTAATTTATTTGGATTGCAGTGGTATTTCCTTGTAGCCATAATCTTTTTTAGTTCATTGAGGTTGTTTATAGGGGGATATCATGCTAAAACCTATTGGGGTTGCTTTTTCTTTAGTTTGGTTCTTTTATGCATAATAGTTTTTGCAGGTATAACCATAAAAATGAATTTTATATCCATAGCAATTTTGTTGCTAATCTCCTACATCTTAATTTATATCTTTGCGCCAGTGGATAATGTAAACAAAAGAATACTAAGTAAGGAAAGATATATGAGGCTAAAGTATATATCTATAATGATAATAGCTCTATTATCATTATTATGTTTGATAATACCTGATCGATATAAAGTTACTGCTATATTATCAATTGCTGCTGCAATAATTATGATGCTGGCTGGAAAATTGGATAACATCAGGATCCACCAATAAGGATATATGGGATTTGGAAGCGCTTGTTTTTTAGTATAAATAGTCCTAACCTTTGAATTTAAGCCCCACGGGGTTTTTTCTTTTTTCGAATTTTGACGAAAAAAAGAGCCATAAAGGCCCAAAGTAAGAGAATAAAAGTATTATATCAGATTCTGGCGAAAAGTAAAGCGGCAAAATCCAGAGCATAAGGTGAAAATGGCTCTTATGGAGAGATTGTTTGAGATTATCTGGTTATAAATATAAATAGAATAAAATGACAACCATGCTGCTGGTATTAAGATTATGATTTTAATTTAACAAATAATTAAAATATTTTGAAAAATTAAAACAATACTTAAAATTTTGTTGCAATATATAGGAAAATTTTGTATTATTATAGTAGATGCTTATGGAACCGAGGGGAACTATTATGAATATCAATTTTAAGGAATACTTGATTAAGTCTGTTCAAAACCGAAGAAATGAAATAATAGAATATAAAGATATGATTGCGTATATGGACAAATTGGGGAATTGCAATGTAAAAGCTGAAAGCATAAGAGAAATGATTAATCAGCAGCAAAGCCTGCTATATGCATGGGAAACTATACTGGATGAACTTTAGTTTTCCTTTTATTCATGAGAAAAGCCCGAACACCGGGCTTGCTTTTATTTCTCGGAGATTTCTGCCTTCACATCAATAAGACCGTTATACAACTCACTGAGATCACTTTCACTCATGGTATTCAAATTTAATATTCCGCTTCTATCGTTGCCTAAATCCCAATGAAGACTGCCTTTTTTTATTTTGCAGTCAAAACCGTTCAAATTAAACTCCTGACCTTCCAAAGAATTAATTAAGTTTTGAACATTTTCCTTTAACATATGTATTCCTCCCTTAATTAATTTATTTTACTAGTTATACTACATTTGTCAGTATAAGTCAATAGTATTTCATCAAGGCTGCTGAATAAATAATTTAATTATACAAACAATAATATCGTAAAAATTTATTATTCAGGGAGGAAATAATTATGAATATGAAAGCTGAAAAAATGAGCAAACCAAATGATGGTATCAGATGTATGGTTAATACCTGTCACTATTATATGTCCGGTGACCACTGCAGTGCCTCACAGATAGAAGTTGGGCCAAGAAATGCTAATGATTCACAGGAAACCGACTGTGCAACATTTATTCCAGAAGGACAGATGCACTAAGAAATTTGTACCGCTTATTCTAAGAATAGGCGGTATTTTGTTTAACAAGTTTTTTTCTGGATAAAATTAAAATGGTGATTTAATGGAAAGACCTCTTGTCTTTAATGCAATATCATTATTCATGGGTTCTCTGGCAGCCTTAATATTTTTCAGCAGTATAACGGCAGGTGCAGCTTTAGCCGCACTTTTTTTAGGTCTGCTGTATTTTACCAGAAATAAAAAAGATTTTCTATTAGTAATGCTTTTTTTTATCTTGGGACTAATAAGCTTCAGCCTTTATTTCAGTGTGAATATGGGGGATAGAGCAGTAATAAGAATTACAGAGAAAAAATATTATTATTATCTCGGGGACTTCCAGGGCAGAAAAATAATAATGCAGGGCAATATAAAAGGGATAAAGGAAGGACAGAAAATTAGTGCTGCTGGATCCTTTAAGAGGGAAAGTGATTATAAAAGGGGCATTGCAGGCATATATACCATAAAAAGCTATACTGTGGAAAAAGGCGGTCTAATTTCAGTATTTTACAGTATGAAAAATAATATGTACATGAATTTTAAAGCTATACTTGGCGACAAAAATTCAGCTCTTTTAATGGCCCTTTGTTTTGGGGATACAAGCTGGCTTACTAATACCCAGATGAATGAATTTAACAGGCTTGGAGTAATTCATGCAATAAGTGTATCAGGTTTTCATATGGCAGTGGTTTACGGGGTTATGGAAAAGGTTATGGGATTGCGGGCTGCTCTGCCTGCCGCTTTGCTGTATTCAATATTTACAGGGATGCAGGCAGCTACTATGAGGGCTTTTATCATGATATTTGTTTTAAAGCTTTCCAGGCTTGTTTGGAAAAACTATGACAGTATATCTTCACTGGCACTGGCGGCGATGCTGCTTCTCGTTATTAAACCCTGGTATATCCTGGATATCGGTTTTATGTTGTCCTTTCTTTCAACCCTTGGTATTATACTTTTTTATAAAAAGCTTAACAGATTTTTTTATTTACTGCCGGAAAAGCTTAATGAAACCTTAAGTATTAGCCTAAGCGCCCAGTTGTTTTCACTGCCCTTTACGGCCTTTACCCTTCAGCAGTTTAGTGCCGGCTTTCTTTTAGGGAATCTTGTTTTGCTTCCATTTTACTCCATTCTTGTTTTGCTTGGGAATGCAGCACTGCTTATTAGCTTTTCAACTTTTCTATTCGGCTCTCTGTGCGGGTATATTTCAATAATTTTAAAGTCTATGGAAGGTGCAGCCTACCTGCTTTTGAAGCTAAGTCCTGAAGTGCAGTACTTCAGCTGGCTTTATGGTGCGGCGCTGCTTTTGATATATTTAAGCTTCATTTTTTACAAGAAGGGATATAAATATACCTTATATTATCCTATATTTGTAATACTATTTTTATGTATAAACAGCTTTGCATTTTTCCCACAGGTTATATATCAAAGGCTTCAGGGCGGCAGCAGCATACTTGTCAATTATAAAGCACAGCGCGTGCTGATTTGCAGCTATGACTGCACAAAGGTAAGGGATATATATAAATTAAAGGAGGAGTATGGTGTAACAAAAGTTGTTGCAAATGCTTCCGGCATAATAAATGTGGGGGACATGAAGATAAGAATTGATACAGCTGAGGGGTGTTACTTCAGTAACATTGATATAAACGTTGGCGGCAGTATTTATTCCATTAAAAATAAATATTTGGAGGAATCACCGGATTTATATGTTATAATTTTAAATAGATTATTTCATTTCTCTTAACGGAGGGTTACGGTGAAGAACAAATATATATTTTATGGCATAGATGAAAGACTTATTATGGACCAGGTAAAAGCCATAATAAAAAATAATGTAGATGATAGCTTTAAGGAGCTTAACCTTATAAAATTTGACGGCAGCACATTGGATAATTTTGATGATGTAATCAATGCCTGCCAGACTTATCCCTTTATGAGCGAAAAAAAGGTGGTGCTGATCAGCAGAGCCAATTTTCTTAATGACAGTAAAGGAGAAGCTAACAGGGCGGGCTTTGAGAAGCTTTTTAAACAGCTTATGGATTACCTTGAACAGGTGCCGGACCATTGTATTTTAATTGCATATATAGTTTTAAACAATAAAAGGGATAAAACCACCGACAGGCTTAAAAAGCTTGAAAAGAAGGCTGAGGTTTCAAAGATAGAAAAGGCCTCCGGTGCAAAGCTTGAAGCCAGGGTGCTGGAGCTATTCAAATGTCGGGGACGGAATATAGGGAAGATTGAACTTAAAGCCTTTGTGGATAAAATGCAGGATAACAATATGGATATCATTAATAACGAGGTGGAAAAGCTATGCTGCTTCACTATGGGCAGGGACATAAAAAGGCAGGATATAGGCTTCCTTTTTACTGAAGCAAGTGATGATGATATATTCGACCTTATCAATCCATTGTCCCAGAAAAAGCCCAGGGAAGCTCTTAAGGTCCTGGATGAGCTTCTATTTAAGGGTGGAAAGGTTAATTATATCCTGAATATGATTGAGAAGCAGTTTATATTGCTTTTAAAGGTAAAGCTATATGAAAAAAGCGGCAGGGATAAGGAATCCACTGCAAAGGAACTTAAGCTTTCACCCTTCAGGTATGACATAATTTCAAACCAGAGCAGGAAGTTTTCAGAAAGGCAGCTCCAGAGGATCCTGGATTTATCCATGGAATCTGAAAGAAAAATGAAAACCTCACCCACAGACGACAAAACTGAGCTGGAGCTTCTTATTGTCAATATAACAGCATTAAATAAATAAGGCTTTACCACAAAATGGTAAAGCCTTTTTATTATGCGTTTAACGCATTTAATTTTGCTGCTAATCTTGACTTTGTTCTTGCTGCCTTGTTCTTATGTATAACTCCTTTTGAAGCAGCCATATCCAATGATTTTGTAGCGGATACGAATGCAGCTTTGCTGTTATCGGAATTACCTTCAGCTATTGCAGTCTCAAACTTCTTTATAGTAGTCTTTAAAGCAGATTTTATAATCTTGTTCCTTAAAGTCTTAGTTTCGATTACTTTTATTCTTTTCTTTGCTGATTTAACGTTTGCCATCTTTTCACCCCCTTGTATTTTTATAAGGTCTCTGCAGCTTTGGGGAAATCTGCAAGATTTTTCTTATTAACACATGCAATTATAACATTAAATTTTGTGTACTTCAAGTAAAATATGCAAATAATATATTTTATTAATAGATTTATTTGAAAGGAGAATATGTATGATAAATGTAAGAACAGATCTGGCGGTTGAAGCAAGGGAACTGTATGAGAATGAAAACCCGGATACCCCGGGAGTGGAAAGCTATACTGAAGACAAGGAGGGTATAAAGGTAAGCTGTGTAAGGATAAAGGATGAGGAAGGGGAAAGAAAAATGGGCAAGGTAAGAGGTGACTATATCACCATTGAAATGCCTGAATTTACTCATTATGACGGCGATACCATGGATTCAGTCAGCAAGGTTTTGGGTGAAACATTATCGAAAATGATTAATATAAACAAGAGTATGACCGCTTTGGTGGTGGGACTTGGCAATTGGAACATAACTCCGGATGCACTGGGGCCAAAGGTGGTTTCAAAGCTCCTTATTACCAGGCACCTTAAACAGCTTATCCCTGATGAAATCGATGAAGGAATAAGACCGGTTTGTGCAGTAGCCCCAGGGGTTCTTGGACTAACTGGTATAGAGACCTCTGAAATTGTAAGAGGAGTAGTGGATAGGGTAAAGCCCGATATAGTTATATGCATAGATGCCCTTGCATCAAGAAGAATGGAAAGAGTAAATACCACAATTCAGATAGGCAACACAGGAATAGCTCCCGGATCAGGTGTTCAAAACAGCAGAATGGAACTCAGCCGCAAAACTTTGGGCATTCCCGTTATTGCCATAGGAGTGCCTACGGTGGTGGATGCAGCTACAATGGCAAATGACACAATAGACCTTGTCATAGATGAGCTAATTGAGAATTCTGATAAAACAAAGGGCTTATATTCCATGCTCAAATCCATAGACAGAGATGAAAAGGAAAAGATGATCCATGAAATATTAAATCCCTATGTGGGGAGCCTTATGGTAACACCAAAAGAGGTGGACCTGGTTATGGATTCACTGTCAAAGGTTATTGCTAACGGCATAAATATTTCTCTTCAGCCAGCACTGGGCCTTGAGGATATCAACAGATACATGAGTTAGCCTGGGGACAACTGGGGGTCTGACCCCATTCCAGATTATGGCATAATATGCCCCTTTTGATGCATATAATGTAATAATATTTTTACATCAAGGGGGATAAAATGAGTAAGAAAAAACAGGTTGTTTTAATTTTGATTGCTATGCTGCTGATGCTTCCCTGTGTTGTTAAAGCGGGAAGCACTGACAGCAGCAGAAATCTTTTTTATGTTGAAGTGCTGAATTACTGTTTTCCTATGGCTAAGGTGACTTCCTTTAATGAAGAGGATATGGCAGAAAACAGCTTCTCTATTACTGAAAAGCTGCTGGAGATAACAGGCACAGATATAAACAACCCCTTGTCTCTTATTGGCAAGGAGGTGTCCTGTCTGGCTGCGGTGAATACTAAGAATTATGAAGGTTATGATGTACAGTATTTCACCCTTAACGATGGTCAGATATCAAAGGAGGGAGATACCAATACTGCTGAAATAAATAATGTCAATGTGGTGGACCCTAACCTGAAGCAGAAGCTGAATACACAAAAGCCTGCGGTTTTGATATATCACACCCACACCACCGAGAGCTATATGCCGGGAGCTGCCACCAATTTTGACGACACTCAGAATGTGGTAGCAGTTGGAGATGAACTTGTTAAGGAGCTTCAAAACAATTATGGCATATCTGCAATAAATGACAGGACGGTACATAATGCCACAGCATATACTCAGAGCTACTCCAGGTCTGCAGTAACTCTGGACAGCTACCTTAAAAAGTATGGAGATTTCAAACTGGTTATCGACCTTCACAGAGACTCTGTTTCCAACAAGAATTCAGTAACCATGAAAATCAACGGGGAAAGTGTTGCTAAAATAATGCTGGTTATGTCCAGAAAAAACCCTCATTTTAACACTAATATGGCTATGGCAAACAAGCTTATACAAAATTCTGACAAACTCTTTCCAGGCTTTTGCAAGGGGGTTTGCTACTATAACTATGGTACAAGATACTTTAACCAGGATAAAAGCAATAACGCAGTGCTGATTGAAGTGGGAGCAGATATCAACACTACCGCAGAAGCAAAGGCATCATCAAAATACCTGGCAAGAATTATTGCTGAAAGTCTAAAATAGTGAATAAAAGTTATAAAAAGGTACATCCTTACTAATAATAAATTTAGTAGGGAGTATTTTTTTATGCGAAGGAAATTGTATTGCCTTATTTTGATTATATGTTTTTTTATATTATCCATAGGAGTTTTGACTGTAACCAGCACTTTGCCTAAAGCAATCAAGGAAAATTCCAGCTATAAAATAAGTTTTAGCCTGTATCCCTTTAATTTTGAGTTTAAAAATGATAAATACGTTATATCAGCGGGCAGGGATACCATTAATGCAGCTATAAACGGTGTGAACACTGTTAAAAGCAATATAACCGACTTAATAGAGCAGTTTAGAAGCCCCGTGAAATAAAATTTATATTTACTTTTATCAAATTTATTGATATGTTATAATTTACTATGATTGTTTAAGTTTAATTGGGGGTTAATGAAGAATGCAAAGTGAAAGACAAAAACATATTAGAAATTTTTCTATTATTGCACATATAGATCATGGCAAATCCACGCTGGCAGACAGGCTTTTGGAGATGACAGGCACCCTTACCAAAAGGGAAATGGAGGAGCAGGTGCTGGATAATATGGAGCTGGAAAGGGAAAGAGGCATTACAATAAAGTCCCAGGCAGCCCGTCTTATCTATAAAAGGAACACTGGTGAGGAATACATATTGAACCTTATTGATACTCCAGGGCATGTGGATTTTAACTATGAGGTATCAAGAAGTCTTGCTGCCTGCGAAGGAGCTGTGCTTGTGGTGGATGCCACTCAGGGAATTCAGGCTCAAACCTTGGCCAACTGCTATCTGGCGCTGGACAACAATCTTGAAATAGTGCCGGTTATAAACAAAATAGACCTGGCTAGTGCCAGGCCGGATGAGGTTAAAAAGGAAATAGAGGATATTATCGGAATAGACGCTTCGGATGCTCCTTTGGTTTCAGCTAAAACAGGCTTAAACATGGAGGCAGTGCTTGAGGCGGTAATAGAGCATGTACCAGCTCCAAATGGAGATGAAGAAGCTCCCTTGAAGGCCCTTATTTTTGATTCCTGCTATGACAGCTACAAGGGAGTAGTAAGCTACATTAGAGTTATGGAGGGCAGTATTAAACAGGGCTCCAGCATTAAATTCATGGCAACGGGAAAGGTTTATGAAGTGACAGAGGTTGGAGTTTTTGTTCCGCAGTATCTTCCAGTGGAGGAACTTAAGGCTGGAGATGTGGGGTACTTTACTGCATCTGTAAAAATAGTTAGGGATGCAAGGGTTGGTGATACCATTACAGATTCCAAGCATCCAACAACAACAGCTCTTCCAGGTTATAGACCGGCCATATCCATGGTGTACAGCGGAATTTACCCAGTGGATGGTGCAAAATACGGGGAACTTAAGGATTCTTTGGAAAAGCTTCAGGTAAATGATGCATCCCTTTCCTTTGAGCCGGAAACATCCATAGCCTTAGGCTTTGGCTTCAGATGCGGCTTTCTTGGGTTGCTTCACATGGAGATAATTCAAGAGAGGCTGGAGAGGGAATTTAATCTTGATATCATAACAACCGCACCATCGGTTATTTATAAGATTACCACAATGGACGGCAATGTGATAGAACTTACAAACCCTACAAATATGCCTCAGCCTACAGAAATAAAATATATGGAGGAACCTATAGTGAAGGCTTCCATAATAACTCCTTCGGAATATGTAGGAGCGGTAATGGATCTTTCACAAAACAGAAGAGGTACCTTTAAGGATATGCAGTATCTTGAGGAAACCAGGGCTGTACTTAATTATGATATACCATTAAATGAGATAATATATGATTTCTTCGATGTGCTGAAGTCAAGAACCAAGGGCTATGCATCCCTGGACTACGAGCTCCATGGATATAAACAGGCTAAGCTGGTTAAGCTTGATACCTTGCTTAACGGAGAAATTGTGGATGCCCTGTCCATGATTGTACCAGAGGAAAGGGCATATGAAAGAGGAAGAAACATTGCTGTGAAGCTTAAGGAAATAATCCCAAGACAGCTTTTTGAGATTCCAATTCAGGCTGCAGTTGGAGGCAAGGTAATTGCCAGGGAAACTGTTAAGGCTATGAGAAAAGACGTTTTGGCAAAATGCTACGGTGGTGACATAACAAGAAAGAAAAAGCTTTTGGAGAAGCAAAAAGAAGGAAAGAAGAGGATGAGACAGGTTGGAAGCGTGGAGGTTCCACAGGAAGCTTTCATGGCTGTGCTCAAAACTGAGGATTAATATGGAAAGAGGTTTGTATATACACATACCCTTTTGCAAGAGCAAATGTCTTTACTGTGATTTCTGCTCCTACAGCGGCAGTGAAAATTTAATGATGGACTATTCCAGAAGCCTTGCTGAAGAAATAAGCAATATAGGTGAATGCAGAATAAAGACTATATTTATAGGTGGGGGTACTCCCACCTATTTATCTTTGGAGGCCTGGGAGCCTGTAGCAAAAAGCATTTCCAGGATAAATAAGGCGGAAAATCTGGAATTTACCATTGAAGGGAATCCGGGTACATTTACTAGGCAGAAGCTGGAGTATTTCAGGAGTATGGGAATAAACAGGCTCAGCATTGGGCTTCAGGCAGCCCAGAACAGGCTTCTAAAAGCCTTAGGCAGGATACACAGCATTGAGGAGTTTGTTGAAGGCTATAACATGGCAAGAAGCTTAGGCTTTGACAATATAAATATAGACATTATGTTCGCCTTGCCCGACCAGACTCTCAAGGATTGGCAGGAAACACTGGAATTTGTTACCGGCCTGCAGCCTGAGCATATCTCCGCATACAGCCTTATAATAGAAGAGGGTACTGAATTTTATAAAAAATATAATGAAGGAAAGCTGGAGCTTCCCGATGAGGATTTGGAGAGGCAGATGTACAGCTTAGCCCTGGAGCAGCTTAAGGAAAAAGGCTATAATCATTATGAAATATCCAATTTTGCAAAGCCAGGGAAAGAATGCAGGCATAATCTCATATACTGGGATCTTGATGAATATATAGGCTGCGGAGCCGGAGCCCATTCATATAAGGATGGGAAAAGGTACAGTAACTCAAGTTCCATAGAAGGATACATAAGTAAAAATCAGCGTGAAATTCATATTAATACCTTGAAGGATGATATGGAGGAATTCATGTTTATGGGTCTTAGAAAAATTCAGGGTATTTCCATAAAAAAATTTAATAAAAAGTTCAAAACAGACATATTTAAGGTTTATGGTGATGTAATAGCCAGGCACAGTCAGAATGGCCTGTTGATCCTGAAGGATGATATGCTGAGGCTTTCAAGCCGCGGTATAGAGGTTTCCAATTTTGTCATGTGTGATTTCATATTATAAAAATTGAAGAGAATAAAAACAATATAATGAAATATTGATGTAATGTCTGATAATCGAAAATTTTAACGAATAGCACTATAATATGGTGATTTATACATAGTTGACAAATAAAAACAAGAGTGATATTTTTTAATCATAGTGATTAGCACTCAGCAAGGTTGAGTGCTAATAAAAAGAGGTGAGAGGGAAATGGATGCCAGAAAAATACAAATACTTCAGGCAATTATAAATGATTATATAAATACGGGTGAGCCTGTGGGATCCAGGACCATAGCTAAGAAATATGATTTGGGAATAAGTTCGGCCACCATAAGAAATGAGATGGCGGATCTTGAAGATATGGGCTACCTTGAGCATCTTCACACGTCCTCGGGAAGGAAGCCTTCAGATAAGGGCTACAGGCTTTATGTTGATAAGCTTATGAAGCATCATGACCTGACTCTTGAGGAAGAATATATAATAAAGACAAAGATACTTGACTCAGCCTTGTTTGAGATGGATAGGCTGCTAAAGCAGGCTACTTTGCTTGTATCAGAGCTTACAAAGCTCACCTGCATTGTGAATCCTCCATCAGTAAGGAAGAGCTCTATAAAATCCCTTCAGCTGGTAAGCATAGATGAAAACCAGATATTGATGATTGTCATCACCGACAATGGGCTTATAAAAAACAACATAATACGTGTAAACTGCTCTTTGGATTATGCTGCCATGAACAAGCTTAACAATATTTTAAATTTAAGACTTAGAAATCTGACAGTAGAACAGATCAACCTTGAGGTCATAAATAATCTTAAGAAGGATATGGCCGGCTTCGAGGATATATTTAACGGCGTGATCCCGGTACTTTATGAAAGTCTTAAAAATGCAGATACATCAGAGGTTTACGCAGAGGGTGCGGAAAATATATTCAATTATCCGGAATATAACGATATAGAAAAGGCAAAGGAATTTTTGTCCCTGATATCAAATAAGGAAAAGCTTCAGGGATTGCTTCAGGATAATTCAAGCATATCCATAAGGATAGGCAATGAGAATAGTGTAGACGGCGCCAGGGACTGCAGCGTTATTACTGCGGTTTACAGCCTGAATCGAAGGCCATTGGGCTCCATAGGCGTTATAGGGCCTACTAGGATACAGTATTCCAAGGTTATTTCAATATTAGACAAAATAGTCCATGAAATCAATCAAAGCATTTCCAACGGCTATTTTGATGATAGATAAAATTACTAGAATGGAGGAACATTTTTATGTGCGAAAACAATGATGTTAATTTGCAGGATGAAGCAGTGAATGAGGAATCCACTGCAGAAGAAATCCAGGAACAAATTAATGTTGACCCGCTGGAGGAATGCAAAAAACAGCTGGAAGAGCTAAACATTGAAAAATCGAAACTAACTGATGAGGTAATCAAATTAAACAATGAGATGGACACATTAAAGGAGAGACTTTCCAGGACTGTGGCTGAATATGAAAACTATAGAAAAAGAACCGTAAAGGAAAAAGAAGGAATATATACTGCAGCCTGTGAAGATATTTTAAAGGAGATTCTTCCTGTGCTGGATAATCTGGAAAGAGCAGCAGAGGTGGAGGGTACCCTAGAGGACATAAAAAAAGGAATAGACATGACTGTTAAGCAATTTACAGGAGCTCTGGAGAAGCTTCAGGTGGAGGTTATTCCTACAGACGGAGGCTTTGATCCAAACTTTCACAATGCGGTTATGCATGTGGAGGATGAAGCCCTTTCTGAAAATTCAATAGCAGAGGTTTTTCAAAAGGGATATAAAAGAGGAGATAAGGTACTTAGATGCAGCATGGTAAAGGTTGCAAATTAGTAATAAAGATTTAACCATATTAGGAGGGAAATTAAATGTCAAAAGTTATAGGTATTGATTTAGGTACAACAAATTCATGTGTTGCTGTTATGGAGGGAGGAGATCCCGTTGTTATTACAAACTCAGAGGGTGCAAGAACTACACCATCAGTAGTTTCATTCCAGGCTAACGGTGAAAGGCTCGTGGGCCAGGTTGCTAAGAGGCAGGCTATTACAAATCCTGACAAAACAATATCATCCATAAAAAGACACATGGGTACAAATTATAAAGTTAATATTGACGGTAAGGAATATACACCTCAGGAAATATCAGCTATGGTTCTTCAGAAAATCAAAGCTGATGCAGAGGCATATTTAGGTGAAAAGGTTACTCAGGCAGTAATCACAGTACCAGCTTATTTTAATGACAGCCAGAGACAGGCAACAAAGGATGCAGGAAGAATTGCAGGACTTGAAGTATTAAGAATAATCAACGAACCAACAGCAGCTTCACTTGCATATGGTTTGGACAAAATGGATACAAATCAGAAGATTCTTGTATATGACCTGGGCGGCGGTACTTTCGACGTATCCATACTTGAGCTTGGAGATGGAGTATTTGAAGTAAAATCAACAAATGGTAATACAAAGCTTGGAGGAGATGACTTCGACAACAAGGTAATGAACTATATTGCAGATACCTTCAAAGCAGAAAACGGAATAGATTTAAGACAGGACAAGATGGCTCTTCAGAGATTGAAGGAAGCAGCTGAAAAAGCTAAAATAGAGCTTTCATCCTCTATGCAGACCAGCATAAACCTTCCATTTATAACAGCAGACGCAACAGGTCCTAAACATATAGATATGAACTTAACAAGAGCTAAGTTCAATGAGCTCACCCATGACCTGGTAGATGCAACTATTGAACCTATGAGAAAGGCACTTAGTGATGCTGGATTGTCAATTAGTGAAATAGATAAGGTTATTCTGGTTGGTGGCTCCACAAGAATTCCTGCTGTTCAGGATTCAGTTAAGAGCTTTACAGGCAAAGACCCATCCAAGGGAGTTAACCCTGACGAATGCGTTGCTGTTGGAGCAGCTATCCAGGCCGGCGTTCTTACTGGAGACGTTAAGGATGTGCTTCTTTTAGACGTATCACCTTTAACACTTGGAATTGAAACCTTAGGCGGAGTTGCAACTCCATTAATTGAAAGAAATACAACTATACCAACAAAAAAGAGCCAGGTGTTCTCAACAGCTGCAGACGGACAGACCTCAGTTGAAATCCACGTGGTTCAAGGTGAAAGACAGATGGCTGCAGACAACAAGACTCTTGGAAGATTCACACTTTCAGGCATTGCACCTGCACCAAGAGGAATTCCTCAGATAGAAGTAACCTTCGATATAGATGCAAATGGTATTGTTAATGTATCGGCTAAGGATAAGGGCACAGGAAAAGAAGCAAACATCACAATCACAGCATCTACAAACTTAAGCGATGATGAAATTGATAAGGCTGTTAAGGATGCAGAAAAGTTTGCTGAAGCAGACAAAAAGAGAAAAGAATCTATAGAAACAAAGAACAATGCTGACCAGGTGGTTTATCAGACTGAAAAGACCTTAAAGGATCTTGGAGACAAGGTTTCAGCTGAAGACAAGGCAAGCATCGAAGATAAAATAAAAGCAGTTAATGCAGTTAAAGACGGTGACGATCTTGAAGCAATCAAGAAGGCTACTGAAGATCTTACTCAGGCTTTCTATGCAGTATCTTCAAAGATCTACCAGGCAGATGCTAATGCGCAAGGGGCACAGGGAGCACCAGGCGCTGAGCAGGCTCCACATGACGACAATGTAGTAGATGCAGATTATAAAGTGGATGATGATAAATAATTTTACAAAGCTGTTTAATATAGTGTATAATATATAGCTGTGACAATTAAGGGATGAGTATACTGCTCTTCCCTTAATTTAAGTATTATTTAGGTGGTGAAAAGCAAGCATGGCAAAAAAGGATTTCTACGAAATTCTGGGACTGGAAAAGGGTGCCAGTGATGAAGAAATTAAAAAGGCCTTTAGAAAATTGGCGATAAAATACCATCCAGATAAAAATCAGGGGGACAAGGAAGCTGAAGAAAAATTCAAGGAAATAAACGAAGCTTATCAGGTGCTTTCCGATCCTCAGAAAAAGGCCCAGTACGACCAGTTTGGCAGTACGGACTTTGGTGCAGGAGGCTTTGACGGCTTTAATGGCCAAGGCTTTGATTTTTCTGATTTTGGTGGTTTTGGTGATATATTCGATACTTTCTTTGGAGGAGGCGGCGGCAGGAAAAGGCGAAATGGCCCTGAAAAGGGTGCAGACCTTGAATATACTGTAACCCTAAGCTTTATGGAAGCGGTTTTTGGTATTGAGAAGGAAATTTCAATAACAAGAAGTGAAAACTGTGAAACCTGCGGAGGTACCGGAGCAAAGGCCGGCACTCAGCCAAAGACATGTGACAAGTGTGGTGGTACAGGACAGATAAGAACCCAGAGGAATACTCCTCTTGGAAGTTTTGTCAGCACCGGCACCTGTGATAAATGCGGAGGCAAGGGGACGATTATATCAGACCCGTGTCCGGATTGTAAAGGTTCTGGAAAACAGAGAAAGAACAGGAAGATCAAGGTAAATATCCCTGCCGGTGTGGATAACGGCAATGTTATTCCAATAAGAGGCCAGGGCGAACATGGTGTTAATGGAGGCCCTCCTGGGGATTTATACATCAACATCAGAGTTACACCACATGCTCAGTTCAAGAGGAAGGGCTTTGACATATATATAGACCAGCATATAAGCTTTTCAAAGGCTGCAATAGGGGTTGAGCTCAAGGTGCCAACTGTGGACGGCGATGTTAAATACAATGTGCCTGCTGGAACCCAGCCGGGAACAGTATTCAGGCTTAAAGGCAAGGGTGTGCCAAGGGTTAACGGTCATGGCAGAGGTGATGAGTATGTGAATATAATAGTGGATATTCCTAAAGCATTAAATACAAAACAAAAGGAAGCACTATTCATGTACATGGAAGCCAGCGGGGAAATTTCTGATGAAGACGGAAGTAAAAAATCTTTTATGGATAAAATAAAAGACAGCTTTAAATAATTGCAGACTTTGTTTCTCCAAGAGAAACAGAGTCTGTACTAATATAGGAGGAAAAGTATGGATAAGGAATGGTTGGAGGTCACCATAGTAACCAGCAGCGAGGCTGTGGAGGCGGTTTGCGGCATTCTCTACAACACGGGAGTGCAGGGTGTTTCCATCGAGGACCCGGAGGATATTGAATTCAAGAAAAAGCACCCCGGGGATTGGGATTACTTTGATGAAACACTACTGGAGGTTAAGGAAGGAGCTATCATAAAGGGCTACTACAAAGAGGATGACAAATTCCAGGATTACATAAATTATATAAGAGAAAGCTTCGAAAACATAGGAAGCTTTGGCTTGGACAAAGGAAAGGGCATTATCACTGTAAGCAAGGTTAATGAAGAGGATTGGGAAAATAACTGGAAGAAATATTACAAGCCTGTTAAAGTGGGTGAAAGGATTGTTATAAAGCCTATTTGGGAAGAATATAAACAGGAACCGGAAGATATAGTGGTGGATCTGGACCCTGGCATGGCCTTTGGTACTGGTACTCATGAAACTACAAGAATGTGCATAAAGGCCTTGGAAAAGTATGTTAAGCCTCAATCTGTAGTATTTGACATAGGCACCGGCTCAGGAATCCTGGCTATTACAGCAGCAAAGCTAAACGCTGCAAAAGTTACAGGTGTGGATCTGGATCCTGTGGCAGTAAAATCTGCAAGGGAAAATGTGAAATACAACCATATTGACAATATTGAGATACTGCACGGTAATCTGCTGGATGTAGTACAGGGCAAAGCAGATATCGTAGTGGCAAATATAATTGCAGATATCATCATTTTTCTAGTGGATGATGTTAAAAAGTGTGTAAACAAAGGGGGGTATTTTATATCCTCAGGAATTATCAAGGCTAGAAAGGATGACGTAGCAGAAAAGCTAAAGAGTGCAGGCTTCACTTTAGTGGAAGTAAATACAGAAGGCGAATGGGTAGCCATAGTTGCAAAATATGATGGAGAGGGTGCATAATGCATAAGTTTTTTGTACCGTTTGAAAATATAAAAGGTGACACTGCATACATTGAAGGAGACGATGTAAAGCATATTTACAAGGTTCTAAGGCTTGAGGAAGGCACCAATGTATGTATAAACAACTGCGAAGGAAATGAATATTTAGGTGAAATAACTGAAATTAATAAAAAGGAAGTATTGGTTAAAATAGTTGAGAAGCTTGATACCAATAATGAAAGCCCTTTAGATATTTATCTATACCAGGGACTGCCCAAATCCCAGAAGATGGACCTTATAGTACAGAAGGCAACAGAGCTTGGAGTGAAGGAAATAACACCTGTTATCACTGAAAGAGTAGTGGTGAAAAATGAAATTGGAGAATATAAAAAAATGGACAGATGGAGCCGAATAGCACTGGAGGCCTCCAAGCAGAGCAAAAGAACCAGAATTCCAAAGGTAGGTAATCCAATAGAATTTTCAAAAATGCTGGAGCTCGTTAAAAAGGTTGACCTGGTGGTAGTACCCTATGAAAATGAGGAACATCAGGGCCTTAAAAAGGTCATCAGCAAACTGGATAAAGCAGTTATAAAATCAGCGGCTGTGATAATCGGACCTGAGGGGGGCTTTGAAGAATCAGAAATCGAAACCTTAAAAGGTATTGGGGCTGAAATAATAACACTTGGTCCCAGGATACTCAGAACAGAAACCGCTGGCTTTGTAGCTTCATCACTGCTTATGTATGAACTGGGTGATTTGGGAGGAATGTATTAATGAAGGCGGCATTTGCAACCTTAGGCTGCAGAGTAAATCAGTATGAAACTGAGGCTATGATTGAAAAATTCAAAAGGGAAGGCTATGAAATTACAGAATTTCATGACTTTGCAGATGTGTATGTGGTGAATACCTGCACTGTTACCAGCATGGGAGATAAGAAATCCAGGCAGATGATAAGCAGGGCCAGAAGGGAAAATCCTGATGCTGTCATAGCTGTAGTAGGCTGTTATTCACAGATAAAGCCTGATGAGGTATCCCTCATAGAAGGTGTGGATGTGGTGCTTGGTACCAGAAATAAAGGTGACATTGTTTATTATATAAACCGGTACAGGGAAGATAATAAAAAAATTGTAGAGGTATCTGATGTATTGAAAAACAATAAGTTTGAAGAGCTTAATGTGGAGGAATACAAGGACAGAACCAGAGCCTTTGTAAAAATTCAGGATGGCTGCAACAGATTCTGCTCCTATTGCCTTATACCTTTTGCCAGAGGCGCTGTGTGCAGCAAGGAACAGTCTAAGATAATGGAGGAAATCAGGAAGCTTGCTCTCCATGGCTTCAAGGAAGTGGTTTTAACCGGTATTCACATTGCCTCCTATGGAGTTGACCTTGAGAATACCCCCAGTCTTTTGGATATTCTTAAAGAAGCTGATAAAATTCCGGGGATCGAAAGAATAAGAATAGGTTCCATTGACCCTCAGTTTTTCAGCAGCAATGTAATTGAGGAGATATCCAATCTTAATAAGCTTTGTCATCATTTTCACCTGTCATTGCAGAGCGGATGCGATGAGACGCTGAAAAGAATGAACAGGAAATATACCACGGGTCAGTATAAGGAAATAGTGGAAAAGCTGAGAGAAACATTGGAGGATGTATCAATAACCACGGATATAATAACAGGATTCCCAGGGGAAACTGAAGAGGAATTCAACCTCACATACAATTTCCTTAAGGAGATTGGTTTATCCAAAATGCATATATTCAAATTCAGCCCCAGAGAGGGAACAAAAGCTTACAATATGAAGGATGACGTACAGCCCAGGATTAAGGATGAAAGAAGCAGAAAGCTCATGGAGCTTGACCTTGAGCTTGAAAGCAGCTTCAGAAAAAAATATATAGGCAGGGAAATGCCGGTGCTGTACGAAAAGGAAATTGACCACGGCAGCAATATATATGAAGGGTATACCGATAATTACCTTCGTGTGGAAACCAGGTGTGAAAGGCCTCTTGAAGGGCTCATAATAAAAACGAAGATATTGGAATACAGCGGTGGAGACTTGAAAGGATCTTTGTTAACATAATATAAATTTTTCTAAAATAGCAGGAAATTGAAGTTTTATATTGAATATTATTTATTTAAGGGAGGTGAAAATTATGGATGAATGTTTATTTTGCAGGATAATTAAGGGTGAAATACCATGCACTAAGGTTTACGAGGATGAGATGGTATTTAGCTTTAAAGATATCGACCCTAAAGCTCCTGTTCATGTTTTGGTGCTTCCTAAAAAGCATATATCAAGCTTAAATGAGGTAACAAAGGATGATTCAGAGATAATTGCACATATATTTATGGTAATTGAAAAGCTGGCTAAGGAATTAGGCATCTCAGAATCCGGCTACAGGGTTGTATCAAATTGCGGTGAGGATGGAGGACAGAGTGTGTCCCACATACATTTCCATCTGCTTGGGGGAAGGTCCCTTCAGTGGCCTCCAGGTTAATTTTAATGTACTATGAAATTGTTGACAGTACCTTTAAAATTATTGTATAATAGACTATGTGCTATGTGACCCACATTGGCTGCGTTTAATTTTTTTAAATTAAAGTGAGCTAGCGGAGGGAGGGATAAATATGTCAGAAATAAAAGTTGGAGAAAACGAAACATTAGAAAGTGCACTGAGAAGATTCAAAAGAAAGTGTGCAAGAGCTGGTGTTCTATCAGAAGTTAGAAAGAGAGAGCACTATGAAAAACCAAGCGTAAAGAGGAAGAAGAAATCAGAAGCTGCAAGGAAAAGAAAGTTTAAATAAATTCTTTGAAAGAAGGTAACCAAAATGACTCTTAAGGAAAGATTGCAAGAGGATTGGAAAAATGCTTTAAAGTCAAAGGATAAGTTTAAGGCAGATACCGTAAGCATGGCAAAAGCTGCTGTGTTGTTGGTTGAAAAAACCGACGGAGTTAAGCTTGATGATGATCAGATTATCGATATTTTAGCTAAGGAAGTCAAGCAGAGACGTGAATCTGTGCTGGAATTTGAAAAAGGCAACAGGCAGGACTTAGTTGATCAAACTAATGCAGAAATTGAAATCTTATTAAATTACCTTCCTCAGCAGTTAAGTGAAAATGAAATTTCCGATATTGTTCGTCAAGCAGTTGATGAAGTGGGAGCTAGTAGCATTAAGGACATGAAAAAAGTAATGGCCATAGTTGCGCCTAAAATAAAAGGCCGTGCAGACGGCAAGGTTGTAGGACAATTAGTAAAAGAATTTTTGAATAAATAAAAGATTGGGTTTTACTCAATCTTTTTTTATTGTTATTTTTTATAACTGCTTCTCATAAATTAATATGAAAGTATTAATCGGGGTATCATAATGAGAAGTATTGCATATAAGTCAAAGCAGGCCTTTGCCTCAGCCTTGGAGCTGCCGGAGGATGTGGTGCTCAACAAGCCAAGGATCACTGTTACAGGGGAAAATCAGGTGGTTATTGAGAACCACAAGGGCATAGTGCTGTTTCAGGATAATATTATACGGGTAAATTCAGAGTCTGGACCTATAACTATAAAAGGTACAGGCTTTGAAATACTTTTCATGGGCGGCAGCACCATAACAATTGCAGGGAGGTTTAAAACCCTTGTTTATGAAGGTGTTTAACAAGCTGAACGGCAGCATTAAACTGGAAATCAAATCACTTATGCCTGAAAAGTTTATAAATCTGCTTTGGAAAAACGGAGCACAAATAAAAAATGTAAGAAAAATAGATATTACCACCATGGAACTGGAGATGTCCCTAAAGGACTACTATATGGTGGATAAAATATCAAAGAAGACAAACACTAAAATTAAGGTTATTGGTAGAAAGGGTTCTGCCTTTATCTGGGTAAGATACAGGAGAAGAACTGCGCTTCTGCTAGGTGTTTTGGTGTTTGCAGGTATTTTGTACTATTTATCAACCTTTATCTGGGGTATAGAAATAACCGGAGATAAGCTTTTGTCTCCCTATGAAATCAGGCAGCAGCTAACCGGCCTTGGTATCAAGGCAGGCATAAAAAAAAGCAGTATCAATGTTTATGAACTGGAAGAAAAACTCATGAGCGGAAATGAAAGCATCATGTGGGTGAGAGTTCGAATGGAGGGCTCGAAGCTTAATATAGCTGCAGCAGAAAGACAGTCACCTCCTGAAATTACCGAAAACAATGTGCCCTGCAGCTTGACGGCAGCCAGAGACGGTGAGGTAGTGAGAATTTATGCCAAAGCTGGAGAAGCGGTTGTAAAACCAGGAGACATAGTTAAAAAGGGACAGCTTTTGGTGAAGGGAGAAACTGTCCATGCACAGGGGACGGTGATAGCCCGGACCTTTTATGAAAAAATTAAGGATGTCAGCCTTACGGAAGTAAAAAGGGAAAGAACGGGGAATAAGGTAAGCAGCGTATATTTGAACATTGGAGGCAGGAAACTATATTTAAAAAAATGTACAAATCCTTACCAGAAGTATGATAAAATAGAGGATAATAAATCCTTTGCAACTATTATTACTTATTATGAGGTTAAAGAAACTACCATAACCAGGGATCAAAAACAGCTGGTGGAAGCAACTGTTAATGAGATATATGAAAGCATAAAGGAGGAGCTGAAACCCTCCGTTCAAATAGTTGACAAGATTACAGATGTAAAAAATGGTGATTTAACAGAAGTGAGAGTTCTGGTGGTAGCAGAAGAAGATATTGCATCAGAGGAAAACTAAGGAGATTGTGATGAAGGAAAAAATAATAGATTACTTTAGCAATAAGGAAAACCCAAGAAGAGTCCTTACATTTCTAATAACATTTATGTTCCTTTTTTTTATTCTGGCCACATCCCTTATAACAGAGAAGTACAACCTAAGTGAGGGTGATATAGCTAAAGCTGATATTAGAGCTCCCAGAGAAGTTGAGGATTCGGCCCTCACTGAAGAAAGAAGGCAGCAGGCACTGAATTCAGTACCTCTGCAGTTTAATAAGGAAACCAGCGTAAAAGCTGACGTTGCAAGTGAGGTTAATAAGTTCTTTCAGGATCTGGAACAGGTGAAGAACTCTTCCGCAGATTCATCAATGAAGCTGGCGGCTATTAAAGGAAAAACATCCATGAGTCTTTCAGATGAAGATTTAAGCTATGCATTAAGCTTAAGCAGCACTGAAGCCGCTTATACAAAGGAGTTTCTATTAAAGACCATGGATAGCCTTTATGATGGCAGTACAATAAGTGACAATACGCAGAAAAGCAATCAAGAGGACATTAAGAAAGCCCAGGAATATGTCCTTATACAGGTGAACAGCTCAAAGCTTTCAAAGGCTTCCAGGGAAGTTGCCACTGCTGTTGGTTATTCAGAAATAAAGCCTAATTTTTATTATGACAAGTATAAAACTGAAGAGCTTAAACGGGAGGCGTTAAAGAAGGTATCTCCTGTGATGATAAAAAAAGACCAGATAATAGTTAAGGAAGGAGAACCTGTAACAAAGGATCAGATAAAAATCCTTCAGGAGCTTAGTTTAATCAACAGCAATAGTCATTATTCAGGCTACCTTTACCTTAGCCTTGGGGTACTGGTGCTGTTTGTAATGGCTCTGCAGTGGTTTTACCTTTCCAAGTATTATAATGAAATATTCAAGGATACTAAAAAGCTGATAATGATTAATATGCTTAACTGTGCAGCTGTTTTGCTGGCCAGGACAATAAATATGGTATCACCTTTTTTTATACCGCTGGCTTTCATTCCTATGATATTCACTCTGGCGGTAAATTATAAGGTGGCTTTGGTTTCCACGGTATTAAACTGCATACTTATAAGCGGTGCAGTAAATTTTAATGTGGAAATCACACTTCTGGCTGCAGCAAATGCTTTGGCCGGATCAATAATAATTAAAAAGATGAATCAGAGGAACGAAATACTTTTTGCAACCTTATATATAAGCATAATAAATGTGGTGCTTACCTTTTCCATTGGACTGCTTATAAGCAGCAATGTGCCCGACGTCGCAAACAAGTCCCTGCAGGCATTTATTGCAGGAATATTGTCAGGCATACTGACTATTGGTTTTCTTCCTTTTTTCGAAAATGTATTTGACGTGCTTACAGCAATTAAGCTGCTGGAGCTTACAAACCCCAATAATCCTCTTTTGAAAAGACTTCTAATTGAAGCACCTGGCACCTACCACCACAGCATACTGGTGGGAAATTTGTCAGAGCTTGCTGTGGAGGCTGTTGGAGGTGATCCTATTTTTGCAAGGGCATGTGCATACTATCATGATGTTGGGAAGCTTAAAAGGCCCTACTTTTTTAAGGAAAACCAGCTGGAAAATGATAATCCCCATAATAAAATCACTCCAAATCTAAGCACCCTTATTATAATCTCTCATGTAAAGGATGGGGTGGAGCTGGCCAGGGAATATAAGCTCCCAAAGAAAATAATAGATGTGATAGAGCAGCATCATGGTACCTCTCTTGTACAATATTTTTATCTCACAGTGAAAAACAGCAGCATGAATCCTTCCGGCTTGAATGAGGATGATTTCAGGTACAAGGGCCCAATACCTGAGAGCAGGGAGGCAGCTGTAATTATGCTGGCGGATGCCGTGGAGGCAGCTGTTAGATCTATAGCTGATCCAACCGGGGAAAAAATTGAAGAAAAGGTCAATTATATAATTAAAAACAGAATGGATGATGGACAGCTTGATAATTGCGAACTTACCTTAAGGGATATAGAAAAGGTAAGAAAGTCCTTCCTTAGCATATTTAACGGAATCTATCATAACAGGATAGAATATCCTGTGGATAAATGGGAAAAATAGGGGTGTAATATGATTTACTTTGAAAATAATCAGAATATCATCAATGTGGACAGCGAATTTTACAAATTAATAGAGAATATTGTAGCCTGCGCCCTGAAGGAGGAAGGGGTTTCAGTGGAATATGAATTGAGCATTACCCTGGTGGATAATGAAGAAATACAGCAGCTCAATTCCCAGTTCAGAAACCTTGACAAGGTTACGGATGTGCTGTCCTTTCCAATGCTTAATTATGCAAGCGGTAAGGTATTCAGGGACTGCTACAGAGATAATAAATTCGGCCCGGAAGATCTGGATGGGGATAAGCTTCTTTTAGGTGACATTGTGCTTTCAATGGAAAAAGCACAGGAGCAGGGTGTGGAATTCGGCCATGGATTTAAAAGAGAAGCCTGCTACCTTACACTTCATTCCGTTTTACATCTTCTTGGCTATGACCATATAAAAGAAGCGGAAAAGAAAATTATGCGCCGCAGAGAAGAGGAAATACTTGAAAAATTTGATCTTTCAAGGGGTGATTAAATGAAGGTTAAAAAGCTTCTGGACAGCTTTAATTACGCCATTGAAGGAATTATACATTCTGTAAGGACCCAAAGGAATATGAGAATACATATGGCAGCAGCTCTGATAATTTTAACCGCCTGCTTTTTTTATGATATAAGCAGAACTGAGCTGCTAATAGTTCTTATAACCATCACTCTGGTTATTATGGCAGAGCTGTTCAATACGGCTATAGAGCTTGCCATAGACAGCACTACAAATTATTATCACCCTTTGGTTAAGCTGGCCAAAAATGCCGCCGCCGGGGGAGTGCTGGTATCGGCTGTGAATGCAGCTGCTGTGGGCTATATAATATTTTGGGATAAATTGAAGTTTATTAATTTTGAATTAATTCACAAGGTAAGAGTATCAAGTCCATACACAATTTTCATGATACTGACTATAATGAGTATTGCAGTGGTAATAGTTAAAGCCATGGCAAGAGAAGGGACACCGTTAAGGGGCGGCATGCCCAGCGGCCACAGCGCCCTGGCATTTTCCATAGCCACAGCCATGACCTTGATTTCAGGGCAGACAGTAGTTTTTGTACTGAGCTTCATACTAGCCTTTATTGTAGCACAGAGCAGAGTGGATTCAGGAGTTCATTCAGTGCTGGAGGTAGTATTTGGGGCCATATTTGGCATATTATTGACAATTCTCCTTTATCAAATTTTTACATAGGGGTGAGAACATGGATATTAACAAATTAATAAAACTGGCTATGGCGGCAAGAGAATATGCATATACACCATATTCCAGGTTTAATGTAGGAGCCAGCCTTCTAATGGAGGATGGCGCCGTGTACACAGGTTGTAATATTGAAAATGCCGCCTATGGTGCCACAAATTGTGCAGAAAGGACAGCCATTTTCAAGGCGGTATCTGAAGGACATAAAAAAATAAAGGCATTATGTGTCATAGGCCCCGACGGCAGGTATACCTGGCCCTGTGGAATCTGCAGGCAGGTCATAGCAGAATTTGCAGATACAGATACAAAAATCATCATAGCAAGGGATGAAAATGAATACATCATTAAAACACTGGAGGATATTCTTCCAGGTGCATTCACAAAAAAAGATTTATAGTAAGGAGTATACATATGTTTAAATCAGGATTTGTAACTATAATAGGAAGGCCAAATGTGGGGAAATCCACACTTCTTAATTACATAATGGGGGAAAAGTTGTCCATAGTTTCAAGCAAACCCCAGACCACCAGAAATAACATCCAGACAATTTTGAATGGGGACCAGTATCAGGTAGTATTCGTTGATACTCCAGGAATCCATAAGCCTAAGCATAAGCTTGGCGAATATATGGTGAAGGTTGCCAGGGATTCACTTAGGGAAGTGGATCTGGTGCTTTTCTTAACCACTCCGGAGGTGGAGATGGGAAAAGGAGACAAATTTATTCTGGAACAGCTTAAGGAAGCAGAGGTACCTGTATTTTTGGTGTTGAACAAAATTGATGAAAATACCCAGGAAAGAGTGGCAGAATCCCTGAAAAACTATGCTGCTGAATTTAATTTTGCTGAAATTGTTCCTATTTCAGCCATTAAGGGGAAAAATGTTGATAAACTGAAAGAGCTTATGATATCCTACATGCCTGAAGGACCAAAATATTATCCTGAGGACATGATCGCAGATGTGCAGGAAAGATTTGTGGTGGCTGAAATTATAAGGGAAAAAGCACTGAGACTCCTTTCTGAGGAAGTGCCCCATGGCATTGCAGTGGATATAACCGCTATGAAAAGGGACGAAAAGGGTTTATACAAGATAACTGCCGATATCCTGTGCGAAAAGGACTCCCATAAAGGCATAATTATAGGTAAAAAGGGTGCTATGCTGAAGAAAATCTCCAGCTATGCCAGAGCGGATATTGAAAAATTTCTCGGTGAACAGATATACCTTGAACTATGGGTTAAGGTAAGGAAGGATTGGAGAGACAGCTCCAATCTTCTTAAAGATCTTGGGTATAAGTAAATTATATTTAATATTTTATATAATTAGGGTATAATAATACTAAACCTGCTGACAGGGGGATGATATTCTGTCCATATTTAAAACTCGTGGAATAGTATTAAGAACTCAGGATATTAATGAAAATGATAAACTCCTGTGGCTGTTCACCGAAAAGCTTGGAAAGGTTACCGCTGTAGCGAAAGGGGCCAAAAGGGGCAAAAGCAAGCTTCTCGTTTCAAGTCTGCAGTTCTGTTATGGGGATTATGTGCTTTACCGTGGGAAAAGCATGTATACCGTAAATGAATGCCAGGTTATTGAATCCTTTCAGGGGCTTCTAAAGGATATAGAGCATATAACCTACGGCTCCTACCTTTGTGAGTTGATACATATAAGCATGCAGGAGGAGGAAAGCAACAGAAGGCTTTTCATATATCTCATATCTGCATTTTATTTTATGAAAAATGAAATTACCGATATTGAAATCCTGGCAAGAGCCTTTGAGGTTAAGCTGCTTGAGGCTACAGGCTTTACTCTGAATCTGGAGAACTGCTCTTTATGCAGAAAAAAGATCAGCACAGCAGACTATATCAGCCTACAGTACGGAGGCGGAGTATGCAGCAGCTGTGAAAAGGTCAACGGCATTAAAATAAGTAATGGGGCCTACAATGCGTTGAGATTTCTTTCAAAAATGTCCTTTGAAAACATATATAGGGTTTCCCTTACAGATGAAGTGAAGGAGGAACTTTATAAAATATTATCAATATTTATATCACAAAATTATTTTAAAAAGCCTAAAAGCCTTGAAACGTTATATTATTTAAAAGGAGTGAATAATAATGAGTGAAATTACATTGGAAAAAATCGATATTATCCGAGAGAGAACCGGTGCCAGCTATGCAGAAGCCAAGGAAGCTCTTGAAGTAAGTGATGGAAATGTAGTAGATGCATTGATTTATCTTGAAAACCAGAAAAAATCTCCTGTGGACGATATGGTTACCTCCAAGGAAGAATTTATGGCTTGGATAAAGGATCTTGTTAAAAAAGGTAATGTAAATAGAATAAAAATAAAAAAAGATGAAAAAGTAGTAGTGGATGTACCGGTTAATGCAGGTGTTGCAGCTACACTCACTGCACTTATATGGCCGCCAATTCTTGCGCTGGGTCTTTTAACTGCAGTGGCAACAAAGATTACCATTGAAATAACCAAGGATGACGGCACTGTAGAAGTTGTGAACAAGGTGTTTAAAAATACCATGCATGACGTGAAGGAAAAGGTTTATGATGCAGCTTCAGACTTAAAGGATAAATTTTCTGGCAAGGACAAGGCTGAAAATAAGGATGATAATGTGTATCAGTATACAGTAAAGTTTGAAGAAATGGATGATGAACCAAAAAAGGAAGAGCCAAAAGAAGATAAATAGTATTTTAAGTCGGCAGGGTAACAAACCTGCTGACTTTTTGCATAATATATAAGGCCACAATGAAATAAGTGTTATACTATTTAAAGAAATATGTGCATTTAATATTTACATCCCCTATTATTTGTAGCATAACTCTTGTATAAATAATATAATAATGCTATACTATTTAATATTGACAAATATACTCAATTAGTTCTGCTTTATAGTGGAAAGAAGGTGATTAACATTAAATTATCATCAAGACAGGAAGCAATAATTAAATTAGTGAAGGATAATCAGCCTATCACCAGTGAACATCTGGCCGAAAAGCTAAATGTAACCAGGGCTGCGCTGAGACCGGATCTATCAATTTTAACCATGAGCGGAATTTTGGAAGCTAAGCCGAAGGTTGGATATGTTTTTTCCAAAAAACCTTCAAACAGCCCATTAACAGAATTCGTAAGGAATATCAAGGTTATGGATATAATGTCAAAACCGGTGGTGGTGGATGAAAACACTACGGTTTATGATGCCATAGTACACCTTTTTTTAAATGATGTGGGAACCCTTTTCATTGAAAATAATGGAGTATTGGTGGGAGCTGTATCCAGAAAGGATTTCCTTAAAATTGCCATGGGAGGCACCGACATACATAAAGTTCCGGTAGGAATCATAATGACCAGAATGCCAAATCTTATATCCGTTTTTCCGGAAGATGATGCATATTCTGCAGCAAGGAAAATAATGGATCACGAAGTAGATAGTCTTCCTGTGATAGAAAAGGCATTAGTAGGCCACAAGGAAATTTATAAAATTATTGGCAAAGTTTCAAAAACTAATGTAACCAGGCTGTTCGTAAATATGGGCGAAAGCGGTTATGGTGAATAGATAATATAGTGTAAAGGGGATGTTTGTGTGGAAAATAATAAGTATGTTTACCTTTTTGAAGAGGGAAATGCAGGAATGAAAAATCTATTGGGAGGTAAAGGAGCAAATCTTGCCGAGATGACAAATTTAGGCATTCCGGTACCTGAGGGCTTTACTGTATCCACAGAGGCTTGTACTCAATATTATGAAGACGGAAAAATGCTCAATGATGTTATTGTAGGGCAGATTAATGAAGCACTAAAAGATCTTGAAAACAAAACAGGGAAGCAGTTTGGAAGCCTTACAAATCCGCTGCTGGTTTCAGTAAGATCCGGAGCCAGGGCATCCATGCCAGGTATGATGGATACTATATTGAATCTGGGATTAAATGACCAGACAGTGGAGGTTGTAGCAAAGCTTACAAATAATGAAAGATTTGCTTTTGACTCCTATAGAAGATTTATCCAGATGTTTTCAGACGTTGTAATGAATCTGGACAAAAGAAAATTTGAAGATATTCTTGATGAAGAAAAACATAAAAAAGGCGTTCATTTTGATACAGAACTGGATGCTGCAGATTTAAGGACCCTGGTAAAAAAATATAAGGAATTATATCGCAAGGAGCTTGGTGACGATTTTCCAGAGGACCCTAGAGTACAGCTCATGGAGGCTGTGACTGCTGTATTCAGATCCTGGAACAATTCAAGAGCCATTGTATATAGAAGACTTAACGACATACCAAGCAGCTGGGGAACAGCTGTAAATGTTCAGTCCATGGTATTTGGAAATATGGGAAATACATCTGGTACCGGAGTTGCCTTTACCAGGGATCCGGCTACTGGTGAGAAGAGAATATTTGGTGAATATCTTATCAACGCCCAGGGCGAGGATGTTGTGGCTGGAATAAGAACACCTCAGCCAATTTCAAAGCTTAAGGAGGACCTTCCTGAATGCTACGATCAATTTATGAAAATTGCAGGAAGCCTTGAAAAGCATTATAAAGATATGCAGGATATGGAGTTTACCATAGAACAAGGCAAGCTTTACTTCCTTCAAACCAGAAATGGAAAGAGAACTGCCCAGGCTGGTTTGAAGATTGCTGTGGAAATGGTAGAGGAAGGATTGCTTACAAAAGAAGAAGCGCTGCTTAAAGTAGATCCTAAGCAGTTGGACAGCCTGCTTCACCCAAATTTTGACCAAAAGGAATTGGATATTGCAAGAGTTATAGCTAAGGGACTTCCTGCTTCACCAGGAGCTGCCTGTGGCAAGGTTTATTTTACTGCAGAGGATGCAAAGCTCCATCATGAACAGGGAGAAAAGGTTATACTGGTAAGACTTGAAACTTCCCCAGAGGATATTGAAGGCATGGTAGCATCAGAAGGTATATTGACTGTTAGAGGCGGAATGACTTCCCATGCTGCTGTTGTGGCTAGGGGAATGGGAACCTGCTGTGTTGCCGGCTGCGGAGACATAAGAATAAATGAAGCTAAAGGAACCTTTGAGGTTGGCGGAAATGTGTATCACCAGGGAGATTATATATCACTGGATGGAAGTACAGGAAATGTATATGGAGAAGCTATTAAAACAGTTGAGCCGGAAATAAGCGGTTACTTTGGAACCTACATGGCATGGGCAGATGAGATAAGAAGCCTTAAGGTAAGAACAAATGCTGATAATCCAAGGGATGCAAGAAATGCTGTTAAATTTGGCGCAGAAGGTATTGGACTTTGCAGAACTGAGCACATGTTCTTTGAAGAGGACAGAATACCTGCAGTAAGAGAAATGATTCTTTCCGAGTACGAAGAACAGAGAAGAAAAGCTTTAGCTAAGCTTCTTCCAATGCAGAGAGAGGATTTTATAGGAATATATGAAGCTATGGAAGAAAGGCCTGTTACCATAAGGTTCCTGGATCCGCCGCTCCATGAATTCCTTCCTACTGAAGATGAAGACATCAGGGATTTAGCGGAGGAATTAAATGTTTCCTTTGAACACTTAAAATCCACAGTGGCTTCACTGCATGAATTCAACCCAATGATGGGCCACAGGGGCTGCCGTCTTACTGTTTCATATCCTGAAATAGCAGAAATGCAGACCAGGGCTGTAATTGAAGCAGCTATAGATGTTACAAGAAGAAAGGGCTATAAAATTGTTCCTGAAATAATGATTCCTCTTGTAGGAGAAATAAAAGAACTGAAATATGTTAAGGATATAGTAGTAAAGGTAGCAGATGAAATCATAGCAGCTGCAGGAATCCACATGAATTACCTGGTTGGAACTATGATAGAGATTCCAAGAGCAGCTATAACTGCTGACGAAATTGCCAAGGAGGCTGAATTCTTCTCCTTTGGAACCAATGATTTAACCCAGATGACCTTTGGTTTTTCCAGAGATGATGCAGGAAAATTCCTTGGAGACTACTATGATAAAAAAATATACGACTTTGATCCATTTGCAAAGCTTGACCAGGAAGGCGTTGGCAAATTAGTTAAAATGGCTGTAGAGCTGGGAAGAAAGACAAGACCGGACATAAAGCTTGGAATCTGCGGAGAGCACGGCGGAGATCCATCCTCAGTGGAATTCTTCCACAAAGCAGGATTGCAGTATGTTTCCTGTTCACCTTTCAGAGTACCGGTGGCAAGACTTGCAGCTGCACAGGCACAGATTAGAAATCCAAGATAAAGCAAATAAATTGTAAGGATTTAAGGTATTGCATTTAATTTGAATGCAATACCTTATTTTTTTCATATATTATTATTGATAATAAACTTCTATTTATATGGAGGTAGTAATGTATGATATTAACTGAGCCATATTTTAGCGCTGTTACAATGGAAAACTGCACCATAGCTGGAACCGTTGCAATTCTAGATGGGAGAGATCGCAAATTAACCTATAGAATTTTAAAACAGGCATCCAATGGAAATGTAACAGTAAACACAGATGGCATTTGGACTTATGTACCTGCTGAAAATTATCATGGGTCCGACAGCTTTACAGTGGAGGTCAATGATGATAATGGGGAAAATGCATATTCAGATTTCACTATTACAGTAAAGCCTATGAATCTTGGTAATGGAGCTGATAAAGCTGAAGAGAGTTCAGCGCAAATTAAAATTATCACTCCTGGCAGTGGAGAGATTTGGCGGGCAGGGACAATTCACATAATAAAGTGGATGTTTAAGGGTAAACCGGGTTGCATAAAAATAAATCTTGTTAAAAATGGGATTATCATTTATAAAATTACAGAGGGCAATTTAAAACGTTCGGGAAAATATAGGTACAAATGGAAAATACCAAGCAGCATCGCTGAAGGCTGTGATTATAGAGTTAAAATTAGCGGGGCTTCGGGCTTGGAAGATGAAAGCAGTAATTTATTCACCATCTTCCGCCAGCAGAATAAAATTGACTAATAAGGTCTAAATAGTCAGGTGTAACAATTTATATTTTTGCCTCATACAGTATAATAAGGAAAATAACCATCGGGTTATTTTTCTATTATACCAGGAGGTAAAAACCTATGAAGATTAAAACCGAAAAGTTTGTGGCAGCCGGTTCCGCCGGCACTGTAACCGGAAATAAGACGGTTAATCCAGTGGATATCCAATGCAATGGTACAACAACAGTAACAATAAGTCTAATTGGACAAACGGGAATATCAGGCAATCAAACAGATATAATGCTTGTGCTTGACAGATCAGGCAGTATGAGTGGTACGCCTTTAGCCAATTTAAAGACAGCGGCAAAAGCCTTTGTAGATATAATTGATGAAGCAACTGACGGCAGTCTCAATGGCATTATAGCAAATGGAAGCCGTATGGGAGTAGTAAGTTTTGCAGATACTGCAGTGCTTTCTGTACCATTAACCTCTAATGCCAATCAGGTAAAGTCCGCAATTGACGCACTAGCAGCAGGGGGAGGAACAAATCATCAGGCTGCAATCTCACTGGCACAGTCTACCTTGGCTACAGGAGGAAGCAGCAATCCCATTATGATTATTATGACTGATGGACAAACAACAGTAGGCAGTAATGCTCAGACAGAAGCTGCTGCTGCAAGAGCAGCTGGAACAGAAATTTTTGCCATAGGCCTTGGAAGTGTGAATGTTTCACAGCTTAACGGCTGGGCTACAGATCCAGATTCAACCCATGTATTCATTACTCCTGACTCCCAGGATCTTGAGGATATATTTGAAGCTATAGGCGCTGCAATTGTGGTACCTGCAGCAACCAATATCTCAGTGAGTGATTTGATTTCCGATCATTTTATTTTAGATGCTGGCAGCATTACTGCATCAAAAGGCAGTTTCAATGATGTTGGAAACAATATACAATGGAGCATCAATGAGCTGAATACTGAAACAGTGACACTAAGCTTTGATGTAACTCATAATGATGCTAAACCAGGATGCGTGGAACAGGTAAATGATTATATTGATTATTCCGATAATGAAGGGAATCAGGTGGACTTTCCCAATCCGTTCGTTAATATACACGGCTGCGCAGCTAACCTTGACTTAACCCCTGCCAGCAGTTCCAATACCGTTGGAACTCTTCATGTTGTAACAGCTAAAGTTACAGACTGCTTTGGGGATCCTGTTGAAGGCATAAAAGTTAATTTTTCCGTGGCGGGCGGAAATAGTATCATTGACGGTGATCCCAGCAATCCCATTCCTCAGGCTGGAAATGGAGTAACCAACATTTTAGGCCAGGTTACCTTCAGTTATACAAATACTGAAGCTGTAACAGACACCATAACGGCTACGGTACTAGTTCAGCCTAAAGCAGCAGCCCAGCTCACTGATACTGCAGTTAAGACCTGGAATCCAATCCATGCTGTAATAGATATAAAACCGGGAAGCTATCCTAACAGCTTTGGCGCAAAGTCCAAGGGTAAAATACCTGTGGCATTGCTGGGCTCTGCGACTTTTGACGTTATGATGGTCGATGACGGAACAGTACAATTTGGAGATGCTCCAACGCCATTTGGAGATGCAGCAGGTTCTGACAATAATATTTCTATAGAAGATGTAAACAAGGATGGTTTCATGGATAAGGTTTATCACTTTAATTTTGTGGAAACAAACCTTGACCCTAGCGATGTAATTGGGTGCCTTGGCGGAGAAATCAACGGACTTGATTTTCTTGGCTGTGATTCCGTCAATATTGTACCTCAGTAATGGGCTTGCAATGAAAATGGAGCTTTTGAGGCTTTTGCCTCAAAAGCTTTTTTAACGGATGGCATAATAAATATGGTGTAAGTTAATGTACTGTAATCCTATAACTTCACGGAGAATTTTTCTTCAACATACCTTTTGAACTGATGAACAAATTTTGTTTGCTCCTGCTCCTTTTCTACAGAACTGGACAATATGCAGTAAAAGGAATGGTGATTGCATTTTTTTATATTATTATAGTAGTCCCTGGAGATTTTCCAGAACTTTTGGGGAAAGGCCAGGTATGACAGTATGTACCTGTATTCCTCAAGATTAAGAGGCCTGATTTTTTCATAGCTGTTCAGGCAGTTAATGGCCATTTCAAGATCCCAGGTGGTGTTGTCCCTTTTAAGCATTCGCCTTAAAAAATATGAAATATCATGTACACAGTAATCAAAGCCGCATTTATCAAAGTCAATTATCCAGATGCTGCTATGTTCATCAAATATTATATTCTTATTAACGTAATCAAGGTGACATAATGACGAAACAAGCTTTGAACTGTTTAGGGGACTGCTAATTTCCACAGACGCCTTTGCCAGAAGAAAATTTTCATTAAAATGGGTGAGAAACAGCTTTGAAAATTTATCTTCATACTTCATAGCCAGATTGAAGCAATTTAGCAGCTGCATGAAATGCTTGCTTATGGATTTGCTAAGATCATCCATGCACTGCCGGTCAGCGCTGCCAGCTATGGGCTTGAAACTTTTGGCATATATATGCATCTTTGCGAGATTTTCCGAGGCCGATAAAATCTGTTCGATATTATCATAGCTGCATTTCTCGCCCTCAATCCAGGGAGTTAGTATAAACAACATCCCTTCATAATTAACAAATCTTCCATTATTTCTGGTACTGAGTATTTTAGGCACATTTATATTTTTTCTGTAAAACCATTCAATTGCAGAATATACATAAAGAAGGCCGGCCTCTGGGAAATACATTTTTTTAAGACAGTAAACCCCTCTGTCAGACTCAACCCTGTACACAGCTCTTTGCTTGTCACTGTCTTTAAATTTAATCTGGCTTACTTCAGGGTCATTGAACTTATATTCTGGCAGCACGTATTTTTTTACATTTTCTTCAGATAATAAGCCTGCATTGTATTTTAAAGCCTTGTTTGGCATAGGAACACTCCTAAAAATTTTTCCAATATAATCATATTAAAAAAGTTTTAACATTATACATACATATAAAAAAGGACTTTTCCTGCAATGTATCGAATAAAAATAATTGGGTGATTTTAATGTTTATTAGAGAAAAGATAGAAAACAATGAAAAGCTTATACTTCAAAGCTGTGCTGCATTTTCCTCAGAAAGCAGAGGAAGGCAGCGCAAGGATAAAATAGACGATATAAGAACCTGCTATATGGTGGACAGGGACAGGATTATTCATAGCAAATCCTTCAGGAGGCTTAAACATAAAACCCAGGTATACATAAGAAGCTCAGGAGATCATTATAGGACAAGGCTTACCCATACTTTAGAGGTAGCCCAGATTGCAAAAACTATCGGGCGGGGCATTGGACTTAATGAGGACTTAATTGAAGCAATTGCTTTAGGTCACGATATAGGTCATGTGGCATTTGCCCACAATGGCGAGGAGGTCCTTGACAAGCTGCTTCCAAATGGCTTCAGGCACAATGAAAACAGTGTCAGGGTGCTTACAAAGCTGGAGAAACAAGGTCAGGGCTTAAATCTAAGTCTTGAGGTACTGGATGGAATACTCCATCACAGCGGATTGTCAAGGGATGGCAGCAGGGCATTTACTCTTGAAGGCCAGGTAGTAAGGTACAGTGACAAAATTGCCTATGTAAATCATGATATAGATGATTCCATCAGGGCAGAGCTTCTCAAGGAGAAGGAGCTTCCTGTCCATACAAAAGTCAGGCTGGGTGCAGACCACAGCCAGAGAATAAATACACTGGTATCCAGTTGTATTTATAAGACATTAGATAATATTGAAAACGGGATTTTAAAAGTATCTCTTGAAAAGGAAATTGAGGAAGCCTTATATGAACTTCGCGCATTTCTGTTTGAAAAGATATATAATGGTGAATATTTGAGGGAAGAAAGAGATAAGGCAAAGTTCATATTGGAACAGGTTTTTAATTACTTTTATAAAAATCCGGAAAAAATGCCGGAAAATTATATAAGCATTGTAGAAAATGAAGGACTTTATCAGGGAGTTGCAGATTATATTTCCGGAATGAGTGATGATTACTGTCTTTCATTGTTTAATAATATCTATGTTCCTAAAATAGTAATTTATTAATATTTTAGGAATAAATATCAGTTATTAGTGGAAAATATACATTAGAATAACATATTTAATTAAATTTATATATTTTTTGAAGGAAATTTTGGCTTTGTAAAGAATATATATAATAGCTTAATGCATAAAAAAGAAATTTATATTTTAGGAAGGAATTTAAATATTTTTGTCGAATATAAATAAAGTTACGTATAATTTGTAATTCAATATAGTTAGGTGGGGTTTATTCTTGGTATCGGATGAAATTATCCAGAGAGTTAAGGATGAAAATGATATTGTGGATATTATATCCGAAACTGTAAAACTTAAAAAGGCTGGAAGAAACTATACGGGCCTTTGTCCATTTCATAATGAAAAAACACCATCCTTCAGCGTTTCCCAGGATAAACAGATATATAAATGCTTTGGCTGCGGAGAAGCTGGAAATGTTATAACCTTTTTAATGAAAACCAGGAAGCTGTCCTTTCTGGATGCATTGAAAATTTTGGCGGATAGGGCTCGTATTGATCTTGACATACAGGAAAACAATAATTCTGCCAGGGAAAGGTATGAAAAAATATACAAATTAAATGTAGATGCTGCCAGATTCTTTTTCAATAATCTGAAAAGGAACAAAAAATCCATGTCATACTTCTCAAACCGTGGAATAACGGATAAGCTTATAAGAAGCTTTGGACTTGGATATTCCAGTGACAGCTGGAATTCACTTATGAATTACCTTATGAAAAAAGGATATTCGGAGCTTGATCTGCTAAACGCGGGCCTTATTATCAAAAGTCCAAAAGGAACCTATTATGACAGGTTCAGAAACAGGGTAATGTTTCCGGTGTTTGATTATAAAGGAAGAGTGATTGGCTTCGGTGGCAGGGTTATGGATGATACAAAGCCCAAGTACCTTAATTCACCTGAAACTCAGGTATTTAAAAAGGGCATAAACCTTTATGGTTTGAATTTTGCCGTTAAGAACCTGACACAGGATTATATTATTATAGTTGAAGGTTACATGGATTGCATCGCCCTGCATCAATATGGAATAACAAATGCTGCAGCGTCGCTTGGAACTGCTCTTACAATTAACCAGGCTAAGCTTTTAAAGAGATATGTGGATAAAGTAATAATTGCCTATGATGCCGATCTGGCAGGGCAGAATGCCACATTGAGAGGTCTCGAGGTTTTAAAGCAGGCTGGCTTGGATGTAAGGGTGCTTATGGTGCCTGAAGGAAAAGATCCGGATGAATTCATAAGAAAAAATGGCAGGGATACTTTTTTGAAGCTGCTTCAAGATGCCTTGCCTTTAATTGACTACAGGATTAAAAGGGTAAAGGAAGGTATTCCCATCAACAACCCTGAAAACAAAATTCAATACGTTGAAAAGGTCCTTTTAATTCTTTCAGAATTAGATCCAGTAGAGAGAGATGTTTATATAAAAAAAATATCTGAAGAAACTGACATTAAGGATCAGGCTTTATATGACATGCTAAATAATAAATTGCAAAATAATGTAAAAAAAGATGAAAATCTGAATACAGAAATTAATTTTGGACAAAAATTATATTTAGAACCTGCTTTTTTAAAGGCTGAGAGAACCTTGCTGAAATTGATGCTGGAGAATGAACATGCTTTCAGCTACATTGATAAAAATATAAAAGCTGATGATCTAATAGTGGAAAGCCATAGGATTATCTATAACCTTATAACCAGCTTAAAGACATCAGCAGCGGATGAAATTAAAAAAGCCCTGGAGCTAAGGCTCACAGACACTGAAAGCATCAGGGAATGGGTAAATATAATTGATAATGAATTAGTATATGACAATAATAACATAGAGAATATGGTAGATGACTGCATAAGAGAAATAAAAAAATATAAATTAGAGGAGTCGAAAAAAGAAATCATGTGTAAAATAAAACAATTTGAAGCTGAAGGTAAACTCAAAGAGTCTCTGGAACTTGCCAAAGAGTTTATAAATATACAGAAAAAGGAAGGGTTGAAGTAAATGGCGGAAGGAGGAGAGAACATGAAAGAAAAAGACGGTAAAATGATGATTGTTAAGAAGCTCATAGAAAAAGGAAAAAAGAATTCAACATTAACCTATAAGGAAATAATGGATGAATTGGATGAAGTTGATTTAAGTCCTGAACAAATTGAAAAAATATATGAAGTTCTGGAATCTATGGGTGTTGAAATAATCGGTGATATGCAGGATATAGAAGTTCAGGAAGAAGATCTTGATCTTACAGTGCCTGAAGGAATAGCTATTGATGATCCTGTAAGAATGTACCTTAAAGAAATTGGAAAAGTGCCTCTTTTAACGCCGGATGAAGAAATTGAATTGGCCAGAAGAATAGAGGAAAATGACCCTGTTGCAAAGAAAAAGCTTGCAGAAGCCAACCTGAGACTGGTTGTAAGCATTGCTAAAAGATATGTAGGCAGGGGGATGCTGTTTTTGGATCTAATCCAGGAAGGTAACCTGGGATTGATTAAGGCAGTGGAGAAGTTTGACTACAGAAAAGGCTATAAATTCAGTACCTATGCCACCTGGTGGATTAGACAGGCAATTACCAGAGCCATAGCTGACCAGGCAAGGACCATAAGAATACCGGTGCATATGGTGGAAACTATAAATAAATTAATCAGAGTGTCAAGACAGCTCCTTCAGGAACTAGGCAGAGAACCCCAGGCTGATGAGATTGCAAAAATAATGGAAATGCCTGTGGACAAGGTTAGGGAAATAATGAAGATAGCCCAGGAGCCAGTTTCTCTTGAAACCCCAATAGGTGAAGAGGAAGACAGCCACCTTGGCGATTTTATACCTGATGATGACGCTCCTGCCCCTGCTGAAGCGGCAGCCTTTACAATGCTGAAGGAACAGCTCATTAATGTATTGGATACACTTACTCCAAGAGAAGAAAAGGTACTTAGACTCAGATTCGGACTGGATGACGGCAGGGCAAGAACCCTGGAAGAGGTTGGTAAGGAATTCAATGTAACCAGAGAAAGAATAAGGCAGATTGAAGCTAAAGCTTTAAGGAAACTTAGACATCCAAGCAGAAGCAAAAAGCTTAAGGATTATCTGGATTAATTACATGCACCTTAAAGGTGCATTCTTTTTAAGACTCAATAAAGGAAGTGAGACTGTGCAGAAATTTTTACCTGAGAAGGGTAATGGTGCATTATTTATCTTCATCGTAACAGTGGTCTTTGATGCATTAATACTTGGCATACTCAATTTTTCCGATTCCTATGAAATAGCTGTAGTATTGCAGGTGTCTTTTATTGCATTGAACCTATATCAACTGTATTATCTGTTGATATGCCTTACCATGTATTACGAAGTTGGATTTGAGGAGCTTAGGATAATCAGCTTCTGGGGCATGAAAAAGGTAGTTATCCCTTTTGCTGATATAAAATGCTATAATAATTTATCGGGGAAAATAAAAGGTATGAGGCTGTCAGGCTATGGCAGGGATTATTTTGCCATAGGAAGATCGGTTGTTGAGAAAATTGGTCCAACCTATATGTATGTAACAAACTCTAAAAATATCATATATATTAAAACTGATGACATGAACTACGGTTTATCTCCAAAAAATGTGGACAAATTTCTTCAGTATTTAAGCTCTAAGGAAGTATGCGAACTTAGTTTTAATTATAAATCAACAAAACATGTTACTATTTTTAAGGATAAGAAATTTACAATTCCATTTATTCTTTGCACAATATTATCAGGAATTATCATATTGTATCCAGTTATAAGATATCTGAATCATACAATTCCTGACATGATGCCGCTGAGCTTTGATGCAAAGTTTAAACCTATAGCCTTTGGTACAGGAAAACAGTTTGCATTTAAGCAGATGACCCTGGGCATATTAAATCTGGCCATTCTTTTTTGCATGTACTTTGCTTCAGTGTTTATTGCAAAATATGACAGAAAGGCTGTATATAAATTTATAGCAGTGCCCTTAATTTTGGCTTTGGTTTTTTTAATTCTCCAGACAAGAATTTTCCTTACCTTTAAATAGAAAGGATACAGTTACTATGGAATTAAGCAAAAGATTAATTACAGTTGCGGCTTTGGCTAACCCCTGCCACTGTATTGTGGATATAGGCACAGATCATGCTTATATTCCAATTTACCTTGTTAAGAACAATGTTTGCAGCTATGCCATTGCATCGGACATCAACCGGGGCCCGGTAGAAAAGGCTTTGCTGAATGTGAGATCCCATAACCTTCAGCACAAAATAGACTGCCGTCTGGGTGCCGGTCTTAATACCTTAAAGCCAAAGGAGGCAGATGCAGCAATTATTGCAGGTATGGGAGGCAATTTAATCAGGGACATTCTGGAGGAAGGACTTTCCATTGTTAAAGAATTGGAGTATCTTGTACTTCAGCCAGTGCAAAATCCTGAAGTGTTGAGAGAATATTTATACACAAAGGGCTATGAGATTTTGCAGGAGGATTTGTGTATTGACGAAAACATATTTTATGAGATAATAAAAATAAGATATAGTGAAAGAAAATACAACATTGACAGCATTTTTTACGAGGTTAGCAGGGAATTATTAAATAATAAGCACCCGCTAATAAAGGAATTTATAGTAAAGAAGCTTAATGGTTATAATAAAATTTTAGGAAAGATTAATGAGACCTCCGAAGCAGCCAATGCCAGGAGGGATGAGCTCAACATAAAAATAAAAAAACTGGAGGAGATGTTATTATGTCTTTAAAAATTAAGGATATTCACAAAATAATAGAAAAACATGCTCCTTCAAGCCTAAAGGAGAGCTATGATAATGTAGGCCTTATGGTAGGCAGCATGGAGGATGACATTACATCTATTCTTGTAGCGCTGGATTGCACTATGGAGGTAATAAATGAAGCCAGGACAAAGAACTGCAATTTAATTCTTTGCCATCACCCTCTAATATTTCACAAGCCTTCCTCAATAACTACAGGAGATCTTTTGGGGAAAAAAATAATTAAACTGATATCAGAAAACATTAATGTTTATTCAAGCCACACAAACCTGGATTCTGTTTCAGGGGGAATTAATGATATTTTAGTGGAGCTTCTTGGCTTTAGCCAGGGGGAGGTAATGGAACCGCTGCCTGAGGATATCAACTCCGGTATCGGAAGAATTTTGAGTCTGGCTTACCCTATGGCTTTATCAGACCTGTGCCAAAGGGTTAAGGAATCACTTAATCTTTCTGTAATAAGATATGCAGGAGCTGAGGATAAAGTTATTTCAAAAATTGCCGTTATCAATGGCAGTGGCCAAAGCTATTTCGAAGCTGCTGTTAAAATGGGAGCAGACTGCATAATAACTGGTGACACCACTTATCATTACGTCAGTGATCTTAATGAAGAAGGAATTGCTGTCATTGATGCCGGGCATCATGGCACAGAACTGGCAGCAGTAAGAGTGTTCTCAAACTGGCTTCAAAACAAAATTAATGATCTGGGATTTGATAACTCTGTACTTTTTACAGAGTTTAACGGTTGTCCATATAAATACAGATAGGAATAAGTTTGCGCTTATTTCTATTTTTTTTTAATATAACACTTTAAAGGGAGGAAATTTTATGGATAAATTTAATATGCTGCTGGAACTCCAGAAGAACTACGATATAATCAAAGAAAGCTCCAAAGAATTAAACGGAGGTTCATACATTTATCTTCTGAAAAAGGTTAAGGATGATTTTGAGGCTACAAAGATAAAGTTTAAAGATAAGGAAAATGAAATTAACAGACTTAAGGAACAATATAAAGAAATAAATTCAAAATTAGTCAATTCAAGAAAAGAAATTGAAAAAAATGAATATGCCTTATACCACAATACAGGCAGCGACTTTAAATTAATTCAAGGCCTTGAGAAAAAGATTGAGGAACAGAAGCGTAATATCAATGAATTGGATAATACAACCCTGGAGCTTTTAGAACAAGAGGACAAGCTCTCTTTTGAACGAGACAATCTTAGGGTTAAACTTGCTGCTTTGAAAAAGGAATTTGAAAGTGTTAAAGATGCGGGAAATAAAAAAATCAGCAATGCAAAAACTGAAATTGAAAAGGCACAGGAGAATATTGAAAGGATTTCCAAGGAGCTATCTCCTGCTATTTTGAAAAAGTTTAAGGACCTTGAGGAAAGCAAAGGAAGTGCAGCGGCCAAATCGGACAACGGGGTTTGCCAGGGCTGCAAAATGAGAATCTCCGCCGTTACAGCCGATAAAATCAAGAAAGGCTACAATGTTGTTTACTGTGACAATTGCGGAAGAATTCTTTATTACAATGATATTGAAGAACAGCCAAAATAAACTATTTGAAATTTTATAATTACTGTGGTATGATATATTTTGCGAGTAAGCCAGACAATCGCTGCTAAACTTATGTTTAGGAGAGGAAAGTCCGAGCTCCACAGGGCAGGGTGCTGGGTAATACCCAGTCAGGGTGACCTGAAGGAAAGTGCAACAGAGATATACCGCTGCCATCACGGCAGCAAGGGTGGAAAGGCGAGGTAAGAGCTCACCAGCGCATTGGCGACTTTGCGGCTATGTAAACCCCACTTGGAGCAAGATCGAATAGAGGAGTGTCCCCTGGCTTTTGCCAGAAGGGAAAGGGCGGCCCGTCCCGCTCCCGGGTAGTATCGCTGGAGCCTGCTGGTAACAACAGGCCTAGATAGATGATTGTCAAATACAGAACTCGGCTTACAGGCTTAGTCGCATAATTAAGTTATGAACCGCTTGATTTTCAAGGGCTCATGGCTTTTTTTATTTGTACGAAACTTTACTTATTGTGCTACTTTTTGCAACCCAAAAATGAAAATTCATGTACCTTATCAGTATAATAAACCTGACTGGTTAAAAAAGCAAGTTATTTTAATAGAAATATTTATTATAATAGCCACGGCCTGCATTCTAAAACTAATTCAGGCCAGATTAAAACGAATGAAAAAAGGCAGCCATAATGGCTGCCATTTATGCACTGATAAGATTGTCTATTACGGATGCTCCTCTAGCAGTATCTTTTTCAGATAAGTGCGTATATACCTGTAATGTATCTAATGTTATTCCAACAAATCTTTGGATTTCAGAAAGCGACACATTATTTCTGACCATGTGTGTCACTGCGGTATGGCGCATGGAGTGCCCTACAATATTGTCCCCAGTTTTAGTTTTCAAGCCAACTGTATATTTCTTAATCATTTTATTGTAAGTGGTAGTAGACATATTAAAAACCTTATCTGACTCTTGTTTGTGCGTACATGATTCATGATATTTTGTTAATGCATCAATCGCATTATTTGGCAGTGAAACAATATCAGAAGTTTTATTTTTAGGCCTATAAATTGATAGAGTTTCTTTTTCAAAATCTATGTTTTCCCATTTTAATAATAATACCTCTGACCTTCTAAGACCCATAAATAAAATACAGAACAACGCCAAGTTTCTTTCTGCATTTTTACTTGTATCCTCCTTAATTCTCCTGAAGAGCTTATTAATAGTATCTTCAGATAGTATTTGCCTTTTGATATTATCAGGGCCATCCTGTTTGCTTCTCCGGTTTATACCAAAGTCATCTTCTTTTAATGAGGATATAATATCGTAAGGCATAAAATTTTTCCTATACATCATTTTGAAGTATGTTCTAAGACAGTTGAATTTCCTGTAAGCAGTAGTGAATTCATATTTTTCAACTAAAAATTCTTTATAAAATTCAAGATGATGGTATTTTACATCAGTAATATATCTAACCCTGTTATTCAACTCAGTTTTTATGTATTCATAAAAAATATCGAAATCACCTTTGTAACTTTCCATAGTACTTTCGCTATATTTATGAGCAAATAGTGATTTCATAAATATATCACGACTTTGTAATATTGTTACTTTTGTTAAACTGCTGCCCTTTCTTTTTGATTTAGTATCCTTATTTCTTGATTTACTTTTCTGTAGATTTTTTTCTGTAGATTTTTTCATTAATATTTCTCCCATCCATTTTTTGTTTTTCTATATATTAGAACCGAGGGAAAAAAGTCCTTTTTTTTTATCTGAAAAAGTAAAAAAATATTACATTTTTTTATCTATTATATAATTGAACCCAGCATAAGATGGAAAATTTAATCATAAATTAAATGCTTATTGTGATAAAGTCTGGTTTGAGTAATTATTTATATGATTTTTATATGCTTATAAACAATTTTTATAATTTATCTTTATTATGTAGAAACTGTATTATAAAGATAAATTTTTATATAATCTATAACGATTATATAAAACAAAATTTAATTATTTTTTGCTAAACTTAAATATTTCACTTTAAACTTAAATAATTAACAATAACCTTATTTTTGTGAAAGTGTTATAAAGAAAGTTATAAATGTTCTGAGAAAAATGGTATTCATAATAGTTGTTCCTGCTATTATGAATTTTAATATATTTATACTGGTAGAAATAATTGGTAGTCATAAAGGCTACCAATTATGCTCTGATACTGTTATAAGTACATGTATACCTGCAATTTATCTAATGATATTCCAACAACTTTTTGGATTTCTGAAAGAGGCTTATTAGCTCTTACCATATATGCCACTGCAGAATGGCGTGCACAGTGACCTACAATATTAGTGTCTCCGGTTTCAGTTTTTAAACCACTTGTATACTTCTTAATAATTTTATTGTAAGGTGTAGTAGATATATTAAAAACTTTAGTATATACCTCTATTTTGTACATACATGATTTGTAATATTTCATTAATGCATCATATGCACTGTCTGGGAGTGCTACAATATCATAAGTATCTTTTTTTGGTCTGTAGATTGATATAGTTTTATTTTTAAAATTTATGTCTTCCCATTTTAAAAATAAGACCTCTGACCTACTAAGGCCCATAAATAAAATGTAAAATAACGCTAAGTCCCTTCTCATATTTTTACTTCTATCATTTTTAACTCTCTTGAAGAGTTCAGCAATAGTTCCTTTAGATAGTATTTGTTTGCGGATTTCATCAAGATTTTCCTGTTTGTCTCTCTTTTTTATACCAAAATCATCTTCTTTTAATGAGTCTATAATGTTACATGGTATAAGTCCCTCCCAATACAAAGTTTTAAAGTATGTCCTAAGACAGCTGAATTTTCGACAAGCAGTAGGATACGCATTTCTTTCAATTAAAAACCTTTTATAGACTTCGAGGTGCTGGTAGGTTATATCAGTAAGAAAACTAATCTTGTATTTAGTCTTAATGAAATCATGAAAAAAATTTATATCACCTTCGTAGTTTTTCAGTGTGTTTTCGCTGTATCCTGTAACCATAAGTGAATTAATAAATATATCGCGGCCTTTCAACATTGTTACTTTTGTTGAGTTGATGTCTCTAATAATTGATGCGATATCCTCTTTACTGGTTTTTATTTCTGTTACCTGTTTCATTTATAATTCTCCTATCCGTTTTTATAAAGATTAGTACGAGTAGAAGAAAGTCCTTTTTTTATTGTCTAAATATTAATTTATTTTTTATCTTTTTGAAACCAACTTACAAACTAATGGAATTTACTTATCCTAAAGACAATTTAGTATACTTATCTCTAAAATGAGAAACCACATATAAGGATAAATTTTGTATTCATCCATTAAGACAATCGCATTAAAACATAAATATATTTTGCTAAACTTAAATATCTTACTTTAAACATAAATAATTTATTATATTGTTATTTTTCATTATTAATTCACTAACTGAAATAACAAAGTTTATAAGTAATTTTTTAGTCTCGGTTTATATCTAAAATGATAATTATCCATAAGAAATTAGGACTGGTTAGAATTAACCAGTCCTAATAAAATAGGTCACCCTCTTTTTATAGGTATTAACTATAAGAGGATATTTTAGGAAGCTCCTTATAAGTTTTAAATATTATTATTGCGGATGGAAAGGGGGCCGGGTCTTTAGCTCCAACAAATTTAAGCCTGCCTTTTATAAATCGTATCTCATGGGCTTTCATGCAATACTCATGCCAATACTTTGTATCTGTTCTTGCAGGTATTAAACATACTACTGTTGCTCCATTCAAACTTTCTTCATAAGCCTTTTTTATCCATACCTTAGTTTCTGGACCATAAGGTGGATTCATCCAACAGCTCCCATTCCACTCTTGTTTTAAGCCATCCATTTCAGGAGTGTAGTAATTTTCATTTTTTGTGTTTTTAGGTAGAGCACACACATCAATATTAAAATGGAATTCGCTATCCAGTTTTTTATATAATTCCTCTGGTGTCTCCCAGTCGGTTTTTTTACTTGAGAACATTAATTTTGTATTCATATTATTACCTCACTTTTTATTTATGTAAATTAATTTTTTTGTTATACTTTACGGATTTTATTATCTTGACCTTAATTTTAATATCCTTTCTAAGCTCTTAAATAGTTCATGTGAAACCCATGTAGAGATACCTCCTATATTTTCATTAAAAGCATATTAGAATTAATTTCGGAATCTCCTTTTTTTATTGCAAAAAAAATCGTAAATATTTTAATAAATTTTTCATTGAATATATTTTCGAAAATGAAACTGCTAGAACAGGTGGTCTTAGATTGGAATAAGGCCCAAAGGATAAGAGATTTTGTTAATCATATGGAGCCAAGTATAAATGATGTAATCGATGAAAATAAACGAAACAGGCTTAGAGAATGGTTTTATGGGTAACTGGTTGGACACGCTTATAGCTTAAAAATATAAATTACTGATAATAACAAGCATATCTATGAAATTATTTTGTAGTGAGGCTATAACAAATAATAGTGATGAAATAATGCAAAAGAATTGTGTGCTATAATATTTATAAAAGTTTGCCAACTTATTCACTAATGGAGGTGTGAAGTTTAATGACGCAGATAACCGTTGACATTATTTATTCCATGGAGAATAATAAGCTGCCCACAATAATCGAAGTGATTGATGCTGAAAATATCGATTTTACATTTAAAAGAAAAGAATATTGGGAACAGTTTTATGAAAAAGTTTATGTCGTTTCAGGAATTGATTTATTAAAGCAAAAATAGCTCTTAGTTCAAAATAGTCTAACAAGCCTCCATCGTAGATTGAAGTCCGAACTAACGATTGAAAATACAACACTACACCCGCAGCTCATTTTGCAGTGGCTTGGATTTAGACCGACCATTTGTTATTGGAGGTCCAATGTTATAAGAAAAATAAAGGTGAGTGCTGATTTTACTACTAATATGAAAAACCAGGGGTTACTTATAGGTGAATTACTATATAAGAATTGCAAAGTATAGCTAAACAGTTTGTCCAATAACTACTATTGAATCTCTGGCTTAGGCAAGCAACCAGTTAAATATGATTGATTAAGAGTAATAGAATTATTAAGAAATGCGGTATCAAACCGTCAGACATTTTTGGATTCGATTAATTGCACATTGTACTGCCATATATGAGGTTGCAAAAGAATAGATTAACATATGAAAACAAAGAAGTTGTTGCGATAGCAACAACTTCTTTCCAAGTTTTATAGAACAGTTCCTTTCTTAACGACTAGAAAGGGTTAAATATATAATAGCACATATAATTTCTTTTTTCAAAAGGAATAGTACTTATCTTCTTGAGTTCACAAAATAACTTTATCTAGTAATTGATTGGCTTAATTAAGCTATAGGTAATGCCGTAGTAACGCTATCAATCAATTGTTTTATTTCGTACTTCTTTTTTTTAATTCCATTTTTAAAGAGGCAATTATTGCTTCTATAACATAATCTGGTATGTTATTAGGATCTTCAATAATGTTACTATATATAATATTTTTAATTAAATCCGCTGTGATACTCTTATATTCAGGAATTGCTTCAGCATTTACATCTGTAGAAATTAACTCCATCGGTGATGGCAGTATTTCAAGCCTATTCTGGCTTATATATGGGCTATTTTCAAAAAAAGCCTTTTGATTAACTCCAAGGGCATTGGCAATCTTTTCAAGGGTATCTATATTACCACTTCTTCTACCATTTTCAATGTCAGATAATGTACTTGGGCTTATACCTGCAATTGTAGATATTGTTCTGAGTGATAACTTCTTTTGCTTTCGGATTTCTTTAATTTTTTCTCCTATCATAATTTAGTATTAGCTCCTTATTTTTTTATTACAATTATCTTTATATAGAATACTATAACACTCTCACGAAATTATGTACATAAATTACATTATTTATACGGGAAATAAGATAATATATATTATTTTGCAATATAATGTTCTCAAAATTGTATTTTTATGTTGACATATGTTCTGTTAATAGTTAAAATAATGTTAAGAAGTAATTATAAACAGAACACAAGGTATATTTTAATACTAAGTTGTTAAAAATGAAAGGGGAAAATAATATGGAATTAAATAAGAGTTATACTAAAGAGGATACAAAGAAGAGAGTAGGTATTAAAATTGATAATACTGTTTTTATACCTCGAAATGATTTGCTAAATGAAGCTATGACCAACATTGGCTATAAGGCAAATGAAACAATTATGGAGGGCATTGATAATTCTTTTGATAAAGGTGCAACAAATATACAAATCCATTTTTGGGAGGAGCGATTTCAAGAATTTAGGGTGTTTACAGATAAGTTTAACACTGCTTTAAGATATGCTTATGTAATCTGCGATGATGGAAATGGAATTGAAAATATTGAAAATATATTTGAACATAAAAGTGGTGAAAGTATTATTTATTCTAGCAAAGAAAAATATATGATGATGAATGGAATATTTCATTTTGGTGATTTCTCTCATATAAACATCGGTGATGAAGTAAGTTTATATTCAAAAACTAGTAATAGTAAGGAGTGGATTGGAAGAACTTTAAAATATGAAAGAATAAAGAATTGCCCGTACGTTTCAGATATAAAGCCTATGGGTATACATGAAAAGGAATTGATGCTTGCAGCAGGAATAAAAATACCTAAGGAAAGTGGCACTATTTTACTTGTAAGAGGTATACACAAAAATGCTGTTTTTGATGATATAGAGGCTTTTAAATTAAATTTACTTAATGAATTAGGGGTAACATACCATGATTATTTAATAAAAAAGTCTGAAGGCACTAACGCAAATATATTTTCTATTAAAATAGGGAACGACAAAGTGGTTCCAATAAATCCTTTATGTGAAATTTCACAAGACGCATTAATAAAGCCAAAAGTGTTTGGACAATATAAAATCACGTTGGACGAGATATTTAATAAGCAGTGTGACAGAATAAATGAATATCAAATTATAGAAAGATACTCCGGAGCTTTTACTGAGCAAGAATTACGAGATTTAGAGATAAGTGTTAAGCTTGTAGCAATAAATCCTAATTTTTCAAATCCAAAAATGAAAGCAAAAATTAAAAAGAAGTATCCGGAGTTAAATGAGATATACTTTCCGGCACCTATATATTCAGGAATATATATCAAGAGAAATAACCGTTATATCGGAAGGGCACAGGGGATGCTTGGTATTGTTAGAAATCATATGTCACATACAAAATTTAGGGGTGAAATTCATTTTAGTCCTGCATTTGACCAGTTCTTCACAATTCAGGTTGATAAAAACAGGAATGATTTGTCCAAAATAATCATTGAACTGATTCAGGAAAAAATCTTAAGTGATAAAAGTTTAAAAGGAGGTACTGTTGCTGCTAGAATTATAAATGCAGTAAATAGTGAAACTGAAATAAATGCTGGACAACCATTATCAGATTGCGAAAGCAAAATTGATGAGAAGAGAAACCTTCTATTGAAAAGGTCTAATAAATTAAAAGAACGTCTAGAAAAATATCATCAAAAGACAGAAAAAATCAATGATGTAATTGTTAAAGTGATGAGTGTAAATGTGGAAGGATTAGAAAAGTTAGAAGAACTCGTTGCCCAAATGCATTCTGAATATACACAAAATCATGATAAAATCTTTAAGGACATTGATTATCTTATAGATAGAGTAAATGCACAAAGAAAGAGGAAATCTCTATTAATAGATGATTCCACAGATAAAACATTGATTGAATTCTTGGGAAATATAAAAGAACCTAGCACTGAAGGCGAATTGTATGGGATATTTTGTTTAGCTTACTCAATATGGCCGGAAATATTTGATTTCAAAACAATTGGATATCATACACGTGATGGGGTAGATCTAGTTGTGGATATTTCAGAGGAGCTATTTGAAGAGCTTGATTTTAAAAGGAGGTATGGATCATTACTTGAAAAAGTGAAAGACAATATAGGTGAAGAAAATTATGCTTTTGTTGAAATGAAACTTAATTTACCTAAAAATATGAACCACTCTCTACAGTTGGTATCACATTTAATATGCTGGCAAAAACCTAGCTTTAATGATATGTATGCAATTGGTGGGATGTATTCTTTTGCCGATAGCAGAAAAAAGGTATTGATTGGAGAGACGGGGAATAAGGTAAAAGTTATTTACCTCAAAGATATCATTGAGAAAAATACTGGCGGAAAGTTCAAGATGAAATAGTAATTTCCAGATCTCGAACTTCAGTTTAGTAAAATTTGAAACATTTCGTTAAAATACTACTGAATTAATGTTTAAACATTAATCCAGTAGTATTTCTTTTATGGTTCAATCAAGGTATTGTACCATCTCTATGTCGTTTAGAAAACTACATTTCTTTCTCTCAAGAGGCCATTATAGAGTGGCAGACTTCCCATGTAGGATTTATACTTTTCGAGGTTAAATAGCAGCTACAACAGTTATGATGTCCTCGACTATTCTCTTGAGCTCATCTTCATGACTGTTGCTTGATTTAAATCCAATAGCTAATACATCTGTGTCAAAGTCTACGGAACTCTAGTTTCCATATAACCAAACCGGACAATATTCTACTCCAACTTGTATTATAAGTTTGGCTAATTTAACAACAGGTGATTTATACAGTATCCAAAACTAAATAATGAATTAATTAAAGTTTATAAAATAAATCTTTTTCTACATTTGTTCTTTACAACTTTATTTTATTATTTAACCAAGGAAAAAAATTGGAGGGATAATTTTTATGAGTATAATAAAGTACATTTTTATTAAGAGATATAGAGAAGAATACAAAAAGAATTTTTCAATTGCTTTTGTAAATAGGATTAATAATACCTATGATGAATTAGAATTAATTTATAAGGATATATTCAGTAAAGTAAGAACTGCAGCTTAGTTATAAAAAAAAGTCCTAATGGCGCATTAAACTTATAAAATTGAAAATAATGTTTAGTGCGCTTTATACTTCTGCCTAATGATAAACAATCGATAAACTGAAAACTACATTATAATCAAATTTTCATTATAAACGATAATTCTAATATATCTAACAAATACTAAATATATTAAAAAGTATCAGTGCAGTGTAAATTGATATAAATATTTTTAATGAGAGGCGTTTGTAAATGGAACAAAAAATTAAATTTTTAACTCAAGACGAACTAAAGAGGCTATTTAAGACCATTAAAAAAGATAAGAGCAGGTATCATGTTAGAAATTTGGCTATTTTTAGTATCGCTTACAGATGCGCTTTGAGAGCTTCAGAAGTTGGAATGGTTAAGGTGGAAGACTTTAATGAATTTAATGGTGAACTATATTGTAGACGGGTAATGGGAGGGGAAAATAATATAGTTAAGCTGGATAAGTCAACCTTAAAGGTATTGGATAAGTATATGGATGAATATAAAAAGAAAGGAAGCAGCGGAACTCTTTTTTCAAGTCAACAAGGCGGTCCTATCTCAAGGAAAACTCTTGATGTATTAATGAAGAAGTACTGTTTGCTTGCTGGTATTGAGGATATTTCGAAATATCATTTTCAAACAATAAAACATTCGATGGCAGTTCATCTTGCAGAAAAAAAGCTTGATATTAGTAAAACTCAGCAATGGTTAGGACACAAATATTGTAACTATACTTATATTTACTATAGGGTAGCTGAAAATAATGATTTACGATAATTAATTATATTTATTTTTATCTTCATATTTTCTTTAAAACATTATTGTATTATTTAACCATACCAATTAAACAAAGAAAGGAATGTTAGTTATGAATATAATAAAATACATTTTTATCAAAAAATTTAGAAAAGAGACGTCACAACAACTTTCAAAGAAAATTGCTCATAGTCTGAATAAAGATTATGAGGATTTAGAATTAATCTATAACACTATATTTGGAGATTTAGGAAAAGCAGCGTAGAAAATCCATATGGTTCTTCATAATACCTTCATAAGGAGTTTATATAATAGTTATAATATAAGATTTGGAGGTATGTAGAATGGTAAAGATGGATGATAAAGCTTTAAATTTTGTGAGAAATAAAAATTTATGTTTTGTAGCTGGTGTAAAAAAGACTCAAATAAATTGTGATTGTGGCGGTTGCAATTCAAATGTTCAGACTCTAAGAGTTAAGGTATTATATGAAACAGAAGTGCTGGATAAGTATTTATATGATGTTTACGAATACCAAGGGGTTAAAGTTTTTGTACTAAAAAGCTTAAAGGTTACTGGAGACATAAACGTCTATCAAAAATCTAAATTACCGTTCATGGAACCTAAGTTTGGTATTAAAGGAATTACAACTTAAATAATAACTTCACTAAAAACCTCTTATTGTTGAACGGAAATATAAAAATAAGAGGTTTTATTTTAGTCAGAACTAAAAAGAAAACAGTTTACTCACTAAATAGATTGATGGTATAAATGTTGTAGATTAATAAATTTCCAGTTAGAATATGTAAATAATATTTATGTAAGTGATGTATAGGAGGCAATTATGTATAATATTTTGGTTATTGAAGATGAAAAGCAGGTCTCTGAAGTAATTAAAGCATATTTGGAGAAGGAAGGATATAATGTTTACTGCGCTTCGAGGGGCTTGGAAGGAATAGATTTATTCAGTAAGGTAGGCAACATCAAGTTAGTAATTCTGGATCTAATGCTACCTGATATTGATGGTGAAGAGGTATGCCAAACTTTAAGAAAAATATCTGATGTTTATATTTTTATGTTAACTGCAAAGGTAACCTTGGCTGATAAGATAGAAGGCTTGAATGCAGGTGCAGATGAATATATTACAAAGCCATGCAGTCCAAGAGAACTAACTGCAAGAGTCAATGCTCTATTCAGGAGAGTTAAGTCATTGGGGGATGAAAAAATTGTGTCCAGTGATGGAAAGCTTATAATCAATCCAGATAAGCGGGTGGTTAAATTAAAAGATAAAGATATTCCAATGACACCAAATGAGTTTGATATACTATACACCATTGCTAAAAATAAAGGTAAAGTACTAACCCGTGAGCAGTTAATTGAAATGGTATTCGGAATAGACTTTGAAGGATCTGATAGGACTGTTGATGTACATATTAAAAACATACGTAAAAAGATAGAGGAAGATTCAAGGGAACCTAAATATGTTATCACTGTTACTAAATTGGGTTATAAATTTGGTGGTGAAAGTTAGTGTACAGCATAAGAAGAAGTTTAGCTATTATCTTGATTGTATGTACTGTGACAGCTGTAATAATTTCTACTTTATTTGTAAATTTAGCTATAGATAATACATTCAATCAATATGTTGCGGATAATCAACAAAAAAGAAATGAACGTATTGTGGATTATTTTACTCAGATATATATTCGAGATAAAAAATGGACAGAAACTTCTGGTAAGGAAATGCAGCACGAAGGCTATATGAGTAACTATTGTTTAACCTTGCTGGATGCCAACAAAAATCAAGTATGGGGTATGGACCCTAATGAGATAATGAAAATGAATTCCAGTTACTTTAATGAAGGAAATAACAGTGGGCAATATATTACAAATACATTACCAATTCTATATAACAATCAAATAGCAGGTTATATTGTCATTGGTCAATTTCAGCCATTATTGCTATCAGAAGCAGATATAAACTTCAAAAAATCTATCAATGTATATGTTGCCGTGAGTACTTTGATTACTATTTTATTTTGCATTGTGGTAAGCATTTTGTTTTCAAAGCAATTTTCTAAACCGATAAAGACTGTATCAGAAACATCTGTAGATTTATCTAAAGGAAACTATAATTCCAAGTCAGATATTAATAGTAACGTGTTAGAGATAAATAATTTAATAAACAGTATCAATGTATTAGGTGAAAGGTTAAGTCAGCAGGAGTCACTCAGAAAAAGGCTGATATCAGATATTTCTCACGAAATTCGTACGCCCTTGAATGTGCTCCAAAACAATCTGGAGGCAATGATTGATGGTATATTTCCTGTGACAAATGACAGACTGGTAAGTTTGAATGAGGAAGTTGTAAGATTTGGGAAGCTTTTATCAAATTTAAACTGTTTAAAAGAGATTGAAGAGCAGAAAGTAGAATTGAATATTGAAAAGATTCATTTAGACGAACTGGTAGATGGTGTTTATAATGACTTTTTAATAAATTCCAGGAATGGAAATATAGAATTAAAACTCAAATATGATAAAAAGAAAGATTATTCAATATATGGTGATAAAGATAGATTAAGACAAGTATTTTTTAACATTTTATCTAATGCATTTAAGTTTTCCACCTCGGGAGGAGTAATACAATTATCAATGGATGTCGATAAGGAATATGTCTCAGTAACTGTAAAGGATAATGGAATTGGGATAAAAAAAGATGATTTGCCATATATATTTGAAAGATTGTATAGGGGTGATAAAAGCCGTAATGAAATTGAAGGCAGCGGCATAGGCCTTACAATAGTGAAACAAATAATGATACTGCATTCAGCAGAAATTGATGTGGAAAGTGAAGATGGAAAGGGCACTTGTTTTAAACTGAGATTTCATAAAGCATTATAAAATGCATAGAGGGGGACATGACGATGGATAATTTAATTAGAAAAGGTGAACTATTTATAGCCTCTGTAGGTTTGTGGGTTATATTCGGTTTGATTCATCATTTAATAATCATGTCTGTTTATAATACCCAGATCTTTCACTGCTTGCTATTATCAATGATTTTTGGGATTATAACATTCTTTCTAATATACAATTTCTACACGAAATTTCTCGAATTGCAAAGTAAAAATAAAATTCTTGAATATAATATGGATTTGGACTTACTTACAGGGTTATTAAACAGATTTGCTTTCGAAAAACATATTCTTGGAATTAGTAAAGGAGAGCAACACTCTATAATATTTGCTGATATTGATAATTTTAAAAATTTTAACGATAATTTTGGACATGCTGCAGGTGATGTAGTCTTACATAAAGTCAGCGAAATAATAAAAGGCTCTGTAAGAAGTTCAGATAAGGTTTATAGATACGGTGGCGAAGAAATAGTGGTAGTTCTTAGCGGGTGTGACAAAAATCATGCAATAGCTATTGCCGAAAAAATTAGAACAAATGTAATGAAAATAGATAATACACCATTTCCCAATATAACTATATCGTTAGGTGTATCAACTTACCCAGAGGATAATGACGATATATCCCAGATTATTAAAACATCTGATTACGCATTACTTCATGCAAAAAAGAATGGTAAAAATCGTATAGATGTTTTTGGGAAGATTAATTTTTAAATGCATTAAACCTGGTTGGTAATCAGGCTTAATGCATTTTATATAGATATATTAAAGGGGTGGCAAAATTATTATGGTTGGTAAGGGGTCTCTTTTTAAATCATTTACGATATTTAGTTTAATTACCTTTATAGTAACGGGAACTGCATTAGCAACATTGATATATAATCATATGAAAGATGATAAAATAAATTTTGCTATTGAAGCAGCAAACTTAGCATTAAAAAGTATAGTAGAACCGGAACTTATAGCCAAGGGAGCTGGTACTGGTTTAAGTGTAGAAAATAAGGATGAACTTGATGATAAATTAAATAACATAATAATTAATAACACTATATTCGGAATTGAGATAGTTAATAGCAACGAAAAGGTTATATACTCAATTGGCTCAAAACAAGTTTTGAAGTATTATGATGAAAATAAATCTTTGGACAAAGCTCCTTCAAATCAATATGAATATAATGTTATAAATAATGTTTATGCAGAAAGTGAAACAAAGATTTTAACCTTAAGCATACCCATTGAAATCAATGGTAAATATTTTGGTAAATACGTAGTATTTCAATCTTATGATAAGATTGAACAACATCTAAGAAAATTATTACTGCAAATCTTTACAATAGTTTTTACTGGGCTTATATTATTATACCTTCTATTAATCAGGGTTATTTTTGATAGTTCCAACACATTAATCAAGCAAAATAAAGAGCTGATTGAAAATAGCATAAGTCTACAGGAAGCGTATAATGAGCTTAATAATACATATAAAAGTACTATAATTACATTGTCTAATGCTATAGATGCAAGGGATTCATACACTGCGGGTCATTCTAAGCGTGTTGCAGATTTGTCTGTCAAAATAGCATCGGAAATGGGACTAAATGGCCAGTTATTAAATAACCTGGAAATCGCAGCGCTTTTTCATGATGTAGGTAAAATTGGAATAAGGGATAATATTTTATTAAAGGACGGAAAGCTGACAGATGAAGAGTTTAATATTATAAAGGAACATAGCTGGTTAGGGGCCAAGTTGTTAGAGAACATGGGATTTATAAAGAACACATTAGACATTATTTTATACCACCATGAAAGATATGACGGGGGTGGTTATCCAAATGGGCTTATTGGCGAAGAAATACCCTTAGAATCTCGAATAATTGCAGTAGCGGATACATATGATGCCATGACATCTGACAGGTCATACCGAAAGGGTGTAGACCATTTGATAGCTGTTAAGGAAATAGTTAGGCAAAGTCGAAAACAATTCGATCCTAAGGTGGTAGATGCCTTTTTAAAAATTGAAAATACATATCAGACGTAGAAAAAAGTCTAAACTATATTTTTTAGTTTAGACTTTTTTTGTTGAAAGTATCGAATTTCACCAAGTTATAACATAGGTATCTTTATACTATCTACACAACTATTCAATATTATATTAAAGGAGACATTGAATTGTGTATATAAAAAAATGTACTACAGCAATTTTATTAGAAGTTAAGAGAGGTGGTGAAACATATGACAAAGCCGATTAATATTAATGATTCCATAAAGGAAGACCTTAAAAAGGTAGATATGATGTTAAGAGGTACAGAGAACTTAAATGATGATTCCATGCAGGAGGTATTTAATCACTTTTTTAAAGTTCAGGGGAAATACCTGCGGCCTACACTGATATTACTATCCGCATATACCACAAATTCAAATTTAACCGATGAACAAAAAGACAAGATTATTAAATTATCAGTGGCTGTTGAATTAATTCACAGCGCCAGTTTAATACATGATGATATTATTGATGGCGATTTAATGCGGCGTGGACAAAAAACCTTAAACAATGTGTATGGGAAAAAGATAGCTGTGCTTGCGGGGGACGCATTATATGCTAAAGCATTTTCAATTCTTTCGAGATCCCTTCCGAGAGAAATAGAAAATGTCATAACACAGGTTATTGAAAGAATGTGTGCTGCTGAAATTATACAAGCAAGAGAAACAGAAACTTCAAAGCAGGAGTATTTTGAAATAATAAAAGGAAAGACAGCTGCATTTATGAGTGCCTGCTGCAGACTTGGGGCTGCTTTAGCTGGTGCTGACGAAAAAGGAGTGTCAAATTTTGAGCAATTCGGATTAAATTTAGGAATGATATATCAGATAGTTGATGATTGTATTGATAATGATTCTACTGCACTTAAATATGTAACTTTGAAGGATGCTGAAAACTTGGCACTTGAATCAAAATATCTACTTGAAATTTTCAATGACTCAATTTACAAAACAGAGCTTTTAAACCTAATAAATTATATTTTAAATTTATAAATGAATAGGAGAGGTATAAAAATGAAAATCTTTCGTAATAAATATTTTAATATTGTTTGGACTGCTTTACGTGTATGGTTGGGCTATCAATGGTTTACTGCTGGTTTAGAAAAAATCCAAGATCCAACCTGGGTTGGGAATCAGTCAGGAAAAGCAATAACAGGATTTTTAAATGGTGCGCTTGCAAAAGCAGGAGGAGCTCATCCAGCAGTTCAAGGATGGTATGCAAATTTTATTAAACAAGTGGCGCTGCCTAATGTAAAGTTTTTTACCTACCTGGTACCTTACGGGGAATTGATAGTTGGAATTAGTTTGATTTTGGGGGCACTAACAGTTGTAGGCTTGATTGCGGGAGCATTTATGAATCTGAATTATCTTCTGGCAGGCACAACAAGCACAAACCCTAACCTGTATACAGTTGCTATGATTCTTTTATTTGCTGGTGCTGGTGCATATACAATTGGTCTTGATAGATTTATTATGCCTTCATTGAGGAAAAAATCAAAAACCTCGGATACAGGCTTAGCTGTTTAAAACAATAGATAAAAATTAGAAGAAAAGAGGCTCAATGTAATGAAGAATAAGATTGCAAAAAGTTTGATTATTAGTTTGGTGTTTGTATTGGGATTATCTACGATGGTTTTGGCTGATGGAATGAACATGGACAAGGGTGTTGAAAAGAAGGTTGACGGCATATCAATTGCTATGTCATTCAAAGATAATAAAGCTAAGACTGGCGACAATGAAATTATGGTTACTTTGAACGATTCTAACGGACAACCTATATCCAATGCATCTGTCACAGCCTCTGCTGTAATGGATAAAAACATGGACATGAATATGGATAGCTCAAAACCAGTTGCAATAACCTTTGAAAAGGGAGATGCAAGTGGTCAGTATATGGGAAAAGTAAACTTTACGGATAAAGGTAAATGGGTAGTGAAAGTAACTGCAGATGTACAAGGACAGCAGAAAGAAATGGATTTTAATGCTGATGTAGTAGATGCAGGACCAAATATGTTGATTATAGGTGGGTTTACGGGAGTAATAGCATTAATAATTATATTTGCAGCTATTAGTAAGAAAAAGTCTGCTAAAGCTTAAGAAAAGAGGTGATAGAGGTATGAATTCCAGTAATGCTGAGTTACAAGAACCAGATGAAAAAAAGGCACCATCAGGAAAAAATCTTTTGAATAATAAAAAGTTTGACCGTTTTGTTAAGAGCAAATGGTACCCATTAGGATTTCAGATATTTGTAGGAATTGTATTTGCATTTATTGTTCTTCAATTAATCATAGGTCCTTCTGAAGCCCATGACAACTTTGGAACAGCTGGGACCTGGGTTTTATGGTGGCCTATACTTCCTATACTATTATTCTTCTTTGGAAGGTTTTGGTGTGCCATTTGTCCGTTCGGGGCTCTAAATGACTTAGTTCAGAAGTTTGTAGGCAGCAAGAAACCAGTGCCAAAGTTCCTAAGAAAATATGGGATTTGGTTAATTGATGCAATGTTTATTGCAATAACATGGAGCGATCATGTTTGGGGGATCGTTGAATCACCACGTGGATCAGGGGTATTGCTTCTTATGATCACCACTGCGGTGGTATTGTCTGGCGCATTATGGGAACGTAGGACATGGTGCAGATACCTTTGTTTCCTTGGAGGTTTATCTGGCAATTATTCAAGGGCAGGCATGCTTCAACTACGTGGAACTCCAGAAAAATGCTCCAAGTGTACAGTAGCGGCTTGTTATAAAGGTACAGAAAAGGTTCCAGGATGCCCAATGTTTGAATTTCCAAAGACTATGGAAAACAACTCAATGTGTAATTTCTGCGGAAACTGTGTAAAGAATTGCCCTAATAGCTCAGTTCAGGTTACATGGCGTACTCCAACAAAAGAACTATGGTTTATAAGAAAGCCTAAACTCGAGGAATCATTCCTTGCAATAGTAATTATGGGTATTGTATTTGTACAAAATATTACCATGATTGATATCTGGAATGATATTCTAAGGTGGCTTGAAAACACTACAGGCACCACAAGTTATTTTGTAACTTTTACTATTACATTCATAGTGTCCATGCTAATACCAATAATACTTTTAGCAATAACGGGTTTAGCGGCTAAGAAATTTAATGGAGACACCGTGAAGCAGAATTTCGCAAAGTTTGGATATGCAATAATCCCTTTAGACATGGCGGGACACATTGCACATAACCTCTTCCACCTTTTGGCAGAAGGGAAATCGGTTGGCTATACCTTTATGGGACTGTTCGGAAAACACATAGAAAATGCGTCCACTAATATAATAAGTGATCCAACTATTCAGATTCTGCAGTATATATTGATAGCGTTAGGAACTTTTGGTTCTATTTATACTGCTTATAGGATAGCAAAGAGTAATTATGTGGATAAGAAAAAGACAAAAGGAACCACTATTGTGTATTCTGTTCTTATTATTCTGCTTGGTATTTTAAATATCATATTATTTTCAATGCCAATGGCAATGCGTATGTAATGAAAATATTAGGAGGCAAAGATTATGGGGAAAAATAAAATAAAGGCTTGGATACAAGGCTTTAGGCCTTTTTCCCTGCCTGGCTCCGCTATTCCAGTTATTTTGGGAGCAGTATTAGCTCTTGGTGCAAATAAATTCCACTTTGGATATTTCATATTAACTGTAACAGCAATTGTAATGCTTCAGGCAGGAGTAAACTTGCTCAGTGACCATGATGATTTTGTAAACAAAGTGGATACTAAGGATTCTTTTGGTTCCAGTGGCGTTATATTTGAAGGCCTATTAAGTCCTAAAGAGCTTTATATAGGAGGAATGACTCTTCTAATCATTGGATGTATAATTGGATTCTTTCTAACCTATGAAAGAGGATGGTTTATTTTAATACTTGAGGTTATTGGTGCTCTGGGAGGATATTCATATACTGGTAAGCCTCTTAGATTAAAGTACAGGGGCTTGGGAGCACCATTGGTGTTCCTGTTATTTGGACCATTAATGGTAATTGGATCATACTATGTACAAACTCAGACTGTATCTATTGCAGCTATTCTTGTATCCATACCATTAGGGTTATTGACAACTGCAATTTTGCATGCTAACGATATTAGAGATATGGACCAGGATAAAAAAGCAGGTATTAAAACATTATCGCTTATTGTTGGGACTAATAATGCTGAAAGAATATACCGTCTTTTGATTATAATTTCCTATGTTTTAATTTTAGCTTTGGTCATATATAAAATTATACCAATATGGAGTCTCCTATGCCTTTTGACGTTACCAACTGCATTTAAGAATTTAGGTAGGCTTGGTACATTTTCAGATATTATAGAGCTGGATAAGGAAACAGCTAAATTGGAAACCCAATTTGGAATGATGTTCATTTTATCTTTGCTGATAGCTTTTATTTAATTAAGGAGGAAGACTTTTGCAAAGAAATAAGAATACAAGTAGCAATATCTATACTATATTCACATTGCTTATAGCTGCCATACTCTGGTATATAATGTTTGTGATAAAGCCAATGAATTTCTGGATAGAAATGAGCCTTTCTATATCAATATTGGTAATATTAGGTCTTTTAAAGAAAAATGACTTGTTTAAGTTTGATAAAATCCAGCTAAGGCATATTGTAGTTGGAGTAGTATCAGCAATAATACTTTATTTTGTCTTTTATGCAGGAAATATTGTTTCAGGCTGGATATTTCCTTTTAAAGACGCACAGATATTGTCTGTTTACAGCAATAAGACTCAAAGCAATCCTATTCTGATAGGCATGCTGCTTCTATTTATTATAGGTCCTGGTGAAGAAATTTTCTGGAGAGGGTTTATTCAAAATACCCTGGTAGCAAAATTAGGAGAAAATAAAGGATATATTTTTGCTGTCTTATTGTATGCTGGAGTACACATAACCACAGGTAATATCATGCTGGTTATTGCAGCGCTTGTTTGCGGTTTATTCTGGGGCTGGCTATATAAAAGAGAAAGAAGCCTTATTCCAATAATTATATCCCATGCCTTATGGGATATAGGGATATTTCTTTTATTCCCTTTAATGTAAAGGTGGTTAAGGATGGAACTTATGTTGGTTATCGATGTAGTATACGGTGCACTCATATAGTACAAAGGAGTTATTAAATTGAAGTCACTAAAAAAGGGAGACAAAATTCTGCTGGGTGTTATCCTGATGATCTTGATTATATCATCTATTTTTGTATTTAATATAAATAGGACTGATACTCAAAAGAAAGAAGTTGTGATTAAGGTACAAGGAAGAGTGGTAAAAGATATACCAATAAATGATTTTGAAAATGACAAGATTTATAAATTTAATTTTAGTAAGAACACTGGTTATATAGAAGTAAAAAATGGTAGCGTAAGAATGTTGGAAATGGATAAAAAAATCTGCCCTAAAAAAATTTGCTCTGATACTGGATGGATTAATAAGGGGTACCAGGAAATAGTGTGTTTACCTAATAAGATTACTGTCAGTATTAAACCTTCAGAAAAAGAGTCTATTGATGGTGTAGCAAATTGATTTTAAAATCAAAGGCTATTATATTTTCTACATTTGTTCTTTATAACATTACTATATAATTCTGTTTTATGATATGCTGGAGTACACATAACCACAGGTTATATTATGCTGATTATTATAGCACTGTTTGTGGTTTTTCTGGGGTTGGCATCTAAAAGAGAAAAAAGCCTTATTCTAATAATTATATCCTATGCCCTGTGGAATATCGGGATATATTTTTTATACCATTTAACGTAAAGGAGGTTGTCAATGGCAACAGCTGCAATAGATATACATGATATTTTTTCTTCCATAGCAGGTAAATATGATTCTTTGAACTCCATATTGACATTAAACATAGACAGGCTGTGGAGAAGAAAAGCAATTAAAATAAGTAAGATTGAGAAGGATTCTAAGGTACTGGACCTTTGCTGCGGTACTGGGAAGATGATTGAATATGAGTGCAAAAAAGTAGGTAAAGATATAGAAGTTGTAGGATTGGACTTTAACCAGGAAATGATCAATGTAGGTTATAGTCAGCTTAATAAATCTATTAAGGATTATAAATATAAACTGATGAAAGGTGATGTCATGGAGCTGCCCTTTGAAGATAACAGCTTCCACTGTATTACCATAGCATTTGGACTAAGAAATGTTCAAGATAAAAATAAAGCATTATTAGAAATGCATAGGGTACTAAAGCCAGGTGGCAGGCTTGTATGCCTTGAGTTATCAAAACCAGAGGTACCAGTATTAAAAAACATTTATAACGCATATTTTAATGATGTTCTTCCGCTTATTGGATATTTAGGCACCAGAGATAAGAAAGCATATTATTATTTGAGAGATTCAGTAAATAACTTTATGACTAAAAAGCAGCTTAAGGCAGAATTTGAGAAGTGCGGTTTTATTAATTCAGAGTATATTTCACTAACATGCGGTGCAGCATCTATTCATTATGGAAATAAGCTAAATTGATAATAATATATAAACGAATTTGTTCCTTAAAATAGGCATAACGCTATGCTAATCACATAGCGTTATTGTTCCAATTAAAATAACCTATGAATATTTATATGAAATAATGTATACTAATATAAATTGCTATATTTTTCATATTCCTGTGTAAATAATTTAACATGAAGTATTTCATCAAGAATAATTCTTTCAAGTAATTTTCTAATATATTTATCCTGTATTAAAGTTAAGTGATACCTGTAATTTTCTATTGCTTTCTGTTCAGATTGGATAACCTCTATAAGCATTTCTTTAATACATGTTGCATAATTTACGTACATGGGGTTCCAGAGCCTTCCAGGTGGGCAAAAATTATCTATGAACATCGGTTTAATTCCCTCTAATTTAATCGTCTCACCTAAAAGTTCTAAATGTTTCATTTCTACCATAGCAATCCCACCAATTAGCTCAGCGTAATCCTTTAAATTTACTTCACTAACAAAATGTTGATATACATATAAGCTGACTGCAGTGAATTCGCTAACTGCTCCAGCATAGTCCTTTAAAAGAATATTAGCATACCGTGTATTTGGCGTTTCTATCATTGGTTCTGGGTATGGAAGATGAACAGAGTATTTAGTATGCATTGATATATCTCCTGGCATTTATTCCTCCCAAACAATTAAATACATAATATTTTATGATTTAGTTTAAAAAAATATGTTGCCAATGGCACACAAAATCTTTTTAATTACCTATATGGAAATTTGTACAAAATAAAAAAATGTGTTCCTTGTTATTGCAATATTTTTAAATATAAATAAAATAAATGGTAAGGATGAATTCAAAAACATTTATGTAATTAAAATTAGGATAGCTCATTCATTAAAAGATTATAAAAAAAGATCAAGGTTAATAAGGGGATGTGTATTATGAAAGTCGAGAGAAAAACATTAATAAAAGACATATTGGATATGGGACCTAAAGCAGTAGAAATATTAGAAAACTTTGGTATGGGATGTACTAAATGTCCTTCATCTCAAAATGAAAGTATAGAAGAAGCTGCAGCTGTCCATAAAATTAACGTTGAAGATTTAATTAATAGACTTAATAATATTCCACTAAGTGAAAAAATTAAATGGAAAATAGAAAAGAAGCTTGAGGATGCTATTAAGTCACGGTACGATATCAAATAATTAATAATGGAGATACGATCTGGTAAATAATGATAATAATATATTAATCAGCAGGTGAAGACATGCCTGCGATATGGCCAAGTTCAGATTTTAGTAGTAAATATAATGAGATAGTTACAAAGAATGGTCAAGGTATGAATATTGAAAAACTCGAAAAGCTTATAGATAAATTTGAATTATAACGATTACTTGATGAGGGCCTTAATGAAATGGAAAAGAAAAGAGTTAGACCTTTTAACCTTGGCACAGTTAGCTCTTGCAATGTGCATAGGTGCAGGTTTGGTAGTTTGGTATGAACTTGTAAAATTAATAAAACATTTAAATAAAAATAAGAAAGAGGTAAAGTAAATGAGTTTTTTTTCAAGATCTTCAAAAAGAAATCACTATAAGTATGGCCATCAGGGTAGCGGCCATTATAAAAGAAAAGGATTAGTAGAAAATCTTATGGACATGGTAATTTCACGGAGCCATTCCCATGGTTATTATGAAAACCAGTATAATGCCAATACGTTCAATCAGCCTACTAAAAATATTCAACATGTAAAATGCAGCAAATGTGGATCATTAGTACCCGAGGGTTCAAAATTTTGTTTGGAATGTGGAGAAAAGGTGATTGGGTCTACACTTTGTCTTAGCTGCGGTGAGAAGCTTCCAGCTGGAGCAAAATTCTGTAACAATTGTGGAAGTAAAGTGTAAAGGATATATTTATGCAGTTCTTTAAGTCAAAAAAATATATAGGATGCAAAGTTAATAAATATATTATTGATGGATCTATAGGAGAAGGCAGGTATGGTTCATGCTTTACAGCTAGCACTTTGTATGGTGAAAAGGTTATAATTAAAAAATTCCAACCAGGTATTTTTCAAAAGAATTGTGATAAAAATCCTTTTGAAGCAGTTATATTATCGCAACTTGAGGATTTAAGAATACCTAAGTTCCTGGGCGTTATAAATGAAAATAGGTTTTATGGATTTGTACTTGATTTTAAAAAGGGTGATACTGTTAAAGACATGCTGTTTAAATATCATTACAAGTTCAAGTCAGATGAAATTTATAATATTGGAATCAAACTTATCAGCATAATCAGCTACCTTCATAAGAATGGAGTGGTTCATAGGGATATTAGAATATCCAATGTAATTTTAGATGAAGATAATGTTTACCTCATTGACTTTGGCTTAGCAAGGTTTGCAGACGAGTCCATGTATCCATATAACCTGGATTACTCTTACTTTGGAGACTTATTACTATATTTACTCTATTCTAACTTCGAAACAGATAACTATCGAAGAAAGTTACCATGGTATGAAGAACTGCCAATTTGTCCTGAACAAGTCATTTTACTCAAAAGGCTGCTCGGTATTGAAGTACCATATGATAGCATTGATGAAATTAGAAGTGATTTTATAGATGTATTTAAGCCTTAATAATTTTCAGTATGATCATATAACGAGAAAATCCTAAAAAGCCAGAAGCAAAAGACTTCTGGCTCTTTAAGAGAGATTTTTTTTATGAATTTTTCAATAATTTATGTTAATTAGCAGTAAATAATTCTTTTAATCAGATTCAGCAGCAGCTTTAGTTACATGAACTGTACCATGAGGATGTTGAGGCGGCGCATAAATAGAATATACTTTAAGCGGCGTATTCCCAGTATTGATAATATTGTGCCATGTTCCGGCAGGTATCATAATTGCAAAGTCATCATTGGCTCTTGCTTGATAATCAAGCTTGTTTTTATTTCTTCCCATTCTAACAATTGCCTGACCTCTTTCAATTCGTATGAATTGATCAACGTTTGGATGAATTTCCAGACCAATATCATCACCAACCTTGATGCTCATTAAGGTAACTTGCAAGTGGTTCCCTGTCCATAAAGCTGTTCGGAATGTATTGTTTTGAATAGCAGCTTCATTAATGTTAATTACCAATGGCCTTGGTCCGTAATCTCTCAACTGTACTAAACGTTCATCCTCCATGGGTTCCGGATTATTTAACCTGGACATGGATGCACAATAGGGACATGGATACGTTCTATAAGGATTATACATATTTTTCCTCCAGCTAATAGTCTTTCGAAATCATAATATGTTAAGTTATATTAAAGAGTGCAATTTTTTTATCTGATTCCAATGTACTTTTCTAATTTCATTTCAAATAGTTTAATATGAAGTTCTTCATCAAGAATTATTCTTTCAAGTAATTTTTTTATATATTTATCCTGTATTAAGGTCAGGTGATATTTGTAATTTTTTATAGTCTTTTTTTCTGATTGAATATCCTCCAACAGCATTTCTTTTATAGCGGTAGTATAATTAACATATAGTGGACTCCAGGGGCTCCCAGGGGGGCAAGCTCTATTAATGAACATTGGCTTAACACCT
>CALBDU010000005.1 GCA_937927335.1 uncultured Clostridium sp.
GTAAAAATGAACTGGAAGGGAAATATAAAATAGAGTTCGTATCCGGTTCAACTATGGAGGTGTATAAGAAAACCAGAGACTTTGTACATCAGGGGCACAGGCTGCTTACACACCCAATAATAAGCAGCATCAAGCCAAATGAAGTCCCATACCGCACAATAGTAGTAACGGATATAAAATATCCTGAGGTTGATTTTCAATCCCTGCAGTATATGGAGGAGGCAATTCAGACTACTGAAAAGTTTTTAAGAGACTTTGGCATACCAAAGTGGAACGAAAGGGTTTTGGAAGATTTTCAATTAATTGATTATGATTTAATTTACCATGCACTAACAAAATAACAGGAGGTATGTATAATGGCACATCTTTATGACACAATTATAATAGGGGGCGGCCCTGCCGGATTGTCAGCAGGACTTTATGCTGCCAGATCAAGAATGGATACAATAATAATAGAAAGAGCAAAATATGGCGGCCAGGCCACTACAACCGACGAGCTTGAAAATTATCCTGGATCAATACTTAACTGCACAGGCACAACCTTAAGCGAAAGAATGAGAGAACAGGCTGAAGAATTCGGATGTAAATTTGCTAAGGATGAGATCGTTGAAGTGGTATTAGAAGGCGATGTTAAGGTAGTAAAAGGCAAGAAGGAAACCTACGAGGCTAAGACAATAATAATTGCAACAGGAGCAAATCCAAAGCTTTCAGGCTTTAAAAACGAAATGGAGCTGAGAGGAAAAGGAGTATCCTATTGTGCAACCTGCGATGCCGACTTCTTTACAGATCTTGATGTAGCAGTTATCGGAGGGGGCGACTCAGCAATAACCGAAGCCATTTATCTTACTAAATTTGCTGAATCAGTAACAGTAGTACACAGAAGAGATGCTTTAAGAGCAGCTAAGTCATTACAGGAAAAGGCTTTTGCAAATCCTAAAATTAAATTTGTATGGGACAGCTTAGTGGATGAAGCTATCGGTGATGAAATTCTTGAAGGTCTTGTTTTAAGAAATAAATTTACAAATGAACAGTCTACATTAAAGGTTGACGGATGTTTTGTATTTGTTGGTTATGACCCAATATCAAGCCTTTTTGAGGGAAAAATTGAAATGGATAAGGGCTACATAATTACTGACGAAGACATGTGCACAAATGTACCTGGCGTTTTTGCAGCAGGAGATGTAAGAAGAAAGCTGTTAAGACAGGTTATTACAGCAGCAGCAGATGGAGCTATAGCTTCAACAAAAGCAGAGCACTATATAGAAGAACACAAATAATTTAAAATTAATATAAAATAAATGTTTGGAATATATTCCAAAACAGAAGGAGAGTGTAAAATGATAGATTTAAACAAAGAGAATTGGGATGAAGAAGTTGTTAATTATGCTGAAAAACCTGTTTTCGTAGACTTCTGGGGAGACAAGTGCGAAATATGCAAACAGCTTATGCCAGGAGTTCATGATCTGGAAAAGGTATATGGAGACAAATTAAAGTTCACAAGCTTAAATACCACAGGATCAAGAAGACTGGCAATAGCTCAGAAGGTTTTAGGCCTTCCTACAATGAAAATATATAAAAACGGTGAAGCTGTAGAAACAATTACAGCAGACAAAATTACTTCACTGGAAGACATCGAAGCTTTTATAAAAGCTTACTATGAAACATTATAATCATTATTAAATTGAATAAATTGGGGGGCACCCTGGTTTAAATAT
>CALBDU010000006.1 GCA_937927335.1 uncultured Clostridium sp.
AGATAAGCCAGTTCTCTGGTTTCCTTTCCCCGATACAGCACAGACACCATTAATTCCGAATCCAGGGCCAGCCTTCCTGGGCTTAATTTAACCTCACTATTTCTGGTAATTGCATCTATTTTCAATATCTCACCTATAGGTGGTTTATCTAAACCTATTTTCATGTTTGATTTAGCAATCAGATCATTTGTGTAGCTGCCAAATATCTTATCTATGGCTGCATTGTTTTTAAGCATTTGTATGTCCTGAGGACCAGAAATATCACGAATAACTTCAAAGCTGTAGTCCTTATAAAGCTCAGCTTTAAGCTTAACAATTCCTTCCACAGAAACCTTTCTCTCATTTACTATGCTGCACTCCATATGTTCTACATAACAGCTGGCTTCACAAATCAATTTGCTATCCACAGCTTTGATTTCAATATAATTGGAAAACCTGCTTGAGTAGGTTACGCTGCATGCTCCTTTAGAATCACCCTCGGAACCAAGATAAAGTATATTATACTCAACTTGACCTTCTACATATACCTTATCCTGTATTATTTCATTATTTAAAATAATGGTTTTAGCATCCAGTATTAATATTTTTTCCACATCCGGGTGGGTGTCTGGTATGACAAACTCTGCCTTTACCACAGTATCAGAATAATTTTCGCTTAAAAGCTGTTCACATTCTATATTCTCTTTAATAAGTTCCATGTCCATAATACTATTAATACCTCCCATAATATCTTCTAGTTATTTATATAAGTATTCAACGGGAAATATGATTAATATTATATTTATTTTTGAAATATTCTTCGTACTTTCTAGCAATATTGACATTTTACATAAAATAACGTAAGATGAAAGTGGTTGTTAACCATATAACCTCTCATAAATTCTCAATACCCTTTATACCATGTTTGAAAGATGGATACCCACCATCTTTCTTTTTTCTAAAAAAATAAAAAACGGCACTTTTCATTGCACCGTTTTATGCTGAAAAAACAAGCTGAACCGTTTTTGTTAAAACATCTGAATAACTGTATGTTACTTTCCTTTGGGTGTCATTTTCCAACCTGATTACAAATATACTGGGGTAGGTTTTTTCTATTACTCCACTGTTGACAAAAATCTTCCTTCTACCGCCGTTTGCTTTCAAGGTTACTCTATCTCCAACATGGCTTTCAATATCTTTTTTTATTGAAGCCAATACATTTGTTCTTTCCAAACCAAACACCCTCTTTCCACAATTAATATTATATTACTTTATGCCCAAAATGTCAATCAAACTTAATATTTTAACAGGTTATAAAACCATTTGTCAATATTAATTTTTTGTTAACAACCTCAAATATTAAATTTATTTCTACCTTAGATATTATTACCTCTATATTACATTAATATACAGCCAAATCCACATTTTTTTATGCGTAAGAGGATTTTGGAAACCCTTCCCTGTATTTCCCACGAGTTTGAAGTCCTCCTATACCTTTTGTTCCTGTAATAGTATTTTCCAAGGCCTCCTGAATGGAAACAACTTTATCGATATTTGAGTAAGCTATCTTCTCGCAAATAAAAACCGGATCAAGGCAGTGAATTAATACCCTTCCAGGGGAACTTGCAAAATTTGCACCTGCTCACTTTACCAAATTACGATATTAAGGGAACTGCTTCCATCTGTCAGCCTTGACGTTACAAAAGAATATTATTCATTAATCATGCCAGAAACTACATTGTTTGAAAAATTAATAAAACAACGTTACATGCACGAATATTCTCAGGAAGATCTTGCTGAAAAATTAGACATATGCAAAGATACAATTGTCAAATGGGAACTCAGAAATGTAATGCCCTCACCATATAATATATGTCGGCTTAGTAGTCTATACAATTTGCCTTTAAAATATTTTCATAACTATTATGATGTATATTACAAAAATCCTGGTGAAAAAATACGAAAGTGGAAAGTAAAGAACGGTTATAGTTATTCTAAAGCAGCAACTATGCTTGGAATATCTTATTCTTGCTTTGGTAGATTATTAAACAGTAAAATCCACATTTCATATGTTATTTACTTAAAGCTGATAAAGCTTAAAGTATTTTAATAAATTATTTCTTCTATTATATATAACCTTAAAAAGTAGAGTATAAAATCTACTTTTTTAATTTAACTCTTTAAGCCTTTCTATTGATATTTTAAGCCTATTTATTGCATGCTGTATAGTTTCACTAGCCTCATCACAAATTTGGTTTAAAACCATGGGCCTTGATGTTAGTAATTGTGGTGCTAGTGCTTGATCCTGCTTTTCCAAATTGCTATCATACCATTCACCTACCCTAACCCAATTAGCTGACATTTCTTTTATATAACATTTTGCATCCATTACCCTATTATTTGTTAATGCAAATGAATTCCTGTCCTTTTCTTCTAATGATGTTAATACGCCTGCTTTTATTAATTCATTCCAGGCTTCCACTTTTATGTGATCTGCAATAACCTCAGCCGGTGACCATAAATGTTCTATCGGTGGTCCTTCAACTATGTATGTTTTCATCCTTTCAAAACGATTAAGGTTATATTCATATTCATTCAACATATTCCCTATATGAGCCTTTCTTGTTTTCTTTGTTGCATTTAAATCCTGGGATTTTGATGCTTTATATCCTAGAAAGGCACCAATGAAAACACCACCAAAGTTAATAAATAAATCGATTACTTTATCCAACCAATAACACATAAAAGTTCACCACTTTCCTATATTTTATCACTGATTGTTTAAGTTCAACAAATAAATAAAAAAGAGACACCCATAGATAACAGTGTAGTTGTAATATAAAAGTAGACATTGAAAAATGTCTGCTTTTTTCATGTTAAAATATATAGTTAGAAGGATGTGATTATATGGCCAGGCCCAAAGGTGGTAAAAATAAAACTTGGAGTAAAGATGAAAAGCTTCGTATTGTACGAAGATATTTTGATGAGGGAATAGGTCAAAGAACTTTAACAAAGGAAGAGGGTATTTCAAGAAGCATGATTGCAAACTGGATTTCCAAATATATAGACCAAGGAGAAGGTGGTTTGGAAAATAAAAAGAAGTCCGGCAACCAATTTGCTGCATTACATACAAGCAATTCACTGAGCGAAGTAGATAGACTCCGCCTTACCGTGGCTAAGCAGGAAATTGAAATTGAAAGATTAAAAAAAGGATACACAGTGAAAGGAGTTGGTGTAAAAAAGGAGTTCGTTACTATAAAAGGTGCGAATACGAAATTATCGACAGATTAAAGGCAAAATACCCTCTAAAAACACTTTTCAACTTAATGCAGGTAAATCGTTCTGGATACTACAAATGGAAATCCCGTAAGGGATTAGAGAATAGATATGAGAAAGACAGGGTTATACTTACTGAATTGTTGAAAGAAGCACACAGTAAACACAAGTCATATGGTTACCATAGATTAGCTGCAGTTATCCGTAGGGAAACTGGATGGCTGTTCTCAGACAATCTTGCACATAAATGCTGTAAAATCAGTAACATTAAATCAAAGGTTAGGTATTACAAATATAGGAGACCTGGAGATGAAAATATTCTATATCCTAATATTGTCAAGGGAAAGTGGAATGCCGCAAAACCACTTGAAATCGTTGTTTCAGATATGACCTGCATAAACCACAGGGGTCGGACATATGAATGGACATATATTATGGATACATATAATAATGAGATTATTTCACATCATTTATCATCCAGACCCGGAGATAGGCGTACATATTTTTCATGCTTGGAAGATTTATTGAAAAAAATTGAAGAACAAACAACCCCGGTCGTTTTGCACACAGATCAAGGGTCTGTCTATTCTTCAAGAGCATTCAGTAAAGCTCATGATAATTGTAACATAATTCGTTCAATGTCGCGAGTAGGAACTCCAACAGATAATCCGATCATCGAATCTATAAACGGCTGGATTAAGGATGAGATGGCAGCTGATTTCAGATTTTGGGAGGAAGATAACTTATTTGAATTTATGGACAAGTACGTCCATTACTATAACAATGACAGACCAGCTTATGCATTAAATTATAAAAGCCCCATTCAGTATCGAACTGAACGAGGCTTTGGTTAGCCGTGCTTTTTATTAAAGTCTACTTAGTGTTGACAACTACACCATAGATAACAGGCATCTCTTTTGACTTATACAACTGTATTATAGCATGTTTAAGTATCTAAAAACAGGTCAATACTACTACTGCAATCCACTAGGTTTAATAGAAATCAATTTCTAAGATTAATAACTGTATTACCTCTAGAGAGCGGTTATCTTCTGCAGGAAATCACATCTTTAAATACAAAAATATAAGGGAGTCTAATAGTTGAACCCTTTCAATATAAATTTTACAATCCTACATCTACATTATGTTCCATGCAAACTGAGGATAACAACCACCCATATACATAGCCTTATATACACTTTGGTTCCCAGCCTTATCGGTTACTTTAAATTTTACAGTAACACCCCTACTGCGAGCCGTTTGTTCCGAGTAAATAACATTGTCCCCTGCAGTTGCGCCATCCCATGTATAAATACTTGGATAATCACCTGGTATTACTTCTATAGTAGCAGGAGCGTCTATATCCAAATAAAGATAATTTCCATTATTATTTTTTGAAGCGGAAGGCCTAACTACAGGAGGAGTTTTATCTATAACAAAATTTATTATTGTTAATCCTGATGAATTAACTGCCATTAATTTATATGACCCTTCATTTGATATAGTTGACCCTGATGCAAACAAAGAATCATTCATTATAATTGCTGTTGCTCCTGTAACAGTTATTGTTCTATCTGTGTTATACTCCCCATCATTTTCTGCTCCAGTTATTACTGGTAACCCAACTTCAACTTTGGTTGAAGTAACTCCAGAATGAACAGAGTTTATTATTATATTTAAAGCCGCTTTTTCTGGAACTGCATCGTTTAATTTTGCAATTAATGCCTTAGCTGCATTAATATCAGACTGTAATTTGCTATTTTCTGCTTTCCCTATCGCGTCAGTTGCATCCTCTATAGGATTTGTAGCACTTCCAGGTACTGTTTTATCCCAATATCCATTAGCGTCTATATAATACCACCCTGTTGAATCCTTGGCCCACGTAGCATGACTTAACCAATTACCATTTGAATCTAAATAACACCAGCCATTAGAATCAAGTTTCCATGAATTTGTTACCTTATATCCATTTTCATAGTAATACCAAGAGCCTTTTTCCTGGATCCACCCATCTACACTAGCTGCATTTACAGTTAGATTAAAATTGATAGAAACACCAAATGCCAATAACATTCCCAACAAGAATGCTATGGACTTCCTTTTATTCATACTTAATTCCTCCTTTAAACTCTTATTTAAAGGTTTCTCCATTTTTTTGTCATTTCCTTTAAATTTCGTTCCCCTGCAATCGACAATACTTGCAAAACGGAAAAAAGACCCCCATAGATAACAGGCATCTCCTTTGACTTATACAAAATTATTATCCTATATGTTTAAATAATACACTTTGAGGCAATAATGATAATGTACTTCCCCTAATTTATAGATTGCCTAATACATACGAGGTTGCGCTTCCTGTGCGTGGCCTTTTATGTTGTAACGATATACTTCAAGTTGAATATAATATTATTGTAAAAATTATCACCGGAGGATTAAATGGAAAAAAATAAAGAAGTTCGTAGAGACGATCATTCAGACGAGTCTTGTTCTTACTCAGATGAGAGCTGGCAGTATGAAAGGACCATGTGCTGCCCTTACATGCATTCCTGCCCTTATTATCTCCAAATGACACAATATACAAGTGTAAAAATAAGTAGAGATGGGGCCAATGATGAAGAAAATGCTGATGAAGATGATGATATGAGAACCCCTAGGCGTAGACGTAGACGCAGACGTAGAAGACCATATTACTACTATCGACCTTACCCGTATTACTACCATCGTCCATATCCCTATTATCCTTATCCTTACTATATGGGAGAAAGTGATTAAACCTGTTACTTAGCTAGGAGATTTTTCTTCTAGCTTTAATTCATTTCTACTCTTGAATAATGATTGAGAATATTATCCTTATGTGTTAAACAAATATCTATGGTATAAAGTATCCAATAAATCCATGTACATAATTGATGTTAAATATGGTATTACAGATATAACCCCTAATAAGCTGCGTTTTTGTCCTTTATCCGTAACTTTTTTAGTATATTTGCATAAAATGAAGTATAAATACTATTATCCAATACTTCCTTCTTGACTCTGAATCGAAACTTCAATATGTGACTCCCTTAGATTAATAACCGTACTTTAATTTTGAGTATGGTTATTTTTCTTTTGTATAATGTATAACATGCTATCATCATGCCAATACTACTAAAGCGATCTCCTATTAAAATGATTTCTTTAATACCCCCCCTTAGGTTGCACCCGCTAGTGCAGCCTTTTATATTTTCAGCATTATTTATCAATATAATGTTATTCACGTATTAAAAATAAATATGAAGATATAATAACTAAGGTTGACAAAAATAATAATTGGAGGCTTATTATGGCTCATAAAAGTGTTGTGAAAAACATACTTATATTTGCACTAACTTTATTTATGTTAGCAATTGTGTTATATATGATGTTCTATTTGTAACACTTTATTATCCCATGAATATAATATTATATACGGATACAAATGTAATAACCTCGCAAAAAACGAAATCCATTTATAATCCTGAAATTCTATCAAACTCCTTAATGATTAATAACCATATTCTAATTTGAGTATGGTTATTTTTCTTCGTATAATGTATAACTTACCATCATCATGCCAATACTATTAATGTGATTTCCTATTTAAATGGTTTCGTTAATAATCCCCCTTTAGGGCTGCTTTACCAAAAGCAGCCTTTTTCTTTGAATATTTGTATTAAATAAAAACTTAAAAATATGTGATCTACCCAATTAATGGAAACACGTGATATAATAACATTAAATAAATATAATATGAATTGTTATTTAAAGTATGTTAAAAATAGGAGTTAATATAGGAGGTGTGCTTAAATACGTGCAAAGAATATTACAGGAAGGAAATGTTATGATCATCTGGGGGGACAGTTGGGTTCAATATTGTTAGACTTCTATTTAGATCAGGAATTGATACAACTTATTGAAGGAAGAACAACAGTTTATAGTATCACAGAAAAAGGATATACAGAGTTTGAAAAAATCGGATTACATCTTGAGAAAGCAAATAACAATGATTGATATATATTAAACGCTAGGTATATTTGTAAAAGTTTTCACTTATTAAAAAAATAGCAAGAGCACTGGCACGGAGCTAGTGCTCTTTATACTGCAATAAATAAAGAGACACCTGTATATAACAAGGCATCTCCTTTGACTTATACAATAATATTATACTATATGTTTAGGATGTTAAAAAAGGTCAATACTTTAAATGTCTCCGATTATTTTATTGCTTCCATAACTAAAAGGCTGCGCAGGTCATTGCGTGGCCTTTATATTTTTGAGTCTATAGAACAGGAGGGGATGATATTATAATCACTATAAGGTCAATTCGCAATTATAGGATATTATGACCTAACCAATATTTAATTAAGGGGGAAAATATGATTTTAATTATTCCTTCAATACATAAATAGAGCACACTAATTCTGACTTTTCAGTATAATGATATAGTAGTTAATTGTTACGGAGGAATTTACATGGATTATTACTATGACCCTTATGAAAACTACAATGTTCCTTACTCATATCCAACATTTGATGATGCTATTGATTACACAATGACTCGTCAGCAACAAACACCACAGCATTATCCGCCACGACCATGTAGACCTGGTCAACATTGGGTACCTGGGCATTGGGAACGTCGCTGGATTCCTGGGCGGTGGGGACGTCGTTGGATTCCTGCACACTGTGAGTATTGACGTTGACTGCAACTAGTGAATCTAACCAAATGTAAAAATGACATATGCCTATTTTAGGCATATGTCAAAATTTTTATTTCTTTATATTTTGTGGATTTCAGTATATTTTATAACTTTTACCTATTGTACAATATTGTTATAAAAAAGAATTAACGGCAGCCTTACAAAGTTGCCTTTTATGTTTTAAACAGGATCCATCTGCAGGTATCCAACTCATATTTAATTTCAATGACCTTCGGCAGGTCATCGATTTTCACCAGGCATCTGTAACGGATCATATCATTTCCGGCCAGCTTCTCCCTTTGCTGAGATACTATCCTTAGGATCGGTACCACTATCTGCTTATTCTCCTCCACACACATCCTGAATTTTATTGGACGTAGCTCCCCATCTGTACCGGAATAAGTTATTACCTCAATAGGTTTCGCACGAGTTTGCATAAATTCACCTCATAATATCGAACGTTTGTTCTTATTATAAGACATTTCCGGCGATAATGAAATGGTCAAAAAATAGAAAAGGCCCTGATTAACAGAGCAAAACATTATAACAAAAGTATTTTTTATATTAATATTTTTAATTTATTCTCAATCTTTTCTAAAGCTTTATTAATATTATCTATTGAATCCTCATCAAAATTTGAGCACTTATATCTTGCTCTGATGCTTTCATTATACAAATAATTGAAATCAAGGAATAGTGGTCCCATAAATGAATCTTGCTTTATAGTTTTTAATCTATCTTTATGATTTTCCGAATTAATTGATTTATACTTATCCAGATAGCCTTCAACTAAATGTACTGCGCTATAAAATGAAATAGTTATATACCAATCTATAAACTTTTTTTGTTTAAATAATTGAGAGGAAGATAATAAATTTTTATTACTCTCATATTGGGATTTATGGAGCACTGCTATCGGCATTGTAACAACTCCATTCTAATGTATATTCAGCCAAATCTTCTTTCGACATTTCATTTATACCAAATATTAAGCATTCAAAAAAAACATTATTTTCATCTAAAAAGTCATTGTATACTTCCAAAAATTCTCGAATTTTTCTTGAAGTTACATTGGTAATTAAGATTACATATTTATACTCGTCTGTTTTACATAGTCTATAAATACTGTCAGTATCAGGAACAGTAGCGATTTTGTTAATAAAATCTCTTTCCCATTTCATTAAATCAGCACTTCCACACCAAAATTTGTTTGATTTGGAAGCAATTTTACTTTTGTCAATAAGCCAATTACTAACGGTTTCAATACTAGTATTGATAGGACTCAACCCTTCATATTCGATCTTAATGGAAGCATATAGAAGTTTTTTGACTAATTCTTTTAACTCTACATTATCACTCTTCGATCGATTAACTCCTTCTATAGTACCCCTAAGTGAAAGGAAGCTTCCAGTAACATTACATTGCTTATCCAAATCTTCATTCTCTACTATATTATTAGCAATATTTAACATTTAATACTTCGCCTCCTTATTTATTCTTCAACAATATTTTTAAAACCGATATCTTTGTCGAATTTTTTTTCATATCGTATACCAGTTTGAAGTAAATAAATAATAAACTCCTCCAAGTATTCTGGAGAAAATTCTATTTTGCTTTTAATCTCGACCGTAATATCTTCATTTTTATCTTTAGATTTGCACATTTCACCAAAATCTACACGTATTAAATCTTTCGTAATTGCTGTTCTTAAAGTATTAACAGTTTGTCTTCCTTTTACTAAATCTGTTTCTTTTATATCTGCACTCATAGTATTTCCCCCGTTATCTTGAGTAATTAGGGTTTGTTATTAAATAAAACCGACAAAAAAATATTCAATCCAAAAAATGGTTAAATATTATAATTAGTCATAATTTTTATCTATTTACATAGTATTCCAATTCCGAAATTTTCGCAATTGCTCATATATTAACTATACAAGTTATCTCTTTGTTTCTTAAAATAACTTTAATTTTTTTCAATTCGGCACCATTGACACACAAGGAAGTGTTGGTGAACTCCTCATTACTATTATAGCAAATATTTAAAAATAATAAAATAACTAAAATGTTAAAATATTATATCCAATGTAAAAAATAATAAATCCCTGGGTAACCAGGGATTTATTATTATACAGGTCTAACTGGCTGCAGTTCAACTCCATCCTTCGTAAAATATTTAATTATAATCTCACCATGCTGCTCCGTCTGCTGAGTACTCTGGTCAGTAACAGGTTGTATCGGTGAATTATATACAGTTGTTGAAGTGCTTGAGCTAATAGGCTTATCTTTATTAATTTCCCCGGCAAGGGCTTGTCTTAAAGTCTCCAGCTCCTCATCTGTTACATATGGGATTTTCTTTCTTACCTCAGTTGCAAACATTATTGCTTTGGATTCTGCTGAGGTCTTAAGCTCCGGATGTAATCTGAAAAATTCCTCTCCAATAAACCAGGCATTCTGTCCAACATTTTTTAGTTTAGTGTAGTTTTCAGTGCTTATTTTAGCCTTTATTAGCTTGCCAGCTTTTGCTCCAATCCATGTTAAAACTCCAGTGATAACGGTAACCAGTGCCGGTGTAACAGCGTTAGTAATATTATTAACATCTATCATTTTTCATTCCTCCAATTATTTTTCTTTGTTTTCATGAGTTATTCCATCCCAAGCACCATCAGTGCCTAAATAGCACCAGCCATGGGAATCTTGTGCCCAGTCATTAATAACCATGGCTCCATCGGCGGCAAGATAAAACCATCTTTCAGATGAGTCTTTAGCCCAACCATTTGTCACCATAGCGCCATCAGTTCCTAAATAAAACCATCTTCCGGAATTATCTTTAGCCCAGGTATCCATTGCCATGGATCCGTTGCTGTAGTAGTACCATGATCCACGATCAAGGTACCATCCATTTTTACTTAAATCCTGAATTGAGGTTCCTGTTATTCCCTCGGCTATAGCTAATGCAATAGCATTTACTCCTACCTGGTTATACAGAGCCACATCTGCAGCATTATCAACGAAAAAAGGCTCTATGATGTTATTTACCATGTTTGCACGGTTAAACTCATATAGGCCTCTTGTGTCGGCCTTAGCGCCTCTGTTTGCAAATCCAAGTGCTGCAAGCTTGTTTACTATCCTTTCAGCATAAGGCTGTCCTCCAGAGCTTTTATAGAGAGTTTCTGCTCCATGTCCAGCTCCATTGGAAGCATTCAGATGTATTGATACAAAATAATCTGCTCCCCAAGAATTCGCTTTGCTTACCGGTATACTCAGATCTTTTCCAGAAGTCCCTGAATAGGTTGGAGTAACATCGAGTACAGTATGTCCAGCAAGCCTTAAATACTCAATTACTTTTACAGTAATCTTCCTGTCCTCTGTTACCTCATCAACCAAACCGACAGCTCCCCGTATATCCAGTGAGTGACCGGCTCTTATTGCGATCTTCAATTTTATTTAACCTCCTTCGAACCTATATGTTCATCAAGTCTATGATGGGCTGATTTTGTGGATTCTTCCACCGCCCTTACTCTTTCACGCATATCAGAGTACAATACCCCTTGTGCTTTAACATCGTCTCTGACCTCTGTAAGGTTAGTTCCCATGTTATCTATCTTAGTTTCAAACCTGATAAAGTTATCTGAACTTTCTTTGGTATCTTTTTTAGTGTTTCTTGCAAGTGATATGGCTGAAATAAGAACTGCTATAGCAGAAATTATTGTCCCAATAATTGATAGGTTTGCACTCATAAGTTACCTCCGTCATTAAAAATAGGCAAAATAAAAAAGCCTTTTAAGCTTCTCATTTTGCCTTGTGATTAAATTATTCTTGTTCTGGCCAGTGCCATGTTCTTGTCGGCTTTTCCTCGGAATAACAAACGGAGGTCATCCACTTAATTCCTGATTTTTGTTCCTCGGGAGTAATATCTATCTGTCCATCATTGGTACCATCTAAAAACATCTGAAAATTGCCGCCTTCGTTACTCCATATCCTTACGCAAATAGCTGGTCTGTGTTGACCATCCTCCATAACTATATGAACCAAACTACCTATTTTTAGTTTATTCATTTTTCCACCTATCCTTTCTATTTCACTTTATCTTTCTATTCTGCAGCAATTACATTACCGTTTTCATCTAATCCTATTGCTAAAAGATCAGCTTTTACCGCCTGCTGGAATTTTACAGGCACCTGTGAAAATGTCCTTCTGCCGTTGATTATCAAACATACGTATAAATCTACCATATTTTTACCTCCTAAAATTTTAAATATTAGTATACTAAGCATTGGCAGCGTCAGCGTTTAGTAGCGCCTGGACCTCTGCCTTAAACTTTTCCGGTACTTCGTCAATGGTTTTACGTCCAGCTTTAATTAATTTGTAGTATAATTCTACCATGTTACCGCCCCCTTATGGTGTTGTTGAAGTAGGTATAGCATTATATAAATCTGCAATAGCTTCCATTATTGTCAATTGATTTTCGTTAAGCTCCATTATCCTATCCTCTAATGTTGGCTGCGGTGTAATTGGTATCAGTGCCGGAGTTACAAAACTTCCGTCTGCCTGTTGAATTTGTCCTGGTTCTCCTATATCACTTATTATTTCTCCTGTCTGTAATCCAGGATTGTTAATATAATTATCATTTACAGTTTTTATACAAATAACTTTTTTATGTGAATCTAAAGTTATTATTCTCATTAATTTATACCTCCTTATTTAAATTCTACGACATTCCAGTCAACATCTTGGCTATATGCTGAAATACTTGTGTTAGGTATTATAATGTTTAATTGTGTGCTTGATGCTAGAGTTACAGCATTCCTAGTACCGCGCCAATTGTTAGACAAACTACTAAATGAGTAGAATACTTGTGATTTAGCTGTATTAACAGCACTTATACTTATGTTGTAGGTATTCGATGTTCCTGCTGTGCAATATAACTCGGTACTTAACCCTTTTTGAATACTTTTCACATCTTTAAATTCGATAACCACCCAATAAAACACTATGTTATATGCAGTAGATTTTTTTGTGGCTGTTATAGTTGTTGAATTAGTTATCTCAATGCGTGGAATAGATGCTAAAGCACCGCTTGCATCATCTTGTATTATGCACCCTTCTAAGTAAACAATTGATTTACTCATATCTATTTGAGAAATTGTTATTGCTTTTGTTGTGGAAGATGCTGTCGAAAATGTAGCTGAACCCCTTTGAATACTTTTTATATTGCTCCCGCCTTTAGGAGCATAGGTAAAAAAAGTTGTGTTATCTACAACCTCGTGATATCCCTTACTTAGTGATGTAAGTTGATTTCCGTCATAATCTTTTAATGGTGCAGATGTTACTCCTGCATCCAATGATATTGTAATATTGCCCCCTGATAAATTTGAGCTTAGATAAAATCCCAATCTCCTAGTATTGGATGCTCTTGTCAATCGTATTTGTGTACCTGATAATGTTGGAATTTGATACTCATAATCAGTCAAATGCGACTCAAATGTTGTTGCCCCATCAGCAGCTACTACATTTGCCGCCTTAGTCTTAGGGTATAAATTATCCCATCCATCATTAGCTGTATTCCTTTGCGTCATTTGTATGTTTTTATCTGCCATTTAATCATCTCCTTCTATAAAACTTGATACCAAAAGTCCCCTGCAGATGGAGCTGCTGGAGCTGTTGCAGATAATGTTGTTATCGGAGGTTTGTTCTGCACACCATTCCATTCTACTTTTTCAGCCTGGTCAACTACACCATCATTGTCAGTATCATATATACTTTTTTGCATGTCACCACTTGTTGATGTATTTACTAATAAAATCTTTTGTCCACCAATACCAACATATAATTTTTTTGTATCTGTTGTTATAGCGAATTCGCCATCCGCAAGTGTTATATTCCCTAGATTAGCTTCAATTCCTCTTCTGGCTTTAATTATTGCCATGGGTATTCACCCCCCTTAGAATGTTCCACCATCGACGGTTCCAACCATAAGCCTATTGCCATTTGCAGTATCATAAATTATGCTTGAGGCGTCAATGTTTGCTGCAACTCCATTCCCATCAACTGTAATGCCTTTGTATGGTGTAACTGATATAGCGTCGGCAGCAACGGTTATACCATTGCCTTGGCCAATTGCTAGTGTTACAGTGTCTGCTTGCCCACCACCGGTTAGACCATTACCAGCAGTTATTGTTTGTAAAGCTCCACCACTTCTTGCCCAAGATGTTCCGTTAAAAGTATATGTTTTATCCTCATCATCTACCCAACAAGTCCAACCTTCTGATGGAGCGTAAAATGTCCAAGCTGAACCACTCCATTGAGCAATATTATTTGCATACCCAACCCAAGCGCCAGTAGGGCTTGCTGCTACAATATATCTATCTCCTGTTGTAGGAGTTGTTGGTGGAGTTGCTAAGTCTTTATCTTTTACGCTATCTTGAAATTCTAAACCTTTAGCAGCTAAGCCTATTGCATTAGCTATCTTTTGAGCTGACCATAAATCAGTTGAACTTGAACCGCTATCATTTATCTGCCTATGTTTTGTCGCATCATTAATATGAGTATTTGCTCCAGCAGCCGTAACCGTGTTTGTGCCATCTGAAATTCTGTTTACCTGGCCAGAATTTAATTCTGTAAGTTTGACCTTGCCATAGGTAGTACCATCAGTAATATTATCCAATGTGCCAGTTAAGTCAGATAAAGCCAACGCATTCGCCCTTTGCCATGCAGATCCATCATCTATATAAATATAACCCAGATTTGTCCCACTATTTACATAATAAAATCTACCTGGATAGCCAGCATTAGGCCTAGCTGCATAGGTACCCATCATACATCTGCCTGCAAAGATATTAATAGAGCCATCCCCTATATAAACTTCTTTCGTATCGGTACAAAGTCCAAATTCACCAGCTAATAGAGTTGGCAAATTAGCTTTAAGTCCTCTTTTAATCACTATTGTTTGAGACAATTAACCCACCTCTTTAAATTTCTTTGAACCAATAATCTATATTAGTTGGAGATGTTGGCTCAGTTGTTCCTCCAAATATTTTGGGTATTGCATTTATTTGATTTAATAAATTCCCAGCTACATCTCCGCTAAGTACAGTTTGAACATTTGCGAACCATGTATTCCAATCTGATTGGAATTGTGCTTCAATATTATCAATTTCAGCTTGTGATGTGCCCTGTATATTACTAAGCCATGATTGATACTGATTAAAAATTGTGCTGGTATCTACCTGATCGATAGTGCCAATTACTACACCACACTTAGTAGTATCTAATCTTAAATCTGTAATATTGGCTTGTATTATGTTCGTAACTCCTGCTGCAATATAAATGTCTGCTATGCCTAATTCATATGCGTCTGCATCCCTCTCAAGATCTACTGCTACAGCATTACTGGCAAAAGTACCTTTTTTAACTTTTGCAGTAATGCTCCTATTTAATGTGTTGTACTGCAATACAATTCTATCTATTCTATTTAATACACCATCAGCAATATCTATAGGCAATATAAGGTCACTATCATTTGCATAATAATAGCCGTTTATCCATCCTTGACCCGCTTTAACCGTCACAGTCATGTCATTGTTACTCATAACTTGTAACCCAGTTGAAGGATTGGGATATACTCCATTACCAATAAAACTAGCAAAATATTCTGCAAAGAATTCAGCTTTATATTTTCTGTCCCCACTTGAACTGTTAAAAAATCCACTCTTCTCCACATCATCACATCCTTTCTAAACAAAACTTCCACCATCAATTACTGTTATATTAGAGTTTGAAGTTTGTTCAATTAATGGCACCCTCTTTGTTACTCTCTTAATTTTATCTAATATTGTTGGAATGTTACTGCCGAATGTTGCCTCTAAAGCACTTCCCGTATTTTCATAAATTTCTTTAAGCTCTATTATTTGGGCATCCATTGTTATTCCCCACTTTTTACTTTGAGCTGTGACTATATCGCCTAAATCATAATCTATCTCATATATAAATGTATTATCAGGAATTATGCTGAATTCGAAAGATAAGGTTTCTTTTAATTCATTTAGCTTCTGTGTTCCTTGAGTTGTTAGTTCAGTTACATCTGCAGCTTGGCTGCAATCTAAAAATGTTTCAACCCTTTCAAGACCTGTTATGTTACCAATTTGCTGAATTAACCTGGTTACCTCATCCCCTTGTCCTCCTGCATATCCAACATTATATGCACTTAAAATACTTTGAATAAAGTGTTGATTTTTTATATTGTCAAATTCCGTGTTGAATATTACTGGAGGTAGTAATTCTTGGCTTTGTGTTAGGTTCCTTCCTTGAATTACATCAAATACCCATCGACTGTTTATTGTATCAAGGATTACGTCCCATCCAATTTGAGCATATTCACCAATCTCGGATAATTTGTCAGAGAGGACTTCAAATCGACTTCTCCAGGCATCTTGAGATCCTCTTTGTTGATCTTCAGCTATGGTTACTTGGCTTATCTTTCTTCCAGTATCTATAGGATTTACTACATTATTATTTACAAAAGCTTTCATGATTGTCTCGATTGCCCCTGATTCATTATCATAGCCATCACCGCTTGTAGCTGGAACAATAAGTCTCCTATCCATAATTCCCTTTAAGGTTGGCCCCTTAATTATAAACGTATCTGTTGATTCACCGTATTCGTTGACTTCATTTTCTCGATGCATTATTATGCCTACTTTATTGATTGAATTACCAAGCATTATGAGATTATTTTTTATAAGCTTATCGGTATGTTTTTTGTTTATATTTATATGAAGTTCAAATTCGCCAACCTTATAGAATCTTCTAATAAATTGAAAACTTTCATAATCATCAATTTCACCTAATAATTCAAAGTCTGGGGATATAATCCTTATTGGCACATTTTTCACTAATTACACCCCCACATATTTAGGAGTAAAATATATAGATGCTTCCAGGTTATCGATTCCACTTTCAGCATTATACCTTAGCAGATTATCACCAATATCCAGCTGTAGAAATGTGCTGCTCAGATCTATATAGTTAAATACATTTGTGCTTACACCGTTATGAATCATCTCAACTTTTTTATTACCAAATTCAGTATTTATTACAAGTCTATCACCGGCAATCATTGTCCTTTTAACCTTTATAAACTCCTGAGTATAAACATTAAGTATACTTGGATTAACTACAGTGGCTAGAGCAGTAAATTCTATCCTCATACCGCATGGTATATCTCCTGTATTGTTAGCATTTACAATTAATGTGCTGACTCTATGACCAAGTTCAATTCCGGATTCAGTTATTTCAAATTCAAACTGGAAATCACCTTGCCATAAAGCCAATTCCTCTTTGGTTTCAAATTGTTCCTTATAATAAGGATCCGGGCAATAGAACTGAATTAAAAATTCTTGCACAAATTCAACCTTGTCTTTAATTGAAGGACCATCTTGTACTGAACATTTAATCTTATGAGTACCAGCATCATTTGTATATATCAGATATCCCTTAATTTTAGGATTAAAAATTTTGAATAAGCTGGCTCTTTTATTAAAAAGATCTTCATAATTTATGCCTTCAATTATGCCTTCAATTTGCGGTGTTCTTTCTTCTAACAAGGTTTCATGATGCGTTTTGCCATCTTGATTAGGGGATTTGGTTGAAATCATTGTTGTTTTTGGAACCCCTTGGTCAAATTTTTTTAACTTAAAAGGGCCAGAATTGCTTAATTCAATACTCTGGCCAAAATCATTTATATAAATTACCTTCTGCACTAATATCACCTCATATCAAAGGCTAATTTTCTCACAATTGTCTCATATGCACGTCTTTCATCTGAAGGATTTTTTGCTATTGGACTATAAAAATTGAATTTATTTACCGTGGATCCACCACTGCTCATATTCAACCCCATTAATGTATCTCGCAAAATATCACTTAGTTTATTAAGGGGAATTACTGCCTCTTGCCCTGCTTCACCAACTCCAATTATGCTTGGTCTATCAAAAATAGCGCCTTCCGCATACCAGTTGACAGAACTTGCAGTGGAATTTGAAATACTGTCGCTTGCTGAACTTGCTTCTGATTCTAATGAAGCCAATTTAGATGCTAAATCAGATATCATTGTATTAATTCTATCAAATTGAGGCTCGAATCCAGCCATTAGCCTTTCGCCTAAAGACTTTCCTGCAGCTTCATATTGTGGTTCATAGCTGTGTAAAAGCTCCACCATTTCCTTTTGATTATTATCCATTATTAGCTTTTCAGATTCTGCTTCTATGTTGGCATCTTCAAGTTTTTGATCATAAAACTTCTTAACTGCAGTAAGCCTTTTATTTAATGCGGCCTTTTCTGAATTATATATTGAAGTAATATTTTTAAGTTCATTTTGACGCTCCTGTTCAAGTAAATCCTTTTTGGTTTCAGCAGCACTTTTAATGTCTTCTATCTGTTTGGCTAATGCTGTTTGTTTATCCTTAATTGCTAGTTCGGCTAATCTTTTACTTCGATCTATTTCTGCCTGATCTAATTGCTTTTGAAGTTCAGCCTTATTATAGTCATTGTGCTCATATGTTATAGCATTTTTGAGTTTACCTATATTAGCAAGCTCTGCTGCATCAGTATCTGCACGTTCCTGCTGCTCTAATTGGGCATCCAAAGCATCACTTTCAGCCTGCAATGCAGCAACCTGGGCATTAGTAGTATCCTCAATAGCCTTAATTTTTTTATCATATACAGAATTAATTCTGTCTTCGGATTTTTCTTTCCAGTCATCTAAATTTTCAAGTTCCTCATTTAAGGCATCTTCCTGGGCCTGTTCATCTTCTTGATACTTTTTCTTTAAGGCATCTTTTAAACTATCCTGCAGATTATCAACCTTCTGTACAAATTCCTTCTTAGCTTCAATCTCTTCTTGAAGTTCTTCCTTAGATGCTTTCCCAATACGCTGTATCTCATCTATTTCCTTGTCAGCCTGGTTTTTCCTAAGTTGAATTTCATCCTTTATAGCCTGCTCTTTTGCATCATATTCATCCTTAACAGCATAACGCTGAGCCCCACTTAATCCTCTAAGAGCTACCTCTTCAGCTTTGTTGAGATTGCTGAGCTCATTATTAAGATTCTGGACGTCACTTTTTAAGGTATCCTTAATAGATTGAACTTTGTCACTTACTAATTGAGCTACTTTTTTTACTGCATCCGCAGGTTTATCACTGTTTTCATCTATTGTATCAGATAGAAGTTGCATAAAGTCAGTCCCATAGTTATCTGCATCACTCAATGGTCCTTCGTCAGGCACACTAAAGTGAAGGAGCTTGTATATACTGTTAGCTACATTCGTTCCAGCTTCATATACTTCTCCTATATTACTATTTATTCCATCTGCATATCCTTGAGTGAAATCCTGACCATACCTATAAGCAGATCCTGAAGATACATTACTAAACATAGATTTTGTATCATTTGCAGTTGAAACAGTCTCTCCACCATCAAACCATACAATTTCAGGCCCCTCTTCACCTACTAAGTGCCAGCCTTTTGTTGCAGATTCAGTACCGGATGCATATGGTTTTCCAGTCCCGGTTGTATATTGACCATTTGAATTATCTTTTAAATTGCTATCAACTTGAACTTTCGGATGTATAACATGCTGGTCAAACCAATCCGCCAAGGTCTGCCAAACAGATTTTATTTCGCCACTCTTAGTGTCTATAGTTGTTTTAACATCATCACACTGTTTGCTTACCTCATTTACTACAGCTTGGTGCTGTTCCTGGGCTTTGGCAATTGTATCATTTTTTTGGCGCTCAGCTTCAGCTATAAGCTTGTCTGCTTGATCTGTAGATAATGTCTTTGTTACATCCCTTTGATAAATTATCTCGGCCTCAACTTTTTTAGCCTGCTCATTTGCAGCAGTTATTGTCTTATCCCTCTGGGTCGCACTATTCTTAATGACCTCTGAAGCTTGTTCTGTAGTTATTGAAACAGTATTATTTTTAATTCCTTCATATATTGCTTTCTGCTCAAGCTCGGATTGAGTAAGAGTATTGATAGCTTGATTTTTCATTTGTTCTTGAAGCTTTTGGATATCATTCAGTTCATCATTTGTTAAAGCCCTATGCTCATCAGCTGCCTTCTGGTATATTGCATTCATTTTATTATGTGCATCATCTGCAGCTTTTTGTTGATTCTTATAGCCTTCCTGACTCTTTTTAAGTATTTCAGCCTGTTCCTTCTCTGATATCCCTTTTGCATTCTTGAAAAATTCTGCAAAGGTATTTTGGGCTTCGCTTGATCGCTTATTCAAGTTAGAGATGATCTGATTAGACATAGAGTCTGTATTCTTTTTTAAATCTTGAGCTACTTTTATTGAATCTTCAACTATGTTTTTTTTCATATCATCTGATATATCGGTAGTTAATTTTGCGTTATTAGTTTTTAAACTCAGTAATGATGTTCCAGCCTTTTTATCAAGATCCATATATGCAGTAATAGCTTTTTTAGTTGAATCTGATATTTGGCTCATATCATTGTCTACATTAACAGCAGCAGCCTCTACTTTCGAACCCAAATAATTCATGTTATTTCCTGCAGTTTTTGCATGCTCTCCGAATAAATCTACTACTGGCACACAATCACTATTCAAATATTTATATAATAAAGTTGCTGCAGTTCCGGCTGCAGTTATGCCTGCAATCCATGGAAGCAATGGAACTGATGCTCCAGCAATGGCACTCCCTAATCCTGAAACACCTGGTGTCGCAGCTGCCCCAGCAACTCCCATTGCTTCTGTAGCTATTGTGGTAGTTGCAAAAACTGATCCAATAGCCTTGCCAACTGATATTATATTCCCTAAGCTTCCAGCCAACGTTCCTGTAACAAGTATAGCTGGCCCTATAGCTGCAGTAAATGTCAACACCTTTGCTATTGTAGCTTGAGTTTCTGGATTCAATTCACCGAATTTATCAGCTAAATCCTTGATATCTCCTGCAACTTCTTTAATAGCCGGAGCTAAAGCATTACCATACAATATGCCAGCTGTTTCAACTGAACCTTTCATTTGCTCAAGTGAGCCTTTAACATTGTCCTGCATAGTATTTGCCATACTTTCAGCCGCACCATCACTGTTTTTGAAGCTATTGGTTAGTTCCTGAATTTTATCTTTACCTTGGCCCATTAGTACAAGCATCCCAGACATAGATTCTTGACCAAATATTTCAGCAATAGCCTGCTGCTTTTGCTGATCAGTAAGACCCTTTGTCTTGTCTTGCAATTCTCCAATCATATCCGCAAGAGCTTTCATTTTCCCTTGACTATCAAAAGCACTAAAACCTAATTGCTGCATCTTCTTTGCAGCTTCATCTGAAGGATTTGATAGTCTCGTAAGTGCTCCTCTTAATGTTGTTCCCGCTTGCTCACCCTTAATGCCAGCATTACTCATAATTCCTACTGCAGCTGCTGTTTCTTCAAGACTTAACCCTAATGCATGTGCTGGAGCTGCAGCATATTTCAGCGCATACCCCATATCTGTTACCTGAGCATTGGTATCAGCTGCCGCCTTTGCTAAAACATCTGCTACATGCCCACTTTGGCTAGCTTCTAATCCAAATCCTCTTAGTGCACTGGATGCTATATCAGCTGCATCTGCAATCTCTATATCACCACTGGCCGCTAAGCTTAACATTCCAGGCATTGCCGAGTAAATTTCATTGACATTAAAACCTGCTGAAGCTAAATTTTCCATACCCTCAGCAGCTTCACTTGCACTAAAAACTGTATCCGCTCCTAATTGGATAGCTTGTTTATTAAGTATTGTGAAATCATCGCCAACAGCACCTGAAATAGCTTTAACCTTGCTCATCTCAGCTTCAAAATCAATAGAAGTTTTTGCTGCAGCAACTCCAAGCCCAACTATCGGAGTTGTAACTTTCATAGTTATATCGCTTCCAAGGTTCTTGAATGATTCCCCAGTTTTGGTCAACAGAAGCATTTTTTCCCGGTTTTTATCATACTCTTCACCCAGAAGTTTTATTCTACCAGTTAATGTTGTAGCTTCGGTAGTGGTGTTTCTCCATTCAGAAGTTAATTCAGCTTGTTTAACCTTTAAATCTAATAAATGAGATTTGTATGTCTCAACTTCTTTTGAATTCTTACCGAACTGGCTTTCTATATCTTCCATTGTATTAGTTGATTTCTTTATTTCTTCATCAAACAATAAAATTTGAGATTTTAGACCTGCAGCCCTACTTTCCAACTTAGACATCGAGCTCTGAGTAGACCCATTAGTTAGTTCCCATACCTTCATTTCTTTACTAATGTTTTCAACAGCATTAAAAATACTCTTATCCATAACTGAAGCAGCCTCAGATGTGCCAATTTGTAATTTGTAAAGCCCTTGAATTGCTGATATTATACCTGCTTCAAATTTGTCTAACCTTAACTCAATATCAGAATATATACTTCCTAAATCTACTGACATAATCTCACCACCTTATTAATGGCATAAAAAAAGAACCACCTAAGTGATTCTTATTGCTTAATTATTTTGTTTCCATGGAGTAACTTCTTTATCCCATCCTTTGGATTTTGTAAAGATATATTTATCTAAATTAGAACTTCCATATGTAAAGTTCACTTCAACCGTTTCAACATCAATATTCTTTTGTACAACATCAACTAAGCTGTTCCTAAGTCCAACTATATCTCCTACAGTTAGTGATTTTAAATACGGCCTAAATGTATCTACTGAAATTTTGAATTTTTTATTCACTGAATCCTCTTCCGCTTTTATTGAACTTACATATTGCTTTACCTTATCATTTTTAATTATATTTGAATCAATATTTGCTTGAATTTTGGCTTTAGCTTCCGAATATTTATTTACTTCTATCACTGCACTAGAATATGCATCCGATACTTCTTGACCTTTTGATGTAACCTTACCATTTATTACATCTAAATAATACTTTTTTGCACCTTCTTCAGAAAAATTTTGATTTATATAATTTGTTAATTTTGTAATATCATCTTTTGTTAAATCCTTCTTTTCAATTAGAGTAGCGAATGTAATTTGATCTTCTATTGTAAATTTGTCATAAGCTTTAGTTAATAATGCCTTCTCCTCTGATGTCATATTACTTTTTGCACAACCTACTATAAAAATGCAGGAACTCAATATAAGCCCTAACCAAATCATTTTACTATATTTTTTCACAAGTCCACCCCCACATATTGTAATTTAAGTATATTATATACTCTATAAATAATACATGGAAGAGTTATCCTAACAAAAGCTTAAGGCCAGGATTCATTTGTTTACTATCTCTATTGAAATTCTCCAATTTCGGCTGTCCCCCATGCTCTATTCTTACAATTATTTCATTTATCGCCTCATCAAAACAATAAGCTGCATAATCATCTTCAATTCTTAGTATCTCTGAGGGTAACCTATTAAATCTTTTAGACATATTTATTATTGAATATATCTGATTACTTCTTATTACTGGGAGAAAAAACTATTGTTCCATCAACTGCAAATTTATATATCGCATATTTCTGGTTATCTGTCAAAGGGACAATTGCTGTAACCTCTTCATATGAAGGTTCTACCATGGCTTTTTTAGCAAAGAACTCTATACCTTCATTTAATTTTTTATACCTTTCTTCCGGATCTTGAATACTTTCTTTGGTTATTTTACCCTCAAACAACTCAATAACTGTTGCCATTAAAGGATTAGGTATATTCCCCTTTGCAGCCATATCCATTAAATTGACCCTTCTTAGCTTACATATGAAGGGTTCATTGTCCCAACCTGGTAAAGTTACTTCTATAGCTGCCTTTTCCTTTATTTTATCTAAACTTGTTACTGACATAATAAATTTTCCTCCTAAAAATAGATTCAAGGCACTGCCACGATTGACAATGCCTTTATTATTAAGATATTGTAATGCTTGAGCCAGTTGAAATATTTCCTGCCATGTCCACTGCATAAACCTTGTAGGTGCCAGCAGTCAATGCAGTAGTAGCAATATTTGTGTTAGTATCCGTTGCTGATACACTAACTACTGATCCTAAACCGCATTCAACTAGAGTATTAAGCTGAGATACACTTCCTACTGAAGCTCCTGAAGAAACCATGTATAAAGCTCCCAACTCATTTGATTTCGCTATAACCGGAGCTGGTTTTGCTATAGTACCAGTAGACACCATGGTCAGTGTTGGTGGAGTTGTATCATCCTCAGGCAACGTATCAACATAATCTACTGATTTTGATGTCTTACCTGCTTTGGTATTCTCTCTTGCTTCAATCTCTAATTCAGGAGCATAGAAATCTTTCTTGAAGGTTGCCTTTGAGGCCTTTCCTTTGCATTTGTTGAATGTGAGTTTAATGTAATTTTTTATGTTGTCGCCTTCATAATTTGCCACATAAACATCCATTTTGAATGGCTTTTTTGTATCTCCATCAGCAAGCATTGGGGCATCATAACCAACGATATTCTGGCCAGAATACCTGAGTGAGCATCCCTCAATTAAGCTTGCAGCTAGGGGGTTAAATGTATTGTCCTTCAGTTTCAGGTTATATCCATAAAGCAGATCTGGTGTCCTAGCTATAGCAAGTATTGTATCATCATCCCTATGAACTTTTTCATCCCCTTTTGATTCAACAGGGGTTACTTCAATTTCTTCAGCTGTCTTAATGTTAACTGGTGTCGCACCATCTTTAACAAGGCCGGTCAAGGAATCAAGTTCAGTTATTACAACCTTTTTAACATTGTATAATATATCCATTATATTACCTCCTTGGGTATTTTATATTTTAATCTTCTCGAATATGCTTTAACTGTATCGTCAATAAGTTCTGGAGTTATCTCCCCGGTAAATTCCAGTAATCCATTCAATGTAGTTTGAACATTGGTGACCATATCATCAAGCACTGTTATATCATTTAAAGGAGCATATAAAAATACGTGAACAAGCTGCCATCCACATTTGGCATTATTCACGCTTTGAAGCTGGCTATCAAATTTTAAAACAAAATATGGGCTAATGCATTCACCTTTAAATTCTCCTATTGCGTAACATGGATATATAGGATCCAGTACATCAAATATCAATTTTCTGTTCATTATATCACCTTAGTTTCTTGGATTATTTTCTTCCAATCCTCTATAAATTTAGGTGCAAATTCTTGGATAGACCTTTCTAATATTGCATACTTGCCTTCATTAGCCAGTTCCAGGTAAATCCCATAATCAACTCCATGGCTTAAGGCCACCATTAAAGTATTAGTGTTTGTCCATTTTACTGTTGCCTTAAGAAATTGTCTTGCGTGTGTAGTTTGATCTGTCCATGCTGCGTTGTCTTTAGACCATATTTCCATCTCAGCAGCTATTACCTGCGCATCAAGTAGGAGAGCTGCTTTTAGCTTTGGCGTGAACTCTTTAAGGTTTTTCATTACAGTGTCTAAGCCATTCATTTGAATCTTACATCCATCAGCCATTAAATCACCTCTAGATCAGCATTATAAAGACCTGCAAATATCATCCCTGGATATGAAATTTTATAGTTTAATCCATTAGCTGTAAAATAATCATCTTTTTTTATTTCAAATCCTTCACATAAAGCTAATAATGTAAGCGATCTAATCCTTTGTACTGACCCGGATTCTACTATTTGTGGCTGCCAAATTGTATGTTTTGAATCATTTAGAAAAGCGTCAAATTCGGCTACTTTGTCAGATGTATTTTTATTACCTCTCATGCCATTACTCTCGCCTTTATTCCTCATAAGTACAATATGGGTAGGCTTCAGAGCTATAGCCTTTTTTACTTTTTCCTTAATCCTTGTCTCATTTATCATGATTCATCAGCCCTTTTCATTGTAGAATTATATCCGGTGGAGCTCCTATAACTATTTGCTAAAGTCAACCAGTAAGCTCTATTAGATTCTGTTTTCAAAACACTTATGTCGATAGCATCATCCGCCTGAGCCTTTAATAGGCATCCTTTATAGCTGGCCTTATTTACATCATTATCATTTGATTCAAGTAATAAGGCAAGTTCTTCATCAGTAAAGTATGGAAACTGCTTTTCCTGGAGATTGAATTTTAATAACGTTAAATTATCCAATCATACCACCTACTCTGGTTTATTAGGATCAGGCTCCTCCGCTTTTCCATTTGGATCAGCATTCGTACCTGGATCTTCTCCAGCATTTGGATCAGGGTCCTCAACAGGATCTTCTTTCAAGATCTCAACATAATCTTGGACCAGTTCTTTATCTGATTCTCTTATAAGAAATTCATCTCCAATTTTAATTACATCTCTATCATATTTAAGATTTACTTTCGCTTTAACTGTAACTGTTCTTTCTTCCTCAGTTAATGAAGATTGCTGCTTTCTAGCCATTATTATTCCACCTTTCTATAAAATAGAAGGCAAGAGGTTTTCACCCCTCACCTATTTAACCTTAGCAAAGAAGCATTCATCAACTCTTTCAAATGATGGCAGTACCAGCTGAGAAACTTTAGTTTCTACTGTTACTGGATCTTCTTTGACCATAGTAGTAATAGCTACTCCAGTATTTACAATGCTTGTATCAAGTTTTCCAGTACCATAAACTTTATCAGCTTCTTCTGGGGTTGTCCCATAGATTGTCCTACCGAGAATGCCATCAGGGATTAATGTAACATAGTCATCTTCATAATAGTTTACAGTAGCACCTGCTTCAGAAGTGAACGTTCCATTGAGTATACCTACCTGTAGGCCTAACTTTTTATTGATGTAGTTTATAATGTCTTCATCAGTGATGATTACATTACCACCAGCCCTTGTGGTTATTTCTGCTAAAATTGCAGTATTTGCAGTAACATAACCAAAGGTAGTCCTTGTTAACAGCATTCTGGTTGGTTTTGCATATCCATCATCAGTAAGAGCTTGCTGCCATCTGATTATATCGCCTACTACATCAGCTGATGCATTATTCCAAGTAGCTGTGCTCAGTAAGGTTTCTTTGTGATCTGCAGGTACTTCGTAATCAACAACTACATCTCCGTCTGCAGTTACAATGTTAATTTGTCCTTTCTGCAGCAGTTGAGCTCGCATCCTTTTTGCCTGAACTCCAGCTCCATCAACTAAAGCCTGGTAGTTATCATATATCTGTTTCAATAAGTTCTCAACCAGATTCTGATTATTTGACTGCATGGCCATTAATAGCATCTGCCTATCCTTTTCCTTGATAAGTATTGATTCTTTGAAGAAAGGAAGTTCTTTCTTTTTAAGATCTAAACTTGCGCTTAAAGCTCTGCTCTTAACTGCAACATCGAATGTTGACATTCTGAGGGCAACTGGTTTTTGCTTGGATCCTTTGGCAAGCTCTATTTCTGTTCCCCACTGTTTGTCATTTGTAAATAAAACCTCATCTATAGTGGTTTGAGGAGGCAAATTTTGAATGTATAATGCTATCTGACTTGAGTTTATAAAGTCTTTTAATTCCATGTATTATTCCCCCTTATATTAAAGAAATTTAATCATGTTCATGGCTGCTTTTTCAGCTGCCTTACCATTAGTTACTTCAGCAGCTGCAAATTTTACAGAAGCTTCTTTAACAAAGCCATGAATAACTACTGGCAATATTTCAGTTCCATTTGAATTATTGAAATCAATATCTTCAAGCAAAACTCCAAAAACATTTGTTGTTGCCGGAGTACCACCAGTGGTTACTGCAACGCTGCCATCTGCAGCAATCAATGTGCCTGCTTCTAATATTCCGTTCACCAATGATGCTGTAATTACAGTCTTTGTTGCCTTGATATTTACACTTAAGAAGTGCTGTGCATAAGCTAAAATATTTTTTTGTGATCCTGATATAGTGGTTGTTGATTGTCTCATACTTTATTCCTCCTATTTAAAAAATTTACTAGCAGCTTCACTAGTCTTTAATTGTTCAGTTTTTTCCTTGGCTAATTTCTCACCAAAACTTAATTCGGTTTCAACTTCACCCTTAGGGGATTTCCCACCAGTGTTGAATTTACCAGTGCCAGGAACCTCTTTTTCAAATAGATAGTCACGGTCTTTTTTCCATGGCTCAATTTGTTCATTAAGGCCAATAACCTTTCCATCTGCAAGCTTGATATTCTCTGTGTTAAGCAACTTCATAGCCAACTCAATATCCTTTATCTTAGCCTCTTTGAGTGCTTCCTTAATGGATGTATCAAGCTGTACCTGCTGAAGTTTCTTTTCATAGTCTGCTGTAGTAGTGGCATTGGCTGTTTTTAAGTTTTCAATTTCTTTCGTCAGATCCTCGTTATCCTTAACTTTTCCCTGTAAGGTGCTGAGCTGCTTATCTCTCTCCCCAACCTGCTTCTTATATTCGTTCATTGAATCATTTACCTGGGTAAATCTATCCTTTGGAACATAATCCACACTATTTACAAAGTCAGTATCCTTATGTTTATTTCTGATATCCTCTGGAAGAGCCTTGAAAGCTTCCTCACCTATTATTTCATTTAATCTTGGCATAATATTTCCTCCTTATTTGCTCTAGTTACGCTTTTTTACGTGGGTGTCGACCACGGAATAGAGTCGCTACTTGGTTCTTTTACGTCTGCCATTAAAGCTTAAAAAGACGATTTAAAATAAAAAAAGCCTTATTTCTAAGACTTAAAGATATCTGGATTATTTTTCATAAATGCATAGATTCCAGCTTCTAATTGGAATACTTGTTGATGCTCAAGCCCAATATTATAAACAAAGTCAATCTGATGTATGATTTCATGAATAAACGTTGTTTCTTTTAATTGCGCTGATATATCTTTATCAATAACTATCTCTTGTGTGTTGCCACAACTTGCTCCAGTCCTTGCACTATCCCGTAATTCATTATTCTTTTCCAGTATGACGTATTCCAATCCACCAATTATAACTTTTTCAGGTATTATCATATTAGCCTCCTTTCTTTAAGCAATAAAAAAAGACATATCTCTATGCCCTCATTTACAATATTTCTACTTTTTCAACTAATCTGCCTCTTACATAATCTCTATTTTTGGATTTAAGTTCAATCATCTGATCTTTATTGCACAAATCCACAATAGTGTCTACATCATTTATTTTTGTTTCATAATAAGAAGTTCCTATCCTAATACAACAACATGGAATACGTTTCTCATCACATAAATCATTCTCCACCTTCAAGCTCCTTCCTGATTTTACTCATTTGTTCTTTGTTGGTCTTAGTAAGCTGCTCTATCTCATCATTTATCTTTAATGCTTTTTCACCAGTACGCTTTTTAGCCTTCTCAGCTAATCGTCTAATCTTTTCCTGATTATATCTTATTTTTTCATTTGTATAATAACCTGTATATTCTTTGTGGCAGCCTGGGCATTCAAAATAAGTCCTAATAATGCCCTTTCCTAAATTTTGTGTCTTATAATTTGAACCCATTTCAAATATTTCATTGCAAGCTTCACATTTTACTTTCATAAAAGCCCTCCAAACAAATAAGCACCTACATTATTGGCTAAGTAAGTGCTTTTAAAAGTTTATTATTTTATCAGCTATTTTCTCAAGCGATTGTCCATCCACTTTAAAATTATTTAGGAGATCATCTACTGTCTTATAATCAACACCATCTGTGTTAACCTCACCGGCAGAATATACTCCGTTTATCGGACAAATAAAATAATCTTTTCCATTATAGATGAACTCTATATCTTGAAACATATTTAATTGATCTTTTAGCTTTTTAAATGAATCTGCCGACATAATGATGCCTCCTTCCTATAAAATATCTTGATTATTATTTCTTTCGTCATCTGTAATATCTCTTGTTTCTTTTGAAATCAATGTCCCATCATTCCATATATAATCATGAGCATGTTCACCATTACTACCATATGGATGCTTCTTAGGATATCCATGGTCCGTAGGGTGTATTTGCAATTCTAGTGCACCTTCTCCATCATAAAAAGATCTTTGTGTTTTACCATGTGCATCAATTAAATCTATTACTCCGTCTGGCATAAACATAGAAGGTAAACTATAATGGCCCTTAACTGTTTTATTTGGTTTAATTATACCATTTTTTGTGGTATTTGTATCAAGTATTTCGTTGATTTCTTGCGGTTTTAAACCAAATTCTTTACCATAGTCCTTAACCCACTGTTCGAGTTTTTTATTATCGGCACCATTTACCCAATCAATCAATTCTTTTCTTGATTTATTAGAATCCACCTCCTGAGTAGGATAACAAAGACAGTTACAATGTGCTATTGGATAGTCATCTGGCGCGTATGTCTTACCTGCTCGATCATCACATATATCTGACCCCCAGCGCTTTACCTGTCTTTCATAGTGTGCGGCGCTTAAATTCCACTTCAAACCGGTGCAAAAAGGATTTCTTTTAGATCCTTGAATGTAGGTTTCAGAACTAGCATTCGAAAGAGAAGTTCTTGCCAGTCTCTGGGCCTGATAAGCTATGCTTTTATTTATTCCAGGGACTCTGTTTCTTGTAACCATTCTGTTCGTCGGATCTATATAATTGCTTAATTCTTTTGCCAAATCCCCGGCATTTGCACCTTTGGCAAGATTTAATTTGATTAAAAAGTCCATGTCCTTTGCATTCTTTGCAGTCAGCCTCCATATTCTTTGGCTTAAACTCCTACCATCCTCATAATATTGGCCATTAATTAAGGTTTTTACAACATCTGAACTGATATTTGTATACAGATTTTCAAGTCTTGTATTTACTTTATCAGACAAGCCAAGCATAGTATAAAAGTTTAATTGAGTTGCAGCTGCTATATTGGCGCTTTCTTCTGTCCCTGCAATTATTGATTGATTAAGTTTTAAATTAAGTTCTTTTACATAGGCCTTTATGGAAGCATTAAGATTGCTTAGATACATTTGATTTAGAGTTCCATTTTTACTCTTAGCAAGCTTAAAAGCAACTTGCCTACCAGCTTCAGAATATATCCTTAGGATTTCTTTTTCCTGCTGCTGCTGAAGCTTAAGAAATTTCTTTCTTCCCTCAATAACCCTTTTTTCAAATTCACTCACTATACTTCACCACCGGTGCCACCATCGTTACCTTCATTACTGGTAGACTTTGAGAATGGATCCGCCTCTGCTTCAGTGAGAATAACCAACTCATCTACAATAGTTTTGAACTCTGCATCAGCATCTTCTTCATCACTGTACTCCTTAATATATGATTTGTGGCTTCTTACATTTGCAACAACCTCATCCATAGCCAGTTTCTTTTTATCCTCTTCATCGGATGGCAATGGGTAGTTGTGTTTGAATAGTAAAGTATAATTTAATTTGAGCCATTCTTGCTTAAATGTCCCTTTGTAACTATATTGAGCTGCTTGAATAATAAAATCTATAAGGTCCTTAAACACCGGCCCCCAATCACTCCACTTTTCTTCACACCTGGTAATTAAGTCATTGTATAAATACTTCATGGCCTTGGCACTTGGTATATTAGTTAAGTCCTTAATAGTCGGCATGTCCAGTGCATCCCTCATATCCTTATCCAGCCTATCCAAGTATGAATTAGCTGCTTCTGCACTTCCAAAATTATATTCAAGCCTCTGCATAGTTGCCTGCAAATTATTTGCTGCTGCTTCCGCACTAGTTTTTATTGCATGTACAGCATTTGGTGCTATCTTAAGCTTATTTACATCCTCAGGATCACCGTCTATAACTCCCTCAGAACCAAACATCTGAAACTTTAGAGCATCTGAGTAATCTGAATTTTTCCTGTTATATTGATTTTGGGAATCTCTTAATTCTTCAACGTCACTTTCCCCAAAATCATCCCCAAGCTCACCACCATTTACAATAAGCCAACATGGTAAATTATTAAATCCCGTAGGCTGAGACTCTTCTTTAATTGGTGTTTCAAGGTTATCGCCCTTAAAGGTGAGTTTTTTATAATATGCTTGAACCTCGGCTTCCTCTCTTTCATGATCGTAATAATAAATATGCACATAGTAAATTTTATCTGTATCACTAGTTTTAAAGACATTTCCCTCATCTTCTTCAAAGAATCTAACCTCTAATAAATTGCCATTTTGTTCTTTATAATAAAAATCCTCAATATTTTCATACTTTATTATAATTGGCATATCCGGGTTGGCTTCTAGCCTTAGAAGTACTCTCTTCTTTACTGTACTCATTAGGAATGCCTTCCTTGTATTCTTCCAGAAGTGATTTGATTCAAATATATTATCTATGAACATCCTAAGTTCCTCACAAGAATCCTTATCTTTTGTATTATCAGGCTTCAATATTACATCAGGCTCTTTTCCAAACATAAACCTTGCCTGCTTCTTTAACAGAGGTTTTACTTTATTCCTGATATCTTGTGCTGGGATATAGTCAACATTGTCATTGACTTCCCAGTTTTGCCCCAAGAATATTTTATCTGCTTTTGCCAACTCCGGATCTATACATTTACCTTTATAAAAATAATAATCTGCCACTACCTTTTTTCTTTCTTTCTTCTCGGAATATGGCAGCTTTAATAGTGTTGTTCTTACATCTATCATTAAAATACAACTCCTCCTTTCCCATAAGGATTTTGATTATTTATAATAACCCCCTTACCTTTGTTGTATATTTCGGCATCATAAGGCTTTTGACTAAATTGCAATATAGTATTTACAAAATACCTTATTGCATCCATTGCATGGTCCATAGTCTTTACTGGTTTATCTTCTCCTCTGGTTAACGCTTTTTCATCCCAGATATATGAGAAGAATTCTTTTATGGTATTAAAACAACAATCATTTACCTGCAGCACTCCATTATTTAAATAACTGGCTACATTCCTGATTCCTCCAATTACATCATTCATGGCCTTTCTGACTTTAAATTTACCATGTTTTCTTATGAGAGTGATAAAAGAAGCCGCGCTCGGGTCAATTACAATAGCCTTTATTGGCGTTTCCCCTATAAATGCTTCAAGATCCTTATAATATTCAGGATCTGATTTTTGCTTTCCCTTATCTCTTCCAGAATAATAGTACTCTTTTACAATGTACCACTTGCCTTCACAGTTGCCCCATAAAAGAAAAACAGTTGCATTCTGGGTTCCATAATCACAACTGACATAAAATTCTTTATATGCTCTTTTAATGCTCTCGACCTTATGCTTGATTTCATCAAACATGTCATAGATGATTCCTTCAGCCTGCACCCATAATCCAAGAATATATCTTTTATAGAATACTCCTGAGAACATTCTTCTGAACCTTGCCTTAACCTTTTCTGAAAGACTAAGGTTATCATCCATATCAAAGTGCATATATAAAATATTCTTTTCTTTGGCTTTATCTATTAATTCAACTTTAACAAAATGATACGGGTTACCAGGGTTACAGTTCATAAATATTTTTGCACCATCAACAGAGCATCGGCCTATCATCTGGTCAACGAAGTTCTGGGGGAACAGCGCTGCTTCATCTGCTAGAGCTCCTGCTGCTGTTAATCCTTGTAGTCTATCCTGTGATGATTCATTGTTTGCATCATACATGAAATAAGTATTATTACCTATAACCAAGAAATTTTCTGTCCTGTTGTAATCATATTTCAAGCCCCATGCTGCCAGTATCTGAAGCATTGGCCCGATAACATTTTTCTTTAATGTTCCTATAGTCTTTCCTGCTATAATGAAATTCTCCCCATCATAGTTTTTAAGGCTCCATCTCAGAAAACTGCATATACATGCTATGGTCTTTCCGGATCTTATTGCACCATCTGCAATAACGATATCTTTATCGTCATAGGGTGATCCTTTTTCCCAAAAAAATAAAAGCTTTTTCTGCTTTAAACTAAATGGCTGAAATCTAAATCCTTTAATTTTCTTTTTCTTTCTAGCCATCTCCTTCACCTTCAAGTTCACTTTCGAATAGCTTTCTCACTTCATCCTCTGACAATGTAGTTGCCTTTATGAAATCTTCAATCCCAGATCTATCCTTTTCATGTGTACCTTCACTTAATTTTGCTTTTTCAATTTTTAACCGTTCTTGAACTTCAACAGGTAACAGATCTACTCTGTCAGAAAGCCATTGAAGGGCTTTCATTTTATCCAGCAGTTTTAACTTAGCTCCATCTTTCCCCTGGCTAATTTCACTTATTAATGACCCATCGACATTTGCCCAGGTTCTGAACTTAACAGTGTTAACCATTCTAGTCACAGGCTCTCCATCTTTATCTACCACCGGACCAAAAGCATTTATTACTGGAATCTCTTCTTGCCCAAATATCAAGTAATCGGTTATATCAGAAAAGGCAATGTCAATGTACTTTTGAAATATATCATCGGTACTCAGCATTGCCCTGTTAAGCTTATTCTGCTTAAGTCTTTGTATTTCTCGGTTGACACCTTCATTATCCATCAACCTGTAAGCATTTGAGGCTGCAGTTTTGTAATCTACATCATAAGCCTTTTGATAAGCCTTAGTGGCATTAAATTGTTTCACATAGTAAAGGCAAAAAAGTTTTTGCTTATCATTAAGTTCATCATTTTCTATTACAGTTTCTACATCTTCATCAATATTGTGCTTAGAACTTTTATTAGCAGCTTTTTCATTAATAGTAACGTTCCTTTTTCCTTTTGGTAACGTTCCTTTTAATTCATAATCCCATTTATCTGTGCTCTTCCACTTCCTTATTTGAGTATCAAGTACTCCAAGCTCTGCTGCTATATCTTTAAGCATCATACTGCCATTCGAATCTAAGTACATTTGCTTAGCTTTTTCTCTGTTGGGGCTCCTTACTCTACCCACTACCACCTCACCTGCCCTAATCGGTCAAATATATTTATGCATGAAAAAAGAGTTCATATTGAACTCTTTATTTTACATAATGTCTTTTGATATCCTCTAAATTACACAACAAAGCTTCATACTTTCTTATTTCGCGTTTAATTTCACTTTCCTTACTTGGGAACTTATTCATAAATGCATCAATATCCTTTTTATTAATTATAGATGTTTCTTCTATAGCACCAATATCTAATAACAAAATATATCTGAATTTTTCTAAGTTTAGGTCTTCCAACTTTGTTTGTTCTTTTTCTAGAGCTTCATTATATTCTTGAACAATTGAATCGTATGTTATTCTTTTTAATTCATCTAAAGATTTCAATAGTATCACCTCCTTCAATATATAAATTTCTACATTTTAGGAGGTAATCCTTTATAAATCGTTCGTCAAATTTCCGTATATTTCTTTATTGAATGTGTTATAATATCTTTAAATTGAATAGAGACGAGGTGAGTATATGAAGATTACCATACTCTTTAAGGGTTGCAAAATAATCCTTGATTTTCATAGAAGATAAAATTCTTCTTCTATCCCATGTATTTGGGATAGTCTTAAAGGGTATTAAAATATAATTAATAATCTTCATATACTCTTTTTAATATTTATTTCTGCCTTAAAGCACCTTTTATCCTTCTATAGGATCGCTCCTTCATGCACTCTTTTAAGCTGTCCGCTGCTCCCTCCTTGCTTATCCTTTTACTATTACAGTATGGACATGTTAAATATCTCCCTGGTGACATGCTATGTACATCATCTGATGGAAGAATAAAATCTTTTCTACATGTCCTACATTTATAGACAGTATAAATATTATCCATGCCCACACCTTCTTTAATTAATAATTCGTTATAATAAGTTCCTTATACTTACCCCTGGCACTCTGCTCCCGAGAAACAGAGTAATTTACCTGCACTTCTTTGATTTTATAATCCAGGTACCATTCCCTAACTTGAGGATGGTCATTTATTGTTAGCAAGAATTTACCTTTAAGATTTATTAATTTATCCCTTAGCAGCAGATGCTCTTTCTCTCCGAATTCATTTCCATATCCGGTTAAATCATAATATGGCGGATCACAAAAGAAAAAAGTATACTGCCTGTCATACTTTTCAATTACTTTTTCAAAGCTTAGGTTTTCAACATATGTGTTTCTAAGCCTGTCCTTTATTTCTACCAGTTGATTCTTATAGAATATCTGTGGGGATGGTCTTCCAGTTGTTGAATAGCCATACACGCCACATCTGCTGCTGAAGCTCTGAGATATTAAATACAAAAATCTTATGGCTCTATGAATCTCTGTTAAATGATCTACCGGAACATTTTTATATTCCTCAAATATGTCTCTTCCAGAGAATTCATATTCAAGCATTCTTTCTATCTCCGGAGCATGATATTTAATCATCCTGAATAAATTAATCAGTTCTTTATCAATATCATTTATTACTTCGGTCTTAGAGGGTTTTTTCCCGAAGTATACCCAGCCGGCTCCAAAGAATAGCTCGACATAACAACTATGTTCTGGAATCATTTCGATTATTGTCTTTCTTAACTTGGACTTTCCGCCCATTCGACTAATAGGTGGCTTTAACATTACTACCACTTCCCTTATTTTAGTGTAGGTTAATCTTTACACCGCCATGCCACACCAAAATAAAAAGAGCACCTGGCCATTATCCAAATGCTCTTTTGAGAGTTTTCCAAAACAAAATATGAAAAGGGGTCGAAACAATTCTACAATACTATTTTAACATTTTTTTCATAGAATAGTGTTTCATTTTTGTTTCATTTTTGTTTCACATTTTTATTTATTTAGATTTTTCAATACTTGTGTAACGACTCCATCTGGTAATGTAGGACTTGAATCACCTTTTAACAGGCCCGTATCCGCCCTGCTGAATATAGCTTGCAAAACAATATTTCTTTCTTCAGTTGCAATTGCTTTTTCTTTTATTAAAGCTAAGTAAACATAAGTTAGTTGTTCCCTTTCTTTGGCATCACGTGCTAAATGATAAGAGCTTAATGCTAGCTTTACAAATAGGCGTATTATATAAACTCCTATAGATACCAATAATGCAAATATAATTGTACCCTTTAAATTGTCATAGGTAATTTTATTATTAACTTCACTTAATGAATTTGGGAGATAATATAATACTACTAGTAAAATAAGAGCAAGTACTGTTGTTGAAACTATGGAGAATTTTACCCATAATTTTCCCCTTTCATTATAATTTTCAGATAAATTCTTCCAATAAGCAACCGGTGCTGATAAACTTAACTGATTTTCATAAAGAACTTTAGTATCTTCGATTTGCTTGATCAAATTATCAAATTTTTCTTCTCCATCACGTACCAGCTTATTATTATCAGCCTGCACTCTGACAATTAGTTCCCCAATGTCATTTTTGTAATCCTGCGTTAAGTTCTTAGTTTCAACATCTTTATTTATAAACGTTTTATATAATTGTTCTATTTTTTCATTATATTGACTATGCAGATCTTCAAGCGATTCTTTTTCCGACTTAATTGTGGATGTGACTGCCATTTCAATATCATTATCACTAAAATAGAATGATCTCATTATTCCTTTGAAATATTCTAAATTACTTATATTACCAACCTTATTAAGGAAAAAATAATCACATACAGCATCAGCTTGATAAAAACTATTTCTGTAACATTCCCTAACTAGCTTTGCCTTTGATGTTGATGAAAAAACTCCAGGATATACATTTTTCTTTAGGGCACTAGTTATGTTTGCAACCTCATTTTTTTTAGTACTTTCATTTTGCGAAATGGTGTTGTTTAATCTATTTAAAAGATTTCCAAAATGATCTCGTATTTGCCTTGAAATTCCTTCCTTGCACTCATCCCAGTAGGTAGCTTCATTTTTCACAAAATCATAAAATAATTCTAGACTATCAAATGATTTTGTACTATTTTCTGGGAATAATACTATCTGAGTATCTAAACTTTTAAAATAATTATTAATATCTTCGCTGAATTCCATATTCTCATCCCTCCCATTTATGTATATTTCTACATATTTTTTATTTTTCCTTCCAAAATAAAAAATACCGTAAAATTCATTTACTTCTGAATAATATGGTATTTCTAGAGATACATTATAGTTTCTTATATTTACTTTTTAATATTTTTGTTGCTTCACTGTCAGCTAATTTAATAAGCTTATTTGGCAGGTACTCATTTCCACTATCAGCACTAGCATATATCAATTTAAAATTATCTGGCAAATAAAATTTATCGAAAATAGGTAACTCTTTTGAATTGTACTTATTAAGGTTGCCTAAATCACAATCAACAACAAAGCCTACTTTCTCAGTGCTTTTTAGCTTATCATTTGATATGATATGTTCAATTGCACCTTTCCACATTACTTGTTCAATGTTAGGATGCCTATATTCATTTACTGATTCTATTATATTCATAATACTATAATTTGCTTTAAGTTCATTCACCTTTTTTTCTAATTCACAAATAACTATCGTCCCTATTGAATAAAACTTGTCGCTAACCTCAATTGTGTTTGTATCAACAGCATATAGTATGTCAAATTCACTAAGACTACGATTCAAATTCAAATGAGAAGACTCTGCTGGAAACTTTAGTAGAATTTTAGGCTTTTTTTCTCTTTCATATTCTTTTTGAAAAGTGCAGCTAGACAAAGGTAATAATTCACCTTCATTTTCAATCATTAGTTCTCCATCCTTTAAAAACACCTTGCCATTAGGTCCTTTAGCCTCAAATTCCACCATAACTGAAGTTATCCTTTGTTTCATTTTTCTTTTTTTTTGCCTCTTCTTCTTACCCAAAGTTCCAGCTCCTTCGTTTTAAACTATGATTAACTTTTCTGATGACCATATAATTATTATAGCATATACAATTATCATTAAAAAACTTTCATAGTCTTTTATTATTTTGGATTAAGCATTTGTAATTCAGCGTTGTCATAGATATTACCAAAAACACAAATATTTACTGCATCGCTAAGTAAGAATGCTCTAAGTTCATCAACCCCACAGTACCTTTCATTTGGATGGCGGCCACCACCTTTGCATAATGTATATTCCTGGCGATTAATATATTTTATTTCATTACCGACTTCTGTACTTTGAACAAATCCTAAATATGTTCCTTCAACACCCCAGCAACTTTCCTGTTCCCAATCGAATTGAATAATATCACCTTCAAATATCTCTCTATCATTTTCATCATTAGCACAAATATACTGACCTACTGTTTCAGGAATAACTTCTATGAAGTTAACTGGTCTGGGCATATTCCAATCAGCAAACCCGGTAATTACAATGTAGCATTTAGTTTTTTCAGGAACATAATCATTTTCACTATTCCTTGTAATGGAGGTTGATGCTCATAATAATACCCATAAATCCATTCACCGTTATCTATTCTTTTGCCCCTGAACTTTACTTTTTTCATAATATTGCCTCCTTTCAGTAGTCAAGTATCTCTTGACTACTGATTAATTTTATAAGGTTATCCACTTAGCGATTGTTTCAACTATATCTTTCCGTTCCCTAGATGCAGTTGCTTTGCTCATGTTCAATTTTCTGGCTATAGTATCAAGAGCATTCCCTTCACAGTATCTAAGAGCTATAAAGGATCTGTATTCACTGGCAAACTTTCGGATTATAAATTCCATGTCTGCTATCTGAGCTTCCAATTCCCTTATCCTGATATTGTTTCTTATTATCCTTCTGCGTACATACTTCCACTCTGCCTCTAGTCTTACTATTTCCCGCACTAAGGACCTTTCAGCGTAACTTTCCCCGGTGGAAGAACTTTGAACTCTTTCCCCAAATTCTATGCTCCTGCTCTCCGGCTCCAGGGTGATATTTGTTTCCCTAAGGTCCTGCCTTATTCTTTCTTTTTGTATACTAAGAACTTGCACTCTATTTTTGAGCTTGTCTATCTCTTTTAACTGCCTGTAATGCCTATATAAACTACCTTCTGTTTTCCGGAATAATTCTTCACTTATCAAATGTGCATCCTCCTTAGTGTCTTAATGTGTTTTTTTATATTTGTATCCTCCACATTTGGAGCATTCTCCACCACAGCAGCTATCACATTCAGATTTTATTTCACAGTGATTGCAGCATTTTTCATAGCATTTAGGAGAATCATTGTATTCACATATGTGGATTCCATCTTTCTGCTTATCTTTAGCAGCATTTTTATTTAATGCAAGAGTTACTATTACAGTTATAACGGCCAAGATCCCCAAAACAATCTCTTTTCCCGTCAATTTGATTCCTCCTCGAACATTTCAATTAAGATGTATTTATCACTATCACAAACTTCTATTCTTGCCCTGCCTATAAAAGGCTTAACTAACCTTATTCGCTGCTTGAATGTTTCATATGGAATTACTTCAACTATCTGGAGTGTCATATCATTCTATTTGATAATCCCAGAGCCTTAGTTTACCTTTGGCAGATATATGAACTAATAAAGGTTCAATATCTTCAAGCAGCCATGCATATCTTCCAGTCTGATAATCCCCAAATTGATATTCATTTCCCGACACTTCCATACCATTTGAAAGGGTTCCGTAGATTACACCAGCTTGCACAATTTCTAAGCAATCAACCAAATTGCATTTTGCTAATATAAGCCCTGTTGGTAAAGTTTCTTTTGTATATCCATGCTTCTCAAGTACCCTTTTGAATATTCCCTTTCTTGAGCAAATATTTACTTTCTTACCGGCATGAATTAGTAATGGGCCTCTATAGTCAGTTTTCCAACTGCGAGTTTCTATTTTCTTTTCTCCCAGGGCTATTAATGTTCCCCAGGGTTGTATAAGAGTTATAGCTTTCATAGTGTCCCTCCTTATTAATATTTTCCTTCTGTCAAATCATCTTTTGCTTTATTCCATATCATTCTAGAACTGGTATAGATGTTATTAAGTATCCGCAGCATATCCTCAATCCTATCTTTCCAAGCTGGATCTCTTTTCTTTGCCATCTCCGCCCGCCTTACATCAAATAGAATCTGGCTCCATCTGTCATATTGAGCAAGAGCATCTTTATGCAGCTGGTATGCTGTACCATAGTCGTTATCTTGTAGATATTTAAATCTGTCTGTAATTTGTATAAAGCTACTCACATCTTCCTGATATAAATCTTCAGCTTTCTCCATATTGACCTCCAGTCCTTTTTCCTTGAAGTACCATATACTTATGCTGATATTGCTTCTTTCTTTGAACCTTACACCTGTCACAAATATCAACTTTTTTGCGATTGATAATAGTAGCTCCACATCTCCTACAATATTGAGGCTGTATTCTTATAAAGCTTGTACACTCATCACAGTTCCTTTCTCCAGCTGTACATACGTTATCCCAGTTCTTACATAGCTCCCTCTGCCAGTAATCGTTGCTATCATAATGGCTGCATATTAAACCTTTTAAAATACCAACAAAATGTGTAAGATCCTTTTTCACCTGGGATTTTTCCTCTATATTTAGTAACCTACTCGTTATAGGCCTTTCTGGTCTCCCATCTCCCCATGATCCATTACCTATTAAATCTGCAGCCCTATCAATATTTTCCGTGAGATACATGTAATAAACCCTGCCTCTAATTGCTTTAGCTGACTTACCCAGTTGTTCTGCCATCAATTCATAGCTATATCGATGTTTTATCATTTCACCAAGTTTGAAATACTCTTCATCAGTCCATTTAACATGATTATCTGCTTTCAATGGTCTCTCTTTTATTTCCAGGTCAAGGATCCTTCTTTGGATTGCACCATTAGTCCTATGAAGTACTTTGGATAAATCTTCATAGCTATACTTGAATGTTTTTAATAATGACCTTAAAGTTTCATCTTCATCACGTGACCAAGGTGTGGTTTTAACTTTAATGCTCTTTATGAAATCTGCTTTTCTCTGCTTATCAACCCACTCAGGCTCAGCTCCAAGGATATTCTTTTCAACCTTGTTCCAGTTGACCATTGATCTATTTTTCTCAGCCCATTTCCAAAAGTCTGATAGGTATACTATTTTAAATTTACATTCCAAAACCTGTTTATACTTAATCGGGAAGTCCTTATTTTTCACCCACGAAATCTGCATATAGCCTGACCCACCAGTGATCCCCAGCGCCTTAGTGAGCTGATTAAAAGTAATGTACTCACCGTTATCAAGAAAATTACCAAGCCCCATCCTAACCTTTTTATTTATGACAGCTCCAGGAGTGCGGTTTAAATGAGCAGCTATAGTTTTTATTGATAAAATGCCATACTTATCTTCCAGGTATTCTATTTCTTTTGTGGTCCAATTTGCTTTACTTCCCATATGCATACCTGCAATTATCTAATCCCCATGAACTTTCTGGAATGAGATTTTCCTCAAATACCTGATGTAGTTCACATGACTTCCAGTCTTTAGCACAATTCCTACAGTTTACATTCATAATCTCTTCACACCACTTAAAAAACTGTTTCCGCGGTACTACTGCATTAACCATTCTGTCATTCATATCCCTGTAAACTCTCTGCAGCGTAAACTCATCAACCAACCTAAAATCATATTTTCCAAGCCTTTTATCTAATTGAACCTTTTCTCTGTCGCTGAGGCGGTTATATACACTTTCACAGAACTTTTTCAGATATGTTTCTGCGGTCTTCAGGTTTTTATGTTCTTCCTTGGTTAAATTACCTCTTTTATTCCAATCATTCAGCATTGTCCCAATCTTTGGCCCGTCAATTCCTCCATTCCTGTGCCCATCCATAAGTTGGAGTATTGACATCAATACCATTATTTGATTTTTTTCAGATGCATTTAAATAATCTCTAATCATAATGCCTCCAACTGCAGTTCAACCCTTGGCCTATCACTGTAGTATTTTTCAAGGTGCAGAACTACTATCTGTTTATCATCTGCATAAGCTATTTTGTTGAGTGCATCACATATAATCTTTGCTATGTTATCCAGATCCGGCTTCTTATCGGGAAGAATCTGCTTATTTAACATCTGCTCACGCTTTTTATTACTAATGCTCCCTGGAATGGTATAAAATGCTGTGATATTCATCTTTATATATCCCTGCAACATCGGGAACCGGCTTGATACGTACAGCTCTTTAACATAGGTTTCATAATTGACTGTCTTTTCCTGGGTATGTGCTGATTTTGTCCAACGATTAAATTTCGGTCTTTGCTTTCCCATTGGCTCCCCAGGTATCTCTAATTTAATATTCATATATTCGCCCTCCCATGATCCTGCAGATTATATCTTCAGTTTTGTATCCTTCCTTGTATAGTGGGAACTTCTTGCACATCTTTTTAGCTTGCAGTTTATTAAGACCTAGTACCTTTACAAGCTCATTTTCTGTATAATAATTTTTGTTGAGTTTATTTTTTAATTTGGCCTGGAGCTCTCTCTTATACTCCAGGTCTTTTTCTTTGCATCTATGCGGGGATTTATTCCCTCTATGATGCTCTTCACATAAAAATTTAAAGTTCAATGGGAAGTCAAGCCCTCCCTGACTTTTGAATACAATATGATGTTTTTCTGCATGAATTCTTCCGCATTCTGCACAATATTTATATTCCTCCACTGTCGCATCTCCTTTGTAAGGGGACAGGTTTTAAGCCTGTCCCTGTTTATTAAGAAATTATCTGTATTCCTTCAACTCCATTGAGCTGCTCTTCCAGATATGTCTTAATGCTTTGCATAGCTTCATTCCTCCATGCGCCGCCGTCTGCTTCGTAAAGGGCAGCTCTTGGTCCTGACTGCATCCTGAATATAAACTTGCTTTCCGGCTGCTTAATTTCAGGGAATGTCCTGTACGGTGCCAGAATAACTGGATTAGGTACTTTAACTTCATGTACACTTGCCACACCAGTTTTAACTGTTACACCTTGGCTTACTCCATCATCACCAACATTTTTTATAGCTTCTTCTTTTACATTACCGGTTACTCTTAACAATAAAGCTCTATCATCATTTTCAACAAAGCTACTTTGCAGCATGATATTAAATGGCTCTGTATCCATAAACCTATCAAATGTTATATTGTCTGGCTTCCAAGCCTTGCAAGTCATATATATTTCTCTGGCCACATCACTTCTTAACTCTGAAAGCAGATCCACCTGTTCCGGGCTTACTACATGTACCAAAAGGTTTGAGAATTTCTCATCTATGCCGGACTTAATATAATCAACCAACCCGGTTAAAGTCGTTGTAATCAGCTTTGCCGGTATCGGATCCTGAACTCTATGCAGTTGCCTTGTGGAATAGTTCTGCCCATTTACACTCATTACTTCAGCCTTACCAAGGCCTACTAAATACTCTAAACTTTCCTTATCAAACATTTTTCATTCCTCCATAATTGTTATTTTAATATCTGAAGTCTCTTTCTATCTTCGGGTGATGTACCTAAGACTTCCCCGGTTTCACTATCAACCTTTATTGCCTGCTGCCCTGGTAATTGCTTTTTATACTCAGAGGCTATAACCTCTCCTGATCCATCTCTGTCGATAAATATAGTGGCATGTACTGATTTCTTTGGAGCAAGAGTTGGCTTTGCAACAATATCGATATTCGATATCTCTCTGTCTTCTTTAGTTTCAAATACCATGTTGACTGTTATCTTTCTTTTGGTCTTCCACTCTGTATTTGGATCTGCTATATTTTTTACAACCTCCTCAATAGCTTGATTGACCCTTTCTGATAAAGCTCCAGCTGCAAAAGTCTCCAGATTGTACTGATGTTTTCCCATATTCCTTTCCCTCCTTTTAATGTATTACTATATTATTACTCTCATACAGTGAAAGTATAATTTAGCCGTGACCTATGCTTAATTCCTCATATTTGAGACTTAAAGCTATTTTGTTTTAATGAGACCTATTTATCTAAGAAGTCTTTGTAAAGCAAACTGGGCTGAACTCCTTTATTATTTTGGTATTTCCCGCTTGCGTATCTGTCGTATTCACCTTCTATTGCATGATAGTAAGTTTGACATATCTCAACACCTGGATAAATCATTA
>CALBDU010000007.1 GCA_937927335.1 uncultured Clostridium sp.
TTCCGATCTATTAAAGATCTAGATATAGATATTATTGCACCAAGCCATGGTCCAATTCATACAAAAAAAATTCAGAAATTTATAGATTTATATAGACAGTGGGCAAAACCAGCTCCAATTACTGAAAAGAATGTACAGATATTTTATATTACAGCATATGGTAATACTCAAAAAATGGCTGAGTATATGAAAGGTAAGATTGCACAAAAGGGAATTAAAGCTGATGCACATGAAATTACATCAATGGACATGGTTAAAATTATAGGCCTTATAGAAGGTGCAAGTGGAATATTGATTGGTTCACCAACATTAAATCAAGATGCGGTAAAACCAGCATGGGATGTGCTTTCAATGGTAAATCCTATTATAAACAGGGGAAAAGCCGCAGGAGCCTTTGGTTCATATGGATGGAGCGGGGAAGCTGCAGCGATGCTTACTGAAAGATTGAAGAGCTTGAAGTTTAAAGTTGTAGAGGAAGGCTTAAAATTTAGGTTAGTGCCAAATGCCGAAGAGTTCAAGACTGCCGATGAATTCGTAGATAAATTTTTGGAATTGTTATAAAAATTGAATAATTTAAGTAAAAAATACTCTACAAATACTTTAATTATTATTTGCAGAGTATTTATTTAGTCTATTCTACGTCATGTATCGATAATTTTTTGGGGTAATTAATAAGCTGAAGTTCAAATATGGAAAAACAAATAAGATAGGAGATGTTGATAATAGAAAACTTTGAAACAAAATGCAAAATAAAAATCTTTAAGAATGGTCAGTTTATCCATTTTATGTTATAATAACTTTGAGAACTATACTCAACCCGTTAAGAGAGCTGTTTACGCTACCCATGCCGCAGCTCTCTTTTAATTTGTCCAATATGCTTTAAAGGAGGTCTGCAGTATTCATATCAACGGTTTTAAGCTATATAAATTTTCTGCATTTTTATCCATATTACAGGTGAAGTATTTCTTTAAATAGTTTAAAATATAATTATATAATGTTTGCAAATACGAAGAAGGGGTGAAATTTATGAAACTGGCCATGGCTCAAATGTGTATGACCAAAGCAATTGATAAAAACTTTGAGAAAACCTTGTATTTCATTGATGAGGCGCATAAGGAAAAGACAGATTTTATATTTTTCCCGGAAATTCAGCTGTCACCGTTTTTTCCACAATATGAAAAGCAAAATGTATCTGATTATTTAATCGATGTTAATTCACATTACATAAAGGAAATAGAAAAACGCTGCAGGGATTATAACATATATGCAAGCCCTAATGTATATTTGAATATAGACGACAAGCCCTATGACGCATCCCTTATGATAAATGACGATGGAGACCTGGAGGGTATATCCACCATGGTTCATGTAGCTCAGTGCCCGATGTTTTACGAGCAGGATTACTACACTGAGTCTTTAGATGGCTTTCATGTATATGATACCAGATTCGGCAAGGTTGGAATTGTGGTATGCTTTGACAGACATCTTCCTGAAAGTATAAGGACCTGTGCACTAAAGGGTGCAGACCTGGTTATTGTTCCAACTGCCAATACAAAGTCAGAGCCTTTGGAAATGTTTGAGTGGGAAATCCGTGTGCAGGCAATGCAAAATAGTGTATTTGTGGCGATGTGCAATAGAGTAGGACTGGAAGGTGAAATGGAATTTGCCGGAGAATCCATCATAGTGGATCCAAACGGAGACGTGGTATTTAAGGGTAACGACCAGGAAGGCTTAATTGTTAAGGACATAGATTTATCACTAAGTAAAAAAATCAGGGAACAAAGACCATACCTCCCATTAAGAAGAACTGATTTATATTTGTAGTAAAAAAGGCCTTCATCTCATTTGGTTTGAAGGCCTGAATATATTTCTAGAATTAATATAAAGAGATTTTGGAACCCAATTCATGAACCTCTTTAAGGACAGTTTTGTCCTCCTTTATATGTGAAAAGTTGCCTGTGCAGGCACTGTAAACATCCACTAAGTTCATCTTCGTGTATCTGCATATTTCCTCAAAACCGGCCTTGATAAGCTCCGGACCTTTGTTCGGCGGGTTTAACTCATAGGTCATAAGAACAGAAATCATTTTATCTTTAAAGTAATTTCCTTCCGATATGTCGAATGCATTTATTCTATCTAGAAAGGTCTTTAGCTGCGAAGAAATGCTCCACCAATAAACAGGAGTTGCAAACACCACCATTTTTGATAGGTGAAATTGTGCATAAAGCTCCTGCATATCGTCCTTTATAACACATCTTCCCGGAGTTGCTGTACGGCAAATATTACAACCATTGCAATGATGAATATTTTTTTCATGCAGGTACACCTTACTGATTTCAACATCTTTGTTGGATTTTACTATACCTTTTAAATACTCATCTAATAAACAGGCTGAATTTCCGTTTTTTCGAGGACTCCCAAGTATAGCCAATAATTTCATATCTTATTTCCCTTTCAAATTATTTTTAATCCACTGCCTGAAATACTGAAGCTGTTCCTCTGTATGGAAATAATGCTCACCATTCTCCAAAACATGAATATTGCAGCCAAAACGTTTTGCAAAGTTTGATACAAATTCAGACTCTGAAAGGTCATCCCTTGAGCCATATAGGATTGATGTGGGAGTATCCCAGGAAACCACGGGATGCTCTTTCACATAACAGTAATAATCCCAATAGAGGGTCTGTCCTACTGGAGTCGGGATTTCCTTCTCAATTTTCAGTCTGCTTTCGCTTATGTTAAACCAGTTCATCATATTATTAATGATACGTTCCATATCAACTACAGGAGAAAGAAAGAGACATTGCTTCAGCACCTCGTGATTATATTCAAGGAGGCTGAAGTATGCTCCCATACTGCAGGCAAAAATGCTTATATTATTTGATAGTGATTTTGCGTATGCCATAATTGTCCCAAGGTCTTGAACGCAGTTTTGAACCTTGCAAAGACATGGATCATTTTTGCGGTCTCCATGCTGCGGCAGGTCAAAGCTTAGCACCTGACAGCCAGCAGCAACAGCTTCTTCAGCAAACACAGCAATTACATTATCTTCTTTATTTGACAGGTTACCATGTATTGTTATAAACAAATTATCTGATTTTCTGCCCCACAAAATTGAGGGTATGTTATCAATTTTCAGACTTTGCTTTATCATAATTTTGATCCTCCACAAAACTGGTAAAAGTAAAACTAGCGAATGACCGTCCCCACGGTAAAACAATCGCATAAGCGTCCCCAATGTCAACCCAACCGTCAAAGCTTCCAATCGTTTCCATTGGTTTTCCCTTAAAACAGCTCCACTATCAGTATTTTTAATGAGTTGAATAATTCTACAAAGGTCTCAGGTGTATATTCCTCACCGTTTTCCAGGCACCACTGAATGGAAGCCATTACAGCTGCGGCATAAAGCCTTGAAAAATATTCTTTGGGAACTTTTAATTTATCATCAACCTTTAGGTTGTCCAGAAACAAAAGGCATTGATTATTAAGGATGTCCAGCAAACTGCTGTACAAGTCTACTGTTTCGGTATGAACCCTTAATAAAGCTAAAAATTGAAGTCTCTGTTTGGAATAATATTCAATAATTTTTGAAAAGAAATTTATGAATTCATCATGGGAGTATAAATTAAACCTGTCCCTGATCAAAATAGTAAATTCATTTTTCATTTCACTTGCCATTTGTTCGAGCAGATCATATTTATCGTAAAAATGGGCATAGAAAGTAGATCGTCCTATTAACGCTTCATCAATAATATTTTGAACAGTTATATCCTTGAAATCCTTTGCCAGCAGAAGGTTGGTAAAGGACTTTTTAATATTTTCACGGGTTTTAATTACACGCAAATCGGTCTTGTCTGCCATAGGTCACCTCAACAAATTGGAATATTATATCTATATTATACATCATTTTACCAGTCAGTTTTATAAAATATGTTTTATATCTGACAAATCCCTTTTAAAGTGTTTTATAACCTACAACAGCTGCAGGCTTTGATTGTTGTACCACACAGCCAGGCAAACTAATATATACCATAGGAAACCAATTGTTAGGAGAGTGATATATTTGAAAAGTTATTTATTTAAAACAGCTGTCTTTTTAATTGTACTGATGATAGCTTTGAGCACAAGTCCAGTGTATGCAGATGACACCCTTACAAAGGAAATGGACACTAAACCCAGGCTGTCACTGGATGCTGCAATAGATGCGGCTATTGACCACAGCGATATTTTAGGGTTGGATGAGAAAGAAATTGATTATAGGGATGAGATTAATGATATCAAAGGGAAGATTGATGAAAATCCTCAGCTAATTGGGAAAGTGGAGCTTGAGATCCCAGAGAATAAAAAAGAGCTTGATGAAGATATAGAAAGGGCACAACTAAGGCAGGCAGAGCAAAAAAAGGATTTTGACCAGGATAGAATAATTCAGCAGACCACTACAGCCTATAACAATATTGTTACAAGTGAGATGAAGATGGAATTGGCTGAAAAGGATATTGAAATCAAATCACGGGAACTGGCTATTTCTAAATTGAAGATGGTAAAAGGCATCATTACTGAAATTGATTTTAATGCCTCGGAACTAAAGCTTGAGGATTTAAAAACAAAATTTAAAGCCAGTGAAAATGCTTTAAGTGATGCAGAGTACAATTTTAAAGATTTAACAGGCAAGGATATAAAAAATTATACCTTAGATAAAGACGTACAGTTTGATAAATTTGAAATTGAAGGCTCTGTGGATAGCTACATTGATGATGTTATCGATGAATACTTGAAATATAACACACTAATAGTAAAACTCAATAAAAATTATTTTAACGATGAAAATAATGAGGTGGATGATGTAAAGGATGCTGACCTACCCAAAACCAGTAAACCAGAGACTGTTAATGGTGATGATCTGGACGCCTATGAGGAATATGAAAGGAAGCTTGACCAATATTACCAGGAAAGAGAAAATTACGCCTTCAAATTGTCTACCCGGCTGGCATATCTAAATGCAAGGCTTGGAACTTATGAAGGTGAAACCAATTTGAAGGAAATAAGGAAAAAATATAAGGAGCAGCTAAGAGCATTTTATTCAGAGCTTACCAATGTAGAAGGTAATATAAATTTGCTAAAGAGGAATATCAAGCTAAGCGATGCACAGCTTGATATTTATAAAATTAAATATGAAACCGGAATGATTACCAAAGTTGATTATGACGACCAGCTTTTAAACAATGAGAATCTGAGTATTCAATTAAGGGACACAATAAATATTTACAATACGTTAAAGGCGCAGATTGAAAAGCCCTGGACTGTGTTTGTGAAATAGTGGAGGTTATTATGAAAAAATATAGTTTGCATATATTAGTATCTTTGCTATTGCCAATTTTCCTGCTGACCGGTTGCAGCGGCAGTAAAAATAATGCAGTAAAAACAATAGCAGCAGATAAAAGTGAGAATCAGCCAATTACCTATATTATGTCTGGAAAAATAAAGGCTGAGGAAAGTGCTGATATTACATCAAAAATTAGTGCCAAGGTTTTAAGTATAAATGTTGATGTTGGCTCAGTAGTGAACAAAGGAGACTGTCTGATCAAGCTTGATTCAAAGGATCTGGAAGCTGCAGCAGCTCAGCAGCAGTCAGCAGTAAATATAGCTAAAGCAAACCTGAATAAAATCAAAAGTGGAGCCAGACCTGAACAAATAGCTCAGGCTCAGGCACAATTTGACAGTGCTAAGGCCAATTATGAAAATATTAAAAACACCTATGAGATAAATGAAGAAATTTTCGAAGCAGGAGGCCTGCCTAAAATCCAGCTGGATCAAAGCAAAACTGCTCTTGCAGCTGCAGAGGCAGCATACAAGTCAGCAGAGTCAACCCTTAGTATGCTTAACAACGGTGAGACTGCAGATACCATTGCAGTTTATGAAGCACAGCTCAAGGGGGCAATGGCTGGTCTTAATACTGCCGAGGTGCTGCTTCAGAACGGCACTGTCACATCTCCCATATCTGGTGTAGTTACTGCAAAAAATATAAATAACGGTGAGCTGGCTGCAGCTGGTGTGCCTCTGCTGACAGTTGTTAACCTGAACTCTTTGATTATTAACGCCTATATTCCTTCCACACTGGCCAATGAAATTTATACTAACCAGCAGGTATCAATTAAGGTATCTGAAATATCTGGCAAGGAATTTACAGGAGTGATATCTGTCATAAGCTCAGCTGTAGATTCCAAAAACAAGAACATTCTGGTAAAGGTTAAAATCAATGAGGCGGATTCAATGCTGAAACCAGGGATGTTTGCAGAAATAGGAATTAAGGAACAGGTGAAATAATTATGAATAAAAAGCGTAAAAAATTAATGATTATTATATTGGCGGTTATGCTTGTATTGCTGGGAGCTATTGGGGGGTATTACTGGTATAACAATACCTGCTTTGTAATTACTGATGATGCCAGGGTTACAGGGGACCTGATTAAGGTAAATACCCAAATCACCGGGAAGCTCCTGGAATTTAATATAGAGGAGGGTGAAAGGGTATCAAGAGATCAGATATTAGGCAGGCAGGATATGACGAATCTTTCTGATGCTAATTTAGAGCAGAGTTTGATAAGAGCACCCATAAGCGGAATTATCCTAAAAAGATTAGGTAATGTAGGAGAGGTTGCAGCAGCAGGACAAGCAACAGCAATAATTGTTGTTCCACATTTGCTGTATATAACAGCAAATGTGGAAGAAACAAAATTGGGGAAAGTAAAACAAGGACAAATGGTGGATATAACCATAGACCAAATAAAGGGAAAGAAATTCACTGGGAAGGTAAAATATGTAGGACAGGCATCAAACTCCGCATTTTCAATACTTCCGGCATCCACCAGCGGCACATTTACAAAGGTCATACAAAGGGTCCCGGTAAAAATTGAACTTGATAAATCAAATGCCGAGCTGCTGCCAGGCACTAATGCCATAGTGAAAATTCACGTGAATTGATGGAGGTAAGAAAAATGGACAATGGAGAAAAGGGTGATTCATCCAGGTGGCTTATCCTTATAGCATTGATAATTGGTTCATTTATGTCCACATTGGATACCAGCATTGCAAATATAGCAGTTCCAAAAATAATGTCGGTGTTCGGAGTATCACTGGATGATGTTAAATGGGTATTAACGGCCTACACCCTTACATTAGGGGCAATAGTACCGGTAACCGGATACCTTGGAGATGTTTTTGGCACAAAAAAAGTATTTATATTTTCACTGATAACTTTTACCATAGGCTCATTTTTGTGCGGCATGGCCTGGAGCAACGGAGCTATGATAATATTCCGAATTTTACAAGCCATAGGCGGCGGAATGATAATGCCTGTGGCCATGACCATTATGATGCAGACCTTTCCAAAGGAATCCGCTGGAACGGCAGTGGGCTTCTGGGGCATAGCCGTACTGGCGGCTCCAGCCATCGGCCCAACATTAGGAGGATATATACTGGAAAGACTGGACTGGAGGATCATATTTTATATCAATGTTCCCATTGGCATTGTAGGAATATTTATGTCGTTGATATTTCTTACTGATTCTCCTAAAAAAGAGAATACAAAATTTGATTTTATTGGCTTTTTAACCTCAACGATTTCTATTGTGAGCATTCTCTACGTATTAGGCGAGGGCTCCAGCATCAATTGGGATGATATAACAAATCCCCTTTTGTTGACAGTGGGATTGTTCACAATGGTGCTGTTTGTAATAAATGAGCTGAGCATTGAAGAACCCCTTATAGATTTGAGAATACTGAAAAATAAGGAGTTTACAGTGAGCCAGATAGTGCAGTGCTTTATATTTGCAGTGCTTTTGGCGGTAATGTATATAATGCCGCTGTTTCTTCAAAGCATGAGGAATTATACTCCCCTTGAAACAGGTTTGATTTTACTGCCCTCTGCCATGGCATCAGCACTGATAATGCCTGTAAGCGGAAAGATATTTGATAAAATCGGTGCGAAAATTCCTGCCGCTATAGGATTATTCATATTGGTTGTAAGCACCTATAAGCTGAGCTGCATAAATATGGATACCAGTAAGCTTTATATAGAGGTGGTAATGGTAATACGAAATATTGGTATCGGACTTTCAATGATGCCGGTAACTACAGCAGGAATGAATGCCATAACGGATCCCAGCCTGGCTGGAAAAGCATCTGCCTTTAACAACATGGTGAAGCAGATTGCCGGCTCTCTGGGTGTAACTATAGCAACCACCATAATCCAGGGAAGATTTGATTTAAATTACTGCAGATTGTCCGAACAGGTAACATCCTTTAATATGGCTGCTTCTGAGGCTATTAACAAGATGCAGCTGCTGTATATGCAGGCAGGCTATTCACAGGCTGATGCAGGGACAGTGACAATGTATACTGTTACTCAGCTGGTTAACAGACAGGCGTATGTAGATGCCATTGACTATGCAATAGCTATATCTGCAGCTGCAGGCTGCGTTGCTTTAATATTGATTTTTCTCATGAAAAGCAAGAAACAGGAAAAGGCAGCATAATGCTTTTATCAAAATGATAATTCTGACTATTTTCATCAGGTGCAGAATTCAGCAAAATGGTTTAAAATATTATTTAGAGTGAAACCAGCGAATAACTGTCCCAGATAAATTAAATAAAGGAGCTGATAATATGGGATGCATCTTTTGCAATTATCCTGAAAAAAGGATTATTGCGGAAAATGAACTGGCAATAGCAATATTTGATACTTTCCCTGTAAACAGAGGACATACCTTGATTGTTCCAAAGAGGCATTTTGAGAGCTTTTTTGATGCTTCGCCGGAGGAGATAAAGGCTATATATGAGCTTATTCATGTGGTTAAGGAAAAGCTTGATATGGAATACAAGCCTGATGCCTATAATGTGGGAGTAAACATTGGAGAAGCTGCAGGACAGACTGTTATGCACCTTCATGTGCATCTTATACCAAGATACAAAGGGGATATAGAGAATCCCAGGGGCGGAATAAGGAAGATGATGAAGAATCTGGTTAAATATGATGGGTAAATTATGAAGTGCAACAAAATAATTCTAAATCAGGCATTAGTAAAAACTGTGGAAACGCAGTTTTTTGCTTTTTTTTCGGTATTGTCCATTAAGACCTAATACTATATCAAATAAAAGCAGTGAAGATAAAAAGAATATTTTAATTGCAGATATAATTTTTGCTGATAAACAATATATTAAAAATATGATGTCAATTTGATATTTAAGATATTGCAATTCTATTTTCTAACGAGTATGCTTAATGTAGGAAACATAACGGAAAATAATTGCCGGTAAAGAATTTTTTCTCCAGTTGAAGTACTATATGTTGCACATCTTGCAAAAGATTATGAGCAGAAGTTACTGTTTTTGAAGTTTTAGGAATCGGAAATATCATTTGTATAACGGAGACCAAAAACGACAATTAATGACTAAATAATGTTGATAGTTAAAAATAACTGCGACGAAAGTGTGTGGTTATTTTAATCTATAAAGTAAAAAATTATTTAGGAGGGGTAAAAAAAATGACTTTGAAAACTGGCGCACAATATGTTGAAGAAATGAAGAAAATGAGACCAAACATATATAAGTGGGGGGAACTCATTGAGGATGTAACGACGCATCCGGCAACTAAGGCCCATATTGAAAACGTTGCCAAATGGTATGACAATGCATTTGACCCTGAAAAAGAGGCACTTTACACAACCACATCATGTCTTACAGGACAGAAGGCCCACAGATGGAACACAATAATGACCTGTGCTGATGACGTATATGGAAATGCATTGATGAAAAGGGACGGGTACAGAACTTGCGGAAGCTGTCTGGGCCCTGTTTGTGCAGGTTGGACTGTGGTTAATGCATTATGGGGTGTTACCTATGACATGGACAAGGAGCTAGGTACAAGCTATCACCAAAGATTAAAGGATTTTGCTATGTTTGCTGAAGAAAAGGCTTTATCATTAAGCGGAGCCTTGACAGATGCTAAGGGAAACAGGGCATTAAAACCAGGCCAGCAGGAAAACAGCGATATGTATCTCCATGTAAAGGAAAAAAGAGAAGACGGCGTAATAATCAGCGGCTTTAAAAATCAGATCTGTGGAGTAGCAGGTTCTCAATATATTATGGTAATGCCTACCACTGGAATGGGTGAAGGTGAAGAGTCTTTTGCCATAGCAGCTGCAATTCCAAGGGATGCAGAGGGTGTTACTATTGTTGAAACAAGAAAACCTTCCGACACAAGAGCAGAGGAGGAAGGCTGGGATGGAATCAAATCTGGTACAACCCAGGCTTATATTATATTTGAAGATGTTTTTGTACCAAATGAACATATATTTTTAAATGGAGAGGTAAAGTACGCCGGAGCATGCGTGGGCAACTTTACTGCAATTTACAGAGCGGCAATCGGTGCCTGCGTTGCAGGGCAGGGCGATTTGATGATAGGTGCGGCAATAGGTATGGCCAGGGCAAACGGTTTGGCACAAAAGGCTTTCCAGGATAAGCTTACTCAGATGGCAGTGAATAATGAAACCACCTATGGACTTGGAATAGGTGCAATGTATACTGGAAGAAAGCATCCATCAGGAGCATTTTATCCTAACCCTCTCCTTGCCCATGTAAACAAGGTTCATGTAGCTACATTGCCATACAATACCAAGGTATTGGCACAGGAAATTTCAGGAGGAATAACCGAGACCGGATGTATGCCTTCCTATAAGGATATGATGTCGCCAATATACGGAAAGAAGCTCATTGAATCATTAACTTCAGCTGTTCCTGGAGAAGACAGGATTAAAATGGCAAGACTTGTGGAATGGCTCACTATTGGCGGAGGAGTACCAGGCTGCATGCATGGCGGCGGCTCACCTGACACAGCCAAGATGGTAGTGAAGGCAGCCACCAAGTGGGACAACTATGTTGATTATGCAAGGAAGCTTGCGGACGTTGAGAGCCCGCTTAAGGAAGTTAAGAAAAAATAGAAAAGGGAGTTAAGAAATGATTGAAGTAAGATGGCATGGCAGAGGCGGCAACGGAGCGTTTACTGCGGCCAAGCTTTTGGGCTATGCTGCGTCAATATGCGAGGGCAAATCAGCACAGGCATTTCCTTCCTTTGGACCGGAAAGAAGAGGGGCACCTGTACTTGGGTTTACAAGAATCTCTGATAAAGTAATAACAGATCATTCACAGGTTTATGAATGTGACTGTGTGATTGTGCTGGATGAAACCCTTTGTGATGCAGTGGATACCATGGCCGGGTTAAAGACTAACGGAACTTACGTTATAAACACTGCCAGAAGCAGAGAAGATTTGATGAATGATAAACGTTTTAAGGATATAAAGAATCTGGTTGCAATAGATGCAACAAAAATTGCCCTGGATATGCTGGGAGCACCAATAGTAAACACTATTCTCCTGGGAGCTGCAGCTGGGGCAGCAGGCATGGTGAGCATGGATTCTGTGGAACAGGCAATACATGATATGATGTCACCTGGTCTTAGAGAAAAAAATATAGCAGCTGCAAAAGAAGCGTATAATTTGGCACGGGAGGCGAGGTAATGAATAAACCAAAACATAGCAGGGAATTTAAGCCGCCCGCCAGTTATGACGAAATGTTTTTTGGCGCCAGCAACGGCGTAGGAATTCTGCCAACAGTGAATTCGGGATTTAGAACATTTCACCCGGAATTCAACCGTGAAAAATGTGTAAAATGCATGTTTTGCTGGATTTATTGTCCGGAGGGGTGTATTGATAAATCCAGCGGACACCTGGAGGTAGATATGGACTATTGCAAGGGTTGCGGCATATGCGCCCACGAATGTCCAACAAAATGCATCACTATGGTAAAGGACGGTGAGGCAAATGAGTAACAAGGCATTCTTATCGGCAAATGAGGCAGCAGCCCATGGTGTAAGGCTGGCAAAGCCTCATGTGGTATCAGCATATCCTATAACTCCCCAGACCACATTGGTGGAGAAGCTGGCGGATTTTTTAGCGGAGGGTACTGCAGACTTCAGATATATAATGGTGGAAAGTGAACATAGTGCAATGGCATCAGCTCTGGGCTCCTCCATGATGGGAGCCAGAACCTTTACAGCTACCTCATCACAGGGTCTGCTGTACATGTGTGAAATGCTGAGCTATGTCAGCGGTGCAAGACATCCTATAGTAATGGTTAATGCAAATAGATCTACGGCAACACCCTGGAACATCTACGGAGACCAGCGTGATGCCCTGGCAATGAGAGATTCAGGATGGATTATGCTTTTTGTGGAAAGCGGCCAGGAGGCGTTGGATACAGTAATACAGGCCTTCAGGATTGCTGAGGACCCGGAGGTTATGACTCCGGTAATGGTTAATTTGGACGGTTTTACCTTAACCCACACCTACGATATGGTGGAAATACCTGATCAGGCACTGGTGGACAAGTTTTTGCCGCCCTTTGTAACTACAAATAAGCTTGACTTGAATAATCCAAAGACCCTTTGTGAAACTGTGGGACCAGATTTTCATGCAGAGGGAAGATATCTTCAGCAACAGGCCTTTGAAAAAGCCAAAGAAAAGATAGTGGCTGTTGACAGAGAATATAAAGACATTATGGGCCGTGGCTACGGCGGCATGATTGAGGAGTACAAGTGCGAGGATGCAGAAGTTGTGCTGGTTGCCATGGGAAGCGTTGCTGGAACTGTAAGGGTAGTGGTAGATTCCCTTAGAGACTCGGGCAAAAAAGCGGGACTTATAAAATTAAGAAGCTACAGACCTTTTCCAAAGGAATATTTTGAAGGCATAAGGGAAAGGTTCAAGGCTATAGGCGTAATAGACAGGAGCATTTCCTTCGGCTTTGACGGAACAGTTTTCTCAGAGGTTAAATCCTCCCTTTACGGGTCAAATGCAAAGCTGGCTGATTATATAGTGGGCCTTGGCGGAAGAGACATTCCAAAGCCTGTTATAGGCGAAATGTATGAAAAGCTGTTTAATCTGGCGCAAGGCAAAGAAGATAAGCCAGAGGTTCAGTTCCTTGGAATGAGGTGGTAATAATGAGTATTAATTTGAAAACACTGGATGATACCGAACTGCTGTACGGGGCAAAAACATGTCAGGGCTGCGGAGCAATAATGGCAGCCAGAATGGCTATGAAGGTTCTTGGTCCAAAGACATGTCTGGCAACGCCGGCATGCTGTTTTGCAGCAACCACCACCGTTTATCCCCAATCCTCAATTTTTGTAAATAATGTAATCACTGCATTTCCAGCTATGGCAGCCACCCTTTCAGGCATGTCCGCCGCAAAAGAGGCCCTGGGCTGGGATGAAGATGTTACCATTTTAGGAATAGCTGGAGACGGCGGCACAGTTGATATAGGAATGCAGGCCTTATCCGGGGCTGCAGAAAGAAACGAGGACATTATTTACTTGTGTTATGACAACGAAGCATATATGAATACCGGAGTTCAGCGAAGTGCAAGCACTCCTTTCAAATCCTGGACCACCACCACTCCTACGGGACCTTGCTCCAAGGGCGAAAAAAACAGATTCCGCAAGAGTCTGTTTGAAATAATGGCTGCCCACAGAATTCCTTATGTGGCCACTGCATCAGTGGCTTACCCAAAGGATTTCATGGAGAAGGTGGAAAAGGCAAAGGGTATAAAAGGGTGCAAAGTTATACATGTTATGGCTCCATGCCCTACAGGCTGGGGATATGATCCGGCTGTTACTGTGGAAATAGGAAAGCTGGCTGTTGAATTGGGTTTATGGTACCTGGCTGAGTGTGAGGACGGAGAAATGAAGCTCAATTTCATGCCTAAGGAATTCAAATCAGTGGAGAGCTATTTGAAAAAACAGAAAAGGTTCAAGCATTTAAATGATGATGACATTAACGAAATAAATGAAATTCGTGATACTGAATGGGCAAGACTTAAAAAAATTTTCCATATATCATAAAATTAAATTTTATGTAAATGCCGGGCATGTCCCGGAAAGTTTTCATCATTATGAAAACTAATTAAAACAGGTACTGTTAAAATGATATTATAAAAGTATTAACGGTACCTGTTGTTTTAAACTATTCTTTTATATGTAAAAAGAGAGGAAGGTTAAAAATGGATTTTAAATTATCAAAAACACATTTGCTTCAACAAGAGCTTTTCCGCAGGTTTGCCGAAAATGAAATTAAGCCCATTGCAGAAGAAATGGATGAAAAAGAAGAATATAATTTAGAGCTTCTTGCAAAGCTTAAAAAGTATGGATTTATGGGTATACCTTATTCAAAAAAATATGGCGGAGTGGGAGGAGATTACCTTGGCTACGTGCTTTGCATGGAGGAAATGTCCAAGATTGATGCATCCACAGGTATTACCATATCTGTTCATACCTCACTGGCATGCTCCTGCATAGACAGCTTTGGTACAGAGGATCAGAAGCAGAAATTTTTAAGGCCACTGGTTGACGGCTCAAAGGTGGGCTGCTTTGGACTAACCGAGCCTAATGCGGGAACAGATGCAGCAGGACAGCAGACTAGGGCCAAGCTTGAAGGAGACCACTATGTATTAAACGGTGGTAAAATGTTCACTACAAATGCAAAATTTGCAGATACCTTTATAGTATTTGCCATGACCGATAAATCACTTGGAACCAAGGGAATATCCGCCTTTATATTGGATAAGAATATGCCTGGAATTACAGTTGGACCAAACATTAAGAGAATGGGCATCAGAGCAGCTCAAAACTGTGAGGTGAGCTATGAGAATGTAATAGTTCCTGTGGAAAACCGACTGGGCAAGGAGGGCGCCGGCTTTAAAATTGCCATGAAAGCCCTGGATGCAGGAAGAATAGGCATTGCTGCCCAGGCAGTAGGTATTGCTCAGGGTGCTTTAAACGAAGCAGTTAAATTTGTAAAGGAAAGAAAGCAATTTGGAAAAAGAATTTCTTCCTTCCAGAACACCCAGTTCAAAATTGCAGACCTTCAGACAAACATCGATGCTGCAAGGCTTATGACCTACAGAGCGGCTCTTACCAAGGATGAAGGCGGAAATTACGGCCCGGATGCTGCAATGGCAAAGCTGTTTGCTTCCAAAATGGCCAATGATGTATGCAGAGACTGCGTACAACTCATGGGAGGCTATGGATACTGCAGGGAATATCCGGTGGAAAGAGCTTTAAGAGATGCTAAGATTACGGAAATATATGAAGGTACTTCAGAAGTAATGAGAATGGTTATCTCTGGTTCAATGAAGATTTTCTAGAGAAGAATTTGGGAGGAGAAAGATAGATGAAAATCGTAGTATGTATTAAACAAGTACCTGATACTAATGAAGTTAAACTGGATCCGGTTACCAATACGCTGATCAGAGAAGGTGTTCCAAGTATAATAAATCCTGATGACAAAACAGGAATTGAAGCAGCATTGCTGCTTAAGGAAAAGGTAGGGGGCACTGTTACAGCTGTAACCATGGGACCTGCCCAGGCTGATGTAGCGTTAAGAGAAGCCCTTGCCATGGGCTGCGATGATGCAGTACTCATATCTGGAAGGGAATTCGGGGGCTCCGATACATATGCCACCGCCACAATAATTGCAGCCGCCTTAAAGAAAATAGGCTTTGATCTGATAATAACAGGACGCCAGGCTATAGATGGAGATACGGCCCAGGTGGGACCTCAGATTGCAGAGGCTCTTCATATTCCACAGGTTTCCTATGCTGAAGAAATTCACATGGAGGATGATAAAATTATCGTAAAGAGACAATTTGAGGACAGATATCACATAGTTGAAGTGAAAACTCCATGTTTGCTCACTGCCCTTTCAGAAATGGCTGAGCCAAGGTATATGCATGCAGGGGGTATAATAGATGCCTACAATAAGGAAATACCAGTCTTAGGCTTTGACGATTTAAAGGATGTGTTAGACCCTGAACGTATAGGACTAAAGGGTTCTCCTACAAATGTATGGAAATCCTTCACAAAGCAGGCTAAAGGTGCAGGCACTATCTACAAGGATATGGCACCGGACGAGGTAGTGGACTTAGTTGTAGCCAAGCTTGAAGAAAGACATATAATTTAGTTTGGAGAAGGAGGAAATCTGAAAATGAGTAAAGATGTTTATGTAATAGCAGAGCAAAGAGATGGAAACATCGCCAAGGTAGCCCTGGAGCTGCTGGGCGAAGCCACCAGGCTTGCTGCTGATTTAGGCCAGAGGGTAGTAGCTGTGATATTAGGAGATAATATCAAGGACAAGGCACAAACTCTTATAGAAGCTGGTGCTGATGAAGTTCTCTATATAGATGATCCAATGATTAAGGAGTATGTAACAGAGCCTTATGCCAAGGCAATTACACAGGTTATAAGGGAATGTGATCCTGAAATTGTTCTTTTTGGCGCCACAGCCATAGGCAGGGACCTTGCTCCAAGAATTGCCCAGAGAGTACACACAGGCTTAACCGCAGACTGCACAAAGCTTGAAATAGATGTATTCAAGGAAAATGAAGAAGATCCAGGGCAGAAATTATTATTTATGACCAGACCTGCCTTTGGGGGCAACATAATGGCTACAATCCTATGTAAAAAAAGCAGACCTCAGATGGCAACAGTAAGACCGGGAGTGATGAGGAGAATTGACAGAGCCGAAAATAAAAAGGGAGATATAAAGGAATTCAAGGTTGATTTTGTTCCTGCAGACATGAATGTAGTTATCAGGGAAGTGGTAAAATCATGCCACAAGAGCGCTGATATAACAGAAGCCAAATATCTTGTATCCGGAGGACGAGGCATCGGTTCAACTGAAGGGTTTGATATGCTGAGAGAGCTGGCGGATATACTTGGCGGAGAAGTTTCATCCTCAAGAGCAAACGTGGATGCCGGCTGGATTGAAAAGGACAGGCAGGTTGGACAAACTGGAAAAACAGTAAGACCTGACCTTTACATGGCCTGCGGTATTTCCGGAGCCATACAGCACGTGGCTGGTATGGAAAACTCCGAATTTGTTATTGCCATCAATAAGGATGATGCGGCACAAATATTTAGTGTTTCGGATATTGGAATTGTGGGCGATGTAAAAATTATCATTCCCAAATTAACAGAGGCTTTAAAAAAGTATAAATTAAATAAAAACTAAATTAACATTACCCATTTAAGTTAAATTGTAACTTTAAATTAATTTGACAAATTGGGCGGGGACTGAATCCTGATTAAAAAGGGCTCAGTCCCTTCATTTTTGGCGCTGCCACAATACATAGTTGGAAAATCCAGGTTCATAGGTTTATAATAAAAGTGTACTATTATAATGCCATCTTGTTTATAAACTATGTGAGGAGTGTTAACCATGGAAATTTTCCGCATAGAAATTGATAACAAATTTGAAGCAGATGTATTTACAGAAATGCTAAAAGAGGAGAATATCCCACATACTGTTATCAACAACTTCAGCCTGGCCTATAGCGGCTTGTTTCAAATGACAATGGGGTGGGGGCACATAGAAGTTCCGGTGGAATATAAGGAAAAGGCGCTGGAGCTCTTTGAAAATTACAAGAAATCCACATTGGATACTAATTAGAGCCACAAATCCATTGGATAATGCAGCAAAAAAGAAAGGTATATAAAATGACATTAGTATATATTGGTTTCATATTAATACTAATTATTATTGTTGGTATAATATTTATTAATACAGCTCCACAATTTGGTGCTAAAACTACCAGGGACAGTTATGAAAGGAACAGAAAATCTGAGAATTTCAAAAATGGCAAGTTTCGGGATATTGAGAAAACTGAAACCATGACAAAAACTGATAGGAGTTCTCTTTTGAAGTTTTTTATTAAGGGAGAAACAGTACCCAATTGCACAATTCCCGTAGTAAAGAGCAGTTTCACCGAAGAAAATGCTTTAACTGCAGAAAATAATGTTAAGGTTACCTGGTTTGGCCATTCAGCAATATTATTAGAAATGAATAACAGAAGAATATTTTTTGACCCAATGCTTGGAAAGGTACCAGCACCACTTCCGGGTTTTGTTTCCAGGCGATTTAATGAAGAGCTCCCAATGGAAATTGAAGATATTCCGGAGCTGGATGCTGTTCTGGTTTCACACGACCATTATGATCATTTAGATTACTGGTCTATTAGAATGTTAAAGGATAGAGTGAAAAAATTTTATGTGCCGCTGGGCGTAGCTGAACATTTGAAATTTTGGGGTGTAGATGAATCTAAAATTGTGGAGCTGGACTGGTGGGATGAAGTAAAATTTGAAGAATTGGAAATTACCTGCACTCCATCCCGACACTTTTCTGGAAGAGGACTAACTAACAGAGATAGTACCTTGTGGTGTTCATGGATTGTTAAAGCTGAAAATGCAAATATTTTCTTTAGTGGAGATACGGGATATAGTGATGCCTTTAAAATAATCGGCAATAAATTTGGTCCCTTTGATTTAACTTTACTGGAATGCGGTCAATACAATGAAGGCTGGGCAGAAATACACATGATGCCGGAACAAACCGTGCAGGCACATATTGACCTAAAGGGAGAAATACTAATGCCAATTCACTGGGGTGCCTTCAAGCTGTCGATACATCCCTGGCAGGAACCTGTTGAAAGATTACTTGCAGAAGCAGATTTTCAGAAGGTGAAGGTAACAACCCCCATGATTGGAGAGCCAGTTATACTGGGTAAAACAGTGCCTGCCACCAGGTGGTGGGAAAAAATTAATAATGAAAAACCTTAGAAAATAAATTTATTTAATGCCACTGGACAAAAAATGTAAGTATGACGGATAATAAAAATGTAAGGAGGTTTAGAAAATTGTGGTATGAACTATATAACCAGGATAACAAACCTGCAATGGATAATGTGAGAAGCTATGTGAAAAGCAGTCTGCTTGATGACCTATGCAGCTTTATTGAAACTGCATATGCTGCAAAGCCGGCATTGGAGTACAGCAAGTGCTCAATGCAAAAAGGATGGAATATAAAATATAAAAAATCCGGGAAATCCTTATGTACCATTTACCCAATGGAAGGATATTTTATTGTTCTTGTGGTGATAGGGAACAAGGAACAGCCAGATGCTGATATTTTAGTTTCAAGCTGCTGCAGCTACGTTGAAAAATTATATAAGGAAACTAAATTTTCCTGCGGAGGCAAATGGCTGATGATTGAAATAAGGGAAGCTGAACAGCTTCGGGATGCTATTGAATTTATCAAACTGAGGGCTAAATAATTGCATAAATTATAACGAGAAAAAATATTAAAACTGTGGAAACACAGTTTTTTTACTGCAGCAAAATACGTATTAATTTATATCATTTCTTTTTTAGGCGAAATGGTTCCATAATCATGGAGTGGTATTTAGTGGTGCTAATCCCAGTAAAATAGCCGCTTATCCTAATTGAAACCGCTGAAGGAATGATATAAGATATAATGGTATTTAAATTAAGGGGGAGTTCATATTTCATGAATATGCACAGAAAATTCAAGAACATATTAGTGATTTTTACAGTATGTCTCATTGTAATGGCGGGAAATGCTGCGGCAGAGAGCTCAAAGGTGAAAGCAGCTGCAGCTAGAAACGGCTGGATTCAATCTAATGGAATCTGGTATTATTATCAAAATGGTTCAATGGTTAAAAACGGCTGGGCAAAGGACTCTCATGGCTGGTGTTTCCTAAATGCTATAGACGGCTCCTGGGTGCAGACTGGCTGGGCCAAGGATTCACATGGCTGGGGATACATTCAAAATGGGTACTGGGTAGAGCATGAAGCATGGGTAAAGGATTCACATGGCTGGTGCTTTATGGGCAGCGACGGCTACTGGATTGACCATGCTTATTACGTGTACGACACACAAGGAATATGCATAATCGGAACTGACGGCTACTGGACAGAAGAAAGACTCCCGGCAGGATCGGATATGCCCATTGCATATATCAAGTTAAATAAAACAAGTGATACTATTTATGTTGGTAAAACTGACATATTGAAAGCTGAAGCGGAACCATATAATGCAGTAAATAAGAGTATCACATGGACAACTTCCAATCCTTCCGTTGCAACTGTAGACAGTGCGGGCAATGTAACTGCAGTGGGTGTAGGAAATACTGTGGTGACTGCGACAAGCAGCGATGAAAGTGTAAGCGCGAAATGTACATACACTGTTGAAGAAGAGCCAGCACTGACATTAGACCAGGTTGCAGAAAATGGCAATTCGGTAATCAGTATTCTGTCATACAGCAGGAGTTCAATACTTGCTGCTCAAATTGATGGGGATGTTAAGCCAATGCCTTATGCCATAGGCAGCGGAACGGTGGTTTCAGCAGATGGGAAGATCTTAACCAGCTATCACCTTATAGAAGGTGCATTTGCGGTGTTTGCCGTAACAAAAGACAGCAGCGTGTATCAAATTGATGGTGTTTTAGGATACGACAAGTCAAAGGATATTGCAGTGCTTAAACTAAAAGATGCAACAAATTTTCCGGCATCTATTATGGGGGATTCTGATGCAACTAAGACAGGAGATCAAATAGTTTCCATAGGTCATTCCGCAGACTCAGAAGTTATGACTGCTGATATTGCACAGGGGTCTGTATCAGGAATGGGTGCAAGTGTAACAACTTTGAGAACAGGAATAGACATTAAAATAACCGCACAAGTAGATCAGGGATATGCTGGAGGCGGTCTCTACAACATGAAAGGAAAGCTCATAGGAATAAACTATGCTGTTAAAGACGGTAGCTCCTTTGCAATTCCAATAAATGAGTTTAAGTCATTAATGGATGGTACCACACTTACTCCTGTAAGTGAATTGTACAAGCTTTACAAGGCTGAAGTTCCGGATTATAGTGAAATAAAGAACGTAAACGGGGATGGAAACACTTTGACAATCAATTTTCAGCCGTATTTTTACGATAGCTCCAGAGAAATAATGCTAAACATAAATAAAATATACACTGGAGACGAGGCCAATGCTATTGTTAAGAGCGAAAGCACTTACAACAGCGAACCAGGTTCAGATCAGCAGTGGATTGTTATGAATATATTTATGGCCAATCGTGATCCAAGCGGAATACGTCTCAAACCTTCTGAAGTCTTGGTGGATAATTATTTCATGCAGGATGGTACACCGCTCCCTGTACTTGAGGTTGCCGCATTTGAAGGAGAAAGATCAGGACAAAATATAACAGACGTATCATTGGGGGCATATGAGGGAGATGTGTTCTGGTTTGGAATTTTAGTGAATAAAACACAGGAACCGCCATTACTTAGGATTGGTACAGGATATAACCCGGACACTCTTGAGACAACATACTCCTGGTATTCAACTAAATAATATTTAAAATCTATAGAAGACTTTTACTCCTTTAAATCCGAAGTAAAAGTCTCTTTTTTATTCAGCTAAGTAGGTGCTTATTTGCAGAAAAAGGTATAAAATAGTGCTAGAGTGAAACTATCGAATAACCGTCCCCGTTAGACCCATTAGTTTGGATGCTGCTATCAATTCCTTGAGGAAGAGGTTTAAAAATATGGATTATATTCCGGCAAAAACAATTATATCGGGCTTTACTGCTGATAATTCCTGGTTTGGCCACAACTATAACATGAATATATATAAAGGCTGCAGCCATGGATGTATTTATTGTGACAGCCGCAGTGAATGCTACCGGGTAGAAAATTTTGACCAGGTAAGAGCAAAGGAAGACGCTCTTGCTTTAATTGAACGAGAGCTTAAATCCAAACGTAAAAAAGGTGTAATTGGAACAGGGGCAATGAGTGACCCCTACAATCCATTTGAAAAGGAGCTTAAGCTAACCAGAGGCGCATTGGAGCTTATTAACCGTTACCAATTCGGCATTTCCATTGCTACAAAAAGTGATCTGGTTTTAAGGGATATTGATATTCTGAAGGAAATATCCAGGCACTCACCGGTGCTTATTAAGATTACAATTACGACCTCTGATGATGAGCTATGCAAGAAAATTGAGCCTAATGTGGCTCAATCCTCTAATAGATTTGCTGCTATAAGTAAGCTATCTGAAAATGGTATTTTTGCAGGAATATTGCTGATGCCGGTGCTGCCTTTTATTGAGGATTCGGAGGAAAACATACTAAGTATAACTAAGCTTGCCCATGAAAGCGGGGCAAAGTTTATATATCCTGCTTTTGGTGTGACCCTTAGGCAAAATCAGAGAGAATGGTATTTTAAAAAGCTGGATGAGCTTTTTCCTGACCTTAAGGAGAAATACATAAAGCACTATGGAAATTCCTATGAATGCAGATCCCTAAGGGCAAAAGAGCTTTGGGGGGTATTTAAAAATCAATGCAATAGGGAAGGTATCCTTTATAAAATGGAGGATATTATTAAAGCCTACAAAAAGGGACATGGAGTTATCCAGCTTTCACTTTTTGATTAGAATTAAGTTCTAGAGTGAAACTATCGAATAACCGTCCCCGTTTAGATAAAAAGCAGAAATATAGAAAGGCAGTGAAAAACTTGAGATTAACAACTCTTTGTTATATAGAAAAAGATAGTAAATACCTGATGCTGCATCGCATTGTTAAGGAAAATGATATAAATAAGGATAAATGGATAGGAGTAGGTGGGCACTTTGAAGAAGGGGAAAGTCCTGAAAACTGTCTGCTTCGTGAAGTAAAGGAAGAAACAGGCCTCACACTTACATCCTATAGGTTTAGAGGTATAGTTACTTTTATATCAGACAGGTGGGTTCCCGAATACATGTGCCTGTACACAGCAGATTCCTTTGAAGGAGAAATGATTTCATGTAATGAGGGCATCCTTGAATGGGTACCTAAAAAGGATTTGAATGAGCTCAATTTGTGGGAAGGGGACAAGATTTTTCTTAAGCTCCTTGCAGAGGAGGCACCCTTTTTTTCTTTGAAGCTGCAATATGAAGGGGATAAATTAGTTTACGCCTGCCTTGACGGAAAGGATATGGAGCTGTTTGATATCCGTACACCAGATGGGAACATAACCGGCAAAACCAGGGAACGTTCTCTGGTGCATCAGGATGGCGACCTCCATGGAACAGCACACGTATGGATAGTCCGGGAGAATGATAACGGAGGCTTCGAGGTTCTGCTGCAGAAACGCAGTGCAGGTAAGGATGCTTTTCCAGGCTGCTATGATATATCCTCTGCAGGACATATTCCGGCGGGAGATGATTTTTTATGCTCTGCAATCAGGGAACTTAAAGAGGAGCTTGGCATTACAGCCAAACCCGAGGAATTAAATTTTATAGGCATGCATAACGGATATGTAGAAACTGAATTTTATGGGAAACCCTTTAGAAATAATGAGCTCAGTGCTGTGTACATATACAATAAAAAGGTGGATATAAATCGGTTGAAACTACAGCAGGAAGAAGTAGAATCAGTAATGTGGATGGACTATGATGCCTGCCTGGAAAAAATGAATAATGGTACACTTGATCATTGTATTTTCATGGATGAATTTTTAATGCTGAAAAAAGCCTCTTATTATATTAAAGGTGGGGAAATATAATTTCTTTCACCTATGTCCAGTGCTTTTTATATTATTCTAAATAGATGAAAAGTTTGGCTGATGAACTTAAATTCCAAGTATAATATTTTGTATTTTACAAAATATAATGCTGGAAGGAGAGGTGCATATGCCTGATAGAACTAAAAACCCAAAGAAAAACAATAGAGAAAACAAGAAAAATGATATTGGAAGACCACATGATGATGGAAAGGAACCAAGAAGGCCGCCGGTGTTTGAAAATGATATTGGTCTGCCAATAGAATAAACACATTAAAAAGACTGATTTAAGAGTGATTCACACTAATTAAATCAGTCTATTCATGTTAAAAAGCCTCTGATTGTGCTGATCTTTTAGCGTTATAGGCTAAAGAATTAGCAGCCAGTTTCCCGCTGTGAAGAGCGCCCTGCATCCATGCATGAGTAGTTGAGGTATGCTCTCCGGCAAAAAAGATTCTGTTGTTATATTCAGGCCTTATAATCTCATGGGAAAAAAGCCTCTTTTGTCCTGGTGTGAAATAGGCCAGATCACCTCTGAACCAGGGCTCGTCATTCCAGTTAATATATTTTGAATCAATAACTATGGAATCCAAATAATATTTAGGCAAGCCATGAACCTTCTCTACCTGCCTTTTTACCAGTTCCGGAACCTGTTCAGGTATCATATTACCCAGATGGACAGCATATTTGTTTAAATTGTAGGAACCCACTAATACACCAGGTTCATCAGGGTTTAATCCTGTTGATATATGATCTGGAGGATATACAATATTTGTTATTGGCATGTCGGTGTAGGATATTCCTCCATTAATATTTCCATAATCCTTATTTTCCTCCCAAAATCGTTTTTTGCAGTATAGAAGGGTTCTTTGAGCATTAACATAATTTATTTCTCGGATAGCCTGCATTTTTTTGTTGCTGAACAAAGGATTGATATCTACAGTTGACAAAGTTGAAAATGGAATGGCGCAAATAACATAGTCAAAGGATTTTATCATACCCTTAGAGGAGGTTTTGTTTTTATACTCCAGTAAAACCTCCTGGTTGTAATCTCTCTTGTGGATACCTGTAACAAAGTGCCCGCCTTTCCAGGTTATTTTGCCTAAATCACTGTCAGGTATATTTCTATATCCCTTAGGACTGCTGGAGGTTAAAGATTTATAGAAGGCCAGAGGCAGGTTAACATTACCACCTGGAATTCTATATAAATAAGTAAAGTTTTCAGAATAATCCTCTGATAGTATTTCATTGTAGGATACGTCATAAATTGCTCCTGTAAGTCCGTCCAGGCCCGCTATCATATTTATGGCGTCTTCACTTAAACCGCATACCTCTAAATTCTCTCTGATACTCATATCTATTAATTCACTATAATAGGGATTATATGAAGGAAGTATTTTAAAAATTTCACTTCTTACCTCAGGATGGAGGCGGTTCATGCTAAAATTCAATGCATAATCATAAAGCTTATCCCAGGGTGTGTTCCTTTCCCAAGGAGTTAAATGATATTTCGGGTAAATGTTTTCTTTAATACTTCCTGGACTATTTTTGGCTCTTGTGTTGTTCAGGTATACAAATGCATTAGGATTACTTTGAATGAAAGGATCGGTATCAAGTCCAAAGGTATTAATATAGTGCCAGGTAGTTTCATGAGCTACTGGAATTCTCATTGGTCCCAGCTCCCCATAATGTTTTTTCTCCTTGTCAAAATAGTAGGTATATACCCTTCCTCCGATTCTATCCTCCAGGGCATCAAATATTGTGATATTAAAGCCAAGCTTTCTAAGCTCATAAGCGGCACTTAACCCTGCCAGGCCACCGCCAATAATTCCAACCTCCAATTTTTTAAACTCGCCAGAAGAGGCATAGTTTAAAATATCGGGGGGAGGTTTTAGTAGCTTTATTATATTGTTAAAATCCTGCAGTCTTCCGGATTTATTTAAAGAATTTCTTAATAATGCATGCCTATCCTCATCAGATGGATTAGAAGCCTGGATAGATATACCAGTATTTCTCATTAATATAATACCCCCACAAAACATCTTACTTAACCTATATTCAAAGAGGTATATGCCTATGACTTGAAAATATGAATATATAAAGGAATTTAACATTTTATGGAGAATTATTGTAGTAAACCTTTAATTTATAAGGAGAATGACATGGATATTAAAAATGATACAAGGATTTCAGCAGATTTCTTTATACATAAGAATATAGAGGACAACCTTCCTTTAAGCAATAAGGTGGATTCCAGGACATTTTCAATACTGCTGGAAGACAAGGTAGTGGCGGCCAGCTACAAAATGTATTAGCTGTATTTCTGATTATTATACTTACCATTGGTAAAAATGCTGGTAGAAGGTAAAAATATTATTAATATTAATAAAAAATCGCTGCATTTTTAGCGATTTTTTGTTAAAATGCAAACCATGTCGAAACTATACGATTGAAAAATAAAGGTTAATGCAATTTCTTGTGGAATAAAAATATAATACTGATAATGATTTATTAAAGCTGGATTGTAATGGTTAAATAAACAGATGTTAAGTTCCTTCAAATACTTTGTGTTGTAAGATATATTACATAATATGAAGAGGTGAGACGATGGCAACAGGACTAATTAATATGATATTAATACCACTGATTGTGATTGCATTAATTCCGCTTTTGGTACTTACAATTAACAGGTTATTTTTATATTTGAAATTTTCTAAATCCAGATATGGAGTGGTGAGTGGAAATAATTTTCTAAAAGTTGCGTTTGATAAAGGCAATTACGGCGAATTTCTTACTTTTACTTATCTAGAAAAATTATCTGGAGACAACAAGATATTAACCAATATTTATCTTCCGAAGAAAGATAGGACAACAACAGAAATTGATCTTTTAATGTTGAGTAATACAGGGATTTATGTGTTTGAGTCTAAAAATTACAGTGGTTGGATTTTCGGTGATGAAAAAAGCAAAAATTGGACTCAAACACTCAAAGGTGGAAAGAAAAACAAATTTCTCAATCCGATATGGCAGAATAAAGGTCATATTAAAGCTTTGCAAAAGATATTGGCAGATGTAGATGATAACTATTTCTTTTCATATATTGTTTTCAGCGAACGTTGCGAGTTCAAAAAGGTTTCGGTTTTTGGTGATAATATTTCCGTTGTAAAAAGAAACAAGCTTTTTGATTTATTGAAAGAACACATCGAAAACCGACCAGGAGTACTGACTGAAAAAGAATTGGATAGACTTTTTGAATCCCTAAAAAAATATACATTAGTAGATATGGATACTAAGTTACAGCATATAGAAAGTATTAAAAATAAGACATAGATATCTGAAGTAATAGTTTATAGCTATTACTAAAGGATAGTAGGTAAGATGCAGTAATTATGCTGGCATTGTCTAAAGCAGCAGATATTGACGAGAAAAAATTGGCCAAGGATAGAAAAATTAATTAAATGTATTTAAATGATGTTGAAATGAGGGAATTTAATGAAAAAATTAATTGCAGTCATAATATTATTGCTTACAATATTTCAGGGAACGGCCTGCAGTTCTAAAAAAAGCGATGCACCAGATATCAGTCTAAAATTTGACGTATCCAATCTTACTGATGAAGATTTTAAAGCTGTTGGCACTAAAGAAGTGCCAGGTGCTGTAAAAGAAGATTTTAAAAATATTGAATTTACGCTTGATGTAGAGCAGGGTGGTAATATTTCAAACAGAAAGATAACCATACCGGATTTTAAAAGTATTGCAAGTTCCTCTTCCACTAACATTAACAGGTACTGGTTCGGCAAAGTATCCAGTCAGGACAATACTAATGAAAATTTTGCAAAATACACCCATAAATTTGTGTTTTATTCAAAGGGCTTAGATGAACAAGGAATAAAGGACCTTTTTAAATCTGCCGAGGTGAAGGTTTCATGGACTTCTGGCAGCGAAAATCAGGAAAGGGTATTAAAGCTTGGGGATGTAATTCAAATCAAAACCAGTTAGAATTTTCATGAAAGATCATGAACTGTCTACAATATTAAATAGTTATGGCATTTACAAGAATTTTTAAAAACAAGGAAGTGTTGCATAAGAAACTATCCTGTCACAGGAAAACGCCATTATTTTACTAAAACTCTTTTTAATAATAAATACAAATTTGAAAGGAAACTAAAAATGGTTCTATTGGTGGTTGATACACAACAGTTAATAACAAACGAAAAACTATATAAATTTGATATATTTGCAGCAAATGTTAAAAAATTAATACATGAAGCCAGGATGAAAAACATTGAAGTAATATATGTACGTCATGATGATGGTATAGGAAGTGAATTGACAAAGGGCGCTATAGGTTTTGAAATATATACAGAGTTCAAGCCAGTAAACGGAGAAAAAATATTTGATAAAGATGTTAATAGTTCTTTTAAAGGAACTGGATTATTGGAATATTTAAAAAATAAAGGTGAAAACGATATAATAATTATAGGGCTTCAGACAGATTATTGTATTGATGCTACAATAAAATGCGGCTTTGAACATGGATTTCATATTATAGTTCCTGCATACGCAAATACAACAATAAATAATGAATTTATGACCTCGGAACAAAGCTATAAATATTACAATGAATTTATGTGGAAGGGCAGATATGCTGAATGTATTTCAGTTGAGGATACACTTAAAAGGATGAAATAGGCAAATTTTATGTATTGAATTGTAAAAGAAAAGGGGATAAATTTGCTCCAGTCAATTGTTCATGTTGCTTTATTGAAGTCTATTTATGGGCTTTAAATAAATTTCAATTTAAGGCTGAATATATTAGTAATAAGGGGATATATTTTATGGCACATGTTAAGGCAAATGGTATACAAATTGAATATGAAGTTTTTGGAAAGAATATAGATCCTGCGATAGTGCTTATTGCAGGTAATGGTGCTCAGCTGAATTTTTGGGAATCGGATTATTGTGAAATGCTTGCAAAGGAAAATTTAAGGGGTTCCCCTTTCAAGAAGAACGTGCCAGGCGGTATTGTGAAGAAAGCTATGATCGCTCCTATTATCCGGAAGGGGCTGTACGCCAGAATGCAGCGCTGGTTGCCAATGGGGATAGGAGACAACACCTTTCATTATTAACAATTCCAACTCTGGTAATCCATGGGACATCTGATCCATTGTTTTCTGTTGAAGCAGGAAAAGATACAGCACGCACAATACCTAATGCTAAGCTGCTTTTGATCGAAGGAATGGGACCTGATATGCCTAAGGGAACATGGAAATGCATAGTGGAAGCTATTGCTAGTCAGGTAAACGACACATCTAATTAATATTAATGGTAATGTTGCAATCCTGTTTATTATTTAGCATAAAAAATAGATCCATAAGGAGGTTTCATGATGGAATTTACCAAAGAAGAATTGGAAAAGACTATATCACTACTATCTTCAACCATTACAAAATGTGAAAAAATGCAACTTAAGTTTTTAGAGGGAACATCCCAACATTCCCTGTTAAAAAACCGAATTAAAGCACTTTATATTTCTAAGGCGCTTCTTATGGGTGATAAAACAACAAATTATACAAGCAAAGAATTGAGAGAGGCACTACTTCCTGTGACTTCAATCATAAATAAGACTACAAAAGCACAAAGTAAATATGAAAAAGGAACCTCACAATTCAATCGCTTTGAACCATTAATCCAAGCTATGCTGATTTCTAAAGCATTCATTGAAAGTCAAACAGAAAATTAATTTCAATGCATTTGTAATATTGGAGGAAACATGAAAGTAACGGTACTTATTGAAAACACAAAGATTTCAGATGATTTAGTAAGTGAAGCAGGGTTGTCCATGTATATTGAAACTGATGCCGGACATATTCTTTTTGATACAGGCAAAACGGGCAGCTTTATTCAAAATGCAGAAAAACTTGGTGTTGATTTGAAAAATGTTGACTTGGCGGTATTATCCCATGGACATGGAGATCATGGGGGTGGGTTGCTGCCTTTTTTACAGATAAATGACAGAGCGAAGATATATGCAAAAAAATCAGCAGATAAGGATTTTTATTTTCGCATCATGTCTTTTTATAAAAGCGTTCGTACTGATAAAAAGGTTTTTAAAAACTATCCTTTCAGATTTAATTTCCTGGATGGGTTTACCGAAATAATGGATAATGTCTACATAATTACGGATATTAAAAGAAAATATAAAGCACCACAGGGTAATAAATATTTGTATATGAAGAAGGGCAGCAGGATAGTTAGGGATGATTTCTCACATGAATTGACTATGGTTATAAAACAGGAAAGCAGTATGGTGGTTTTCACAGGCTGTTCCCATAACGGCACTGCAAATATAATTGATACGGTAAAAAGCCGCTTTCCAGGTTTGAAGATAAAAGCTGTAGTTGGAGGTTTCCATCTTACAAAACTGCCATTAGTAACCTTCCTGAAGCCCTCAGAAGAAGAAATTGATATCCTTGCGCAAAAGATACTGGATGAAAATGTTGAAATGATATATACCGGGCATTGTACAGGTAAAAATGCTTTTGAAAGGTTAAAAGGAAAATTGGATGGAAATGCTTATTACATAAGTACGGGAATGGAGTTTAATATTTAAGTGAGGATTTTAGACCTAATAAACATATATTCAAGGTTGTAAAAGGCAGGTGTTTTTTATGAGAAAAAGAACATTTTTAAATCTATTGGTTTTACTGAATACTGTGCTTATGGCGACACTGTGCAAAGCGGCGGATTCTGATGAAAAAAAACTGGCCCGGGATAGAAAGTTTCATTAGTTGTTCATATTGCTTTAGTTGTAAAGGATTATGATGAAGCAATAGAGTTTTATACAAAGAAACAAATTTGAACATCAGTAGCTAATGGCTTGAAACATATTATGAGTAATTTACCTTGTTTCTGTAAAATAATATTATAATATGATATTATTAGGTTGTATGTACAATATATACCAAAACATAGTAAATTATAGTCGAAATCTTGAAGTTCTAATGTTCAATTAAGGAGAGCATAAAATGAATAATGAGAATTATGTTAATGGGGATCATAATGCCGATGTAATTACGGAAACCACGGAATCGACATTAGCGAAAAAAATCTGTGAATTTTTTATTGTAGGTATTGGGTCTTCTGCCGGAGGCTTGGAGGCTTTGGAAAGTTTCTTTAGCTGCATGCCATCTGCTAATAGTATGGCGTTTGTTGTAATCCAGCATTTATCTCCTGATTATAAAAGCCTTATGCCTGAAATATTGTCTAGGAATACAAAAATCAAGGTGCTTCAGATACAGGATGGTATGAAGGTATTGCCTGGGTGTATTTATTTGAATCCCCCGAAATATTCTGTGACCATATCCCAGGGGCAGTTTCTTTTAAAGGAACAGGAGAAGTCTTATAGGATTAATAGCACTATAAACACTTTTTTTAATTCACTAGCTGTTGAAATGCGGGAAAGAGCCATTGGAATTATACTATCAGGAACGGGCAGCGACGGGACACAAGGCTGCAGGGCAATAAAAGAAGCTGGTGGCCTAATTATTTCACAAGACGAGGAGAGTGCTAAATTTAACGGTATGCCAAGAAGTGTAATTGCTACAAATATATGCGATTATATTTTAACACCCACCAAGATTCCTGAGAAATTATTGCAATATACCGGACAAACTTCACTTATAACTATAAATGAAAATAATGGACAGGATTTAGATCATAAAGGTTATGATACACTGTCTCAAATCTTTAGTATTATTAATAAACGGCACTCCATTGATTTCAGCCTTTATAAACAGAGCACTGTTTTAAGGTGCCTTGAACGTCGCATTAGAATTTGCCAAATACCCAATATTGAGGCGTATCATTCATATTTAAAGGATAACCTGGAAGAGGTGGATGCCTTATATAATAGTTTATTTATAGGCGTAACCAGATTCTTCAGGGATAAGGAAGCTTTTGAAATCATAAAGACTAAAGTCATCCCTGAAATCATTAATAGTAAGGATGATAATGCAGTAATCAGGGTTTGGGTTGCAGGGTGCTGCACGGGTGAAGAAGCATATTCCCTGGCTATATTATTTAAAGAATATATGGACCTGGTTAAAAGGAATATTAAACTAAAGATATTTGCTACTGACATTGATAACCGTTCCATAGAATACGCCAGTGCGGGGATTTATCCCGATAGCATTTCCGAGGATGTTTCTCTTGAGCGACTGAACCGTTATTTTATTAAAAAGAGGGACGTTTATCAGGTTTCAAAGTACATACGTGAAATGGTGATTTTTTCAAGGCATAATGTTATAAACAACCCGCCATTTTATAAAATAGATCTGCTGACCTGCAGAAATCTGCTGATTTATTTTCAGCCTAAGCTTCAGACCAGAATTCTTTCAACCTTTCAATTTGCACTGGCATCGCAGGGCTACATGTTTTTAGGGATAAGTGAAACTACTGGAGAGCTGAAAAGCTATTTTTCCACTGTGGACGGCAAATATAAGATCTATAAAAGAAGAGATATGAAAAAGCGTCCGCTAGTTGATGATTTATCCATCATAACCACTGGCATGAAGGTGGTAAAACACAAGGGTACATATGAGGAATATACAAGAAACGCAAGGAGTAAATGGGAAATGGATGAAATTAGCGAAAGATTATTAGAGGAATGTTTACCTCCAAGTGCAATAGTGGATGAAAATGGTGAACTTGTACAGGTTTGTGGAAATTGTGATAAATATTTAAAGGCACCAAGGGGTAAGGTGGTTTATGATATACAAAAGATGGTACCTAAGGAGTTATCTACTGCCCTTGGAACAGCAATAAGCAAAGTAAAAAAAGAAAAGACCACAGTGACCTATACAAATATTAAAATTAAAATAGGGGAAGGTCAAACAAGTATCAACCTTATCGTTAAGCCATTATTTACAAAGAATAATGGAAATTTAATCTTTGTGCAATTCGAAGAAATTAAAGATGATGCAATTAAGTGTAATTATGTTGAAAACTATGACACTATAAGTAAGCTTCAGGAGCGTATAACGGACCTGGAACAGGAACTTCAATTCACTAAGGAAAGCCTTCAGACCTCCATTGAAGAAATTGAGACTTCCAGTGAGGAACTGCAATCAGCCAATGAAGAGCTTTTGGTATCCAACGAGGAGCTGCATAGTACAAATGAAGAGCTTCAATCCGTAAACGAGGAATTAATCGTTGTAAACACTCAATATCAGTATAAGATACAGGAATTAGCGGACCTTAATAATGATATGATGAATTATTTAAACAGTACCAGTATAGGTACTCTTTTCCTTGATTCAAACCTATATGTCAGGAAATTTACACCAGCGCTAACCCGAGAGATTAATCTTATAGAAACGGATATTGGAAGACCAATTAGCCATATTGCTCATAATTTAAAAGATGAGGATTTGGTTAAACAGTCTCGTGTTGTGATGGATAGTCTGGTTTCTTTCGAAAAAGAAGTTCAGGGCTCTGATAATAGATGGTATCTTATAAAATATTCTCCATACAGGACTAATGAAAATGTAATAAAGGGAGTAGTTATATCTCTTGTTGATATTACAGCCCTTAAGGATGCAGTAGCAAAGCAGAGAAGCAGCATGGAGCATTACGAAAAGCTTGTAGAGCTTTCACCCTATGCAATTATGCTGATAAGCCACGGCAGGATACTTTTCTCAAATACGGCTGGACTAAATTTATTGAAAGAAAAGAAAAATGATAATTTGATAGGAAAGCCTATTAACCATTATTTGAACTTTAATGAACAATTAGTAACCTATAAAGAAATTGAACATACCAAGGATGATGAAATAGGCTCATTAGTAGAAAAAAAGGTTGTTCGCTGGGATGGTTCCGAAATTTATGTTGAAATCTACTCGATGCCATTTTCTATGGGGGAAAATGACTCGGATCTGATTATTTTAAGGGATATAACCTATAAAAAGATAGAAAATAAATTGCGCATGGAAAATGAAAAAAGGCAGGCATTACTGGATGAAGCAAACACCTTGGACAAACTTAAGAATGATTTCTTCAGCAATCTTTCACATGAATTGAGAACACCGCTTAACGTAATCATGAGTACTTTGCAGCTAATTGATAGTAAAGTAAAAGATTATACGGAATATAATAAAACTATAAATTTGAAGAAACATATGAATGTTATGAAACAGAACTGCTATAGACAGTTAAGACTTGTAAACAACATGATTGATATCACAAAAATTGATGCCGGATTTTATGATATTAAATACCAGAATCATGATATTGTAAACATAGTGGAAAATATAACATTGTCCATAAATAATTATGTTGTCAATCGGGGGCTGGAATTAGTATTTGATACTGAAGTAGAAGAGAAGGTCCTTGCCTGCAACCCAGATAGCATCGAAAGAATTATGTTGAATCTGCTGTCAAATGCTATAAAGTTTACAGGTGAAGGCGGAAGCATATACGTAAATTTATACGACAGGGGAGAAAGTATAATAATATCAGTGAAGGATTCGGGCATTGGCATCCCAAAGGACAAACAAGAGGTTATTTTTGACCGCTTCAGGCAAGTGGATAAATCCCTTACAAGAGACAATGAAGGTAGTGGCATAGGGCTTTCACTTGTTAAATCACTGGTAGAAATGCATGGCGGTAAAATTTCCATAGTAAGTGAATATGGCAAAGGCTCGGAGTTTTTAATTGAATTACCAGTTAAAACAGTTATAGAAGAAAGTGTTGAAGAAAATCATGAAATGCAGCAGCAAAGCCATGTGGAAAAAATACATTTAGAGTTTTCAGATATTTATAGTCTGTAACAGAATAAATTCATTCCGCAGCTTTGGAAATCCGGATTTAAATATTACCGGATCGGTAATCCACCACCACTGGGTAGGGAACTAGCCGAAGATATATACTGATGGCAGAATTCAAGCCAAGGCCCTGGATATTTAATCAGGAAAATTATGAAAAATAGGGGGTTATATATGCTGGACAAAGCAATCCGCATTGCAGCAACCATTCATGAAGGTCAGGTGGACAAAGCTGGTCAGCCCTATATTCTGCATCCACTTAGAGTTATGTTTGCCATGGAAACTGACCTGGAAAAAATATGTGCAGTGTTTCATGACGTTATTGAGGATTCCGATTTGACACTGGAAGCTTTGCGAAAACAGGGTTTTTCAGATGAGGTTTTAAGTGTGCTGGATGCTTTATCTAAAAGGGAGAATGAAAGCTATGAGGATTTCATCAGCCGGGTTTTATTGAATAAAACTGCCTGCAGGGTAAAACTGGCGGATTTAAAGGACAATATGGACTTGTCCAGAATAGCCAACCCCTCTGAAATTGATTATCAAAGATTTGAGAAATACCGAAAAGCGACAGACCGCATTTTACAAGCTTTAAGCAATGATACGGGCAATAATGAAATCCTTCCAGACCAATAAAAATCTGAAAGGATTTCTAATTTTACCATACTATCAATTTAAACTACAAAATAAGCCATACATATCTGGATAAACTCATTTATTATCTTGCTTTTCCATTTATTCTTATGCATAAGCAGTTGTAAAAACAGCTTTTCTTCAT
>CALBDU010000008.1 GCA_937927335.1 uncultured Clostridium sp.
TATATTATTAGACTCTCTTTCTATCTTTGCAGCACAATTTCCACAACACAAACCCCGTAGTAATATTTCCTTTTTTAACAACTTCCCAAGGTTTTTTTCTCTTATTTTTACATGAGATTCAATTTTTTGAATCGCCTCTGTTGTTGCTGATATCAATTCCTTTGTTTTATTTACTTCACCAATTTCAATTGCAAGTGTTTTAGTTGCAAAATTAAATCTAGCGGAGTTAATTCCTTCTATTTTAGCAACTCTGTCTTCTATCTTGGCTGCACAACTCGCACAATCTAGTCCGTCCAAAATTAGCTCCTTTCTTGTGCTTGAATTCATTTTTGCTGTTTTAACTTTAGAATTATTTTGATTTGATATTTTGATGTTACCTTTAACAGGTTTTTTGACTATTTTATTCATTGCTGCCCCTCCTCCGTAATGATTATCTTCTTTCTGATATATGAAGTAAACCTTGGTCAAAAATGTTTTTAACATGCTCATCATCTAATGAATAGTAAACAACTCTTCCTTCTTTTCTGTACTTTACAAGTCTTGATTGCTTTAATACTCTAAGTTGATGGGAAATTGCCGACTGAGTCATACCCAATAATGCTGCTATATCGCAAACACACATTTCTGATTGAAACAATGCACATAATACTTTTATCCTGGTTGAATCTCCAAGCATCTTAAAGAGGTCTGATAAATCATAAAGTATTTCTTCTTTGGGTATATGTTTTTTTACTTCATTAATTACATCTTCATGAATTGTAGCGCAACTACAGCTTTCAATATATGTTGTTTCTTCCATATCATTATTCCTTTTCATTTGAACACATGAATAACTGTTCATATATTCATTATATATAGAACCCTTTTGTTTGTCAACATAATATGAAAATTGTACAAAGTTTTTGCTTGCAAAATTACAGATAGTACGAATACCCATAGTATCATTATTGCGTTAATATAAAACTCCTATTAGATGAATTAATACTAATAGGAGTCTTCTTTTATTTATTTTATAATTGTGAATACAATAAATAAGATAGATGAAATTATGATTGAAGCAATACTATATGGCAAGATTGTCTTAACATGTTTCATGAGTGGGACCTCCGCTATTGTAGATGAAAGAATGGCTGTTTCACCAAGAGGTGACGCATTGTCGCCTAAAGAACCGCCAGCAAGTACAGCCCCTATCACTAAAGGTAGATTTGATTGTGTGGTTATAGCAAGCGGTACTGCTATAGGCATAAGCAACGCCCATGTTCCCCATGCAGAACCCATGAAATATGATGCTGCACATCCAATTAAAAATATAGCAACAGGTATCAACATGGTTGGTATTTGCGGTCCAACTGTATTAGTAATAAACTTTACAAACCCTAAATCTTCTATAATACTGGATAATCCCCAACTTAATACCAATACAATTATAGGCGGCATCATTTCATTTCCGCCCGATAAAAAGTGTTTCTCTATCTCTTCCATAGGTATTTTTTGAAATAAATATAATATAGTAGTAATTACTACAGACACTACACCTGAAAGTAAAATCGATTTTTCAAATTCCGCATTCATAATAGCCCCAACAAAACCTTGTCCTTTCCCTTTTCCTGTGTACCAAAAGGAAAAGAATGTTGTTAATATAAGCAATGTTAACGGCAAAATCAGATTAAATGGACGAGGTGGTGCTTTCTCTTCAAATTCACACTGTTCATGTGCCTCATGCCCATGCCCATCATCATCTCCTTCCTTTGTATCCTTTATTTTTTTAACCAAACTATCAAACCTAAGATTGAAAAGTATAATACCTATACTTACAAGTATCATAACAATCGCATAAAAATTAAAAGGAATACTCTTAATATATAAGTTATATGCAGATTGGTTCACTCCCGCCTTATTTAAAGCCGAATTAATTACTCCTATAATATAACCCACATATGTAGTCCCAAAAGGAATTAAGATAATAAGCAAACATGATGTTACATTGACTACTACAGCAAGTTTTTCCTTACTCCCTTTTGTTTTCTCTACCAATGCTTTTCCTACTGTTCCTGTAGCTATTGCATGAAAGCAGCAATCAATAAAAGTAAAGATTGTGACAATCCACACACTGGCTAATGCTCCTTTTTCAGTTTTAACATATTTATCAGCCATTACAGAAAAACCTTTTATGCCACCTGACAACTTCATAATCTCACCAAAGGCTCCAAATAAGAATAAAAACATTATAATGTATACGCTCTCTTCACTTGAAGCTGATTTTACCAAATGCTCAACTGCCAAAATACAACCTTTGAAAACATTTCCTCCTGCAAGTAATATTCCTCCTGATATAATTCCCACAACGAGTGCAGCTATTATTCTCTTTGTGGTCATTGCTAAGATGATAACTACAATAGGTATAAATAACGAAACTAAACCTTGACTCATTTCAGCCTTTCCTTCTTTCTTTTAACTATTTATTATACCTATTGTTTGTATTAATGACATAATTAAACCTAAAGTTTACTTACGAAACTACTAAGATTCAGGTTGAAAATAGGAAAAGAACTTATGCAGGTTATGAAAATAGAACTGCAAAAAAGGCTCATGCCGGCATTGAAGGCTTATAAAGCTTACACTCCAAAATAATGGGGGCTTACGTGATGGTGTTGAGACAATAATTCCTGCTGATCAAGTATTATATGGCGACACCCTCATTGTACTTGCTGGAGAAATTATTGCTGTTGACGGAATCATTATTTCAGGCCAGACATCAGTTAATCAATCAGTTATGACTGGTGAATCACTACCTGTTGATAAAAATAAAGGTGATGCAGTTACTAGTGGAACAGTTAATCAGTTTGGAACCTTTACAATGAACGCTACCAAGGTAGGAAAGGATAGTTCACTTCAACGTATGATAAAGATTGTAAAAGAAGCTGAAGCAACCAAGGCACCAATTATAAGTATTGTTTACAGATGGGCAACCTGGATGATTTGGGCGGTTTATTGACAGCAATAGTAACAGGCATCGCAACGGAAGAGGTTATACGGGCAGTAAATGTATTAGTGGTTTTTCCTCCTGTGCATTTATCTTAGCGACTCCAACGGCTATAATGGCTGAAATAGGAAATGCACCACGATTTGGCATAATAATAAGATCAGGAGATGCTATTGAAAGATTCTCCAAAATAAACCATATTACTTTTGATAAAATAGGCACACTAACACATGGCAAAATGGAAGTTATTGCAGTGTATGGTATAGATACTACAATTTCAGAGGGCAAATTAATGATGTATTCTGCTACAGTTGAAAAGTATTCTGAACATCCTATTGGAAAATCAATTATAACATATTGCCTATCAAATAATATCAACATTATGGAACCCCCAAGTAACTAAAGCTGCTGCTGAATCTGATTAAAAGAATTATTGACTGCAAATTAACATAAATTATTGAAAAATTCATCAAAAATATCTCTCTTAAAGAGCCAAATGCCTTTTGCTTCTGGTTTTTTAAGAATTTTCTAGTTATATGATCATGCTGATGACATTAAAGGAAAATAGTTATTTAAAATAGTTATTTGATAAACAATATTATAACTGCAGTTTATAAAGGTGAGGTCACCCTCACCTTATTACTAACATAAATAAGCTTATATGGTTTATAATAATATTTTATTCTAGTATATTTACAATTTATAAATGTTTGAAGGCTTAAATGCATCAATAAAATCACTTCTAATTTCATCAATGCTATCATATGGCATTTCAATACCAAGTAGCCTTTTGAGTAAAATGACTTGTTCGGGACTAATTGGCAGTTCCTCATACCATGGTATCATTCTTCGATAGTTATCTGTTTCGAAGCTAGAATAGAGTAAATACAGTAATAGGTCTCCAAAGTAAGAGTAATCCAAGTTATATGGATATATGGACTCATCTGCAAACCTTGCCAAACCAAAGTCAATGAGATTAACATTACCTTTATCTAAAATTACATTGGATATTCTAATATCCCTATGAACTACTCCATTCTTATGAAGGTAGCTGATTATGCTGACAAGTTTGATTCCAATATTATAAATTTCATCTGACTTGAACTTGTAATGATATTTAAACAGCATGTCTTTAACAGTATTGCCCTTTTTAAAATCCAGTACAAATCCATAAAATCTATTTTCATTTATAACACCCAGAAACTTAGGTATTCTTAAATCCTCTAGCTGGGATAATATCACTGCTTCAAAAGGATTTTTTTCACAATTCTTTTTAAAAATACCTGGTTTGAACTTTTTAATTATAACCTTTTTACCTTCCAAAGCGCTAGCAGCAAAGCATAAACCATACCTGCCTTCCCCTATAAACTCATCAATAATATATTTACTAACTTTGCACCCTATATATTTTTTCGATTTAAAGAACTGCATAAATATATCCTTTACACTTTACTCCCACAATTGTTACAGAATTTTGCACCAGCTGGGAACTTCTGACCGCAGCTAAGACAAAATGTCGACCCAATCACCGTTTCCCCACATTCCAAACAAAATTTTGAGCCCTCGGGTACTAATGATCCACATTTGTTGCATTTCACATGTTGAATATTTTGAATAGGCTGATTGAATGTATTGCCATTGTACTGGTTTTCATAGTAACCATGCGAATGGCTCCGTGAAATTACCATGTCCATAAGATTTTCTACTAATCCTTTTCTTTTATAATGGCCGCTACCCTGATGGCCATACTTATAGTGATTTCTTTTTGAAGATCTTGAAAAAAAACTCATTCTTATACCTCTTTCTTTATTTTTATTTAAATGTTTTATTAATTTTACAAGTTCATACCAAACTACCGAACCTGCACCTATGCACATTGCAAGAGCTAACAAAGGATGCACCAAATATTACAAACCCTTGTATTATACTTTTGCTAAAGCCTTTCGCTGTAAGCAATTTCCCTGGGGTGAACGTAGTGCCCGATCCATAATATAATCTTCAGCAGGTTGCCTTTCTAATTCGATCGATCAGGTTGGATCAATTATAAGTTCAAATAGCATCAAATATAACGGAAATAAAAAAAGATTAGCGGGACTTATCCCCAGCAACTGGCTTTTTACAGCGCAAGAATAATGTTTGTACATATAATATCAAGTATTATTACCATTAATTATACTTTGTCTAATAACTTTAAATCAAAATTAAATCTTTAGTATATAAATTTAACAAGTTATATATATCTTGTGTATACAGTCTTATTAAAAACAACTACTTCAACATTGTTCAATGCTTCAAGATAGTTGCCGTCTTTTACCAGTATCCCTCTCTTAGAGGTGCCTCCCATTACTCCAAAGAATCCTAAAGGAATTGAAATTACTAACGCACATGGACAAGATACTACTAAAAACACCAGAGTTCTGCATATCCAGTCGGTGAAGGTTGCACCTTGAATTATTAAGAGAGATAAAATAGCAAGTACCAAGGCTCCAAATACTAAGACTGGGGTATAATACCTTGCAAATTTTGTTATACAGTTTTCAGTTGGTGCTTTTTGCTACTGGCATTTTGAACAAGATCTAAAATCTTAGATATGTTTGATTCACCATGGGTTTTTGTTACTTTTACCGTCAGAGCATCATTCTTATTAATTCACTTAAAGAATCTTTACCTGGTTCTAGTTCACGTGGAACAGATTCACCTGTTAAAGCTGATGTATCAACCACCGAGTTGTCTTATTGTGTTCTCACATTGATTTCGATACAACTTGCTAAGTTACTTTACTAATTAGCTTATTGTATTCATTTAGTAGCTTGTCTAATTTTTGACTTATTGCTACTAACTCTGTATCGGTCAACATTCGTTTGTCATTAATTAACCGATACATTAATTGTCTAAGTTCCTCAATTTTTCGAAACATTTCTTCGATAGTTTCCATTTTGTCCCTCCTTTCACTATAAACTTTAGCAAAATTCGGGAATTTTGTTATTTCATTTCTATAAATATCTATATCCACACTAGTATCATTCTCTTTTATTTTAGTGTTAATGTTATTATTTTTCATGATAACTTTAATGCCTGGCTCTATTTTATTTTCCGTTTAAATTTCTAACATCTTTTTCTATTTTTGCAGCACAATTAGGATAATTCAGACCTTTTAAAATTAATTCCTTCTTTAACGTTGTTATACCTCCTTTGAAGGATTAAATTATTAATGTGAATTAATCCTTGGCCAAATATTAATTTTATATGTTCATCATTCAGTGAATAAAACACTATTTTCCCTTCTTTTCTACTTTTCACAAGACCATGCCATTTTAAGATTATAAGTTGATGAAAAATAACTGATTGAGTCATTTTTGATAAGAATGCGATATCACAAACACACATTTAATCCTCATCTAATGCCCAAAGTATTTTAATCCGTGTTAAGTCCCCAAAAATTATAAATAATTCTGCCAAATCATATAATATTTCTTCCCTTGGTATTTTATCTATTACATGCATTACTGTATTTTTGTGTATTACAACGCAATCATATTTTTCGATAGATCCAAGATTTTTTTGTCATACCTTCACCTCTCTTTATGTTAATTTGTATGAATATATGAGTTGATGTTCATATTTAACAGATTAATTATATACTTAATTATATAAGATTTCAATACGTATGAACATTTATTCATATATTATTGTCATTTCATTAATTTGGGAATGTCATTAGAAAGATATATACTGCTTTTCATAAGAATTTTATAATGATTCTAAATGTTTTTTGTTTATAAATTTATATGAGTGAAATGCTAACATCAAGTAGGGATGTGATTGTAATGGATTATATAATAATCTCAATATTTATTCCAATACTTGTTATTAATGTTGGATTTACAAAACAAGTTATTCCAGCGTTAGTTACTTGGATAATAGTTAACGGAATATTACATCGAAAGAGTTATGTACCGTTCTTTGGCGAGTTATTCATAGTGATATGAATGATTTAGCCAACAAAGTTAAGACATTCTTATAGCTTCGGTAGATGGCCTGACTGGGTTTCCTGCTGCGATAGCGGCGGTATATCTCAAGACCGAGCTTCAACAGTGCATAATTCACCAAATTCGAAATACTACAAAGTTTGTTTCCTACAAGGATCTCAAGGTACTGATGGCGGATCTTAAAAAGGTGTACTCCGCACACAGTGAGGAAGCAGCGCTCTTCGAGCTCGATCTGTTCGATGAGAAATGGGGTTCTAAATACCCCAAGATTGCTGTTTCCTGGAGGAACAACTGGGCTAATCTGGCCACATATTTCAAGTATCCTCAGGAAGTCAGAACCCTAATATACCACCAATCTCATTGACGGATTCAATCGTCAGATGAGAAAGGTAACTAAGTATGGACAAAATTGCTGTTTTCCCGACCGACGACAGTCTGCTGAAGATTCTTTATCTGGCTATGATGGATGTTACAAAGAAATGGACCCAAAGCCGCAGAGACTGGGGTAAAATCCATTCTCAACTCGAGATATATTTCGCCGACAGGCTTGACTAAAAACAAGACAGTATATTCCATATTTAGGCAGTAGCCAGTCTGTCACTGCTTTTTATTAACTTGCCCCTAATCGGGTGTATAATGCTTTTAAGGGATAGATGCTGATTTTTTTAGCTTCTACCCCTCAAGATATTATTTGAAACTACATCAGTTTTTAGAGTTTACACGCAATTTGAAACGTACCCTTCGCAAAATTGAAGACCTCGAAGTTTTTTTATCTGTAAGGTCTTCTTGTTTTACTAGCCCATTTATTACTTATCAAAAAAACAATATCACCAAAAACTCCAGATCTTATTTTTTAAGGTTTTCAAATAAACCTAACTATATAAATTTTTACTTATTTTAATTTGGCAAAAGAGTACCCTTGGGATTTCAGGTATTCAATAACTTGAGGCAAAGCTTGAGCCGTTGTTTCCTTATCCGGTGCATCATGCATCAGGATAACAACATGTTCTTTATTTGCCGTATACATTTTTAAATTACTTAGCAGCTTATCAACAGGAATATCATTCCCTTCCGCATCACCGGTGAGATCATTCCAATCAATATAATGATATCCTGCATTTTGAATTGATTCCCTGAATGGCGCTAACTTTTTTCCAGATGACCCTCCTGGGAATCTCACTAACTTACCACTAAATTGGTCGCCCAGGATGGATTTTAAGGTTGTATCACATTTATTGACGTCAGCTATAAACTCAGCTGTATTAGAATAAATATATTTGTATTCATGGGAATAGGTATGATTTGCTATAGCATGTCCCCTTTCAAATTCCGATTTAACCAAATCAGGATGTTTTGCTGCCATAGAACCAATTATAAAAAAAGTAGCCTTTATGTTATACTTGTCCAATATCTCCAAAACCTTAGGAGTATTATTTGCCGATGGTCCATCATCAAATGTAAGATATGCCACCTTAGTTCCATTAGGGGCATATAAATTACCCTTTGATGCATCGGTTGTTGGAGTATTATCATTCACGGTGCTTTCACGTATATTTGCTTTAGTATCATTAGTAGGTAAAGATGGTTTTCCTGCAGCATCTATGCTTGTATTACCTTTGGAATTAACATTTGTCCCTATATTAATATTTTTATTATAATAATATTTGCTTCCAAAAAAATGCGCTGAACAATATGCAACAACTAACAATAACATAGCTATAATAATTCTCTTTTTCCAAAGTATTCTTATTCTTCTAACAATTCTACTCTCATTATTAATCATGTATAATCACCCATCACCCATATTATCTTCTTAATTATATTACATCATTAAATCAGTAAGTTCCACATTATAACATAAAATTAATAAATACATCATTTTCCTTTGGATTTTCGACAAGCGATTTGCTAAATAACTATATTAATCTATATTGAAAAAGGATTGGTTATCCCAATCCTTAGTTTGCATTAAATAAAATTATCGCTATTTGTCTTTTAGATTCTCTATTTCTTCTTCTACTTCTTCAGCTCCTTCTGAATAAAATTTTTCTTCATCTGGATCCAGTTCTTTAATCAATCTTAGAAACTCTCCTGCATGAACTCTCTCTTCATTAGCCTTAATACCTTTAATACATTTTTCGATAAATAGAGGAATGCTATTAATAAAAAAACTGCAATATTCAAATAAACATTTAATAATTACAGGTTCCACACATTTAAATCCAATTCGCCGCCTTCAATAGCCATTTAATTGCCACGTCATTGCCGCATATTTTGTAACCTATCTAATTCATCAACTCCGGCATAACCGGATTGACCTTACCGAATGCCAACTTTGTCTGCTTAGGTACTGTAAATACCAAAATGCATAACAAAAATACAATAGCTACAGGAATAAGAAATAGTAATTTGTCTACATGTGTTTTTGACTCTTTTGTAATTTGCATGTTTTGTAACCTCCTTGGTATAATTTAATCTATAGGTTATATATAAATATATCGATTATAAATAAATCATTTGATTTTCTATTTTTCATGTATTATAATTTAGGAAAGTGGACGAATATTTATTTAATTTGAAAGGAAATATTGTTTTGTTAGGTATTCAGAATATTAAAAAGAAAAGAGTAATTAAATATTTTATTGATGCGGCTGCCAGGATAGCCAAAGAAGAAGGAATATCCCGGATCACTATAAGAAAGGTCGCTGCTGAGGCAGGATATAACAGCGCTACATTGTACAATTATTTTAATAGTATTGAAGATCTTTTAGATTTTGCCATTATCAACAGCATTACAGATTACTTAAATGAAATATATAAGATTTTAATCAGCGATAAGCATGAGGTTTTGAAATACTTCGAATCCTGGAAGTGTTACTGCAAATACTCATTTACTTATCCATCAATCTATACTTATGCATTTGCATCTCGTTTTTCAGAAAACGTATTGAATAAAATGAATACATATTTTGAAATGTTTCCCGAGGCATTTTCAAATATAAATATTTCTCAGAAAGCTCTAAAACTTATCCTGACATCTGGATTAAATGAAAGAGATTCGGCTTTTATCCGTCCATGTATTGAATGCGGATACTTCAACGAAAAAGATGCAATTGATATTAACATAATGGCATATATGCTTCATGGTGGACTTATGTATAGTTTAGAAAACAGTCGTTACCCAATTTCAATTCAGGAATCAATCCAACAATTCAGTAAATATTATATAGAGTATATGAATTGGAAAAGAACTGAAGGATATCCCCCTATAGAAAAATTGTAGAACTAGAATGTTTAAATATCAAATTTAATGGCAAATGGAGACTGTAAAAAATTTTGTGTGAACTATAAAATAAATCCTTCTGGATTAATGTTAAAATAATATTAATTCAGGAGGATTTTATTATGGCAAGACAAAGAAAACTTACACCAGAAAGGAAAGCTCTCATAACACAACTTTTACAAGAATATAGACCAGATGATGTTAATGGTGTCCAAGCTATGCTTAAAGACCTTTTAGGGGATACTCTTCAAGGCATGCTGGAAACTGAACTGGAAGATGATTTAGGCTATTCTAAATATGATTATGCCAACAAAGACACCGATAATAATCGTAACGGATATAGCAAAAAAAACGGTGACATCTTCTATGGGCAATATAGAACTTGATATTCCAAGGGATAGAAATGGAGAATTTGAACCTCAAATAGTCAAAAAACACCAGACCGATATTTCAAGCATTGAAGACCAAGTGATGTCAATGTATGCAAAAGGAATGACTACAAGAGATATATCGGAGCATTTACTGAGCGTATATGGTGTGGAAGCATCCTCAACAATGATTTCTAAAATGACAGACAAAATACTTCCTATTGCAAAGGAATGGCAGAGCCGGCCTCTGGCCAGTAAGTATGCCATTGTATTCCTGGATGCGGTACACTATAATGTCCGACAGGACAATGCTATTATTAAAAAAGCAGTGTATATTGCCATAGGAATACGGCTTAATGGTGAAAAAGAAGTTATGGGTATGTGGACTGGATGCAACGAAAGCGCAAAATATTGGCTTGGTGTGTTGAATGAAATTAAAAACCGCGGAACGGAAGATATACTAATTGTTTCTGTTGATGGACTTACAGGTTTTGCAGATGCTATTCATGCAGTATATCCAAAGACTGAAATCCAAAGGTGCATTGTCCATCAGATTAGATATTCAACACGATTTGTTTCCTACAAGGATATTAAGATATTTATGGCTGATCTGAAGCAGGTATATCAAGCTGCTACTGAAGATATAGCTCTCCAGCAATTAGATTCATTGGACAGCAAATGGGGAAAGAAATACCCAAGCACTATTTCTTCATGGAAAAATAACTGGGCTGATCTTTCTACTTATTTCAAATACCCGCCTGAACTCAGGAAAATGATATACACGACTAATTCTATTGAAAATTTCAACAGACAATTGAGGAAAGTGACTAAACAAAGACCATTTTTCCTACGGATGATGCACTTTTCAAAATGTTGTATCTTGCCATGGCAGACATAACGGCAAAATGGCACGGCGGCCGTTCAAAGGAATGGAGCAGAATACTGGAACAGCTCCTGATTTATTTTGAGGACAGGATAAGTCTAGCCGATATTGATTAATCCAGCCAAACAAAAAATCCAGGCTGCCAAAATCATTTTATTGACAGCCTGGTAATTACGTGTAAAAATACATATAATTTATTCACAAGATGCATTTATGCACCCTCATCCTAAAATCTTAGATATTAATGTTGATCCAGAGCTAGAATACACAAAATATTTTACACTACCGGCAAGGGCCTATATAAACTCATTCTTTGGTTATTCTAAATAAATTGCATTTAAAACTATTTGATCAATCAAGAAAAGGTCTTTTTGCCATTAAAAACAGCTTTCTACGATATTATTATTCTATCATAGAAAGCTGCATTTGCAGAGTTTTTCTCACAGACTCTAATTGTTCCCTGTTAGATATTCCTTTTCACTTCAGCTGGCCCATTACATCTTTATTAAATTTCACAATCGACCTCTATACCATCAAGTAAAGATATAACTATCTTTTTACCATCAATCACGGTCATCTTCTCAATAATACTAGAATATAAATTTATATCAAATTCTTCTATTGGTTTTGCACTAATAATAATATCTATTAATTGATTTGCCTTATATCTCAGAAGCAAATCATCACTCTTTAGGTGTTCATTCCACTTCTTAATAAAATAATCTTTGTTTTCTATCATTGCATTAAATGTATTTATAAATACCTCATATAAATCTCTGTTATCTATGTGTGTGTTCTCGCAGCCCTTTTCGCCCTTTATAACATACCTATTATTACATCTCCAAACTATTCTCCTAAGCCTTTCATCATTGGAATTCCAAACCTTTCTACCATAGGGTCTACCACAGCATCCGCAAATGACTCTTCCTGCAAATGGATTATCATTAGAAGCGTAGTCATACTTTTGTATTCCATGCTGCTTTGCAAATATCAGTCGTCGTTCCATTTCAAGCTGCACTGCTTCCCACATATCCTTATCAATTATTGCCGGGTGGCTATCTTCAACATAATACTGTGGAACCTCACCGTTGTTAAGTGCTCTTTTTTTATTAAGAAAATCCACTGTATAGGTCTTCTGGAGCAGTGCATCCCCCTTATATTTTTCATTACTAAGCATCTTCCTTATGCTTCCTTCATACCATTTAGCTTTTCCGTTCCAATTTGGAACTCCTTCTTCTTCAAGTTCTCTGGCTATCCTATTCGGTCCTTTACCATTAAGGTAGTCTTGATATATCCTTCTTACAATTTTGGCTTGCTTTTCATTTACAATAAGGTTTCCATTATCGTCTTTATCATAGCCCACAAATTTGGTATGATTGACCGTTACTTTCCCCTGTTCAAACCTTCTTCTTATGCCCCAAGTGCTGATTTGGCTCAGGTTGTTAGATTCTTCTTGCGCTAAACTAGCGAGTATCGAAATTAGAACTTCTCCTTTTGAGTCCAAGGTATTGATATTCTCCTTCTCAAAAATCACACCAACTCTCAGTTCTTTCAGCATCCTAACATAGTTTAAGCAGTCTAAGGTATTTCTTGCAAATCTTGATATGGATTTAGTTATGATCATATCAATTTTACCTGCTTTAGAATCTTCAATCATCTTATTAAACTGCTCACGTTTCTTCGTGTTGGTTCCTGAAATCCCATAGGCTAAGGGCACAAAGTCCCTCGCCACCGAACCGTACGTACACCTCTCGACGTATACGGCTCTCCGTTAATAATTACCATATCTTTAAAAATTCAATTTAACTATGAATTGCCTTATGACAATCCTCACATACTACTAAAGTTTTCCTGTTCTTAATCTTCATTATTTGTTCCCAAAGCTTATTCCCTTCTAACCCATTGACACTTGAAACATGATGAACTTCATAGTTAGGCTTCCCTATGCTACCGCAAAGCTCACAAACTCCTGCTTGAAGTCTTGCTCTGATAGTAGCGTTTGTATTTACTGAATAAACGTGCCTAACAATATTATCATCACAGAACCTTTTGCAATCTTGCAATTTTACAATGCTCTTTTCTTGTGTTTTACCTTTTTCTGTTTTATATTTTATCGTCCAACCTTTGCCACTGACCCTACTCCAATTTGATGGACACTAAGAATCCCTATATAATAAAAGTAAGGG
>CALBDU010000009.1 GCA_937927335.1 uncultured Clostridium sp.
ATATTATATAATAAATATTATATAATAAATATTATTAGTTGTCAAAGTTATAATATTTGTTATAATAATAACAGCATTATATCATTTCTTTCAGAATTTTGTTATAATTGAATTGAAAAACTTACTGGAAAGGACTAATGTATAATAACTGATTCAAATAATGGGGGAATTGCTGTGAAAATTAGAGAAATAAAGGAATTGCTAAACATTGAACCTATTACTTGCCAGGAAAAGCTTGATGTGGACGTAAAGTATGCATTTGCATCAGATTTAATGAGTGATGTACTAGCCCTTGTAAACACTGATGTAATGCTGATTACCGGGCTCATTAACATTCAAACAATAAGAACCGCAGAGATGAAGGATATTAAGTGTATAATATTTGTTAGAGGTAAGGTGCCGGATGAAACAGTAATAGAGTTAGCCAGACAAAATGAAATTTGCTTATTATGCACAAAACTCACTATGTTTAATACCTGCGGCTTGCTCCACAAAAGCGGTATGCAGGGAGCTGAACTAAAAAAATGATAGAAAATGAAATTATTAAATTTCACTATGATATTATAAGCGGTGATTATTTAAAAGGGGGCGAGGCCTCCAGTAATATAAAGAAGGTATTGATGCAGCTTGGCATTGACAATAGTATTATAAAGAGAGTATGTGTAGCCAGCTATGAAGCTGAAATGAATATTGTAATTCATAGCTTTGGCGGATACATGGAAGCTAAGATATATGAGGATCGAATAGAAATAGTGGCCGCTGACATGGGGCCAGGCATTCAGGATATAGAATTGGCGTTAACGGAGGGTTATTCCACAGCAACCGAAGGAGCGAGAGAAATGGGTTTTGGTGCTGGTATGGGATTGCCAAATATTAAAAATACATGTGATGAATTGGAGATTAATTCAGCCCATGGAGATAAAACTATAATAACCATGAAAATTTATTATAATAAGTAAGGTAGTGAATAAAATGAATAGATTATTTCATTCAGTAAAGCTTATTGAAGAGAAGTGTAAGGGTTGCAGCAAATGTATGAATAAATGTCCCATGGAAGCGGTAAGGCTAAAAAATTCCAAGGCATTTGTAATTGAAGAAAAATGCATAGATTGCGGCGAATGTATAAGAACCTGCCCGTATAATGCCCATGTAGCTGAAAAGAACAACCTGGAAGATATAGAAAAATATAAGGTTAAGGTTGCAATTCCATCAGTAACATTATATTCCCAGTTTGGAGAGTATATTGAACCGTCTATCATAAATGATGCACTTCTCAGTTTAGGTTTTGATGAAGTTTACGACGTCACCTATGCCTGCGATATCTTTTCTGAAATAACCAAGAAGGAAATTGAAAAAATTAAAAAACCTGCAATATCAGTAATGTGTCCAAGTATTGCCAGGTTAATAAATACAAGCTACCCCAGTCTAATTGAACACACTGTTAAAATATTAACTCCAATAGAAATTGCAGCTAATTTAATCCGCGAAAAGTATGAAAAGGAAGGCTATACCTATGAGGATGTAGGAATATTTTACCTTACACCATGTGTAGGATGGATCACTATGCTAAAATATCCTTCAATAAATAGAAGTGCTGAGATAAACGGCATTCTGGCAATAAATGATGTATATGCAAAATTGCTTAAGGCACTGAAAAATAAAAATAAGGGAAGGGAGGATAATATGTCTTTTACAGGCTTATCCTTGGCGTTGCCCGGAGGCTTAAGCAAAACCATGAACGCTTCAGATTATATTGTTGTGGATGGTGTGCACAATGTGGTGAAGGTTTTCGATGACATAGAAAATGGGAAAATAAAGGATGTAAACTTCATAGAGCCCTTCGCCTGCAGCGGCGGATGTATGGGCGGGTCTTTCCTGGTGGAAAATCCGTACAATGCAAGGCGCATAATGAGCAAATATGTAAATGAAATAAATTTCACATACAGCTTTGATGAACTCAGTGATTTTTACAGGCAGCAATTCGTAGAGAATGTAAGGAATATTAAGTTTTCTAACCAGAAACTTGCAGATGATTTCGTAAGTGCAGTAAAGAAGATGAAATTTATGAACCAGCTCATTAATACACTGCCGGGAACAGACTGCGGACAATGCGGCTCACCATCCTGCAAGGCATTTGCTGAGGATGTTGTAAAAGGCTTGGCACCAATAGGTGATTGCAAATATATAAATATTGGAGGTGATAATGATGTTAGTTAAGAATTTGGCTGAAAAATTAAATCTAAAAATATTGTCTGCTGAAACAGGTCTAGACCGAGTGGTTGAAGGCGGCTATACTGGAGATTTACTTAGCTGGGTTATGTCCCATGCTTCCAAAGGAAATGCATGGATTACAGTGCAGATACATCCCAACATTGTGGCAGTAGCAGTGCTGCTGGAGCTGTCCTGTATAATAATCCCTGAAGATATTGCAGTAGAGCAGTTAACCATAGACAAGGCAAATTCAGAAGGTATTCCAGTTTTGCAATCCTCTGACCACGCTTTTGATTTATGCTGGAAAATAAAGAATTTAGAATAAGATGAAGATATATACTGATTTTCATATTCATACTGCATTGTCACCTTGCGGAGATAACGATATGACACCAAATAATATTATTAACATGGCTAAAATAAAGGGCCTGGATGCTATTGCTATCACAGATCACAACAGCTGTGAAAATGTATCTGCATGTATGGAAGTGGGAAAAGAAAATGATCTTATAGTAATACCTGGAATGGAACTTCAAACCAGAGAGGATGTTCACGTTTTATGCCTGTTTAGTGAACTGGATACTGCATTGGAGTTCCAGAACTTTGTCTATTCTAAACTTCCACCTTTAAAAAATAATGTAAATTTATTCGGTGAGCAGCTGATATTTGATAAGTATGACAACATAATAGGGCACAATGAAAGACTGCTTTTAACTGCTTCAGATTTGACGTTAAATGATGCATTTAAAAAAGTGAATGAATTAAATGGTGCATTTATACCAGCCCATATAGATAGAGATAATTTCGGGATTGTATTTACACTAGGTTTTATTCCTAAAGATTTAACAATGTCTACTGTGGAATATAGTTCCAAAGATGGTCTGCAAAAGCTTATAAAATGCGGCTTTGTAGAAAACGGTTACAATTTCATACATTCCTCGGATGCGCATTACCTTGAAAATCTTCTGGAACAAGAAAATGAAATGGAAATAGATGAATTAAAAGTACGCAATATTATCAATAAATTAAAATAATATATAGCAAAATAGAAAGTAATTTGTTATAATGAAAAAGGTAATAATTTATTAATTTTAAATTGTCGCAATATTAAAAAGTTTAAAGAACACACAGCTTTAAACAAATTGAATATTCTGAAATTTGTTAAAAAATTAATAATTATTAATTTCGAATTGAAAGGAAGAGATGGTGTGGATAACGAAAAGAAATGCTGCTGTGGATGCAGCCAGGAAGACCCAAGATTAGTTGAACTTAATGAAGCTATCGAAAGTCACAAAGATACAAAAGGAGCTTTAATACCTGTTCTTCATAAGGTACAAACATTGTACGGATATCTGCCTGAAGATGTTCTTCAGATAGTATCAGAAGGACTTAATGTTCCAATGACTGAAATATACGGGGTAGCTTCCTTCTATTCAATTTTCTCCTTAGAGCCAAAAGGAGAACATATAATAAGGGTATGCTTAGGAACAGCCTGCTATGTTAAAGGTTCACAATTGATTATTGACGAAATAAGCAAGGAACTCAATATTGGAGTTGGCAAAACTTCTGAAGACGGAAAATTCACATTAGAAGCCTGCAGATGCCTTGGTGCATGTGGACTTGCTCCAGTAATGACAATAGGCGAAAAGGTTTATGGAAGACTAGTTCCAGAATCAATTCCAGAAATTTTAAAAGAATATAAATAAGGGTATTAGATTATGAGAGAAATTTCTCTGCACTTGATAGATATAATACAAAATTCAATAAGTGCAAAAGCAACGCTTATACAAGTGGGTATAGAAGTAGATACGGAAAAGGATTATATTAAGATAACCATAACTGACAATGGATGCGGCATGGACAGTGAAACCCTGAAGAATGTAAAGGACCCCTTTGTCACTTCCAGAAAAACGAGAAGGGTGGGACTTGGACTTTCACTTTTTGAGGCAGCATGTAAACGGTGTGATGGATATTTAGAGGTTTATTCTGAAAAAGGAAAAGGTACTGAAGTAATTGCATATATGAAATATAATCATATTGACCGGGAACCATTAGGAAATATACAGGATACTATAATAAGTGTTTTATTGTATGAAAATGTTGATATTGTGTACAAGCATAGCTTTAATGAAAGTACTTTTGTGTTTGATAGCAGAGAAATAAAGAAAATAGTTGGGGACGACTTAAATAATCCAGAGATATTAGATTGGATTCAGGGATATATTGCCGAAAATATTGAAAATATAGATGGAGGTGCCATTTAATGAAATCAATACAGGAATTAGAGGCTATAAGAAAGAAAACCATAGATAATGTTAATCAGAGAAAAGACAGAACAACTACAAGAATAGTTGTAGGAATGGCTACCTGCGGAATAGCTGCAGGAGCAAGACCTGTTTTGTTGTCAATAATAGATGAAGTAAAAAAACTTGGACTTGGAGATGTATCAGTAGTTCAGACAGGCTGCATAGGTTTATGCAGATTCGAGCCTATCGTTGAGGTTATAAGACCTGGCGAAGAAAAGGTTACCTATATTAAAATGACAGCTGATAAAGCTAAGAGAATAGTTAATGAACATGTAGTTCAGGGAAAAGTCGTTGATGAATATGTTATGCATATTGTTGACGGTAAAGTAGTTAATGACTTTACAGTTCAGAAAGATTAATTAAATAGTTGAATTGATTGGAGGAAGTAAGATGGAATTTTACCGTTCACAAGTGCTGGTATGCGGCGGAACAGGATGTACTTCATCTGGTTCAAAAGATATATTGGCTTGCTTAAAAAGCGAATTGGAGAAAAAAGGTTTAGAAAAAGAAGTTGAATTAATAAGAACTGGATGTTTCGGACTTTGCGAATTAGGTCCAATTGTAATAGTTTATCCAGAAGGAGCATTCTACAGCCATGTTAAACCTGAAGATATACCTGAATTGGTAGAAGAGCACCTGTTAAAAGGAAGAATATTAAAGAGACTTATATATCATGATGCAATAGAAGATGACAAGATAAAGTCATTAAATAAAGTAGGATTTTATGCTAAACAGGAAAGAATAGCTCTTAAAAACTGCGGAGTTATCGACCCTGAAAATATTGATGAATATTTAGCATTTGACGGATACAAAGCTCTGGAAAAAGCATTAACTACAATGACTCCAGAAGATGTTGTTAATGAAATGAAAAAATCCGGTTTAAGAGGCAGAGGCGGCGGCGGCTTCCCAACAGGCATGAAATGGGAATTTGCTGCTAAACAGAAAAATGAACAGAAATATATAATCTGTAACGCTGACGAAGGAGACCCAGGTGCATTCATGGACCGTTCCGTTCTGGAAGGGGACCCTCACGTAGTATTGGAAGCTATGGCTATAGGCGGATACGCAATAGGAGCAAATCAGGGCTTCATATATGTAAGAGCTGAATATCCAATAGCTGTACAGAGACTTGAAGTTGCAATTGCCCAGGCAAGAGAATACGGATTGCTTGGTAAAAATATTCTTGGAACAGGCTTCGATTTTGATATTGAAATAAGACTTGGAGCTGGAGCTTTCGTATGCGGAGAAGAAACTGCACTGATCCACTCCATAGAAGGACACAGAGGAATGCCTACTCCAAAACCACCATTCCCTGCAGTAAGCGGATTATGGGAAAAACCAACAGTAATAAACAACGTTGAAACTTATGCAAACATCCCTCAGATAATCAACAAGGGAGCAGACTGGTTTGCAAGCATAGGAACAGAAAAGAGCAAGGGAACAAAAGTATTTGCATTAGGCGGAAAGATCACAAATACAGGACTTGTAGAAATCCCAATGGGAACTACATTAAGAGAAGTTATATATGAAATGGGCGGCGGAATTCCAAAAGGAAAGAAATTTAAAGCTGTTCAGACAGGCGGACCTTCCGGTGGATGCATAACAACAGAAAACCTTGATATTCCAATAGAGTATGATTCATTAGTTGCTATCGGCTCCATGATGGGTTCCGGTGGTATGATAGTTATGGACGAAGACAACTGTATGGTTGACGTTGCAAGATTCTTCCTTGACTTTACAAGAGACGAATCCTGCGGAAAATGTACTCCATGCAGAGTTGGAACAAAGAGACTTCTAGAAATACTTGAAAAAATCACAGAAGGCAAGGGAACAATGGAAGATCTTGACAAACTTGAACACCTTGCACAGGAAATAAAGGCATCAGCATTGTGCGGACTTGGACAAACTGCACCAAACCCAGTACTTTCAACATTGAAATACTTCAGAGATGAATATGTGGCACACGTTGTAGACAAGAAATGTCCTGCAGGAGTTTGTAAGGCATTGCTTCAGTACACAATCATGGATGATCCATGTAAGAAATGCGGTATCTGTGCCAAGACATGTCCTGTTGGAGCAATTTCCGGAAAAGTTAAAGAGAAATTTGTTATCGATCAGGATAAGTGCGTAAAATGCGGCGCTTGTATGGAAAAATGCCCATTCAAAGCAATCGTTAAGAAATAACGTAGACAAGGAGTGAAGGAAATGGAAATGGTTAAATTAACTATAGATGGTTTGCAAGTAGAAGTTCCAAAGGGCACCACTGTACTTGAAGCTGCAAGATTAGCCGGCATAGAAGTACCAAGCCTTTGTTACTTAAAAGGTGTTAACCACCCTGCAAACTGCAGAGTATGTGTGGTAGAAGTTGGACCAAAGCTTATAGCTTCCTGTTCATTAATTGCAGAAGAAGGAATGAACATCAAAACAAACACTAAAAAAGTAAGAGAAGCAAGAAAAACATCAGTTGAATTATTGCTTTCAAACCATAAAAGAGAATGTACTTCATGTATAAGAAGTGAAAACTGTGAGCTTCAGACTGTAGCTAGAGAGCTTAACATCAGAGATCTTAACTATGAAGGCGAAAAGACAAAAGCACCAATAGACGACGCTTCCTGGTCAGTAGTAAGAGATCCTGAAAAGTGCATACTTTGCGGAAGATGCATAAGCACATGTTCAGATGTACAGACTGTTAATGCTATAGGCTGGGCTGGAAGAGGCTTTGACACAAGAGTTGCTCCTTCCTTTGACAAGAAGCTTGTAGATTCAGTATGTATCAACTGCGGACAGTGTATAATGGCCTGCCCTGTAGGAGCATTATATGAAAAAGAAAGCATCAAGGAAGTATGGAATGCATTAAACGATCCAGACAAAATGGTAATCGTTCAGACAGCTCCTGCTATCAGAGTTGGTATAGGCGAAGAATTTGGAATGCCTATTGGAACAAGAGCTACAGGAAAAATGGCTGCTGCTCTTAGAAAATTGGGCTTTGATAAGGTATTTGACACAGACTTTGCAGCTGACTTAACAATAATGGAAGAAGGAACTGAATTATTGAAGAGACTGGAAACAGGCAAAAATCTTCCAATAATGACTTCCTGCTGCCCAGGCTGGGTTAAGTTCTGTGAACACAACTATCCAGAAATGATAGACAATCTGTCAACCTGCAAATCCCCAAGCGAAATGGAAGGAGCTTTAATAAAGGCTTACTACCATGACAAGTTTGGAGTAGATCCTAAGAAAATAGTTAACGTATCAATAATGCCTTGTACTGCTAAGAAATTCTCCTGTGACAGGGATGAAATGTGCGGTATAAATGATATACCAGATGTTGATATAGTATTAACTACAAGAGAACTGGCAAGGATGATAAAGGAAGCTGGAATAGACTTCATGAATCTTGCTGATGAAGACTTCGATAATCCATTTGGTGAATCCACTGGTGCTGCTGTAATATTCGGAGCTACCGGCGGAGTTGCTGAAGCAGCTTTAAGAACAATATTTGATCTTACATCAGGAAAAGATAATGAAGATGTAGATATTAAAGTTGTTAGGGGAACTGCAGGAATTAAAGAAGCAACAGTTACATTAGCTGATGGAAGAACAGTAAATGCAGTTATAGCTAATGGACTTGGAAATGCTAGAAAGGTTCTTGATGCACAGCTTAGCGGAGAAAAGAACTACCAGTTCATAGAAATCATGGCTTGCGAAGGCGGATGCGTAACTGGAGGCGGACAGCCAATAGTTGATGCTAAGACTCGTGAAAAGGTTGACGTTAAGGCTATGAGAGCAAAAGCAATATACGATGAAGATGAAGCAAAGGTATTAAGAAAATCCCATAAGAACCCATACATCACTAAGATTTATGAGGAATACCTGGGAGAACCTAATGGACACAAGAGCCA
>CALBDU010000010.1 GCA_937927335.1 uncultured Clostridium sp.
ATGAATCGGAAAAGGCAGTAGCAATACTAACAAAAGCAGGATATAAGTAATAAAACACAGGCCGTAAAGGGAAATTTCCTTTACGGTCTTTTCATTTCAGTTATAGCAGCTAGTTGTTTGGCGAAAACTAAAATTATTATTAGTGCAAAAAAACTTTAAAGAATGTATAATATAAGAGGATAAGACCATGAAAGTGTGGTGATTTGTACGAACCTAGAATACAATTTGAATCTTACGCAGGAACAAAAACTGATTATGACACAGGAAATGCAGCTGTCTATTAAGCTTCTCCAGATGACTGCTTTTGAACTTCAGGAGCATATTGAAAAGGAACTGGAGGATAACCCCGTTCTTGATGATAAAGGTGAAATGTTCAACACAGAGCTAAAGGACAAAATTGATTTTACAGAAATGGCTAAATATTTTGATGATAATGCTGGTACATGAACTTATTACACAAGAGAAGAAAATGAGGAGGTCTCCCCATTTAATTTTATATCCGAAAGTAAATCCCTGAAGGAATATTTAATGGAACAGGTTAATGACCTGAATATTTCCGAATATAGTAAATCCATATGCAATTATATTATCGAAAATATTGATTCCAGGGGATATTTGGACATATCTTCGGAAACGATTGCAAAGGAATTAAAAATAAATAAAAGTTGTGTGGATGATGCAGTTGAAATTATTCAATCATTGGAGCCTGCCGGTATAGGAGCAGCAAATCTTAGGGAATGTCTGAAATTACAGATATACAGAAAAGGGATTGAAGATGAATGCTTGTATCGAATAATTGATGATTATCTGGAGCTGCTGGCTGAAAATAAATTTAATATAATAGCCAGAGAGCTGGATATTGACGTAAAAAAGGCCCAGGAATATGGCGATATGATCAGAGCACTGAATCCAAAGCCTTCCAGTGGGTTTTACACCGGAGAAGATGTAAAATATATAGTACCAGATGCCTATATTAAAAAAATTAATAGTGAATATTTTATAGTTATGAATGATGAGCTTGGACCAAAGCTTACTATAAATGGTGTTTACAAAGAAATATTGAAAAATGACAGTGACAAGGAAGCTGTAGAATATATAAAGGAAAAACTAAACAGTGCTCTGTTTCTTATTAAAAGTATAGAGCATAGAAAAACCACTATCTACAAAGTACTTGAAAAAATAATAGAGCTTCAGAGAGATTTCTTCGATTACGGGGAAGAGCATTTAAAACCTATGACCTTAAAGGAAATTGCAGATTCCCTGGAGGTGCATGAGTCAACTGTCAGCAGGGCTATCAGGGATAAATTTATTTATACGGACCGAGGCACAATAAAAATCAAGGACCTGTTTACCACCGGCATATCATCTAAGGGCAGCGGTGAAGAGGTTTCAACGAATATTATAAAAAATTCCATAAAGGAATTAATTGATGGGGAAGATAGAAAAAATCCACTATCGGATCAAGTTATATGTGATATATTAAATAAAAAAAGTATGAATATATCTAGAAGAACTGTAGCAAAGTACAGAGAGGAATTGGGAATAAAGAGCTCAAAAGGAAGGAAAAGATTTTAACCTTCCTTTTTATTTGCATTAAATTCAAATATTAGTGAAAGAATACTATAGGTAAATTGATATTTGAAGGAGTGGCTTATATGGTTAACGTTGGAATTAATGGATTTGGAAGGATTGGCAGAGCTGTTCTGAAGGTACTGCTTGAAAAGTACGGGGACAGCCTGAAGGTTGCAGGCATTAACGATTTGACGGATTCCGCCACTCTGGCGCACCTGTTTAAATATGACTCTCTTTATGGCACCTATAGTGGAGCTGTTTCCTCAGAGAATAACAAAATAATTATTAATGACAAGGTTATAAAGGTATTTGCTGAAAAAGAACCAGGTAATATTCCATGGGATTCTGCAGGGGTGGACATTGTTATTGAGTGCACTGGCCATTTTACCCACGGAGAGAAAGCAAAGGGGCATATTGATTCAGGGGCACGAAAAGTAATAATATCAGCTCCGGCCAGAAATGAAGATATAACCCTTGTAATGGGGGTAAATGAAGCTATATATGATAACAGCAGGCATAATATAATATCAAATTCTTCCTGCACCACTAACTGCCTGGCTCCTATTGTTAAAGTTTTATATAACCAGTTTGGAATAGCCAGTGGGGTAATGACAACGGTGCATTCTTACACTAATGATCAGAATGTGTTGGATCAACCCCACAGGGACTTAAGGAGAGCAAGGGCTGCAGCTTTGTCTATTATTCCTACCTCCACTGGGGCGGCCAAAGCGGTATCTCTGGTAATACCGGAACTGGAGGGAAGGCTCAGCGGATACGCCTTGAGGGTGCCTACACCTACTGTTTCATTTACAGATTTTGTGTGTGAGGTTCAAAGGGATACCTCTAAGGAAGAAGTAAACAGTGTTCTTAAAGCTGCCTCCCAGTGTGAGCTAAAGGGTATTTTGGGCTACAGTGAGATTCCCCTTGTATCTGCAGATTATAAAGGTGACCAAAGGTCTTCAATTGTGGATGGCTTATGCACCATAGTTGCCGGAGGGCATTTGGTAAAGGTGGCAGCCTGGTACGACAATGAGTATGGATATTCCTGCAGACTGGCGGATTTAACAAAATTTATAGCAAACAGGCTATAATTATTGGAAAAATGTCAAATAAATATGTATAATAGTTGTGGAAGAAAAAATAACTATTATCAAGGGGTGTATCAGATGATATATAATAAAATGTCTATAGAGGATATTCAGACTAAAGGAAAAAAGGTGCTTGTAAGGTGTGATTTCAATGTTCCTTTAAAAGACGGCGAAATTACAGATGAAAATAGATTGATTGGCTCTCTTCCAACAATTAAATACTTAATGGAAAATGGAGCAAGGATTATATTATGTTCACACCTGGGAAAACCAAAAGGAGAGCCTCTTCCTGAACTTTCACTGAAGCCTGTTGCAAAAAGGCTTTCGGAACTGCTTAAAAAGAATGTAATATTTGCAGCTGACAACAAGGTGGTTGGGGAAAATGCCAGAGCTGCCGTTGAAAATATGAAGGATGGAGATGTAATTCTTCTTGAAAATACAAGATACCGCAAGGAAGAAACAAAAAATGACCCGGCGTTTTCAAGAGAATTAGCCTCATTGGCAGATATATTTGTGAATGATGCCTTTGGTACTGCACACAGAGCCCACTGCTCAACTGTAGGAGTAACAGAGTTTTTACCCATATCGGTATGCGGGTTCCTAATACAAAAGGAGCTGAAGTTCCTTGGCAATGCTGTTTCAAACCCGGAGAGACCTTTTGTGGCTATTCTTGGTGGAGCAAAGGTGTCAGACAAAATTAATGTTATCAATAATCTGCTTGAAAAGGTGGATACTCTTATCATAGGGGGAGGTATGAGCTATACCTTCTCAAAGGCCTTGGGATATACCATAGGAAACTCACTGCTGGAAGAGGATAAAATAGATTATGCAAGGGATATGATGGAAAAGGCTAAGGATAAGAATGTTAATATGCTTCTTCCATTGGATTACATAGCAGGAGACAGCTTCTCAGCCGATGCTGCAGCCATAGCAACAGATGATCCTAATGTACCTGACGGATACATGGGCCTGGATATTGGACCTAAGACTATAGGGCTTTTCACCAGTGTGGTTAAGGAAGCAAAAACTGTTATATGGAACGGACCTGTAGGTGTATTTGAATTTGACAAATTTGCAGGGGGTACAAAGGCAATTGCAAAGGCATTGTCAGAAACTGACGCTGTAACCATAATCGGAGGTGGGGATAGTGCTGCGGCGGTTAATCAACTGGGCTATGGCGACAAAATGACTCATATTTCCACTGGAGGAGGGGCATCTCTTGAATTCCTCGAGGGAATAGAGCTGCCTGGCATTGCAGCATTAAACGATAAATAACGGGGGGATAATTATGCGAAAACCAATAATAGCAGGGAACTGGAAGATGAATAATACACTGCCCCAGGCCATGGAGTTGGTAGTAGGTTTAAAGCCACTGGTCAGCGATGCTAAGTGCGATGTAGTTATATGTCCACCTTTCATATGTCTTAATGAGGTGGTTAAGGCGGTACAGGAATCCAATATAATGGTGGGCGCACAGAACATGCATTATGAGGAAAGCGGAGCATATACGGGAGAGGTTTCACCACTGATGCTGAAACAGCTGGGAGTAAGCTATGTAATCATTGGCCACAGCGAAAGAAGGCAATATTTCAATGAGACCGATGAAGTGGTGAACAAAAAGATAAAGTCAGCAATTGAGCACCATTTGATTCCAATAATGTGCTGTGGTGAAACTCTGTACGAGCGTGAGACAGGAATAACTAGTGAAGTTTTGGGGAGACAGATCAAATTAGGTTTAAAAGACTTTAATCCCGTTGAAATAGAAAATTTGGTGGTGGCCTATGAACCTATTTGGGCAATTGGCACAGGAAAAACTGCCACAGATGAGCAGGCAAATCAGTCAATAGGCTACATAAGAAATGTAATTGCAGAAATGTACGGCAGAGAAACTGCAGACAAGGTTAGAATTCAGTACGGAGGCTCAGTGAAGCCATCAACAATTAAGGCTCAGATGGCACAGCCGGAAATCGATGGAGCCCTTGTTGGGGGAGCAAGCTTGAAAGCAGAGGATTTTGCATCTATAATAAACTATATATAACAAATTTTACAGCATGACGTACAAGAAGCGGCATGCTGTTTTGCTAAAATTTATACGTGGAGGAAATTATGAGAAAACCTGTAATGCTGATGATACTGGACGGATATGGGATATCTGAAAACCAAACAGGCAATGCCATATCTGCTGCAAAAAAACCAAACCTGGACAGAATCTTAAAAAAGTACCCGAATACAACCCTGGAGGCTTGTGGTATGAGCGTAGGTCTTCCGGAGGGCCAGATGGGCAATTCCGAGGTAGGCCATTTAAATATAGGTGCAGGAAGAATTATATACCAGTCCTTTACAAGAATAAGCAAGTCTATTGTGGACGGTGACTTTTTTAATAATGCCGCTTTAAATAAAGCTGTGGATAATGCTATAAAAAATAATTCCGATCTTCATCTTCTGGGACTTGTTTCACCAGGAGGAGTACATTCTCATACGGGCCATATCAAGGCGTTGCTTAAGCTTTGTGAGATGAAGGGACTTAGGAGGGTTTACCTCCACGGATTTCTGGATGGCAGAGATGTGCCCCCTGCATCGGCAGAGGAATACATAATGGATATAGAAAAGGCTATGATAGAAATGGGAACTGGGACTATTGCTACCGTTTCTGGAAGGTATTATGCCATGGACAGGGATAATAGATGGGACAGGGTTAAGTCAGCTTATGATGCTCTAGTCTACGGTAAAGGGAATACTGCTGACAGTGCCCTTAAAGCAATAGAAAGATCCTATAAAGACAATCTAACTGATGAATTTGTTGTTCCTGCAGTGATTACAAAGGATGGGGAGCCTGCAGCAGTAATAAAGAACAAGGATTCAGTGATTTTCTTTAACTTTAGGCCTGACAGGGCCAGGGAACTCGCCAGAGCAATAAATGACAGGGAATTCCATGGCTTTGAAAGGGAACCCCTGGATTTAACCTTTGTAACAATGACTGAATATGACAGTACTATGGAAAATGTGCTGGTGGCGTTTCCAAATGAAACCTATAAGAATACACTGGGTGAATATCTTAGCAAAAGTGGGAAAACTCAATTAAGAATAGCTGAAACTGAGAAATATGCCCATGTAACATTTTTTTTCAACGGAGGAGTGGAGGCGCCAAATGAAAAGGAAGACAGAGTACTGATCCCCTCACCTAAGATTGCAACCTATGACCTTCAGCCTGAGATGAGTGCTTATTCAGTCAGGGACGAAGTGTTAAAGAGAATAGACTCAGGTTACTATGATTTTATTGTGCTTAACTTTGCTAATGCTGATATGGTTGGACATACCGGCATACTGGAAGCAGCAAAAAAGGCTGTGGAAGCTGTGGATGAATGTTTAGGTTCCATTGTGGATAAAATACTTCAAAGAGATGGTACGGTTTTTATAACTGCAGACCATGGAAATGCGGAATCAATGGTGGACCTGTCCACAGGAAAAGCTATGACAGCTCATACTACAGATCCGGTTCCATTCATATATGTATCAAACAATGCAAGACCGCTGAGGCAAAATGGAATTTTAGCGGATATTGCACCCACTTTGCTTGACGTAATGGAATTAGAAATACCGGTAGAGATGACTGGAAAGAGCCTGATTATAAAATAAGGAGGAGTGTTTTTAATGAAAAATTATGTTGAAATTGTGGATGTAAAGGCAAGGCAGATTATGGATTCAAGGTGTATTCCTACAGTTGAGGTAGACGTAATACTGGAAGACGGCACTGTGGGAAGGGCAGCGGTGCCATCAGGAGCATCCACAGGCATGTTTGAGGCGGTGGAGCTAAGAGATGGGGACAACGAAAGGTATAACGGCAAAGGCGTACTTAAAGCTGTGGATAACGTAAACTTCTTCATTGCTGAAGAACTTATTGGAATGAATGTTTTTGATCAGGTGCAGATAGATAAGACAATGATAAATTTGGATGGAACCAGGAACAAGGAAAAGTTTGGTGCTAATGCCATACTTGGTGTATCACTGGCTTGTGCCAGGGCTGCAGCACAGAACCTGGGCCTAAGTCTTTACCAGTACATCGGAGGAATAAATGCCAAGGTGCTGCCTGTTCCAATGATGAATATAATAAACGGAGGAAAGCATGCGGATAATAACGTAGACCTCCAGGAATTCATGATAATGCCGGCAGGGGCTGAAAGCTTCAGTGAAGCACTGAGAATGTGCTCAGAGGTTTATCACGCATTAAAGGGAATTTTAAAGTCAAAAGGATATGATACAGGTGTGGGTGATGAAGGCGGGTTTGCGCCAAATCTAAGCAGTAATGAAGAAGCTATACAGGTAATAGTCAATGCTATAGGAAAAGCCGGATATGTTCCAGGTAAAGATATTTATATAGCATTGGATCCAGCCTCCTCGGAGATATTTGAAAATGGTAAGTATAATCTGGCAGGGGAAAACAAGGTATTATCCTCTGAAGAAATGGTAGACTACTATGAGAATCTTGTAAACAAGTATCCTATTATATCCATCGAAGACGGTATGGCTGAAGAGGACTGGGAAGGATGGAAATTGATAACGGAAAGACTGGGGCATAAGGTTCAGCTTGTAGGTGACGATCTCTTTGTCACAAATACTGAAAGGCTTCAAAAGGGTATAAATAAGGGAGTGGCCAATTCTATACTGATAAAGCTCAATCAGATAGGCACACTGACAGAAACCTTAAATGCCATAGAAATGGCTGAAAGAGCGGGATATACCGCAGTAATATCCCACAGGTCAGGTGAAACAGAGGATACCACTATTGCAGACCTTGTAGTGGCTGTAAATGCAGGCCAGATTAAAACCGGTGCTCCAGCCAGAAGCGAAAGGGTAGCAAAATACAATCAGCTGGTTAGAATAGAGGAAGAGCTTGGCGAAATGGGAGAATTCAGAGGTATAAATTCCTTCTATAATCTAAAAAAGTAAAATTATCTATTTAACAATTGGCCAATATGTGTTAAAATAGTTAGGATACATAAGCTGGTGCTTATTAATGGAGGTAAAAAATGAGTTTGAGTTTAGTTTTAACTATTTTGCAAGTTATAGTTTCTATAATATTAATAGTGGTGGTGCTGATGCAGCCCGGAAAGACCAACGGCTTCAGCGGCATTATGTCTACCGGCGGAGCTTCTGAATCCTTTTATTCAAAAAATAAATCCAGAACTTCCGAGGCACGCCTGATAAGAATAACCATAGTTTGCGCTTTGATATTTGCTGCGCTTTCACTGGCTCAGAATTTTATAAGTTAGTAATTTAAGGCAGAGCTCTAAATTTAGTGCTCTGCTTAATTTTTTGAATAATAAAGCACCGATATAACAAAAATATATATTATGAGGTAAAAGGAGGGAGCTTATGAATATCACTGAAACACTTTTGGACTTTATGAAAGAACAGGCTTATAAACCAATGACTATCCAGGAACTGGAAAAGGCCTTTGGAATATCCAGAGAAGATAGAACTGATTTTGGTAAAATATTAAAAGCAATGGAAAAGGAAGGCTCTATAGTTAAAACAAGAACTGAGCATTATGGCGTTCCTGAAAGAATGGGCCTTGTAGTTGGTAAGCTCCAGGGGCATCCAAAGGGGTTCGCCTTTGTAATCCCGGACAGTGACAGGCCCGATGTATTTGTAAATTCATCAAATCTAAACGGAGCTATGCATTCTGACAGGGTAGTTGTTAAAGTTATCAAAGAAGTGCCCGGCGATAAAAAGTCGGAAGGAGAAATAATTAGAATACTTGAAAGAGGTAACAAGCAGGTAATTGGAATATATGAGGACAGCAAAAATTACGGCTTTGTAGTTCCCGATGAAAAAAGGATATACCAGGATATTTTTATACCAAAGGATCTTAAAGCAGGAGCAAAAACTGGTGACATCGTTATTGCTGAAATCACCGTTTGGCCTGAAAAAAGAAGAAGTCCCGAGGGGAAGGTAGTTGAGATATTAGGGAAAAAGGGCGATAAGGGTATAGACATACTAACTATCATTAAAAAACACGGTTTACCCGAGGAATTCCCAGCCAAGGTGGAAAATTATGCTGACAATATCCCTGAGGAGATTCCTGAAGAAGAGTATGAAAGAAGAAAGAATTTAAGGGACCTTAAGATTGTTACCATAGATGGTGAGGATGCAAAGGACCTGGATGATGCTGTTTCAATTAAGGTGCTGCCTAACGGAAATTACTATCTTGGAGTTCACATTGCCGACGTATCAAACTACGTAAAAGAAAAGAATCCTTTGGATAAGGAAGCCTTAAAAAGAGGAACATCAGTATATTTGATAGACAGGGTTATCCCTATGCTGCCCAGAAAGCTTTCAAATGGCATATGCAGTTTAAATCCTAAAGTAGACAGACTTACCTTAAGCTGCTTTATGGAGATAGATAGTACGGGCAAGGTGGTGGACCACAGTATAGCTGAAACTATAATTAAAACGTCAGAAAGGATGACCTATACTGATGTCACAAAAATATTAAGGGACAATGACCCTGAGCTTATACAGAGATATGACTACCTGGTGGATGATTTCAAGATGATGGAAGAGCTTTGCAAGATATTATATAAAAAGAGGCTTCACCGAGGAGCTATAGATTTTGATTTCGACGAATGCAAAATAATTCTGGATGAGCTTGGCAAGCCAATTGACGTGGTCCCTTATGAAAGAGCTATAGCTAACAGGATAATAGAGGAATTCATGCTGGTTTGCAATGAAACCATAGCTGAGCACATGTTCTGGGCAAACGTACCATTTGTATACAGAACCCATGAAGAGCCTGACGAGGAAAAACTGATGATTTTCAATGAGTTTGTACACAATTTAGGCTATGTAATAAAGTGGAGCAAGGAGGTACACCCCAAGGCACTGCAGGAAGTGGTGGAAAAGGTAAAGGGGCACAAGGAGGAAACAGTGGTAAGCACGCTTCTGTTAAGATCCTTGAAGCAGGCCAGATACACACCTGAGTCTTTAGGACACTTCGGTTTAGCGGCCAGGTATTACTGCCATTTTACTTCACCAATAAGAAGGTATCCTGATCTTATAATCCATAGAATTATTAAGGAATACATCAAGGGACAGATTGATGGAAAAAGAATTAAACGTTTGACAGCGGAAGTGGATTATGCTGCTAAGCAATCCTCGGAAACAGAAAGGATTGCAGAAGAAGCAGAAAGGGAAGTGGATGACCTTAAAAAGGCCGAATACATGAGCGAAAGAATTGGTGAGGAATATGACGGCATAATATCCTCAGTAACAAACTTCGGAATGTTCGTAGAGCTTCCCAACACTATTGAAGGGCTTGTACACATAAGCACCATTAATGATGATTATTATGTTTATGATGAAAAGCACCTGAGTCTTATCGGCGAAAAGACAAAACGCATATATAAACTGGGAGATCAGGTTAGAATAAAAGTTTCGAAAGTAGATACCTTTGCCCACGAAATATTTTTTGAATTAATTTGATTTGTCCCAAATTTTGTTATATAATGAATTACTGATAATGATTTAAAAAGCAGGTGTTCATTATGAAGAAGGAATCACAAAACAAAACATTAGCGGAAAACAGAAAAGCAAGACATGATTATTTCATAGAGGAAGCTATGGAGGCAGGAATTGAGCTGGTGGGTACTGAAGTGAAATCCATAAGGGGCGGAAAGGCAAACCTTAAGGACAGCTATGCCGATATAAGAAACGGTGAAATTTTTGTCTACAATCTTCATATAAGCCCATATGAAAAAGGTAATATATTTAACCGGGATCCCCTGAGAGTGAGAAGACTGCTTCTGCACAAAAAGGAAATAGAACGTCTTCAAGGCTATACAGCGCAAAAGGGATTTACAATAATACCATTATCACTTTATCTAAAAAATGGAATAATTAAAGTGAATCTTGCTGTGGCAAGGGGCAAAAAGGATTATGACAAGCGTGATTCCATGATAGAAAAGGATGCAAAAAGGGATATAGACAGGATGATGAAAGAGAAATCCAGATAATATATTATATTTCTGTTAATGAAATAATTATCTATTGATAATTATTACGATTTGTAGTAAGATTATTTTGTTAGAGCAACAGGCTGTAAGCATCCTGCCTTTAACCATGAACACGGGGGCGTACCTGGCTTCGACGGGGGTATGTTGTGTTCAAGAAGCGAGCCGAAGGTCTCCTGGGCCTGCGTTAAAAAACTGGGAATTTAAATATAAACGCAAACGATAATTTAGCTTTAGCAGCTTAGTCTGCTACGTTCTACCTTTGAGTCCCGCGGCTTAGGATAGGGCGTCGACAGCGGGGAAACGAGCCTGTGTAAGCTTTGCCACAGGAACGGAATTTATGAAGCTACTAAAATCTGAAGCCTGTTCTTAGGCGTCAGACAGAGGGAATGTTAAAATAAGAACTGCGCTCGGAGATGCTTGGGTGCTGCTGCTTTCGGACAGCGGTTCGACACCGCTCGCCTCCACCATACATATAAAAATTAGGACATATAAAAGTGAAAATGTAGGAAATAAATTAAAGCTGTATTTGTTTATAAAAAACTGATACAGCTTTTTTTTATACTTTGAAATCGGTGTTGAACTACTGAAACATAACAGCCTTTGATTGATTAATCTCACCTTTCAAATATAGTTTTACCAATTCTAACTTTAACCTCCCCTTTTTAGGCAGATACCTCAATATAGGAATTGCTACTTTTAATGTCCTATATAGGGGTAGAATATCAATTAATTTTCTGATTTATTTTCCGGATATTCAGAATAATTTATGTCCAGTAAAAGATGATCATGCATAATCTTATATGCCTGTTCTGAGTCTCCTGTACGTAAAGAATAGTATAGGTTATAATGCTGAACAAGACAAAGATCCATAAATTCGATAGATCTTTTTGTATCATTGATTAAAGGTTCAATTATTGACTGTTCATATACCTTTCGAGAAGCATAAATGGAGCTAACTAAGATAGGATTATGACATGCATCTCTAACATGTTGATGAAATAGTGCATTTAACTCAATAATCTTGTTAAAATTTTTCTCGCGATTAAACTTCTCCAGCTTCATCATTACATCATAAATTTTTTCCAATTCATCAGGTTGAATTTTCTTTGCAGCAAGCCTTGCCGCTTCAGGTTCAACAATTAGTAAAAATTCTATAATTTTTTCATACTGAGAAACTAAAAGAGATTTATCAAAAGAAGAACCATTTTCAGCAATTTGCATTGAATCATTTACACGTGTTCCAGATTTGGAACGGGAAATATAGCCATATGATTCCAATACTTTATATACCTCACGTAATGTTCCACGCCCTATGGAAAGAAGAGAGCAAATTTCGTTTTCATTGGGGAAAACATAATTTGGCGGGAGTTGATGAGTAATAATCAAATTCATTAAATGTGTTAATAATGCATTAACCTTATTATCTTTATCTTTTAAATCTATACTTTGTATACACTGTAGTTCCTTATCCATATAATAAATTACCTCTCATCAGTACATAAATATTCTATTAAATTATTATAACATAACCTTCATAAATAGCAATTAAGTAACATTGCATGTGTAAAAATGAGAGTAAAAGAAGATAAAATAATTTCGTTAAAGAATTGACATTTGTATTTTGTTGTATTACAATAAGGACAATTACAAAGCGCAATGTAATACAACAAAATCAATTAAGGAGTGAATTGGTATGTTTGTAAAAATATTATTAACGGTAATTATCATTATCAATCTATATTTTGCAGTTGTACTGTTCTTGGATATGAAAAACAATATTAAAAATGCAATGAGTGAAAAAGGGCACGCATTGTTCTATACAATTCTCGGATTCGTATCTATGTTTCTGTCAACGTTGGGAATTAGTGACTATGCAATCAATACTTTAGTTTACCGAGGAACAAAAACCGTTGAGGATAGGCTGATACCGCCTACATTAAATACTGAATCAACAATACCCTGCATGGTAATGGCGATTTGTTACATTACTACAGTGAAATGTGATCCAGCCAATTTAATTATTTTGATTATTGCACAAACGGTTGGTTCAATTCTTAGTCCAAGAATTGTTGCAAAATTACCAGCAGATGTAATACGTTGGTTTATGGGTGCTGGTTTAGGTGTGGCAGCAATTATGATTTTCTGTAACCAGGTTGGAATTATACCGAATTCCGGAAATAGCTACGGCCTTACAGGAATAAAATTAGTTATTGCAGCTGTTTGCATGTTCTTATTAGGTGCTTTCAATAACATCGGTATTGGAGCCTTTGCACCAACAACAGCTCTGGTTTATGCTTTGGGAGTTAGTCCTTTGGTCGCTTTCCCAATAATGATGGGTGCTTGTGCATGTTCATTGGCAGTGGGATCAGCCGAATTTGTTAAATTAAAAAATTATGCGAGAAAACCTACTTTAATATTTTTAATTCCAGGTACAATTGGAGTTTTATGTGCTGCCTACATCGTCACAGGTTTGAACTTGTACTATTTGAAATGGATAGTGTTTGTGGTAGTTTGTTATGCATCACTTAACCTGATTTATACTCAGCTTAAAAAAAGAAACCCTATAGCAGCAACTGAATAAGAAATAATATATAAAATATAGAAAGTTAAAGGTGATAAGAATGTTAAATAAAAAAATTACTTTTGTCGGTGGCGGCAATATGGCAGAAGGTATCATACGTGGAATTATTAATACTAATACAATGAATCCAGAACAAATTACGGTTAGTGAAATTATTCCTCAAAGACGTGAATATTTAAAGGAAGCATACAATATCACAGTATCTGGAAATCAGGTTGAAACAAGCAAAAGTGCAGATATTATTTTCTTGGCAGTTCGTCCTCAGGATGCAGAAGAGTCTTTAAGAAAAATTTCTTCAGCGTTAAATTCAAACCAGATATTAATTTCAATTTGTGCAGGGATTGATTTGGAGAGATTAAACTTATGGACAAACGGACATAGGAAGATTGCAAAGGTAATGCCTAATGTGCTTATTGAAGCTAGACATGGTTACAGCGGAGTATGCATATCTGAAAATATATCTGATGATGATCAATCAATTATTACTGAATTATTTAATGCGATAGGACAGACTATGTTTATCCCTGAAAATTTGTTTAATGAATTCACTGCATATAGTTGTGCAGGACCAGCTTATGTAATGTACTTTCTTTCTGCATTAATTGATGCAGGGGTTGAAGCAGGATTTTCTAGAAATAATTCTACTTCAATCGCAATAGAAAATTTGATTGGTTCAGGCTTAATGATTGAAAAAACAAGGAAACATCCTAATCAGATTACTGATACAATGACATCACCAGCAGGAGTTACTATAGAAGGCTGCCATGTGCTTAGTAAATCAGGATTTCACGGAATTGTTATGGATGCAATTAATGCTGCAGTTAAAAGAGCCAATGAATTTTAATGTAAAGAAGGTTTAGACATGAATTTCAGCAAAAGTATAAGAATAATCGATACACATACAGTAGGACAAGCAACCAGAATTATCATGGGCGGGATTCCCACTCTAAAAGGGAACTCAATGATGGAAAAGAAACAGTATCTCTCAGAGAACTATGATTACATACGATCTTCTTGTATGTTGGAGCCACGTGGACATTCGGATATGTTTGGCGCACTTTTAACTGAGCCTACAAATAAAAATGCAGACATTGGAGTGATTTTCCTTGACGGTATGGGATATCTGAATATGTGCGGACATGGAACTATTGGTGTGGCCACGGCATTAATTGAGACTGGAATGGTTGAGGTAATTGAACCTTATACCGATATAGTTATTGAAACACCAGCAGGTCTAATCAAAGTTCATGTAAAAGTTGAGAATAATAAGGCAAAAGAAGTATCCTTTTTAAATGTACCAGCTTTTCTTTATAAGAAGGATGTGAAGGTAAATATTGCTGATTTAGGAGAAGTAGTTTTTGATATTGCTTTTGGTGGGAGCTTTTTTGCAATCGTAAAAGATAGTCAGTTAGGAATTAAAATATCAAAGAAAGATGTGGACCATAATATTCCGATTGCAATTAAGTTTTTGCGGTATATTGAAAAAAATGTAAGTGTTCAACATCCGATTATCCCTGAAATTAACAAGATAGAGCTTGTTGAAATATATGGGGCGCCAAAGAGTTTTGATGCTGACGTACAGAATATGGTTGTGCTAGGTGAAGGAGAAGTTGATCGTTCACCATGCGGTACAGGAACCTGTGCTAAAATGGCAACATTATTTGCAAAAGGAGAATTGCTTATTGGACAGGACTTCATACATGAAAGCATTTTGGAAACAAAATTCAAAGGAAGCATAATAGGTGAGACAAAAGTTGCCAGTTTCAATGCAATAATTCCACAAATTACTGGACAAGCCTATATAACAGGATTTAATAATTTAGTTATAGATGAAGAAGATCCATTGAAACATGGTTTTTGTCTTAGGGAATAAAAGGGTAATAAAGTAGCTAAGGTATTTTTAAATAAAAATATTTTTCACATATACATTGTAAATTAAATAAAAAGATATATATTTACCAATTTGATATGCTCCTCTTATGTTAGGCAGTGAAATAAAAAACTGTTTATTATAGGGGAGTTTTTTTGTAATATTTTATGAAACCGGAGCCGTGTATAGATTTTCACCAATATATAGAATTTGAAATGTTTATAGTTGGTACAATATGCATCAGTAATTACGATAACGAACTGATTTTTTGTATGTTATAATAACTTTGTCATATTGTGGGGAAAAAGGCGAGTTTACCTAATTGTGTTTATATAGCTTATTATGAGGGTGAAAATGATGAAAAGAAAGAAAAGTATTGTACTTTTGTGCCACTGCTTACTCAATTGCAATTCAAAAATTGCTGGTATTTCGGACTATGAAGGTGCTCAAAAGGATATTTTAAAATATTTTATTGATAAGGGATATGGAATAATGCAGCTCCCTTGTCCTGAAATAACCATGTATGGTGTAAAAAGATGGGGGCATGTTAAGGAGCAGTTTGATACACCTTATTTTAGAAAGCATTGTAAAACTATATTTCTACCAATATTAGAACAATTGAAAGACTATGAAAAGAATGGGTATAAAATAAAAGCTTTAATTGGCGTAGATGGAAGTCCAAGCTGTGGAATCAATAAAACTTGTTCATCAGCTTTATGGGGTGGAGAAGTAGGAACAGAGTATAAATTAGACGATAAGTTGAAGGATTTAAAAATGATTGATGCAAGTGGTGTTTTTATTGAAGAAATACTAATCTTGTTGAAAGAAAACAAAATTAATATAAAATTTATTGCGGTTGATGAAAACGATATAAACTCATCAGTCCCAAAAATGATAAATGCTTTAGAAGGAGAGGAAAAAAATGAAAAGAGTTAAAAAATTATTTACTGTAATGCTAATTGCAACATTGGCTATATCACTAGTATTAACTGGTTGTGGAAAGAAACCAGATGCAAATGTTGCTAACTCTAACCCGCAAGATACATCATGGCAAAAAATTAAGGATAAAGGGGAACTTGTTGTTGGGTTATGTGCTGAGTATGCACCTTTTGAATCAAAAAATGAGAAAACTAATGAGATTGAGGGCTTTGATATAGACATGGCAAATGCTCTTGGTAATGAATTGGGAGTAAAAGTGAAAATAGTTGATGCTCAATGGGAAGCCCTGATAGGCGGACTTAACAAAGGGGATTATGACATTATTATTTCTTGTATGGCGGACAAGGAAGCTGCTGCAGGTAACGTAAATATGAGCAATGTATACTACAAACTAAATGATGTTTTAGTGGTAAATAAAGATAACACTACTATAAAAACAAAAGATGATTTAAAAGATAAAGTTGTAGGTGTGCAAACACAAACAAGTAGTGAGCAGGTTGTAGACAAGCTAACTGGTCTTAAGGAGATAAAAAGGTATAATAGAAATCCAGAAGCGTTTATTGATTTAAAAAACAAAAGGATTGATGCAGTAGTTGTGGGATATGCATATGCAGCAACTGATAAGCAGAATATTTCAAATCTAAAGATACTTGATGAACCAGTTGATTCAAGTAATATTGTAATGGTTATGAAGAAAGGTGACGATGCACTTACTTCAAAGATAAATGATGCTCTGGCAAAGATAAAAAGTAATGGAAAATACGATGAAGCTATAAAGAAGTGGCTCAATTTAAATTAAAATGGATTTGAATTTTAATATTGTCTTTAACAATTTACCATATTTGTTAAATGCCACATTAATCACAATCAAGTTTACTTTTCTATCGTTTATTTTTGCAATAATAATAGCTTTAATTGTTGGTATTTTAAGAAGTTACAAGATTCCTAAGGCTTTGGACTTTGTACTTGGAATGTACATGGAAATTTTCAGGGGGTCACCTCTTCTTATTCAGTTGTTTTTAATATATTATGGATTACCTTCAATTGGAATAGCAATGAAAAGCGATACAGCAGCGGTTATTGGACTTGCATTAAACAGTGGAGCGTATATGTCAGAGATAGTAAGATCTGCAATTCTATCTGTAGACAAGGGCCAGAATGAGGCGGCATTTTCTTTTGGATTTACTAAAATTCAAACAATAACTTATGTAATAATTCCACAAGCTGTAAAAGTGGCGGTTCCGCCTCTAATGAATTCCTTTTCAGGGTTGTTAAAAGATAGCTCTTTAATTTCCGTGATTTCAATTACAGAACTCACCAGGACTGGTAACCTTATATATTCTAAAACCTATAGACCATTTGAAATCTATCTTACATTGGGACTGTTTTACTTTATCATGACGTATGCTGTTTCTTTATTTTCAAAAATAATTGAAAGGAGAAGCAGAAAATGGAGTGCTTAATCGAATTAAAGAATGTCTATAAATCATTTAATCATACAGAAGTTCTAAAAGGAATATCTCTAAAAATTAACTCTGGTGAAATTGTTGCTGTTATAGGTTCTAGTGGGTCAGGGAAAAGTACATTAATTAGGTGTATTAATGGCATTGAAAAAATTCAATCAGGGGAAATTTTAATAAATGGTTGTTCAATGAATCAAAGTAAAAAGCAAGCTAGAGAAATGAGAAAAAAGATAGGAATGGTTTTTCAAAATTTTAATCTATTTCCACATTATACAGTCATCGAAAATGTAATAAAACCTGCAATAATAGCAAACAAGATAAGCTATGAAAAGGCTTACGAATCAGGTGTATCATTGCTTAAAAAGGTTAAACTTGATGATAAAATTAATAGTTATCCGTCAAATTTATCCGGAGGACAGAAACAAAGAGTTGCAATAGCAAGGGCATTGGCAATGAATCCAGAAATTATTTTATTTGATGAGCCAACATCGGCACTTGATCCCGAACTGGCCTTCGAAGTTCTTGATACTATAAGAAACTTAGCTAATGAAGGACTTACGATGGTAATTGTAACACATCAAATAAGATTTATAAGTAAGCTGGCAGATAGAATTATTTTTGTAGATGATGGTGTGATAGGTGAAGAAGGAACTCCGCAAGAGATATTAAATCATAATCAAAATGAAAAACTCAAAAAGTTTTTAATGAGATTAGATGAAGTTACATAACAGTATTACAAAACCAAATATAGTTTGAATTTTCTATAATACCCCATTATGCTATTATATTACTAGCAGAGATTTTCTCCTCAGGTTGGATACTACCCAACCTAAGATATCCCGAGTTCTACCACTCGGGATTTATTTATGCAATAAATAAGGCTCACCACCTTAAAGACTAAATTAAATAAGTTTGCTTTGGTTAAATAAACGTGATAAAATCAATTTCAAAATTAGCATTTAATACCTGAATATCCTCTTTTAAAGGTGTTAGTTTATTTAGAGGTGAGATGAATGAAAATTGTAGGAGTTCGAACATTAAAAACCATTATGGGAGTACCGATAGCAATAACTTTAGCAGCTGAACTGGGTTTGAAATATGCAGTAGCTGCTGGGATTATAACTATGCTAAGTATCCAAAGCACCAAAAGAGAGTCCATTCAAATTGCAGTCCAGAGAATTGCAGCATGTTTGTTGGCACTTGTTATATCTTCAATTCTTTTTCAAATACTCGGATATAATCCGGTGACTTTTGGCGGTTTCCTATTGGTTTTCATACCAATTACAGCCAAACTAAAACTGGAGCAGGGTATTGTTGTAAGTTCAGTTATTGTTACACATTTATTAGTTGAAAAAAGTATAAGCGTATTTCTTTTTATAAACGAAATTTCTTTGATGTTAATAGGAATTGTTGTAGCATTATTATTAAATTTATATATGCCAAGCATAGAGAAAAAGATTATAGAGGATAAAAAATTTATAGAGGAAGGTATGAAAAATATTCTTTTGAAAATGCACATGGCACTAAAGGAGCATGACAATTCTTTTAGTGAAGAAAATTTATTTGGCGCTTTAGGAGATAGAATTGAAATTGCTAAAAAAAATGCTTATAAAAACTTAAATAATTACCTAACGTATGATATGAGCTACTATGTTGAGTATATAGAAATGAGAAGTCAGCAATATAGGACACTAAAAAGACTAAGGAATCATTTTAGAAAATTCTTTATAACATATGATCATACAATTATGGTGGCGGACTTTACAAGAAAGGTATCCGAAGATTTCTATGAAGGCAACACCTGTGAAAATTTGCTTGATGAGTTAGATCAATTAAGGATCAAATTTAAAGGCATGGCACTTCCAGCATCTAGAGAAGAATTCGAAAATCGAGCTATGTTATTTCAGTTTTTAAATGACCTTGAACAATTTCTTCTTATTAAATCTGAGTTTATGAAAAACATTAAATGAATATGAAATTCGTTTAAATTTCATATGGATTCTTAATAAAATAATTAAAATTTGTAATAGCTGTAAATAAAGTATAGATCATAATGGCCTATATTTTATTTGCAGCTATTATTTGTGTAATCAATATTACGATATTAATTATCAAAATATTTATATTTATTGATTTGATACCTGGCGTTACACTGGGATAGATTACTAAATATAAATGCATATAAATTTAATTCGTTTTGATCATTGGTCAATATTACGATAATATCTCTCAAAATATTGATAGAATGCTGTTGAAATCCATAATATAATATTCTCATGTTTAATGAAAATGTTTTCAACCATTGAAGGCAGCCCATAAGTTTATCAGAGGTGCACCTGAATTTATCAGCAGCTTTCAGAATAATTATTTAGGAGGTAAAGAAATGAGCGAGGCAAATAAATTTGCAGCAGAAAATAATAACCTGGAAAGAAGTCTTGAAGAAAGACATATTCAACTTATCGCAATTGGCGGAGCAATTGGTGTTGGGCTATTTCTTGGTTCAGCATCAGCAATAAAAACTGCGGGACCTGCACTGGTATTAGCATATGCTCTTGGTGGATTTATCCTTTACATTATCATGCGAGCACTCGGTGAAATGGCTACTGAGATACCAATAGCCGGATCATTTGCAGCTTATGCTTATAAATATGTTTCACCTTTATTTGGATTTTTAACTGGATGGTCTTACTGGTTTGAATGGACAGTAGTATGTATGGCCGAGGTTACTGCAGTTGGTATATACGTACAGTTTTGGTTTCCTAATGTTCCGCAGTGGGTCAGCGCTTTTGTTGCCATAGTAATTCTGACTATCGTTAACCTGACAGCTGCCAAGCTGTTTGGGGAGCTTGAATTCTGGTTTGCAATGATTAAGGTTGTTACAATTATTATTATGATAATAGTCGGTGTTGTTATGATGTTCACCGGTCTTGGAAATAATGGGGTTCCTGTTGGAATACATAACCTGTATTCCAATGGTGGGTTTTTCCCAATGGGTGTTATGGGACCAGTTAAGGCTATGGTTATGGTTGCATTTGCTTTCATGGGAACTGAGCTTCTTGGAGTTACAGCAGGTGAAGCTAAAAATCCTGATGTAGTTATACCTTCTGCAATTAAAAAGGTTTTCTGGCGGGTACTTATTTTCTACATTGGTGCTTTAACTGTTATTATGTCACTATACCCATGGAATGAAATTGGTACAAAGGGCTCGCCGTTCGTTTTAACTTTCTCAAGCCTTGGGATTACGGCGGCTGCAGGTATAATCAATTTTGTTGTGCTCACTGCTGCATCATCGGCATGTAACTCAGGTATATACACAGCTGGACGTATGCTATATGGACTTGCCATTGAAGGTAAGGCTCCAAAAATGTTTGCAGATCTCAGTAAATCAAAGGTTCCTGCTAAAGCAATATTATTTTCAGCTGGATGTGCAATGATAGGTGTGGTTCTTAATTACACTATGCCTGAAAATGCATTTACCACTATTACCTCAGTATCAACGTTTGCAGGGTTATTTGTATGGTTTGTTATAATACTGTGCCAGATGAAATTCAGGAATTCCCTTACACCTGAGCAGGTTAGGAGTCTTAAGTTCCCTACCTTCGGATATCCTGCAGCTAATTTTCTTGCTATGGCATTCGTGGCTTTTGTTGTTATAGTAATGGTAATAAATCCTGGCAACAGGATAGCAGTTTTAGTAGGTATACCCTGGCTTTTATTTCTGACAATCATTTATAAATTAAAATATGGTAAGGCAGAAAGTGCTGTTAAGTAACTATTTGAAAAACATTATTAATTAATGCCGCCAACCCTCAAAATATGGACTAAATCAGTAAAATATACTGAATTTAGTCCTTTTTCATTGTAGCTTATTTACTTTGATTCAATTACTTCCACGCAGAAATTCCTGAAATCCTTAGGTGTATAGCTTATTTGTTTTCTGAATTTTTCAATAAAGTAACTGACACTGCCAAATCCTACTTCATCTGAAATTTCTGTTATAGACAAATCAGTGTTTCTAAGCAGCAGAGTACTTTGATTGATGCGGTATGAGATCAAATATTCAAAAGGAGTCTGCCCGGTCATCCGTTTAAAGAACCTGCTGCATTCAGATCTGCTTAAGTTTGCATTTTTCGCTATGTCCTCAAGTGAAATTTTTTGTTTATAGTTTTCTTGTATATAAGACAACATTTTTTTAATGCGTTGATCTTCAACAAATGCAAATGAGCTAACATCTGTTTCAAACCAATTGCAGGTGGTAATCATCTGGTGCAGAACCTTTAGTATATTATATTGCATTTCAAGCTCAAATCCGAAGCTATGCTCCTCGTATGTGATATACAAGCTGTTTAAGATATTTAAGATATTCCTCTCCCACTCAGTGGATAGACTTAAGGTAATAGCTGGAACTGACTTTGACTTTAAAAATGGGTCTAAATATTTTAGACGGATTATGCTTTCAGCGGGACCTATAAACAGGTCTGGAGATATATCAAAACATATATACTCACTATCACTATGATCAAACGGTTTAGCTGAATGGAGACAGTTTGAATTGATAAATATACCGTTATTTTCTTCAACTTTATAGGAGGTTTGCCCTACTGTGAAATTTACACATCCCCTGGTTACAAGTGAAAATTGAATTTCATCATGCCAGTGCAGCTGTATATATCCAAGCTTGTTTTTGCTGAGCATTGTTTTGTAGGCAGCTAACGGGAATGATTTACTGCCATGCTTCATTATTTCTTTGAGGTCGCCTGTGGTCAGAACTTCATAAACCTGCAATGTTATCCTCTCCTTAATATCAATATTACGATATAAATCATCAATAAATTGATAGAATATAATTATATTACGCAATATAATTATAACATAGTCAATTAGATTTTAATACTGAATAAAGATTAAGGAGGGCATTATAAATGAAAAAAGAAGATATGGAGTATATTGTAAATGATGAATCAAGAACAGGGCTGGAACAGAAAACCCTTGTGGAATTTATTGATAAGAATACTGTTAAAAAAGTAAGGGGTTTTCATGAAAGCTTTCCTCAGTATAAAAGAACTCCTCTGGCTGAGCTGAACAATTTGGCTGAATATTTAGGTGTGAACAGAATCTGGATTAAGGATGAATCCTATAGGTTTGGACTAAATGCATTCAAGGTACTTGGAGGCTCCTATGCCATAGGAAAATATCTTGCTCAAAGGCTTGATATGGATATTTCAGAGCTTTCCTTTGAAAAACTAAGATCAAAGGAAGTCAGGGAAAAACTTGGGGTTATAACCTTTGTTACAGCAACAGATGGAAACCATGGCAGGGGAATTGCCTGGGCAGCCAATCAGCTTGGACATAAATCAGTAGTATTTATGCCAAAGGGTTCTTCCCAAATAAGACTTGAAAACATAAGAAAAGAAGGGGCAGAGGCTACGATAACAGATCTGAATTATGATGATGCTGTGAGACTGGCAGATAAATATGCCAAGGACCATGGCGGCGTGATGGTTCAGGACAGCTCATGGGAAGGCTATACTGAAATACCTACCTGGATAATGCAGGGGTATGCAACAATCATGGATGAAGCATTGGAGCAGATCAGGGAGTCAGGGGAAGATAAGCCGACTCATGTGTTTCTTCAAGCAGGGGTAGGATCCTTTGCTGGAAGTATGCTTGGAAGCCTTGTAGGTAAGTTTGGCGAAAACTGGCCAATAACAGCAATAGTAGAACCGGATAAAGCTGCATGCATATATAAATCAGCAAAAGCTAAGGATGGAAAGCCTCATGCGGTTACAGGATTTATGCCTACCATAATGGCAGGGCTGGCATGCGGCGAACCAAGCATTGTAAGCTTCGGAATACTTAGGGACTATTCAGACATGTATATTTCCTGCGCTGATTATTTCACAGCCAAAGGCATGAGGGTACTTGGAAATCCGCTGAAGGATGATCCCAAGGTTTTATCAGGTGAATCTGGGGCAGTTGGTTTAGGCGTTCTCAGTATGGTTATGCAGGAGGAGTCCCTGAATGAAATAGTCCATAAACTGAAGCTTGGAAAGGCTTCTAAGGTACTCATAATAAGCACTGAGGGGGACACTGATCCTGAGAATTATAGAAAGATTGTGTGGGATGGAATGTATCCATCCATATTAGAGTAAAGGAGAGAGAAATATGACAGTTACTGATTTTAAATTATCTATCAACTCTGAAAGACTGCTTGGCCGACTTAAAGAACTTGGAAGTACTGGCATTGATGGAGAAAATAAACGTACAAGATTAGCTGCTTCGGATGAAGATAAAGCTGGCCGCGATTTGGTGGTTTCCTGGATGAAGGAAGCCGGATTGGAAGTTGAAATCGATAAAATTGGAAATATATTTGGTATCTGGTATGAAGCTGATAATAGAAATGAGGCACCTATTTTGCTTGGCTCCCACATCGATACAGTAATTAATGCCGGTATATATGACGGATGTTATGGAGTTTTAGCCGGCCTCGAGGTTATAACCACTTTGCAGGAGAAGGGTTTTTCTCCAACTCGCCCAATTGGGGTAGCTGCATTTACCAATGAAGAGGGTGTACGCTACCAGCCTGACATGATGGGATCTCTGGTGTATGCAGGTGGCCTTTCAGTTGATGAGGCCCTGGCATCAGTAGGTACTGATGGGTCAATAATGGGTGAGGAGCTTGTACGCATCGGGTATGCAGGCAATATGGAGCCTGGATTTTTAAAGCCCCATGCTTTCATAGAGCTTCATGTTGAACAGGGACCGATTCTTGATAAAATGGGTATTCCCATAGGTGCTGTTGAAAATCTTCAAGGTATATCCTGGCAAAGGATTACCATCGAAGGTATTGCAAACCATGCTGGCACCACACCAACTGATATGCGTCACGATGCCGGTGTTGCAGCTGCCAGGGTAATAGCATATTTGCGGGATCGTGCCAGTAATTCCAATGGAAAAACACTTGCAACTGTTGGTACTATTGAATTTAAACCCAATGCTGTTAATGTGATTCCATCAGGGGCAGTATTTACAGTTGATTTGCGCAACCCAAATAATGTAAAATTAGAAGAGGAAGAGCTGGCACTGGCGGACTATCTTAAAGGGCTGGCAGAATCGGAGGGTGTAACCATTAAATCAGAACAACTGGTTCGTTTCAAGCCTGTTGACTTTGATGAATCAATTGTTAAACTGATAGAAGCGGTTGCAGATAGCCACGGGCTCCAAACAAGACGAATGACATCCGGTGCAGGACAGGATGCCCAGATGATGGCCCGTATTTGCCCTACAGCTATGATTTTTGTACCTAGCATTGAGGGTATAAGTCATAATCCCAGGGAGAATACGAAGGATACAGATATAGTGATGGGGGCTAATGTATTACTTGAGGTTGTCAGCAAGCTTGGGGGCAATCAGTAAACAGTTTCTTGAGAAAAATTAGGAGGGGCAATAATATGAGTTACGATGGTTTGGAAAAACAGCTTATTCAATGGAGGCATTATTTCCATATGCATCCTGAAAGTGCATTTGAGGAAAAAAACACCTCTGAATATATTGCTGGAATATTGGCGGAGATGGGACTGGAGGTTCACAGAAATATTGGGGGAACAGGAATCATTGCTAATCTTAAAGTTGGTGACGATAAGACTGTAATAGGTATCAGAACGGATATGGATGCGCTTAATCTTACTGAGCTTGGGGTTCTCCCGTATGCCTCCATGAATCCAGGTAAAATGCATGGCTGTGGTCATGACGGACATATGACCATGGTATTGGGTGCTGCCAAATTATTAGCTGAACGAAGAAATTTCAACGGTACTGTGAGGTTTATTTTTCAGCCTGCAGAGGAACCTGGAAAAGGAGCTGCTGCAATGATTCAGGATGGACTTTTTCAGCGTTTCCCCATGGATGAAGTGTACGGAATACACAACAGGCCGGGAATGCCTGCGGGCTTCATTGCAACCCGTGTAGGTGGAATCATGGGAAGCGAGGATAACTTTGTAATCCGTATCAAGGGCCAGGGCACCCATGCATCAAGCCCCCAAATGGGTAAAGACCCTATAGTTATCGGTTCTGAAATAGTTCTTGCCTTGCAGACAATTATATCCCGTAATGTAGATCCTGCTTTTCCTGCAGTAATTTCCTGTACTGAATTTATCACAGATGGAATTCACAATGCCATTCCTACAAATGTGGTAATTAAAGGGGATACCAGAAGCTATGCACCTGAGGTGCAAAAGCTGCTGGAGGAGAGGATGAAGATAATAAGTGAGGGGATTTGCAATATAAATGGAGCGCAGTGTCAATTTGAATATACCCATGAATTTGCGCCAACGGTTAATGCTTTAAAGTGCGTTGACATTGCTGTACAAGCAGCTAAAAATATTGTTGGTCAAGAAAACATGGATGGAAACTGCCCCCAGTGGATGGCTTCTGAAGATCTTGGAGCCTTTTTACAGATGGTTCCCGGCTGCCTTGTATTCATAGGAAATGGGGATGATTATGAAGGAGTTGGCAATGTTCCCCTTCATAACTCCTGTTATGACTTTAATGATGATATATTAAAGATTGGAGCAGAATATTTTGCAGAGCTGATTAGATTACGTCTTCCCCATAATGGGGCAATAGCAAGTTGAGTTTTTATGTACAGCAACTCTATGATAGCTTTGTATAATACGGAGTGAGGGAGCAGTTTTGAAAGGAAGGTTGTATTATGATTCAGAGGGAATTAATCAACCAAAGTATTGATTACATCATACAGCATTTTGATGAGAACCTTTCAATTGAAGATGTTGCAGAACACTTTCATTTCTCAAAATTTTATTTCTGCAGATCATTTAAGGAGGTCACCGGTGAAAGTGTGTATGAATTTATAAAACGGATGAAAATGGATCAAAGTGCTATTGATATTAAGTTGAAAAAGAATAAGCCAATAACCGATATTGGGCTTGATTACGGATACAGCTCATCAAATTACAGCTCTGCATTTAGAAAGCATCGTAATATTTCTCCTGTAGAGTTTCGGAAATCTACAAATGTAAATGGTATGCTTAGCCCCTTCTATCCCGAGGGGCTTTCCGGATTTGATACCTTTGCTGACTATGACAGCAAAATAATAATTCAGGAGCTCCCTGACTTTTTGGTTATTTACGAACGGATGATAGGAAGTTATATGGAACTGAAGGAAAAATGGTTTATTTTTATGGAAAAATTCAAAGATTATATCAAACCTGATACAGTATTCATTGAAAGGTTTTATGATGATCCTTCCATTACCAACCTGAATAGCTGCCTGTGCGATATTTGTATGACAACAAATGAATTTTGCAGATTAGGTAATGTTACAACGGTAAAAGGCGGTAAATTCGCTATCTATACATTCGAGGGAAAGATACAGGATATTTTTTGCACTATACAGGGGGTATTCAGTATATGGCTTCCTGAAAGTGGTTATAAAATGGACGGAAGATGCGGGTTGAATATTTACAAGAAAATCAATAAGGAAAGTGGACGAGTAATCATGGATCTGTGTATTCCGGTTAAATAGGGCAAGAATTCAGAAGTATTAAAACAGACTTTTTCCTATAATGAGAATTAATCAATATTAATTTTATTGCGAGAAAGTCTGTTTTTATTTTTCAAAAAAAAGGAGGAGTTTTAAATGTTTGACATAAGGAAAATGCAGGAACATGCTATTTTTCAAGCTGTTAAAAATGAAAGTGATATCGAGACGGCAGAAGAAATTATTTATGGAATTGATGGCTCTGCAAAAAGTGAGAATAATGCCCAGTGGGTAAATTCCACTATGCAAAGATTGGAGAACAAATTTAATCAGCAAACCACTAAGCAGATTCGTATGAATTGCCAGTGCGGCTACGATATGGATAATAAGCTGGCTTTTTTAAAAGAACTGAAAATGGCCTCTAGAAATATGGAGGAATTTGCAAGTTCAGATAAGGCAAAATCGGCTGGCTTGTTTTATCAGGAAGGGATTCTTTATCTGCAGTTTTTGTTTTGCCCTTGCCCTATACTGACTGACATAGAAAGATTAGACACGAAAACCTGGTGCCAGTGCACCACAGGATACAGCAAAGTCCTTTTTGAAAAAGCCTTTGGATGTGAAGTTGACGTGGAGTTATTAAAAAGCATAAAAGCAGGAGACAATATCTGCCTTATGAAAATTATTCCTAACAATTTGATTTGGAATTAAGGCGAGCAAAATTGCCTATAATATTAAAAATGGTGAGACAGTCAATACCTGCCTCACCTATTATGTTTGTTATACAGAATCCTGAATAATCTGCTAAATCACTTTGTCAAGCTTACTCCTTATTTCTTTAACTATAATCCCTAGTTCCAATTCCTCTGGTATAAGCAATAATGTATCCTTTATTAACTCAAAGCAGTGCTTTAAATTTTCTTTAGTATCTTTAATACAAATAATTGAATTTACATTATTTTCTTGCCCCAAGTACATCGGATAATTACGTAAAACTGTTACTCTCCTCATGGCAGTCAAGGTTAATCCAGGAACATCTATTCCTGGTTTTTTTTGACTCGTACAGGGCTTTATCAGCTTTTCTAATTAATTCAAACTCATCTTCTGTATCGTTGCCGGTGGTAGCTCCTCCTATTGAAATTGTAACTTTGCCGATAGGCTCTATATTATCATTATAAAAACTGTATTTTTCCACATTTCTTCTTATACTTTCAGCAATACCAATGCCCTCATCAGCTCCAATTCCAGGCATAATAACTAGAATCTCCTCTCCGCCATATCTGCACATTATATTTGATGTACAAATGCTGCTGCTAATTAATTGGGTTATATCCTTTAATATCTGGTCTCCGCAGGCATGGCCCCATCTGTCATTGTATTTTTTAAAATGATCAATATCCATCATAAGAGCAGACATTTCCATATTGAAATGCCTGGATGCATTATATATGCTGTTTATCATGTTAAATGCATATTTCCTTGTGTAAAGACCTGTTAATGGATCAATTCTGGCATCTTTTTTCAACTCATTAATTTGTTGATGAGAATAAAGGCTTCTGATATTATGCCTTACAGTGCACAAGAGCAGCATGCCAACACCACAGGTTTCAACCGTATCCATGAAGGCAATATTATCTTTGAAATATACATAACAATATAAATATACAGCAAGATATATGTAAACCATTCCTATCATAATAATTGTAAGATGATTAAATTTTGAGCTGTCTAGAAATAAATCTATTGTAGAATAGTTTGGGCTGTCCATGGACATCTTTACTTTATAACCAACATACATGAACATTATCAGACTGAAGGTCATCAATAACCCGCCTATTTTATAGTTTCCATTTTGGAATATTGCCTCAAAGGCATATAATAAATCTCCAATGGTCCAAATAATAAATCCAAGAGACAAATAAGGATATATTTTTCTATCATTCATTATATAATTTTTACTTAAATATGTATAATACCCCAGAAGAATAAAATCCAGTACAGGATATATAAAGGTGCTTATGGATGCAGCATTAACATTATAGCTAATGGCAGTATTGGTGGCTCCTCTGTCAAAGCAATAAAATACCAGAAAAGCCACTAACGTAAGAGTAAAAAAATCTATAATTAAAAGCATAAACAAATCTTTTTGAGAACTTTTATTCCAGGAAGGATTTTTTAAAAGGCCTTTTTTTCTGTTTTTCAAATATAAAAATATGGTTGCATAAAAGCAGATATAGAATATTATATCAATATTTAAATTAATAATTTCGTCTAAAACATTTATGCTAAATTCAGCCAATATATAAAATAATGCAGAAATAATAAAATATGACCAATCATTATCTCTATCCTTATAGTATTGTACTATTAAAAATATTATGGCTAAAATACAGAGCATTGACGGCAAGATTTCAGTGATAAACTTAAAAACTACTTCCATATATAATCTACCCTTCAATTGATATAAATGCATATAATTATTTTAACAAAAAAGCTATCAATTTCCAATAAAACTTAATATTATTAACAATAGGCTGGGCTGCCTTGTTAATAATATTCTCTTAGTTAGGCAATTTGTAGATATTTGATGTATAATATCCTATATAAATATTATTAGAATTAGAATCGGGGGAAGTTAAATGCAAAAGGAGAAAACTGCTGGTATAGTGTGTGCAGTTGCCGCATACGGTTTATGGGGTATTTTGCCTATATACTGGAAGTTAATTAATACCGTATTCTCAATAGAGATTTTATCAAATAGAATTGTATGGGCTTTTGTATTCATGGCTTTGATTATAGCCGTAACCAGGCAATGGACTGAATTAAAGGAAATGGTCAAGGAAAGGAAACAAATGTTTAATATCTTTGCGGCATCAATTTTGATTGCCATTAACTGGGGCTTGTACATTTGGGCTGTGAATTCAAACAAAATTGTTGATGCAAGTCTCGGATATTATATCAATCCTTTATTGGCTGTAGCCTTGGGAGTGTTAATTTTCAAAGAAAAGCTGAATAATTGGACATGGGCAGCAATTACCATTGCTTCTATAGGCGTTTTAATCAAAACAGTGCAGTATGGCAAGATTCCGTGGATTTCCCTGGCACTGGCTATTTCCTTTGCATTATATGGTGCAATTAAGAAATCAGTTAAGGCTAATTCAATAATTGGATTGACAATTGAAACAGCTATGCTTGCTCCAGTTGCTGCTGCATATATAGCATATAGGAATGTCAGCGGAATAGGTGCGTTCAATATAGAGGGCACTTTAGTTATTCTTTTGCTTATAGGAGCTGGAATTGTTACAGCGGTGCCATTGCTGTTATTTTCCAGTGCGGCAAAAAGACTTCCGTTATCTCTCGTTGGATTAACTCAATATATATCACCAACTATAAGTCTGCTCATTGCAATTTTTATATATCATGAAGGCTTTACAAATGGAGATATGATAGCTTTTTGTTTCATATGGGTAGCTCTTATAGTATATTCTCTATCCCAGCTAAATTTTGCAAAAGGGGCGGACAGTGTAGAGCAGGTAAGTTAATGGCTGATAGTATACATAAATTTCCCCTTGTTGCCCTGGTAAATGCTCCGTGGGCTGGTACAGTTTTATGATAATATATACATAAAATGAATAAGTGAAGATGCTGCTAAAGCAATTAAAAACATCAACAATATAAGCTTCATAGCTGTTTTAGCTCCAAGCTCCTTAATTAAAGAAAATAAGGATGCAATGCATGGAGTTGAAAGAGTTAAAAAGATACATGCTATTATAAATTGATGGGCTGTAAGGTTTAAAGGTACAAGCAGTGCAACAGATGCATCCTTTCTAAGAAAATTCAAAAGCATTATCGGAGCAATTCCAGCTGGAAGTCCCAGCAGAATATTTGCCGGCTTTTGGATTATTTCTGTAATAAAGCTTATAACATGAAGGTTGTCCAGGATATTCATAGCAAGTACACCCACACCAATCATTGGAAGAACCTCGGAGAAATATTCCACAATTCTAATCCAAAGCTTATTTGCCATAAGCTTAAATGAAGGTATTCTGCAGGCCGGGAACTCGGTAAAGAACTCAGAGTCATCCGACTTGCTGTATATCTTATTTAAAAGCCAATTGAAAGTCAGGGCCAAGGTGATAAGTATCAAGTATATAAAAACAACTGTACCTATTCCATAATTCATACCTAGAGATACAATCATTGCACTCTGTGAAAGACAGGGAGCACTCATAAAAATCAAGGTAATAGTCAATATTTTCTCACGTCTGTTGGTAAGGCTCCTTGTTGCCATAAAAGCCGGTACTTTGCAGCCCAGGCCAAGCATAACCGGAATTGACGAATAACCATGAAGCCCAAGGGCGTGGAAAAATTTGTCCAGGATCACTGCAAGCCTGGGGAGATACCCGAAATCTTCAAGAAAACCGAAAACAAGATAGAAAGAGAAAAAATAAGGAAAAACTGAAACCAGTGCTATATAAACGCCGCTGGTAAGAATTCCAAAGGATTGAAGAGGATCGGAACTGTTCCCGATAAAAATGCTTCTGATAAATTCAGACGGAATTTTCTTTGCTAAATCCTGCAGCAGCGGATTATATGCATATGTATAAAATGGCTCAAAAACTTGTTTAATCAAGCTTTCACCCATAAATCGCACAATAATTAAAGTAGAAATAAGAACAAAAAAAGCGATGACTATGCCCCATATTGGATGCAGCGTCAAATCACTTATTGTTTCCAGAACTGTATGATGGCGGTGATATAACTTCTGTGTCTTTTTTACCATACTTCCAACGTAATTCCAGTTATTTTCAGTATCACATTCCAAGTTGCTGATTCTGGCACTGGACAATGAAGCCAGCAGCTCCGAGATTCCTTCATTTCTTAGGGAACTAACTGTAACAACTGTGGTGTCAAGAAGGTTTTCCAGCTCTTTATAATCAATGGAAATACCTTTATGCATTGTCTCTTCCCAGAAATTCAGGCATACCACCATAGGCTTTTTCAATTTAATAAGCTCAAGAGTAAGATTCAGGTTACGTTCAAGGTTGGTTGAATCAATTACATTAATAATAATATCTGCATCCTTAATTATACTAAGTGCAATTTCGTCAGTTTTTGAAAACTCCTCCAGTGAATAGATTCCAGGTATATCTATTATTTCATATTGGTTACCTTTATAGTTGCATTGGCCGGCTTTCATATCCACAGTAGTTCCAGCATAATTTGCCGTAACAATTTTTATTCTGGTTATTCGGGAAAAAACCAGGCTTTTGCCAACATTGGGATTTCCAGCAAGTACAACTTTTATCATGGCCCCTCCTAATTTTGCAGTACATAAAAAGTAAATTTGATTATAGGCGTTCTACAGTTATTTTTTCTGCAATTTCATATCCCAGGGCAACCTGAGTGCCACCCTTTTCAACAATAATCGGGCCTTTTGCAGGTATTGCACTTTTCTTTTCGATAACAGTTCCCGCAAAAATACCCATGGCTTTAAGCTTGCAAATCAGTGCATTGCTGCCTTGAAGCCTTACAACCTTTGCGCAATTTCCACATTCAAGGTCTGAAAGACAAATGCAGTTATTGCAGGGTTCATTTTGTTTCTGAGTTATTTTGTGATTTTTGCCTCTATAGTTCCATATCTTTGTAAACATTTCTTTCTCCAAAATACAAAATTTATCCTATAATGATAATTATAATCATTATCATTTGTAATTTCAATAAACATACGGAATTTATCATAAATATTTTTTTTAGAATTTAAATGTGGTATAGTAAAAAGTGGCAGTTGTTAGTATCAATTTGATGCAGAATAGAACGACAGGGGCTCAAAACTATGAGGAATGAGGGTAATGTTTTTGAGGGCTTGGAAGATTTAGGTTTCCAAGATGTAGTTGATTTAGATCTATATAAAAAGCCGGAAGAGGAAATTGTTGACGATAAAGAAGAGGAAGCGAGACGTCAGGAAAAGATAGAAGCTTTATTATATGATAAAAGGTTGAATTGTCCTGTGTGCAATCATATAACTTTTGTGAGGGCTGTAAAAACAAATGGATACAGGCTTAGAAAAAAGGATAGTGATTTTTATGCACATTATGACTTGATAAATCCTTATTACTACGATGTTTGGGTATGCAACATATGTGGTTATGCTGCGATGAAATCCGATTTTGACAAGATAAAGAAGGATCAGATTACATTAGTGCAGTCTAAGATAACACCAAAATGGAAGGCTAAGATTTACCCTAAATTTAATGATATTAAACTAGCAGTGGAAAGATATAAATTGGCCCTGCTTAATTACGCAATCATAAATGCCAGATCCAGCCAAAAAGCAATGACTTGTTTAAAATTATCATGGATGTATCGAGAGCTTAAGGATGAAAATAACGAGGCATTATTCAGGGAACATGCATTAACAGGTTTCATGGATGCCTATGAACATGAGTCATTTCCTTTCTATGGTATGGATAAATATACAGTATTGTATCTAATTGGTGACCTCAATAGGCGTAAAGGTGATTTTGATAATGCATTGCTTTATTTTAGCAAAGTTATAACAGCCCCGGGGGCTGAAAGAAAAATAAAGGATCTGGCAAGAGATAGAAGAGATGACATTAGAGAAGAGCAAAAACAAAGTGAAATTACAGAACAGACCTGTTTAGATAATATTGAAAGTTCAGAGGAAGAGGATTTGCATTCTGATAATAATGCAAAAGCGGGCTTCCTGAAAAAATTGTTTAAAAGCAGGTAAATAAATCTTAGGAGGGGCTTATGGTACAAATACAACAACTGATATTTTTTGAAAAGGTTGCCGAGAGCAGCAGCATGAATAAGGCTGCTGAGGAGCTGTACATTAGCCAGCCTAATTTGAGTAAAGCCATACGAAACCTGGAAGAGGAGCTAAATACAAGGTTGTTTGAGCGTACCAATAAGGGAGTTAAGCTCACTGAAGACGGATATAAATTATATAAGTATGTGAAAACCATACGAAAACAGCTAGACATGATTCAGAGAATTTCACATAAGGATATTCCAGACAGTATTAATATTGCTGCATATTCGTGTCCCATGCTCTATGAGGTCATGGCGGAGTTTTACAATAACAATGAATATATTGAAATTACATTAAAAGAAGACAGGGTGGCAAACATTATCGAAAGTGTTGCGGGTCTTCAATCAGATATTGGAATTATTGAAATTAATGATGTGCAAAAGAAGGATGTGTATCGTCTGCTGGATTCTAAAAATCTTCAGTACCATGAATTTGCTATAGATACATGGTATGTGCACGTTGGTAAAAAAAGTCCCTTCTACAACAATGAGGTATTAGAAATGCCGGAACTTGTTAAAAGTACAGTGATAAGAGCACCGGATGATTATTTTTCCAACCTGTCATATCTAATTGAGATAGATGGTGTACATTTTACTGAATTTGAAAAAACTATGTTCATAGATGATTATGCCACCAGGCTAAGGCTCATGAGCCTCACCGACCTGATTTGCATTGAAACTGACTGGAACAGGAAAATTGAAAGTGCATTAGGTATAAAAGCAATTCCTATTGTCAATTGCAGCATCAATATAAGTATGGGGTGGATAAAGCGGAAGAAAGAGAGTCTTCCGAAAAAGGTTATGGAGTTTGTTACTCTGTTGGAAAATAAATTCAGTTAATATATATTGTTATAATTAATAGTAATAACTGAATTATAAAAATTATACCTTATTCAAATAAATTAAATGGTGATACTATTACCGTAGATAAAATAACAAATCCAGGAGGTAATAGTAATGGCTATTAAATATGTTGCGGAACCATTTAGAATAAAAATGGTTGAAACTATTAAGGTATTGTCCAGAGAGGAAAGAGAAGAGGCATTAAAAAGAGCGAAATACAATATGTTTTATTTGGCAGGAGAAGAATGCTACATTGATCTCTTAACAGACAGCGGAACAAATGCCATGAGTCAGGAACAATGGGCAGGAGTAATAAGAGGGGATGAGGCCTATGCAGGAGCATCCAGCTATTATAAGCTGCTTAATGCAGGCAGGGACATATTTGGATATGAGTTTATTCAGCCTGTTCACCAGGGACGTGCTGCTGAAAAGGTGCTTTTCCCACTATTGCTTGGAGAAGGAAAATACTCTATCTCAAACATGCACTTTGATACCACAAGGGCTCATGTGGAATTGTCCGGTGCCAGAGCCATTGATTGCACTGTAAAGGAAGCTTCAGACCCAACATTAAGAGTGCCTTTCAAGGGAAATATGGATGTGAAAAAATTGGAAGAGCTTATTCTTAAGTATGGAGCTGAAAATATTGGCTGTGTAATTATAACAATTACCAATAACTCAGCAGGTGGGCAGCCTGTTTCATTAGCAAATGTAAGAGATACAGCAGCTATATGTAAAAAATATAATATTTTTTTCAACATTGATGCAGCAAGATATGCTGAAAATGCATTCTTTGTTAAACAGCGTGAAGAGGAATGCAAAAACATGTCTATAAAAGATATTATCAAAACAATGTTCAGCTATGCGGATTCCTTTACCATGAGTGCTAAAAAGGATACAATAGTTAATATGGGCGGATTAATAGGTATTAAGGAGGATGCTGATTTATACCAGAAGATAAAGGGAAGAACTATTTCCTTTGAAGGCTTTATTACCTACGGCGGTTTATCAGGACGAGACCTTGAAGCATTGGCTATAGGATTATATGAAGGCTTAGATGAAAATTATCTTAGGTATAGAATTGGTCAAATGGAATATCTGGCAAGCCGATTGGATGATGCAGGTATTGCATATCAGGCTCCAGTTGGAGGACACGGTGTATTTGTTGATGCCAAGGCCATGTTCCCACATATTCCATATTATGAATTCCCAGGACAGGCATTAGCAATTGAATTATACAGGGAAGCCGGAATTCGTTCCTGTGATATCGGCTCCTATATGCTAGGGAATGATCCGGATACTAAGGAACAGTTAAAAGCTGACTTTGAGTTTACAAGGCTTGCAATTCCACGTCGTGTATACACCCAATCCCATATTGATATAATGGCAGATGCCCTGATAGCAATAAAGGAAAGAGCGGCATCAGTAAAGGGTTATAAAATAACCTGGGAACCTGAAATACTTCGACATTTCCAGGCCCATCTTGAACCTTTAAAATAAAGAGAGCTAAACCTAATCACCTGGTTATATAGAGCACCAGTGAGACTAATGTCTCACTGGTGTTTATTTTTTAATATCATTTTGAATATTTCCTCCAAAATACGTAAACCGTTGAAATAGCTGGCTTTAAGCAGATGTGTTTAATTTGTTAAATTTTACATATAGTGCTATAATGAAATTAATAAAATATAAGGAGGTAATATGCTCATGGATGGATGCATGTACTGTGGAAATAATAATCCAGAAACTATGTTTTCTTTAGAAGACTGGAAAATTGGAGGTTATTGTTCCCGGGAATGTTTATCTGAAGATATTAAAAGACATGAAGATTTTATTGGTATGTATAAGGAAGGTGTTGATTCTGCCAGAAGCGAGATTTTAGTTAATGAGGTTGCAGTAATTCCTTTATCAAAAGAAGAAGAGAATGAGTTGGTGGATAAATTGACTATATATAAGAAGAGACAAAAAGTATTGCTGGAAAAGTTATCTTATATGGAAGACCTTGTGGAAACCGGAAGGTTAAAATATAGTGAATAAAAATTTTTAATTCTTTGGAATAATTTTTAGATTAGTAAAGGAGATTAATATGGAAGGATCAAATTCTATAGAGCATTTGCAGTCCATGTTAAGTGCTGATAATGATGCTTTTAAGAATTACAAGGAAGCGGAAAAGGAAATTCTAGATACTTATCAAAAACTGCAAAGCACTTGCAGTGGAAATAAAGAATTACTTGATAATATGTATAAGCAAATAGGTTCTCTGGAAGAAATATGCAAATATTTATTTAAAAATAACAAAACAGTTACAAAGGATTTAATTGAAAGGGAACGTTTATTAATTGGCATTAATTATTTATAAACAGTTAAAAAAGTACAGCCTTCTGTGATAGAATAAAATTATCGTAGAAGGCTGATTTTTTATTTAAGAGATAAATAAATTAGTGGCATGCAACTTGCTTATTTAAATAATAACCCCAAAATTAAGAAATGAGAGGTAATTAAATGAAAAATATTAATGATTATATCGAAGAAAACAATTCTTACAAACATCAAATCCGTAAACTGAGGATAAATAGGCTGTTTGCCAGGTCTGCCAATGTTATATTAAGATTCTTAAGGTTATTAATATATATAGTTCCTGTTGTTGTCATTCTCAATACTTTTCAAAACAATAGAGTTATAGGGGCATTTATAGCAATAGCAGTATTTTATTTAACCTGCAAACTTCTAAGCTACAAAAATGAAAATAAAATTTCAAAGTTTATAAATGAATTTTCTAATTCTAATAGTGTAATAAACATTGAGATTTTGAAAATGAGAATTAATGAGAATAACTCAATAATAAAGGCTGCTCAGGATGGTATAGATGTAAATTCCTAAACTTTATGATATTTAATTATAAAATTTTAAGCTGTAAAAAAGAGATAAGTAATATTATCTCTTTTTTTTTGTGATAACAATAAATACATGTAAATAAAATATACACTTTTACTGATATGATTCGATAAACCTAAATCAGCTATATATGAATTAAAGTGTAAATAAAATATACACTTTAATTTCTAACAAATTTTAGAAAATGATATTTAAATGCCAGAACTGTGATGTTTTTTGATATTGCAATAACATTGGCATAATTATTGCTCATATATAAAGTAACAAATACAAGGGGTGATATTATGTGTTATGAAAACGTTGTTTTGGATTCGAATGGGAAAATAGCTGTGCTGACCTTTAACAGGCCTGAGGTTCTTAATGCATTAAGCAGTAATGTCCTAAAGGAAATAAATGATGTTCTGGATAAGGTTAAGGCGGACAAAAATATTTATGCTCTAATCATAACCGGAAATGGGAAATCATTTATTGCCGGTGCTGATATAGCAGAGATGAAGAATATGATCCCAGAGGAAGCTCGTGTTTTTGCAGAATTAGGGCTAAGCGTATTCAGAAAAATAGAGCTTATGGAAAAGCCTGTAATTGCAGCTGTTAACGGTTTTGCACTAGGCGGCGGATGCGAACTGGCCATGAGCTGCGACATAAGAATAGCATCTGAAAAGGCCAAATTCGGACAGCCGGAAGTAGGCCTTGGAATTACACCAGGATTTGCAGGAACTCAAAGGCTTTCCAGATTGGCAGGGATGGCTAAGGCTAAGGAACTAATTTTTACTGGTAACATAATTACAGCTGCAGAAGCTGAAAAAATAGGATTGGTTAATAAAGTAGTTACTCCTGAGGAACTAATGAATGAAGCTATGGCATTGGCTGAAAAAATATGCGGAAATGCTCAGAAGGCGGTTGCATTTTCTAAAGCTGCCATAAATAGAGGAGCAGAAACTGATATCGAAACTGGAATGGCAATGGAAAGAGAGCTATTTAGCCTTTGCTTTTCAACATACGATCAAAAGGAAGGTATGACAGCATTTTTAGAAAAGCGAAAAGCTGAATTTTCTAATAAATAATTCTAAGGAGGAATAAGATGAAAATATTCGTTTTAGGCGCAGGAACTATGGGATCAGGAATAGTTCAAACCTTTGCGGCTTCAGGTTTTGAAGTAATAATGAGAGATATTGAGGAAAGATTTGTTGAGAAGGGCATAGCTTCCATTACAAAGAATTTGGAAAAGAGCGTTTCCAAAGGCAAAATGACAGAGGAAGAAAAAAATGAAATACTTGGCAGGATACAAGCAACAACTGATATCAATTTAGCTAAAGACGCAGATTTGGTTGTAGAAGCAGCAATAGAAAATATGGGAATCAAGAAAAAAATATTTGCAGAATTGGATCAGATATGTAAATCAGATACAATATTGGCTTCCAATACTTCATCACTATCAATTACAGATGTTGCAAGTGCAACAAAAAGACCTGATAAAGTTATTGGTATGCACTTCTTTAATCCGGTACCTGTAATGAAGCTGGTGGAGGTTATAAAAGGAATAGCCACTTCCGTTGAAACAAAAGACACAATAGTAGAAATTTCAAAGAAACTTGGCAAAGATCCTGTTCAGGTTGAAGAAGCTCCAGGTTTTGTGGTAAATAGAATTCTTATTCCAATGATAAATGAAGCTGCAGGAATTTTAGCTGATGGTGTTGCCACTGCAGAAGACATAGATCTGGCAATGAAATTAGGAGCAAATCATCCAATGGGTCCTTTAACCTTGGCAGACTTGATAGGAAATGATGTATGCTTAGCTATCATGGATATTCTTTATAATGAATTCGGTGATTCAAAATACAGACCTCATCCATTACTGAGAAAAATGGTTAGAGCAGGATACCTTGGAAGAAAGACAGGCAAGGGATTTTATAATTATTAAAATAATATATCAGATGGAGGTAAGTAATGAAAGATGTAGTTATAGTAAGTGCTGTTAGAACAGCTGTAGGCTCATTTGGAGGAAGTTTAAAGGATATTCCTGTAAGTGACCTTGGTGCAATTGTAATAAAAGAAGCAGTTAAGAGAGCAGGAATTAAACCGGAAATGGTAGACGAAGTAATAATGGGAAATGTAATTCAGGCTGGAAATGGCCAAAATCCAGCAAGACAGGCTGCCGTAAAAGCAGGTCTACCTATTGAAGTTCCATCTTTTACATTAAATAAACTATGCGGTTCAGGTTTAAGAGCAGTTAGCCTTGCTGCCCAGATGATAATGTCTGGCAGCAACGACATTATGGTTGTAGGTGGTATGGAAAGCATGTCCAGTGCCCCATATCTTCTAAAAACTACCAGATGGGGTCAGAGAATGGGCGATGGCAAGATAATAGATGCAATGATCAATGATGGACTCCTTGATGCGTTCAACAATTATCATATGGGTATAACTGCAGAAAATATATCAGAACAGTGGGGAATATCAAGGGAAGAACAGGATGCCTTTGCAGTAAGTTCACAAAACAAGGCAGAAGCAGCAATAAAGGCTGGAAAGTTCAAAGATGAGATAGTTCCTGTTATTATCCCACAGAGAAAAGGTGAACCAAAAATATTTGAAGTTGATGAGTATCCTAAATTTGGAGCTACAATGGAAGGAATGGCAAAATTAAAGCCGGCATTCAAAAAAGATGGAACTGTTACAGCTGCAAATGCATCAGGTTTAAATGACGGAGCTGCGGCATTTGTAGTAATGAGTGCAGAAAAAGCTGTTGAACTTGGAATAAAGCCGCTGGCTAAAATTTTATCTTTCGGAAATAAGGGCGTTGATCCATCAATAATGGGATATGGACCAGTACCAGCTACATTGCAGGCTTTGGATAGAGCTGGACTGAAAATTCAGGATATTGACCTTATCGAGGCGAACGAGGCATTTGCTGCACAAAGCTTAGCAGTTGCAAAAGACTTGAAATTTGACATGGAAAAGGTAAATGTTAATGGTTCTGCTATAGCATTAGGACATCCTATAGGAGCATCTGGTGCCAGAATATTAGTTTCACTGCTTCATGAAATGAGCAAAAGAAATTCTAAGAAAGGTCTTGCAACCTTATGTATAGGTGGAGGACAGGGTACAGCTCTAGTAGTGGAACGATAATAATATATACAGAGGCTGGGGACTTTTAAAGCCGTAGACCTCTTTTATCCGTAAGACATTGTTAAAAAAATATTAAGGAGGAAATTATATGCAAGGTTTAACTATTGATCAAATTAAAGTTGGAGATAAGACATCTGTGGTAAAGACTATAAGTGAATCGGATGTATATTTATTCGCTGGAATTACTGGCGATTTAAATCCAGCACATACTAACCAGGTTGCTGCTGAGAAAACAATATTTAAAGGTAGAATTGCTCACGGGATACTGGTATCTGGTCTTATTTCAACATGCTTAGGAATGCAGCTTCCTGGACCAGGAACTATATACTTGTCACAAAATCTGAAATTTACAGCACCTGTTCGTATAGGTGATACTATCACAGCAGAGGTAGAAGTTACTGAAGTAATTGAAGATAGAAATAGAGTTAAATTAAAGACTGTATGTTCAAATCAGGATGGCAAAGTAGTTATCGATGGTGATGCAACAGTAATGCCCCCCAAAAAATTAGTATAAATCTATGAGTAATATGCAAGATTAAGCCCTTCTTTCAAATCCACACCATAACTTAATCTTGCATAGCAGCTCGTACAAAATCAGGTTATTTATTTTGAATGAAAATAAATATAAATATAAATAACAATTTACAGGAGGATTAATTATGGATTTTTCATTAACAAGGGAACAAGAGCTTGTAAGACAAATGGTAAGAGAATTTGCCGAAAATGAAGTTAAACCAATCGCGGCAGAAATTGACCAAACCGAAAGATTTCCTATGGAAACCGTAGAAAAAATGAAAAAATATGGAATGATGGGTATACCTTTCGCAAAAGAGTACGGTGGAGCAGGCGGGGATACATTATCCTATATAATTGCTGTAGAGGAATTATCCAAAGTATGCGGAACCACAGGCGTAATTTTATCAGCTCATACTTCATTATGTGCTGCTGTAATTGACAAATACGGCACTGGGGAACAAAAGCAGAAATACTTGACTAAGCTTGCAACAGGAGAAAAGTTAGGAGCATTTGGGTTGACTGAACCAAATGCAGGTACTGATGCAGCAGGACAGCAGTCAGTTGCAGTACTTGATGGTGATAATTATATTCTTAATGGCCAGAAAATATTTATAACTAACGGCGGTGTTGCTGATATCTTTATAGTTTTTGCAATGACAGACAGATCAAAAGGCGTAAAAGGAATTTCCGCATTTATAGTTGAAAAGGGCTTTAAAGGTTTCTCCATAGGCAAGAAGGAAGACAAGATGGGTATCAGAGGATCATCAACTACTGAACTTATATTTGAAGATTGCGTAGTACCAAAAGAAAATGTATTAGGTAAACTGGAAAAAGGTTTTGGTATAGCTATGGGAACCCTTGATGGTGGAAGAATTGGTATAGCTGCACAAGCCTTGGGAATAGCTGAAGGTGCTTTAAATGAAGCAGTAGCCTATATGAAGGGTAGAAAACAGTTCGGCAAGTCATTGGATAAGTTCCAGGGACTTAACTGGATGGCAGCAGATATGGAAGTAAAGATTGATGCAGCAAAATATCTGGTTTACAGGGCTGCATGGAAGAAGGATCAAGGTCTTCCTTATGGTGTTGAAGCAGCTAAAGCTAAGCTTTTTGCAGCTGAAGTGGCTATGGAAGTAACAACAAAAGCTGTACAGCTATTTGGTGGTTATGGATATACAAAGGACTATCCTGTTGAAAGAATGATGAGAGATGCTAAAATAACAGAAATATATGAAGGAACTTCACAGGTTCAAAGGATGGTAATCGCAGGAAATTTATTTAGATAATAAAAGCTAAGGAGGCTAATTAAATGAACATAGTAGTTTGCTTAAAGCAAGTTCCAGATACAAATGAAGTTAAAATAGATCCTAAAACAGGAACTCTTATAAGGGAAGGTGTACCTTCCATAATTAACCCTGATGATAAAAATGCACTAGAAGAAGCATTGGTGTTAAAGGACAAAGTTGGAGCCAATGTTACAGTAATAAGCATGGGACCTCCACAGGCAGAAAAAGCTTTAAGAGAAGCTTTGGCGATGGGAGCGGACGAGGCTATTCTTATCACAGACAGAGCATTTGCAGGAGCTGATACACTGGCAACTTCAAATGCATTGGCAGGAGCACTGAGAAAATTAGAATATGATATAATTTTTGCAGGAAGACAGGCAATAGACGGAGATACAGCACAGGTTGGACCTGAAATAGCTGAACATTTAGGCATTCCACAAATCACTTACGTAGAAAAGGTTGATGTTGATGGAAAAAATCTTAAGGTACAAAGAGCATGGGAAGATGGATATGAAATTATTCAGGTTGGTACACCGGTTCTTTTAACTGCTATTAAAGAATTAAACGAACCTAGATATATGAATGTTTGTAATATTTTTGAAACATTTAAGAAGGATGTAAAGATTTGGACTGCAAATGATATTGATGTGGACATAAACCTCCTTGGTCTGAACGGATCACCTACAAAGGTTAAAAAATCAATGACTAAGGAAGCAAAAGGACAAGGTGAATTAGTAATAATGCCAGCAAAAGAAGCAGCATCATTTGCAATTAAAAAACTTAAAGAAAAACATTATATCTAAATTAGGAGGCGTTATTAATGAAGATAGAAGATTATAGAGGCGTATGGGTATTCGCTGAACAAAGAGACGGCAAACTTCAAAAAGTTTCATTGGAATTGTTAGGAAAAGGTAAAGCTTTAGCTGACAAGCTCGGAGTAGAATTAACTGCACTTTTACTGGGAAACGACATAGACGATATTGCAAAGGAACTTGTGGCATATGGAGCAGATAAAGTTATATATGCAGAAAGTCCACTACTAAAGCATTATACAACAGATGGATATACAAAGGTTATATGTGACCTGATAAATGACTTGAAGCCTGAAGCAGTATTGGTTGGAGCTACCTTTATAGGTAGAGATCTGGGACCAAGGGTAGCTGCCAGACTGTCAACCGGTTTAACTGCTGATTGTACAAGCCTAGATATAGATCCGGAAAACGGAAATCTGCTTATGACAAGACCAGCCTTTGGCGGTAATTTAATGGCTACAATAGTTTGTGGAGATCATAGACCACAAATGTCAACAGTAAGACCAGGAGTATTTGAAAAGTTAGATAAAGATGAAACTAAAACAGGAGAAATAAAGAAGGTAATTACAAATTTGACAGAAGCAGATATAAGAACAAAGGTAATTGATGTTGTTAAAGCTGCTAAGGATATAGTTGATATTGGAGAAGCAAAGTTCATAGTATCTGGCGGAAGAGGTCTGGGATCCAAGGAAGGCTTCGAAGTATTAAAGGAACTTGCAGATGAACTGGGGGCAACTATAGCCGGCTCAAGGGCATCAATAGATAATGGCTGGCTGGATAAAGCATACCAGGTTGGGCAGACAGGAAAAACTGTAAGACCAATTGTTTATATTGCTTGTGGTATTTCAGGAGCAATTCAGCATTTAGCTGGAATGCAGGACAGTGACTATATCATTGCAATTAATAAGGATGCAGATGCGGCAATCATGAAGGTTGCTGACCTGGCACTGGTTGGAGATTATAGGACACTGGTTCCTGAACTAGCTGCTCAAATTCGAGAAATCAAAAAATAATTAGATAGGCAATATTACAGTAATGAGTGTTATTGACTGCTTTTTGTAGCAAATAACACTCATTTTAAGTAGAAATTAAATTGGATAAAAATTATAAAACGTTGTATAATTATATTTGACATAACTTTTCAGTATTCACCACAGGCTGCACTTCGCTTCACATTTTTCGACATAAATTCTCATTTACATTTCTCATTGTTTTTTACCAATATTTTAATTATTTGTGCATCTACTGAGGGGGGATTGTTAAATTTAACTCAAAGTTGTAGCTGTTATATTCAGGCAATATAGGATATTTAATTTAAGGAGAATAGTTTATGTTCTTTAAAAAAAGCTTAGGTACATTGATTGAAAATATTCATGAGGCATTAATAATAATTGATGATGTGGGGAATTTAGCGGTAATTAACCACATGGCGGAAGAATTATTGGGTATCAGTTCCAAAGATAGTATTGGCAGATATGTTGAAGAAGTTATACCAGGCACAGAATTGATCAGGATTCTCAATACGGGGAGCGAGCAACTATCCCAATATATGAAGATTAATGATAAGGAGATAGTTACCAGTAGAATTGCTATAAAAGAAGATGAAAAAGTTATAGGTGCAATGGCCATTTTTAATGACATAACAAACGAAAAATCCATGCAGAGCCAGCTGAATGCAAATAAAGGCTATCTTGATTCACTTCTTACAATCACAAACGCTTTGAATGAATGGACTGTTTCAGTTGATGATAGCGGAAGAGTTACAAGCATTAGTGAGCCTTATAAAGAGTTTTTAGGCTGTGACAATCCAATAGGAAAAAAAGTAGAGGAAATAATAGAAAATACAAGAATGAATAATGTTTTGAAAACAGGCATTGCTGAAATTGGCGATATACAAGAAATTAAAGGCAACAAAATGATAGCTATGCGTGTACCGTTGAAGAAGGACGGTCGTATTGTTGGGGCTGTGGCAAAGGTGGTCTTTAAAGATATCAGTGATTTTCAAATGTTGAGCAGCAAGGTCAATAACTTGGAAAAAGAGATTGAATTCTACAAAAGCAGGATTTGTGAATCAAAGACTGCAAAGTATTCAGTAGAAAATATAATTGGAACCTCGGAAAAAATTATGGCAGTAAAGGATTTAATTAAAAAGGCTGCCAATACAAACTCAAACGTTTTAATAAATGGTGAGAGCGGTACTGGAAAAGAAATGATTGCTCATGCTATTCATAATAGCAGCAAAAGATGTTTAGCTCCATTTATAAAGGTAAATTGTGCTGCAATTCCACCTGAATTATTGGAATCGGAACTTTTCGGTTATGAGGATGGAGCTTTTACTGGAGCTAAGAAGGGTGGAAAAAAAGGAAAATTTGAAATTGCAAATGGCGGATCAATTTTTCTTGATGAAATAGGGGACATGCCTATAGGTATGCAGGCAAAGATTTTAAGAGTAATACAGGAAAGAGAGCTTGAAAGTATAGGGGCAGTTGGAGTAAAAGCTATTGATGTTAGAATAATAGCTGCTACAAATAAAAATTTAGAGGAAATGGTTGAAAACGGTGAATTTAGACAGGATTTATATTACAGGTTGAATGTAGTAAAAGTTATTTCACCTGCATTAAGAGATAGAAGAGAAGATATACCTTTATTGGCAAACGCTTTAAGAAGAAAAGTAGCTGAAAGATTAGGTATTTATGTAGAAGGAATTTCAAAAGACGCAATGGAGTGCTTATACAATTATAATTGGCCAGGTAACGTAAGAGAGCTTGAAAATGTTATAGAGCGAGCAATCAATTTATTAGATTCAAATATAATAATTGATACCGAACACTTATCGGAAAGGTTGGTTAATATTAAGCACAAGAGACATCTTGAAAAACATGAATATTTAAAGGATCTAATTGAAAGGGTTGAAAAAGAAATTATCATTGACTGTTTGAATAAAACTAACTGGAATAAGAATAAGACATCCCAAATTCTAGGAATCAGCAGAGCTGGCTTATATAAAAAAATTGAAGAGTACAAATTAAGATAGATGAGTTAAATTGCCAATTAATTATTAAGCCCTTGTGAAGTAAATCATAGATACTTGCAAGGGCTTAATAATTAGTTATAACATTAACAAAATTAGCAGCAAAATTAGCCACAGGTACATAGTAAACTGTAAAAAAAAAATACATGTAAAATATATAAACGGTTATTATAATGTCAATTCGTAAGGATATTGATAATTGTGTAAATAAAAAATACACTATTAAAATTTCAAAATTTCAACTTATGAAGAAGTAATTGAAGATTGTTGATTTTAAAGGCTTTGCTGGATCAGTAAATGTTTTCATTTTCCTAAAAGTTTGGCACGGCACTTGCTATATAAATAAGTGAATTATATAGAAAGGGGAATGAAAATGAAATCAAAGATTATTTCAAAAGAGCAGGCAGTAGCTTTAATTAAGAATGGTGCTACAGTAGCAGTAGGTGGATTCGTTGGATGCGCTCATCCTGAAGAAATTACAGCAGAAATGGAAAATTCATTTCTTGAGAAGCAGGTTCCCAGAGACTTAACATTGGTTTATGCTGCTGGACAGGGTGATGGAAAGGATAAAGGCCTAAATCATCTTGGTTATGAAGGTTTAGTAAAAAGAATAATAGGCGGTCATTGGAATTTGGCACCTAAACTTCAAAAACTGGCAATGGAGAGTAAAGTTGAAGCCTATAATTTGCCTCAGGGCACAATATCACATATGTATAGAGACATAGCAGCTGGAAAACCAGGAACTTTAACCCATGTAGGTCTAAAAACCTTTATAGATCCTAGAATTGAAGGTGGAAAGCTGAATGAGGTTACAAAAGAGGATATCGTAAAATTAGTTAACATCGATGAAAAAGAGTACTTGCTTTATAAAGCATTTCCTATAGATGTGGCTATTTTAAGAGCTACTTATGCTGATGAAGACGGCTATGCAGTAATGGATAAGGAAGCTTTGATTCTTGATGCTACATCAATGGCACAGGCAGCAAAGAACTCAGGCGGTATAGTAATTCTTCAGGTTGAAAAAGTTGTGGCAAGAGGCTCACTTGATCCAAGAAAAGTAAAAATACCTGGAATATACGTAGATGCAATAGTAGTAGCTTCCCCTGAAAATAGCATGCAAACCTATGGTGAGGCATTTAACCCGGCATATAGCGGCGACGTAAAAATTCCAATAGACTCAATAGAGCCATTACAATTAAATGAAAGAAAAGTTATCGCAAGAAGATGCGCTATGGAGTTAATTCCTAATGCTGCAGTAAACTTAGGTATAGGAATGCCAGAAGGTATATCCCTGATAGCAAATGAAGAAGGTGTAGGGGACAAGATGACTCTTACTGTAGAACCAGGCGGAGTAGGCGGTGTACCTGTTGGAGGTTTAAGCTTCGGTGCTACCATTAATCCATTATGCATAATTGATCAGGCGGCTCAATTTGACTTCTATGATGGCGGCGGACTTGATGTAGCATTTTTAGGACTGGCACAATGTGATAAGTCCGGAAATATAAATGTCAGCAAATTTGGTCCTAAAATTGCAGGATGCGGTGGGTTCATCAATATAACTCAAAATGCAAAAAAAGTTATATATTGTGGTACATTTACAACTGGCGGATTAAAGCTGGAAATCGGAGATGGCAAATTGACGATATTAAAAGAGGGAAAGGTTGACAAGTTCCTGGATAAGGTTGAACAGATCACATTCAGCGGCGACTATGCCTTAAGCGTTGGCCAGCCTGTACTATATGTAACAGAGAGAGCTGTATTTGAACTAACCAGTAATGGTTTGGAGCTTATAGAAATAGCACCAGGTGTAGATCTTGAAAAAGATATATTAGCACACATGGAATTTAAGCCAATTATATCTAAGGAATTAAAACTAATGGATGAAGGTATATTTAAAGCTGAACCTATGGGATTAAAGCTTTAATAAAATTAATATTTTATTAAATAAATATATACAGAAAAACTTATAGATTAAAATAAAAATTAATTACGGAGGTATCATAAATGGCGGTATTAGGGATTTTCTTGGCACTAGGACTATTAATATTCTTAGCTTATAAAGGATTCTCAGTTGTAGTAATGGCACCAATATGTGCATTAGTTGCAGCATTTCTTTCAGGAATGGCTATATTACCTACTTACACAGAGATATTCTTACCTAACTTGGCAAACTATCTAAAGGTTTACTTTCCATTCTTCTTGCTGGGAGCAATATTTGGTAAGGCAATGGAGGAATCTGGAGCAGCAAAATGTATTGCAAAAGCAATTGTGGATAGGCTTGGAAAAGAACGAGCAATTTTGGCAGTTGTTTTATCCGCAGCAATTCTTACTTATGGCGGTATAAGTTTATTCGTGGTAGCATTTGCAGTTTACCCATTCGCAGCAACAGTATTTAAAGAAGCAGACATACCAAAAAGGCTTCTTCCAGCAACAATAGCTTTAGGTGCATTTACTTTTACTATGGATGCATTACCTGGTACACCTCAAATTCAAAACTCAATACCAATGAAGTATTTTAACACTGACCTTTATGCAGCGCCTGTTACAGGAATTATAGCAACAATAATAATTTTAGGTGTAGGATTGGCATATTTAGAGTGGAGGAAAAAGTCAGCACAGGCAAAAGGTGAAGGATATGGTTCAGGCCACAAATGTGAACCGGAATTCAATGAAAATGAAGTTTTACCAAAGTTTTTACCATCCTTATTACCTTTAATAGCAGTATTGGTTGTTACGTTAGTTCTTCAAAAAGTTGTATTCCCTAATTGGAACATAGTATCCTGGGCAACTCAGAAACCTTACAGTATGGTAGCTACTGGTGTTGTTGGAACAATGAATAACTGGGCACTTATTATCGGATTGCTTGTTGGTAGTGTTCTTGCATGTTTATCAAACCCAAGGACAATGAAGATGACTATTCCAAAGGCAATCAACCTTGGAGCCCTTGGCTCATTCCTTGCAATACTTAATACATCATCAGAAGTTGGTTTTGGTAACGTTATAAAGTCACTTCCAGCATTTAAAGTTATAGCAAATGGTTTGATAGGAATTAACTCCAATGGAAGCCCGCTTTTATCTGAAGCGGTATCAGTTAATGTACTTGCTGGTACAACTGGATCAGCATCAGGTGGTATGAGTATAGTTCTTGAAATGTTTGGCAAAAAATACATGGAGTGGGGTGCTGCAACAGGCACAAGTCCAGAACTGTTACACCGTATAGCATCAATGGCATCTGGTGGTATGGATACACTGCCTCATAATGGTGCAGTTATAACCTTGCTTGGAATAACAGGCTTGACTCACAAACAGTCATACAGAGATATATTCTTTATCACTTGTCTTAAGACAGGAACATGTTTCCTTATGATATTACTACAAAGCATATTCCATTTTGTATAAATAAAATGAAACTGGCGCTATATCCAATAGTGTCAGTTTTATTTATAATATTAATATAGGATTAACGGAGCTTTTCAATATGTAAGAATTAAGATTAATTAAAACGGGGGCGTTTATATGTATATGTTTTGTTATCAATGTCAGGAAGCATCAGAGGGAAAGGCCTGTGTAGCAAAAGGTAACTGTGGAAAAACTGAAGATATTGCAAAAGCTCAGGATTTGCTTATGTTTATTGCTAAAGGAGTATCTGTATTTACTGTAAAAGCAAGAGATCTTGGTATAGAAAATATCCAGGCAGATAATTTTGTAATAGAGAGTTTGTGCACAACTATAACTAATGCAAATTTTGATAAGGATTTAATTTATGATAAAGTAAGACAGGGTTTAAAACTAAAGTGGCAGGTAAAAAAGCAGTTAACTGAAGCTGGCGTTAAATTTAATGGAGACATTGGATGGTTTAAAAATATGCTTAGCTTCTGGGGCCTTGCAAAAAAAGAAAAACAATTCTATTTACCAGATGCAGCAGTATGGCATGCTACAGATATAAAAGTTTTTGAAGGCAAAGGAAGCCAGGTGGGTGTTCTTTCAACAAAAGACGAAGATATTAGGTCACTAAGGGAGTTTTTAATATATGGCTTAAAAGGCTTGGCTGCAAATGTAAAGCGTTCTGAAAATCTTGTGGATAAACAGGATAAATTTCATGCTTTTATTCAGAAGGCCCTGGTGATAACTTTAGATAATGCTCAGGAAATTGATGACCTTTTAGCCCTGGTTTTAGAATGCGGAAAATATGGGGCTGAAATTATGGAATTGTTAGAGAAAATTAATGTTTCAAATTATGGAGTGCCTGAAATTACAATGGTAAATACAGAGGTTGGAATTAAACCAGGCATTCTTGTAGCTGGAAATAACTTTAAAGATCTGGATGAGTTGTTAAAGCAAACAGAGGATAAAAATATTGATATATATACCCATGGTGATATGTTGATGGCCAATTGTTATCCAAAATTTAAAAAATATAAAAACCTCATTGGGAATTACGGTAACTCATGGTGGAAGCAGAATGAAGAATTTGAAAGTTTTAAGGGGCCTGTCATAGTGACCTCAAGTTGTTTAATGCCGCCGCTACCTTCATATAAAGACAGGTTATTTACCACTGGCGTTGTTGCTTATCCTGGTACTGTGGTTATTCCCCACAGCAATGACGGCAGCCCAAAAGATTTTACTGCAATAATAGAGAAGGCAAAAACCTGCCAGAGTCCAATACAAATTGGAAAAGGTGAGATAGAATCAGGATATGGTCATGACCAATCAGATATAATAAAAAATAAAATTAAAGAAGCTGTTAAATGTGAAAAATTAAAAAGGATTGTTGTTATAGCAGGGGAAGATGGACGATCGGCAAGCAGGAAATACTATACTAAGGCTGCTGAAGAGCTTCCTGATGATGCTGTTATATTAACGGCAGGATGTGTAAAATATAGATTTAATAAGCTTATTTCAGGTTATATTGGTGATTTGCCAAAGGTTATCGATTTTGGACAGTGTAATGATATTTATTTACTGGCATCAATGATTATGAAATTAAAAGAAGAATTAGAAGCGGAAGGAGTAAAGGAGATTCCAATTACATTCAATTATTCCTGGTACTCTCAGGAATCTATTATTGTACTACTGTCTCTATTGCACCTAAACTTTAAGAATATTAATATAGGACCTTCTTTCCCGGCTTTCATGTCTAAAAAAATCATGAAAAGCTTTGCGGATGAATTCGAGCTTAGAAATATACCAGGCTGTAATTAGAATATGCAATTGTTATAATAGCATTACTAAGGCGGCATCACCAAAATGGCTGATGCCGCCTTAGTAAAATTGCTATAGACCCCAGTCATCCCTTAATACATCTTTTAGGAAGCTAACGTTTTCAATTCCTATTTTATCAGCAATTCTATTTACCAGCACTGCTTTCATTTCCAGGTTTTTTTCGTAGCATTCTACCCCCAGTTCAGTAAGCTCAATGCATTTATCCCTGTTATTGTTTTCCATGGTTTTTACTTCGATTAATCCCTTTGCCTGGAGACTTTTAACGAATTTATGGGTAGCCTGCCTTGATATATCAACATTTTTGGCTACATAGGAAATTGTGGGTTTCCTTTTATATACCCTGGCCATAATAAACCATTCCGAATTTGAAATATAAATACTGCTGGTGTCATTCCACTTTTTCTCAATAAATCTTCTAAGCTGAAGATGTCGCTCGCTTATAAGATCAATTAAATCTAAATTTTGCAGTTCAGGCCTCAATTAAATCACCCCCCTTTTTACTATACATTATATAATATAATAAAATCATCACGTATTGTCAACTAAGTTGACAATATTTAAAACTAATGATAAAATTAAATTGTCAATTTGGTTGACAGTAGAGATTAAGGAGTATAGATTATAGTATGTTTAATATTGGAGATTTAGTTATTTATTCTGCTCAGGGAATTTGCAGAATTGATGACATATGTGAAAAAAATTTTCAGGGAAACAATAAAAGCTATTATGTTTTGCATCCGGTTAATAACAGTAAACTGGAGATAAGCATTCCGGTGGATAATAACAAGATAACTATGCAGGAGCTTATTAAAAGAGGTGAAGCTGAAGAAATACTTGAATCCTTCAGGTACCCTGGAATAGATTGGATAGAAATAAACACTATGCGCAATCAGGTGTATTCCGGAATAGTAAAGACTGGCAACCGCAGGGAAATTTCCAGAGTACTGAACACCCTAATGAGGGAAAAAAACAAAGTGGAGCTAAACGGTAAAAAATTTTATGAACAGGATAATAAGCTTTTAACCTCAATACAGAATATATTATTCTCAGATCTGGCAATGTCATTTGGTACTACTGCCGAAATAATTAGTGAAAAGATTAATGGGATTATCAGTGAACAGTTATATTAACTATGGTTGAAGGAAAGGTGTAAAATTATGAATATAGATGCAGATAAGGTAAAGGCAATAGAAGTTGTAATGACCCAGATTGAAAAACAATTTGGGAAAGGTTCTATCATGAGACTTGGTGCAGCGGGATGGCAGCCTTATAGATATGGGTGTAAATGATCAAATCATTGAAAAATCCGGGGCGTGGTTTACCTTTAGAGATATAAGACTTGGACAAGGCAGGGAAAATGCAAAGCTCTATCTTAAGGAAAATCCTCAATTAGCATTTGAGGTAGAAAATTTAATCAGGCAGAAATATAACCTGCAATTAATTAATATGGTTGAAAAGGAAGGATAACATAATTGGCAAGGAGGAATGTAATGGAACGGTTTGTGCGAAGGAATTTTATTCCGTCCACCGGCAGAGTTAATCTTAAAATGCTTGATATGCCGGATTGCATTGCCCTGTCTGATACCGGGAACTGCAAATGGCTTAGAATATCCAAGTGCCAGGGCACGAAATGTTCTTTTAAAAAGTCTGAGCAAGATATGCTTAAATCACTGCACCAATGGAAAATCCGCCTGGCCAGCCTGGAAATCTCAGAGCAGACAAGAATAGCAAAAAAATATTATAGCGGTAAAATAATTTGGGATTAATAGATGCATGTGATTTTAAACGATAAATAAAAAAAAGCAGCTAGCTGAAATATACAGTAGCTGCTTATTTTTTAGCCCTTCATCAGGGAAGATTTTTTTATACATTCCTTCACACATTCTATAACTGCACTCCTAAAACCTTCCTTTTCAAGGACAGCTACAGCTTCTATAGTAGTTCCTCCGGGAGAACAAACCATGTCCTTTAATTCTCCGGGGTGTTTTCCTGTTTCCATTACCATTCTTGCAGCGCCTAAAACTGATTGGGCAGCAAACTTATATGCCTTGTCCCTTGGCATCCCCCCTAAAACAGCTCCGTCCGCAAGAGCTTCAATAAACATGAATACATAAGCAGGGGATGAGCCGCTTACTGCAGTTACTGCATCAAACAGATACTCGGAAACCTCCTCCGCTTTACCAAAACTTTCAAACAGCTGCCTTACATAGTCAAATTCTTCATTTGTTACGCTGGAGCTTTTGCACAGTGCAGCCATTCCCTCATTAACCAATGCGGGGGTATTAGGCATAGCTCTTACAATTTTCGTTCCATTACCAAGCCGCTGTTCCAATGATTCTATGGTCTGGCCAGGTGCTATGCTGATAATAATCTTGTTTTCATTTACATAGTCTTTAATCTGGTTTAGAACTATGTTGTAAATATTAGGTTTTACTGCCAGAAAAATCAGTTCCGATTTTTTAACAAGCTCTATTGAATCTGTGGTTATCTGAGTTTTATACTGTGATGATATAAGCTCAAGTTTATTCTGGTCTAAATCAGAAACTATAACATTACTGCTCTTTGACAAATTAGATTTTATAATACCACCGATCATAGCCTGTCCCATATTTCCTGAACCTATAAAACCAATGATCTTTTCCATTTACATCGCTCCTTTTAACTTTTTAACTTATTATATCACCTTAAATTTAATTAATCAATTAAATTGAGGTGAATATTAATAAAATTTACTTAAATATAATTGATTTTTCGACATTTTAAACATAAATATTAAAGATTTATGAAATTCATTTAAAATAATTTCAGGTAATTTACTTAAAATATTTAATAAATAAAGTAAAATATCTACTTAAGTGTTATACTATATTCATAATTATGTTAAGAGCAGGTGTTGAAATATGAATAGAAATGTTGGAGAACAAATAAAGCTGTGCCGAATTGAAAAAAAAATGACGCTAAAGGATGTAAGTGAAAAAACGGGCTTGTCCATAGGCTATCTTTCACAACTGGAGAGGGGCCTTACCACGGTGGCATATCATACTATCGTAAAAATCGCCAAAGCCCTTGATGAGGAGTTGGATTGCTTTATTTCCAAGGCCGAAAAAAAGGGAAAATGTATTATAAAAAGTTATGAAAAGAAAATTTCCTCTGTAGATAATAACAGGTATTTGTTTTATATGCTGTCAGACATGCTGGAGGAAAGCGAATTTCTGCCCAGGTATATTGAAATACTGCCTCAGAAAGAGAATGAGCATATAGAAATGGATTCCCATGAAGGACAGGAATTCATATATGTAATTGAAGGCGTTTTAACCCTGAATTTTGAAGATTGCAAACACGATTTGTATCCAGGGGATTCGGCACACTTCCTTTCTACTAAACCACATAACTGGGTTAACGAGACAATGCACACAGTAAAATTTATCGTAATAAATTCACCAAATATGTTCAGGGAGGATAGTAAGAAATAAATTTTAAAAAATGTTGCATAATTTTCTATAAAGTAATATAATAATTAAATATTAAGTGAATAATTTAAAAAGGCAACGGCGTCTTTAAATAGGAACCCATGGTTCTTCTATTTAAGGACGTTTTTTATTTTGTTTTTAAATGTATTTTAATTTGGAGGTTATTGATATGGTAAAAGATTTAATTTATGTAGTTCCTAAAACGGAACATTCAGAAGCTGCTTTGGAAAAGCTGCTCACAGAACATCCGGAAATAAGGTTTGTTTCCCTGGTAGGCATTGACCTTTCCGGTAATAGCACGGATGAAAAGATACCAGCAAAGTTATTTTTAAAGGACATACACAATTTTTTAAAGGGTGGAGTGCAGACTGACGGTTCATCTGTTGTACTTCCTGGAATAGCATCATTAAATAATGCGAAGGTGGATATGCTGGCGGATACGGAGGTTAATTGGACAGTGGATTACAATTTTGAAAACATTGACCCAAATACCGGTAAGCCAGTGGGAACATTAAGGATACCATGCTTCCTTCATCACGAAAATACTGCCGTAGACTCAAGATCAGTACTGAGAGGCTCAGTGGAATATATGAAAAAAACACTTTTTGAGCTGTTTGAAAAATACCCGGAAGTATTAGCTGCATATGATATAGAATTGGGTGATATAGAAGATATAGTTGATACCTGTGCAACTGAACTTGAATTTTGGGTTAAGACACCAAATGAGAAAACAGAGGTTGAAGAGTTATCCACATCACAGGTACTTCAGGAGCAATACTGGACAAGAACAAAAGGAGCTGTAAGGACGGCACTGGAACAGTCTCTTACACTTATGGAGGACTATGGATTGGAGCCTGAAATGGGACATAAAGAGGTTGGAGGAGTTAAGGCAAAGCTTGATGAGTCAGGTAAGTATACTCATATAATGGAACAGCTTGAAATAGACTGGAAATATTCAACGGGGCTTCAGGCAGCAGATAATGAGCTTCTTGTAAAATCAATTGTTCATGAGGTTTTCAGAAGCAATGGACTGGACGTTACGTTCCTGGCAAAGCCTATTGAGGGGGTTGCAGGAAGCGGTGAGCATACTCATTTAAGCATAGCCCTGAAGCTTAAGGACGGAAGGAAGATAAACCTTTTTGCACCAACTAAAAAACATTATATGAGTATATTTGGTTATGCATCCTTAATGGGAATACTAAAAAATTATGAGGTAATAAATCCATTTGTATCCTCTACCAATGATTCCTTAAGGAGGCTTAAGCCTGGATTTGAAGCACCGGTATGCATAGTAACCTCACTGGGTCATTCGGTTGATATGCCATCAAGAAACAGGACAGTGCTTCTAGGGCTGGTTAGGGATGTGGAAAATCCTCTTGCTACAAGATTTGAATTGAGGTCCCCTAATCCACATACCAATACTTACTTGGCTGCAGCCACTCTATTTGCCGCTATGACGGACGGAATAAAATATGCTGTAACAAAGCGAAAATCAGAAGATGACCTTTTGGCTGAAATATCAAAAAATCCTGAGGATGGGGCTGATTATCTTGAAAAAGGACGTGCCTACAGAAGCGAAGAAGATGTGTTTGAGGATTATACACAAGAAGAAAGAGAAAAATATTTTGGTAAAGCTCCAGCTACAGTATACGAAAATTTATGTGCATTGGAGTTGTTCCCTGATAAGCTGCAGGTGCTGAAGGCTTCTGGAATCCTCACAGATAAACTGATAAACAGCTTTAGAATGGGAACTATGAAAAAATGGCTTGTGGAAATCAACAGTAGAATCATTAGTAACTACACTGTAGAAATCCGCAGCTGCAAAATGCTCCATCAGTGCGACAAGGCACTGGATCTGGATGTGGCAAACTGGATGAAAATAAATGAATTAAGACTATATTTAGTAAAGGACACTTATTCAGCCAGCAGCTTGTTTACAAGGATAAAAACCGAGTCTGACCTTATGAATTATGGTGAGGTATCCAGGCTTCAGCTGGAGATGGATGAAAAAATGCAGGCTTTGAGAGAACTATATAACGCATATAAGAAAAATCTCTTGGATATTTAAATGTTAAAACCGCATTAGTGTAAAAACTGATGCGGTTTTAATTTTCTCCTTAAATTGGCATTGTCCCATGCAGTTTTTGTTATTTAAATAAAGGTTTTTTTAGCCTTTTGTAGAATATTTAGTATAATAATGCTTGAAAATTATTATATATAAAAATATACATGCTTTGGAGGAATTATGATGAAATATTTTAAGAAAAAAACAGCGGTAATAATGGCTATATGCTTTTTTATTTCATTATTTAATATTTTTACCCCGGATATAGCTGGAGCTGATGAAAATGAATATACCTCTAAGGTTGATGTTGTGTTTTTAGTGGATTCCAGTAAATCAATGATGGCCAGCGATCCCCAGGGAATTTCTGCTGAAGCTATGAAGATGTTTATTGATATGTGCCACATCAAAGGGGACAAGGGCGGAATGGTGGCATATTCAGGTGATATCATCAAAGAATTCCCATTGAGCTACATGAACTCTGACGTGGATAAGACAGCTCTTAAAAACACATTAACAAATATTCAGCTGGGAGACTGGACGGATATAGGGCTGGGTTTGAAGAGAGCAGTTTCCATTTTAAAGAATGGACATGACGAAAAAAATAAGCCCATAATAATATTGCTTTCAGACGGGAAAAATGACCCTCAGAGAAATAAAGCTGCTTCTTTGGATGATCTGGCTTCGGCACTGAATGAGGCTAAGGTTCAGAATATTCCTGTATATACAATAGGCCTCAATGCTGACGGCTCTGTTGATAAAAATCAGCTTGAACTGATATCAGGGGAAACTGGCGGCAGAAGCTTTATAACTTCCTATGCAAAGGAACTGCCGCAGATTTTACGGGATATATTTGCTGATAATTTTAGTCTTAAGATTTCACAGCAGAATACTATTACAGGCAATAATGATTATCAAGATGTTGCTATAAACATTCCTGACTCAAATGTTGTAGAAGCCAATATTACATTATTATCATCAAATCCTGTTGAAATTAAACTAATTGACAGTACAGGAAAAGAGGTTAATGTACCCTCCGGAAAGGTGCTTTATACCAGGTCAGGAAAGTACTCCATGGTGAAATTAGTGTCACCGGAAAAAGGGAGCTGGACACTTAAAGTTAAAGGTACTCCTGGAGACCAGATAGATATAAGTTTGATTTCAAATTATGATTTTAAAACTATAATGAATTTGAAACCGGAAACTGACATTCATAAAGGAGACAAGATTAACGTAACGGCATTTATAGAAAGCAATGGAAAGATGCTTGAGGATAAAGAATTTATCTCCACTCTTAAGGCGGCTGTACTAATGAAAAACCTGTCCAATGGCAAGGTTCAGGAATTACCATTAACAGAGAAGGACAATGAATTTTCAGGTGAAATAACAGTCCCAGACGATAACAACTATGAAATAGCCGTAAAAATAGAAGGCACAAGCTTTGTAAGACAAAGCGCAGCTAAAATAATAGGTGCTGTTAACAGAGCGCCTGTAAGTGGAAATAATAGCGGAACCATTATATTGTGGAGTAAAAACATTAAAAGTGTAAATCTTGCGGAATACTTTAAGGATCCTGATAATGATAAATTAAAGTATGAGGTTTCTTCCTCTTCCATGGACACCTTAAATATGAAGGTTAATGGAGATAGGTTGGAATTGCAGGGGAGAAAGTGGGGTTCTGACAGGATAACCCTTATTGCTGAGGATGGAAAGGGTGGAAAAATCAGCAGGGACATAACTGTAAAGGTATGGTTTATGATTTACATTTTGCCTTTTATAGCGGCAGGCTCTTTAATAATAATTATATCTGCTCTGATTATTAAAAAACGAAATGCTGAAAAAAAGATAACTGCAGCCGGGCAAATGATGCTGCAGGTTAAGGATAATGAAACAGGCAATGTAAGCGAACCCTTTTATAAGGACCTGGATAGCCTTGGACATCAATTTTCAATTCATGTTCTTCTAGATTTAAAACCTGATTATGAGGATACCGCAAAGATACTTCTAAGGGCAGTAAAAGATGACAGGCTGTTGCTTATAAATAATTCCAGATTCGTTATAGAATTTCAGGGAGGGCCTGTAAATGCCTCAAAGGGATTTTCAATAAAAAATAATGATAAAGTTGAAATTGTCATGGATAATAGAATAATATCCATGAAGTATTATAGGTGGAACAGTACTATATTCGTGGAATCATTATTTCAGGATATACCTGATAACGAATAAGTTAAGGGGGTTGGTATTATGGCAATAAAATATAAAAAAATTACTGCCATCGCTGCAGTAACCGTGCTGCTTCTAACTGGATGCATGTCTAAAGATGTAGGCAACAGCGGAAGTCCAACTATGGAAAACAGTGTAGAGAAGAAATATAAAGCAGCTATAGACTCCTACTTAAAAGAGATTCCGGCAAAGCAGCCTAAAACATCGGAATCTGCAGACAGCCAGAAGAAAATTGTGGATAATATGGTTCAGCTTTATAATCAGAAAGGATCCTCCAGGGAAATTAAACTTTTATATGATAATGGTATAGATAAATTATCAGCAGACCAGGCTGACAAATTTACATTTTACGCGGTTGCTGCCCTTGTTGGAAACAGCAATAATGATTATATCTATGTGGAAAAATACAATACGGACACAGAATTTATTGAAAAATTCACAAAAGAAGCTAAGAGCGTAAATAATAAATATTCAAAGTTAAATAATGTAGTTGAAAAAATTCAGGAGCCTGAGATTAAGGACGTAGTGCTCAGTGCTAAAAGCCAGGGTTATTATGTGGCCTGGTCAGAAGGAATGTTTTACTATAAGGTTGACTTTACTGAATTTGCAAAATACAGGCTCTATTTTTCTAAGCCTATGGCTTCACTTATTGAAACAATGGCATTTGAAAGTATGGATCCTCTGGCTTCAGATGCAGCTTTTGTAGTCAGCCTGGACACTTTGGCGGCACGTACCTATGAAATTGAAAAATTGCTGAATAATTATAAGGGCACAAAGTACGAAAAGTATCTGGCTATAAAGTATAAAGACTATATGACCATGTTGTTCTTTGGAGTAAACAATACACCTAACTTCAACTATAATACAGGTAAAATAAACGATAATGCCCTTGCCATGTTTAAGGAAATACAAACCATTGATGGAATGTTTACATCAGAACTGGTTAAGAAATTTAATTCAGCTGTTGATGCTAATGGTGGAAAGCTTGATAATTCTGTTAGAGAAAAGGCCGGTGATATACTAAAGGAAATAGATACAAAGTATGGCTTTACAGAAAGTGACATTGGGGAATATAGACAATGGCAAATGGGAGATATAAAGTAAGGGAGCTGTACCAGCATGTTCTGGTACAGCCTTTTCTTTTAAATGTTATTGTAATAAATAATTGTATGAAGAGTGCAACGCTCCTTGGAATTGTTTATGTAGGTATGTTCATTTTCAGCAAGGAATTTTATGGAGTCGCCTTCCTTAAGGCTGTATACAGTATCTTTCATAATTAGATCAAATTCACCTTTGCTTACATAAATGAATTCTTCCACATCCTTGTCATGGGGCTCTGAACGGTGAATACATCCAACCTCCAGATCCACAACCATAACCTCAAATTTCTTTTTGAAGTCAAATGGAAAAGCAGGATAAACAATGTACTTGTCATTATCCTCCTTCATTGGAGCTAATTCCTCTTTTTTCACTATTGCCAGCTCATCGGGCTTTGCCTCTAAAAGAGAGGTAGAGGAAATGTGAAGTCCATTTGCTATTTTCCACAATGTAGAAATGGAAGGATTGGTTTCGCCTCGTTCTATCTGACCCAGCATACCCTTGCTTACGCCAGTCATCTCTGCAACCTTGTCCAGGCTGTAGCCCTTGCTTTTACGATAGGAATTAAGGTTATTACCTATAATTAAATTAATATTATCCAAAATATTCTCCCCATTTATTAATTATATTGATGTTTCGATTTACAATTATAACATAATTATATATTAATCTCAATAAATTGAACAGGTGTATAAAATGCAAGTAAAGGATTACAGAAATTTAGAAAAACCTATTGTGTAATATATTACACATATGATATAATAAAATGCGTAATGCATGTGTAATATATTACACAAATGTGTTACAAATTGATATCGATATCGTCTTAAAAAACTAAAACCCATTAAAAAGAACCCAAAATTATTTTTTTACGAGGAGATTAATTATGAGCGAAGCATTAAAGAAAGACAATACCGCAGCGGGCGGTGGACTGCAGAAAACCATTGGTTTTGTTCCAGCACTTGCAATCGTTATCGGTATGGTTATAGGTTCCGGAGTTTTCTTTAAGCCTCATGCTGTATTTACTGCAACAGGCGCTCCAGGACTTGGTTTGATAGCATGGATCCTAGGCGGAGTTATAACAATAGCAGGAGGATTAACTGCAGCAGAGGTTGCGGCAGCTATTCCTAAAACTGGCGGAATGATAACTTATTTGGAAGAGACTTATGGACCAATCTGGGGATATCTCTTAGGATGGGCTCAGACTGTAATATACTTTCCAGCTACAATAGCAGCACTTGCAATAATATTTGCAACCCAGGTATTATCCTTATTAAATTTATCTGATGCAATGCTGCTTCCAATTGCAATAATTGCTATAATATTTTTAGTAATAATGAACTCATTAGGTTCAAAAACAGGTGGAGCAATCCAGACAGTAGCTACTGCAGGTAAGCTCATACCTTTAATCGCAATTATAATAATGGGCTTAATAAACGGAGACGGCGGAGCTGCAAGACTTGTTCCTATGACTGCAGTAAACCACCCTGTAGCTACAAGCTTAGGGTCAGCTCTTATCGCAACTATGTTTGCATATGATGGATGGATAAACGTTGGAGCTATTGCAGGAGAAATGAAGAACCCTGGAAAGGACCTTCCTAAGGCAATTATAGGCGGACTTTCAATAGTTATGGCAATATATCTTTTGATTAACGTTGCATATCTGTTTGTGCTTCCTGCATCTGCTTTAGCAGCTACAGCAACACCAGCAGCAGACGTTGCCAAGGTATTATTTGGACCAAACGGCGGAAAGATAATCACTGTAGGTATACTTGTATCAATATTTGGTGCTTTAAATGGATATATAATGACAGGAATGAGAATTCCATATGCTATGGCTCTGGAAAACAAACTTCCTTTCAGCAATGTGTTTTCAAAGCTGCACCCTAAATTCGGCACTCCTGTAAGCTGCGGAATAATGATAACTGTTATTTCAATTTTAATGACCTTCTCAGGAAAGTTTGACCAGCTTACAGACCTGGTAATGTTTGTAATATGGGTATTCTATATACTTACATTCCTTGCTGTATTCGTGTTAAGAAAGAATCAGCCTGATCTGGTTAGACCATATAAGGTTCCATTATATCCAATAATTCCTGCAATAGGAATACTTGGGGGAGCATATATAGTTCTTAATACAATAATTACACAGCCTATGAATGCTGGGGTAGGTATAGTTCTTACTGTAATAGGGTTACCTATATACTTTGCAAGAAAGAATAAATTCACAAAAGCAGAATAATTAATTAAGCGGAACCAGTCATTTTGATGGTTCCGCTTAACTTTAGTATAAGTATTAATAATTATGAGGTGAGGTGCTAATGAAAAAGAAAATAACGGCAAAACTGGTGGCAATTTTCTTTGCTGCATTATTAGCCGCAGATACAATAATTTCCTTTTCAATTTATTATCTAATTAAGGATTCCATTAAAAGGGAAATGCTCTCTTCAATAAGAACAAGTATTGTGGCTGTTGCCATTATAACATCAATAATTTTTACATTATTTGTAGCAGCAGTCCTTGTAATATATACTAATAAAATATTTAAAACTCTTGATATATTTAAAGAAAAGATAGCACGTGTTGCAGAAGGAGAGCTTTCATTAAGGGTTCCTGAAGACGGATTTATTGAAGCTATTGCTATATATGTAAACAAACTAATTAACAATACCAAAAAGGTATTGTGTGAAATTGGGGAAGTGTCTGATAAGAATAAAGAACTTTCAATAACAATTATGGAGAATTCAAAAAATACTGAAACAGCCTCAAATGAAATAGCAAATTCCATGCAGTCCATTGCGATGGGCACAAATCAGCAGTTATTATCAGCTCAGCAGGCAGATGATAGTGTTAAAACAATGGCTGAAAATAACAGCATAATAATGGAGCAGACTGAGACCACCAAGGTTGTTGCAGAGGAAATGATAAGAATTGTAAAGCTCAATAGTGAAATTTTCAATAATCTCATTGAAAATATGAAAAATACAGGAAATACTACCACAAAGCTTGCAGCTAGTGTTGATCAGCTTCAGATTGAAGCAGATAAAATTTCAAATATTATTAACGTTGTTACTGAAATTAGTGAAAGAACAAATTTGCTTGCTCTTAATGCTGCTATTGAGGCTGCAAGGGCGGGGGAACAGGGAAGAGGATTTACAGTGGTTGCTGATGAGGTCAGAAAACTTGCAGAACAATCTGCAAATTCTGCTTCAGAAATAAAAAAGCTTATTGAAAATATTACGGCCACTATAACAACTATCACCAATGAATCAGGTAATCAGGTAAAGGCCATTGAAGATACATTGAATTATGCTGACCAGTCAAAAAATTCCTTTTCAAAAATAGAAGAATCCACACAATCTACTTTTAAAGCAGTTTCAAAGATTAATGAGCTGGCTTCAAATTCAATAAAAATTACCACTAACGTAACTGAACTGGTGAATAAAATAGCTGTTACAACTGAAGAAGCAGGCGCATTTTCAGAGGAGGTCTCTGCATCCTGTGAAGAGCAGCTTGCTGCAATGCAGGAAATGAACAACCTTGTGGAGAAAATGAATGAAACCGCAGAAAAAATGGGTACTACCTTAAAGACATTTACCAAAAACATAAATATTGGAGAAAAGGAAAAAGCTCTGATCAATGAGGGATTCAAAAACTTAGGGAACTTCAATGATGATATAAACAAAAAGAATATAGCTGTTAACAATGCCTCCAGCTTCTTTAAGGAAAAGGCAGCAGAGCATCCTCAATATGAGTTGATTTCTATAATTAATAAAGACGGAATAATGGTTTCTGCAAATGATAATACAAATATAGGGAATGATTTTACCTACAGGCCTTATTTTAAAATGGCACTTCAGGGAAAAGAATATTTTACAGAAAGTTATATTTCTAATACAACCTTTAATTACTGTATTACAATATCAAAGCCGTTCAAGGATATAAAAGGGAATATCACCGGAGTAATCATGGCAGATATATGTATAGAAAATTAAGCTATAAGCGGAGCTGCAACTAATGGCTTGCTTTTACTTTTCGTGTTAAATTAAAAAACATCAATAAGAATGATAAAAAATATCACTTTTCAATCAGAAATATATATGTTAAAATAAAAAAACAATGCAGGGAAGAGGAACAGTAGTTATAAACCGGAATTCAGAAAGCTGTTGGTTGATGTGAAACAGCAGAAGGGATATAATGAACTCGCCTCAGAGCAGCCCGTTGAAACAATAGTAGATGGGGCCGGTTACCACCGTTACCAGGTTAAAGCATGTATGTGCTTGATGAGTGTTTGGTTTATTCAGGAAATAGAGTGGTACCGCGTAAGATAATATCTTTCGTCTCTATAATTATTTATAGAGGCGGAAGATTTTTTTTATTTGTAAGCAGAAGGGATGTTTGTTATGAAAAATTATGAAAAGTATGCAAGAGCTTATTTTATGCCGCCGGAGATTACATGGGACTGGGTTGCAAAGGACTATATTGACAAAGCTCCCAGATGGTGCAGTGTTGATTTGAGAGATGGAAATCAAGCTCTGGTTGAACCTATGAGTCTGGAGGAAAAACTGCAATTTTTTAAGATGCTGGTGGATATTGGCTTTAAAGAAATAGAAGTAGGCTTCCCTGCAGCATCGGAAACAGAGTTTAGGTTTGTAAGACAGCTAATAGAAAGAAATATGATACCTAAAGATGTTACTATACAGGTGCTTACACAGGCCAGAGAACATATAATAAAAAGAACTTTCGAAGCAGTAAAGGGTGCCCCCCATGCTGTTATACACTTATATAATTCAACTTCAGTGGCACAGCGGGAACAGGTGTTTAAAAAGAGTAAGGAGGATATAAAACGTATTGCCGTAAAAGGGGCCAGACTGCTAAAAAAACTTGCTGAGGAAACTAGCGGAAATTTTTCCTTCCAGTACAGCCCTGAAAGCTTTCCAGGTACCGAGGTGGATTACGCTCTGGAGGTATGCAATGCGGTACTGGAGGTTTGGAAGCCCACTAAAGAAAACAAGGTTATCATTAATATACCAACTACAGTTGAAATTGCAATGCCCCACGTATTTGCATGCCAGGTAGAGTACATGCACAAGAATCTTAATAACAGAGAAAATGTTATATTGTGCCTCCACCCTCACAACGACCGGGGCAGTGCTGTAAGTGATGCAGAGCTTGGAATACTTGCAGGAGCAGACAGAATTGAGGGTACACTCTTTGGCAATGGTGAAAGAACGGGGAATCTTGATATCATTACAACTGCCATGAATATGTATTCCCATGGTGTTGATCCTAACCTTGACTTCAGCAATATGCCTGGAATAATTGAAAAATATGAATTGTATACAGGCATGCATGTATATGAAAGGAGTCCATACGCCGGAAAACTTGTATTTACAGCATTTTCTGGATCTCACCAGGATGCCATTGCAAAAGGAATGAAGTGGCGTGAAACAAGTAGCTTAAACAACTGGAGCGTGCCATATCTGCCTATAGATCCTGAGGATCTTGGAAGAGCCTATGAGTCAGATGTTATAAGAATCAACAGCCAGTCAGGAAAGGGCGGTGTAAGCTATATACTGAAACAGGCTTTTGGCTTATCCATACCTGAAAAGATGAAAGAGGATGTGGGATACTTTGTAAAGCATGTCTCAGATGTTGAGCATAAAGAATTGTCACCTGACTGGATATATCAGATATTTGAAGATAAATATGTAAAAGATACTTCAGTTTTCTCAATCCCTGAAGTCCATTTCAAGCAATCTGATGGAATAGCTGCCGATGTTACAATCAGGTGCGGTTATGATCAGCAGACAGTAAGTGCTAAAGGCAACGGACGTCTGGATGCGGTAAGCAATGCCTTAAAGGAATATTTTCAGATGGATTACGAATTGATAGTATATGAAGAACATGCATTGTCCAGAGGTTCATATTCAAAAGCTGCTGCCTATGTGGGAATAAGCGCAGATAATAAAAACTACTGGGGAGTTGGTTTTGATGAGGATATCATTAAAGCTTCAATTGCAGCTTTGGCTGTAGCTGTAAATCAGCTGGAGGCTGTAAAGGATGCAAAGGAAAGCAAAATGGACGAAAGAATGGCTGCAATAATTTGTTATATTCAAAATAATTATCACACTGTAACCCTAGACGAATTATCTGAGGAATTTTACTTATCTAAGCCTTATCTTTCAAAATATATCAAGGAGCAATCCGGTGAGTCCTTTGTGGATATGGTTAAGGGAATAAGAATGGACAAAGCAAAGGAATTGTTGAAAAATACTGTAATGACGGTGGAGAATGTATCTACAGCAATAGGTTATGAAAATGTGGAGCATTTCAACAGGGTTTTCAAAAAATCACTTGGAATAACACCGGTGCAATTTAGGAATCAATAAATTCAGCTTGGAACCTGGTCTTCCATGTTTCCTTTAGCTGTAACATAATTTACATCCTCCAATATAATGTTATTAGAGATAATCTCTAAAAAATTCGGCAGGAGGATGTAAAATGAGTTTCGACGATGATAACAATAAGGAACTTTGCGAGTATATGGTTGGAAATACTATTGATATAGAAGTAAAAAAGGGTGATTGTGAAATAAAGGCAGATATGGTCATGCACAAGAAAAAAAGCGTAAGGATGTGGGGCCGTATAAAGGATGATAATGACATGCCTGTTAAGTGTGCACTGGTGAAGCTTTTAAAGCCTGTTTATAAATGCGGAAAAGTTGAATATGTGGGAATTGCACATACTATGACAGACTGCCTGGGATTTTATCAATTTGATGTATGTGCATCAGAAGCCAATACAAAATTTAGGATAGTTGTTAGTAAAGCCAGCTCCGGAAAGGAAAGAGATGTTTCCGGAACTGAAAAATGCGACTATTCCGAGGCAGAATGTGACTGTGACAAATTCTAATTGTTTATAATATAATTAATTGACCTCCTGAAAGTATTTTAACTCAGGAGGTTTTTATTTTAAGGAAACATTTGTATAACTATGGAATGCTGGAGGAATAATAAATTAGGCTGTTAAAGGCATTTTTATTAAAATAAGGAGGAAACAAATGAATAGACAAATGAAAACAATGGATGGAAATACTGCTGCAGCTCACGCATCCTATGCATTTACCGAGGTAGCTGCAATATTTCCAATAACTCCGTCAAGTCCTATGGCTGAATCTGTGGATGAATGGTCGGCTCATGACAGGAAAAATATGTTCGGCCAGCAGGTAAGGGTAGCTGAACTGCAGTCTGAGGCAGGAGCTGCCGGAGCAGTACACGGATCCCTGACTGCAGGAGCCTTGACTACTACCTATACAGCTTCCCAGGGTCTTCTTTTGATGATACCAAACATGTATAAAATGGCTGGAGAGCTTTTGCCAGCAGTATTTCACGTTAGTGCCAGGGCTTTGGCGGCACATGCCTTATCCATATTTGGGGATCACCAGGATGTTATGGCCTGCAGACAGACAGGATTTGCTCTTTTAGCATCTACAAATGTGCAGGAGGCCATGGACCTTGGATGCGTGTCACATCTCTGTGCTATTAAGGGCAGGGTTCCTTTCCTGCACTTTTTTGATGGCTTCAGGACTTCACATGAGGTTCAGAAAATTGAGGTAATAAATACAGAGGATTTAAAAAACCTTGTTGATTTTAGTGCCATAGAGGAATTCAGGAACAGGGCATTAAACCCGGAACATCCACTGGTTAGGGGTACGGCTCAAAATCCTGATATATATTTTCAGGGCAGGGAGGTTTCCAATAAATTTTACGATGCAGTGCCTGATCTTGTTGAAGACTACATGAATGAGCTTGAAAAGATAACAGGAAGGCAGTACCACCCATTTGATTATTATGGAGATCCAAATGCTGAAAATATAATTATAGCCATGGGCTCTGTCTGTGATACAATCTATGAAACAATAGATTATTTAAGGAGTAAAGGTGAAAAGGTTGGATGTATCAAGGTTCACCTGTACAGACCTTTCAGTGAAAAATACTTTAAAAAGGTACTGCCAGAATCAGTTAAAAGGATAGCCGTGCTGGACAGAACCAAGGAACCAGGATCTCTTGGAGAACCACTGTACCTTGATGTATGCAAGCTGTTTTATAACTGCCAAAACAAGCCAATGATAATTGGAGGCCGTTACGGACTTGGCTCAAAGGATACAAGACCGTCACAGATACTGGCAGTGTTTAAGAATCTGACCTCCGATAAACCTAAAGATAATTTCACTATAGGAATTGTTGATGATGTAACCTTTACATCCCTAACCGATGAACCACCTGTAAGGACTTCAGCAGAAGGAACCATTGAATGCAAGTTCTGGGGTCTTGGCTCAGATGGTACAGTGGGAGCAAATAAGTCTGCTATAAAAATTATAGGTGATAATACAGAACTTTATGCCCAGGGATACTTTTCCTACGACAGTAAAAAGTCGGGCGGTACTACAGTTTCCCATTTAAGATTCGGAAAAAATCCAATAAGGTCTCCATACCTGATTTTTGATGCTGACTATATTGCCTGCCATAATAAGTCCTTTATATACAATTATGACATACTAAAGGGCCTTAAGAAAAACGGAGCCTTTGTTCTCAACTGCCCATGGAAAGGCACGGAGCTGGACGAAAATATACCGGAATCAATCAGAAAGTATATCGCTGAAAACAACATTAATTTCTATACAATTGATGCAATTAGTATTGCAGGTGAAATAGGCCTTGGCACAAGAATTAATATGATAATGCAGGCGGCTTTCTTTAAAGTTGCAAATGTAATACCTTTGGAAAATGCCGTTAAGTATTTGAAGGATTCTGTTGAAAAGAGCTATGGTAAAAAAGGCCAGAAAATTGTTGATATGAATAAAGCCGCCATAGATAAGGGTATATCAGACCTTATTAAGGTTCAGGTGCCGGAAAGCTGGAAGTCCCTTAAGGACACAGGAAGTAACCAGCTGGATGTTAAGGAAAGAAAGACTACAACTCAAAAAGTACCTGAGTTTGTTGAAAAAATACAAAGACCCATGGAAAGGCATGAGGGTGATGAACTTCCTGTCAGCGCTTTTGTGGGTATGGAAGATGGAAGCTTTCCTCTGGGCACCTCTGCTTATGAAAAAAGAGGCATTGCAGTTCTTGTCCCACAGTGGCAGCCTGATAAATGCATTCAATGCGGCCAGTGCTCCTATATATGTCCCCATGCAACCATAAGGCAGCTGGTTTTGGATAATGATGAACTTACAAGAGTACCTGAAGGTTATATGACACTTAAGGCAAAAGGAAAGGGTCTGGAAAATTATAACTACAGGATCCAAATTTCCCCCCTGGATTGCACCGGCTGCGGAAACTGTGCGGATGTGTGCCCGGCACCAGGAAAGGCACTGGTTATGATGCCTGCAGATCAGGAGATAGCAGCCCAGGCTGGTAACTGGGAATTATCCATGACTATATCTGAAAAAGATAATTTAATGGATGTATCCACTTTAAAAGGCAGCCAGTTCAAAAAGCCTCTGCTGGAATTTAATGGAGCATGCCCCGGCTGTGGTGAAACTCCTTATATTAAACTGCTTACACAGCTCTTTGGAGACAGAATGATGATTGCAAATGCTACAGGCTGTTCCTCCATCTGGGGTGCCAGCGCGCCTTCAGTTCCTTATACTACCAATGCAAAGGGCCAGGGGCCTGCCTGGGCAAATTCACTTTTTGAAGATAATGCTGAGTTTGGATACGGAATGTATCTTGCTGTAGGTCAGATAAGGAACCATCTGGAGGACTTAATGAAAAAGGGTCTCCAAGCTGATTATGATGAGAATCTTAAAGGCTTATTCACTGCATGGATTGATACTAAAGAAAATGGAAATACTTCAAGAACTGCGTCAGATAAGCTCCTGGAGGAGATAAAAAAGGATAAATATAAGGGAGATCCCCTTATAGAGCAAATATTCAGCAAAAAAGATTTCCTCGTTAAAAAGTCACAATGGATAATAGGAGGAGACGGCTGGGCTTATGATATTGGCTACGGAGGGGTAGACCAGGTATTGGCATCCGGAGAGGATGTAAATTTATTTGTTATGGATACTGAGGTATACTCAAATACCGGAGGGCAGTCCTCAAAGGCAACCCCTACAGGAGCTGTGGCTAAATTTGCAGCTTCAGGTAAAAAAGTAAGAAAAAAAGACCTTGGTATGATGGCCATGAGCTATGGCTATGTATATGTGGCACAGATAGCCATGGGTGCTAATATGAACCAAACTATAAAGGCTATACTTGAAGCTGAAAGTTACCCTGGTCCATCACTGATAATAGCTTATGCTCCTTGTGTAAACCATGGTATTAAAGTGGGAATGGGAAGCAGCATGAAGGAAGAAAAGAAAGCCGTGGATTCCGGATACTGGCACCTATACAGGTATAATCCTGAGCTTAAAGAGCAAGGTAATAATCCGTTCTCCCTGGATTCAAAGGAGCCAGTGCTTCCATACAGCGACTTTATTAATGGTGAAATAAGGTACAGTTCTTTAAGAACCACTTTTCCTGAAACAGCAGATGAATTGTTTGCACTATCGGAAAAAAATGCAAAAGACAGACTTCAGGCATACAAAAAGATGGCTGAATAAAATTAAAAACGCAAGAGCAAATCTTGCGTTTTCTATTATTTCTCGTTTTCATCCACCCATACTTTAGCATAGTCAATTTCAAATTCACTGGGTACAGTTACATTAGATACTGGTTTTTCAGTTTCTATACCAGCCCAGGCAGCTGTATCATGCTTTTCAATAGGTTCAATTTTATTTTTTTCCATTGTACTTCCTCCTTAGTGATGTATACCTTCAAACTTCTTTTCTGTTTTATATTGACTTAGACCTGAACAAATTTTTTGGCATTCCTCAAGACAGCTGTCTACATGCTTAAGCTGATTTGTAATCAATTCTCTCACAGATCCATTCTCAACATTTGAAGCAGCTCCCTGAAGGCAGCTTTTTGCATTTTGCAAAGCTTCCTTGCAATTATGCATTTCATTTCTGGCATCATCATTCATAAAATAACCTCCTTTTAGAAGCGATAATAATATTTTGTACAATAATTAAAATATAATACCATAACAAAGTTTATGTGTAATATGGTTAAAATGCAATGTGAATAATTTGTCAAATATTACATAAAAATTCACAACAATTATTCGATAATATAGAAATTGTGCAACAAGCACACTGAAAGAAAGGCTATTATGCAGTAAATTAATACACTTTTGTACCATGCTAGGTTTCATTTTTCAGTTAATATAATATCAAATATTAATATATTAATATAAAATTGAAAAAAGTCTTATAATGTCTAATTCTGCAATTTTTTTTGTTTTTATCAAGGTTCAGATTTAAGTTATAGGATAAAAAATTTAAAAAGATGGAGGTAATAGGATAGCTAAGCTTAAAAGAAAACGGTTTTAAATGTATGGGTCAGCAAACTAAAGAAGGAGGTTTATTAATGGAATTAACAATGAGTGCGGCTCTAGTCGCTACAAAAGAAAAAATGAAATCATCATTTTATAAAAAAGGAATATCAATTGGATTATTTTCAGGTTTTTCATATGGTTTATTCTCAGCATTTTTGGCATTAGCTATGACAAAGGGAGTTTGGGGTGACTGGTATGGAGATAATACAGCTGGTTTATCAGCATTTGCTATTGCATACGTAATTGGAGCATTAGGCTGTGGTGTAAATGACACCTGCAGTGCAGTATGGGCACTAGGTGCTGCAGCTGTGAGAGGCAAATTGGGAGACTTTTTCAGATGCATTAATACAAAGCCAGGTCGTATGATTATGTTAGCTGCCCTTATGGGGGGCCCAATCGCCAATTCAGCTTATGTTATCGGACTTGCATCTGCTGGATCTATCATCGTTCCGATTTCTGCTCTCTGCCCGGCTATCGGTGCAATTTTAAGCAGGATTCTTTACAAACAGGAATTAAACAAGCGTATGATTGCAGGTATTTCTATTTGCGTTCTGGCAAGTGCCTGGATTGGTATTTCAAGTATATCCGGAGGCGCACAGCAGGGTGCAACTGTAGGTATTATAGCTGCGGTTATAGCAGCCCTTGGATGGGGTATCGAAGGCTGTATAGCAGGCTATAGCACATCAATGGTGGATTCAGAAATTGGTATTGCTATACGTCAGACTACATCAGGCTTATCAAATTTATTTATATTTGTTCCTATCATAGCTATGATAGGCGGTAATGCAGGACTTTCATTCAACCTCACTGCAAAAGCATTTACCAGCGGTCCTGCTATGATTTGGTTTGTTGTCAGCGGACTCTCCGCTTATCTCTCATACATGACCTGGTATAAGGGAAGCAGTATGAATGGTGTCGCCCTTGGTATGGCAACCAATGGTACTTATTCCTTCTTTGGTCCATTTTGCTGCTGGATTATTCTTGGTGTGATTTTTGGAATACAAGGATGGACACTGCCAACAGTAGACTGGATATGTGCCGTTCTTATGGCAGTAGGCATATTGGTGATCTCAATGAATCCATTGGATTTATTCAGAAAAAAGGAGGCTTAATCTATGAAACCGTTAAACTATGCTATTTTAAAACACTTTACCAAGGTGTCTGAGGCTTCTGCCGATGATGTCATCGAAGCATTAAAAGGACAATACGGAAAGTTCAAGGCGCTTGAAAAAAATGCTGTAATTTCAGCATTGATGACAGCTGAAGCTAATGGACTCCTTGAGGAGTCAAGATTTGATATGGATGGCTCAGGAAATTTAAGAGTTTTTTATCATGCAAATGAGGAAGGCGCAGCTACAATTAACAAGTACATTGGAGATTAGTAAAAATTCTAAAATTTCATTCCATTTGTGCAATAATGTAACGATAGTACAAAAAGCTAAAAAAAGCTGAGGACATAATGCAGTAAATAATTGAACTTTATGCCATGAAAAAAAGTCCTTTTCCGTTAATATAATAATAGTTAAAAAACGTTTTCATAACGTGAATATTAATTAAGAAGGGAGTTTGTTTATGTACGAAGTTACAGGTGCGGCTAATGCATCAGCAATTGCTGCTAAAAAGAAGCTATCATCACAATTCTTAAGAAAAGGTATCACCATCGCTTTATTTTCAGGACTCATGTATGGATTCTATTCAGCATTCCTTACAGTAGGTATGTCTAAAGGGGTTTGGAGCGATTGGTACGGGGTAAATGCAGCTGGGTTATCAGCATTTGCAGTTACATATTTACTTGGTGCTCTTGGAAGTGCTGTAAATGACACCTGCAGTGCGGTATGGGCTATGCTTTATGCAGGTGTTAAAGGCAAATTTGGTGACTTTTTGAGATGCATCAATACCACCCCTGGCCGTGTGATGATACTGGCTGCTCTTATCGGAGGGCCTATATCCAGTACGGCTTACGTTGTTGGCCTTCAGATGGCTGGCTCAATCGTTATACCTATAACAGCTCTTTGTCCTGCAATTGGAGCAATACTAGGAAGAATCCTGTTTAAACAGGAATTAAACAAACGAATGATGGCAGGTATCGCCATTTGTGTACTTGCTAGCTTTATGATTGGAAGTACAAGCTTAAGCGGTGATGCACCAAAAGGAATGTTCCTTGGTCTCTGTATTGCATTTATCGCTGCTCTTGGATGGGGCTTTGAAGGCTGTGTAGCTGGTTATGGCACATCTATGATCGATTCAGAAATAGGTATTACTATAAGACAGGCAACATCAGGTCTTTCAAACTTAATAATCCTTCTTCCGGTTTTCGGATTGATGGCAGGAAGTGTTAATCTTTCAACAAGTCTTGCTGTTCAGGCATTCTCCAGCGGTCCTGCAATGATATGGTTTGCATTAAGCGGACTATGTGCATTCGTTTCCTACATGAGCTGGTATAGAGGAAACAGCATGTGCGGAGCAGCACTTGGAATGGCATGTAACGGCACCTATTCCTTCTGGGGACCATTTTGCTGCTGGTTGATACTTGGTGTAATTTTTGGCATGGAAGGTTGGTCAATACCTCCTATAGCCTGGGCAGCAGCTGTATTAATGGCATTTGGTATTCTTGTAATAGCAATGAATCCTTTGGATTTATTCAGGAAGAAGGAGGAAGCTTAATATGAAACCTCTAAACTATGCAATTTTAAAGTACTTTACAAAAGTAGAAGAGGCTTGCGCAGAAGATGTAATTGAAGCATTAAAAGGTGAATATGGCAACTTCAAGGCACTAAACAGGGATGATGTTGTAGCGGCATTAATGACTGCCGAAGCTAATGGGCTTCTTGAGGAAACAAGGTTTGAACTAGACCAGGAAGGCATCCTGCGTGTTTACTATCATGCACACGAGGCTGGTGCAGAAACAATCAATAAATATATTAAAGACTGATTATTCAGGAAGGAGGAACAAATAATGAAATATCACGGAGAAGAAGCATTAGGACTAATTGAAACTTTAGGAATGGTTCCAGCCATAGAGGCGGCAGACAAAATGTTAAAGGCTGCAAATGTTGAGCTTATATCCTATGAAAATGTTGGTTCCACTCTTGTTACAATTATGGTAAAGGGAGATGTTGCTGCAGTTAAGGCATCTGTTGAGGCTGGGGCTGAAGCAGCTGCTGCAATAGGCAAGTTAACTGCGCAGAATGTTATGCCAAGACCAATAAAAGATATTGGCGAAATTGTATCAATATATGATGTTGATCTATAAAAATATTTTGGGAGAGAGGAACTACAGATGAGTAAATACAAAGCTTTAGGTTTAATAGAAACATTTGGTATAGTTTTTGTTTTGGAGGCGGCGGATGCTATGTGCAAAGCTGCTGATGTAGAACTGGTAGGCTTCGAGAACGTAGCATCAGGATACATTTCAGTACTTGTTCGCGGCGATGTTGGAGCATGTAAAACAGCAGTGAGCACCGGTGTAAAGGCTGTAGAGGATATGGGAGCTGAAGTATACAGCTCAGTAGTTATAGCAAGTCCACACCCAGACCTGGAAAAGATAATAAAACGCTACTCACTGGAAACATTAAACGCCTAATAGGATAACCTAGTAAATAAATGAAAAGGAGAGTCAGAGATGAACATTATTGATAATGATTTGCTCTCCATCCAAGAGTCACGAATTCTTGTGGAAAATGCTTACGAAGCTCAGAAAAGACTAGCTGCATTTCCACAGGAAAAGCTGGATGAGATTGTGGAGCGTATGGCTGAAGAAATCGGTAAATATGCTCGGGAGCTTGCCATTATGTCAAAGGATGAAACAGATTATGGCAAGTGGCAGGACAAATACATCAAAAACCAGTTTGCTTGTGAATATATGCCAGCCAGGCTCAGGGGTATGCGCTGTGTAGGAATAATCAATGAGGACCCGCAGAACAAGACAATGGATGTAGGGGTGCCTATGGGGGTAATTATTGCATTATGTCCGGCAACAAGCCCGGTTTCCACTACAATCTATAAGGCTTTAATAGCAATTAAGTCCGGAAATGCAATAATCTTTTCACCACATCCTCGGGCAAGGAAGACCATCGGCAGGGCATTGGACATAATGATTAGGGCTGCAGAGGGATATGGATTGCCGGAAGGTGCACTGACCTATCTCCATACAGTTACTGCTGCAGGAACATTGGAGCTTATGAACCATAAGTCAACCTCCCTGATTATGAATACAGGTGTTCCAGGGATGCTGAGAGCTGCTTATAAGTCTGGTAAGCCGGTAATCTACGGAGGAAATGGAAATGGACCTGCATTTATTGAACGCACAGCGGACATAAAACAGGCTGCAAAAGATATTATTACAAGCAAAACCTTTGATAATGGTATGGTATCTGCAGCAGAGCAGTCCGTTGTAGTAGACAGCCCAATAGCCTCAGAGGTTAAAAAGGAAATGAAGAACAATGGTGCATATTTTATGTCTGATGAAGAGGCAAAAAAGCTAGGGGCTTTGTTTTTCAGGGCTGACGGCAGCCACGAACCGGAAATGGTAGGCAGATCAGCGCAGGAGCTGGCTAAAAAAGCAGGCTTTTATGTACCTGAAAATACTTCAGTGCTTGTTTCGGAGCAGAAATACGTTTCTGAAACAAATCCATATTCTAAAGAAAAGCTCTGTCCGGTATTAGCCTACTATATAGAGGATGATTGGATGCACGCCTGTGAAAAGTGTATAGAACTGCTGCTCAGTGAAAGAGTTGGACATACCCTCGTTATACATTCAAAAAATGAAGAGGTAATTCGTCAGTTCGCTTTGAAAAAGCCGGTGGGCCGAGTACTTGTTAATACACCTGCAACCTTTGGCAGCATGGGTGCAACAACTAATTTGTTTCCAGCATTAACTTTAGGAAGCGGTTCGGCAGGAGAGGGCATGACATCAGACAATGTTTCACCAATGAACCTTATTTATATTCGTAAAGTTGGATATGGAGTGCGAACTATGGACGAGGTTGTAAATGGAATATTAAAAAGGCAAGACAAAGAAAAGGCCATGTCAAAGCCTGAAGAATATAATCCAGAGGAAATACAGATGCTTCAGCGTATATTAAAAAAGGCTATGGAAGAGTTTGATAGCTGATACGCGGGCAAATAAAAGACATTTATCAGAAAGCCAATCTGAAATACAATGAAAGATTAGAGGTAAGAATTTTGGATATTCGTGAATTTTCAAATAAGTTTGCAGATGCAACTAAGAATATGTCTGCAGAAGAACGTGCTTCTTTAATGAAGATGTTTGAAAGCATATCAAAAGAAATTACAAAAGATAACCAAAATGAGCCTGCAGCCTGCACAGCCGCATGTTCAAACGATGCTGGCGTTCCAAATGGAATAACTGAACGTCTGCAGAAGCTGAAAGATAATTATTTAAAGTGGAAGCCTTCCATAACCACTTACAGGGCTAGAGCAATAACTAAAATTGCAAAGGAAAACCCTGGAATGCCTAAAGTAGTTCTTAGGGCAAAGTGCTTCCGTTACTGCTGTGAAACGGCTCCCCTGGTAATTCAGGATAACGAGCTTATCGTAGGTGCTCCCTGCGGTGCTCCAAGAGCCGGTGCCTTCTCACCTGATATAGCATGGAGATGGCTGGAAACAGAAATAGACACTATAGGAACAAGAGCTCAGGATCCATTCTACATCTCTGATGAAGACAAAAAGATTATGAGAGAAGAGCTTTTCCCATACTGGAAAGGAAAATCAGTGGATGAGTACTGTGAAGACCAGTATAGAGAGGCCGGTGTATGGACACTTTCAGGTGAATCCTTTGTTTCAGACTGCTCCTACCATGCAACTAACGGTGGTGGTGATTCAAACCCTGGTTATGATGTAATACTTATGAACAAGGGAATGCTGGACATACAGCAGGAAGCTAAAGACCATCTAGAAAAACTTGATTACGAAAATCCTGATGACATAGAAAAGATATATTTCTATAAATCAATAATAGAAACTACTGAAGGAGTTATGATTTACGCTAAACGTTTATCAGACTATGCTGCTGAACTGGCTGCTAAGGAAACAAATCCTAAGCGTAAGGCTGAGCTTCAGAAAATATCAGAAGTAAATGCCTGGGTTCCAGCTCACAAGCCAAGAACCTTCTGGGAAGCAATACAGTCTGTTTGGACTGTTGAATCACTTCTGGTAGTTGAGGAAAATCAGACAGGAATGTCCATAGGACGTGTTGACCAGTACATGTACCCATTATACAAGGCAGACAGAGAAGAAGGCAGAATGACTGATTATGAAGCATTTGAGCTGGCTGGCTGCATGCTGATAAAAATGTCTGAAATGATGTGGGTTACCAGTGAAGGCGCTTCCAAATTCTTCGCAGGCTACCAGCCATTTGTTAATATGTGCGTTGGCGGTGTTACAAGAGAAGGACTTGATGCTACAAATGACCTCACATACCTGCTGATGGATGCTGTAAGACATGTAAAAATCTATCAGCCATCCTTGGCAACACGTATTCATAATAAGTCACCTAAGAAGTATCTGAAGAAAATTGTTGACGTAGTTCGTTCAGGTATGGGTTTCCCTGCATGTCATTTTGACGATGCACATATAAAAATGATGCTGGCTAAGGGTGTTTCCATTGAGGATGCCAGGGATTACTGCCTCATGGGCTGCGTTGAGCCTCAAAAAGCTGGCCGTTTGTATCAGTGGACTTCCACAGCTTACACACAGTGGCCAATATGTGTAGAACTTGTTCTTAACCACGGAGTTCCATTATGGTTTGGAAAGCAGGTTACACCTGACCTTGGTGATCTTAGCCAGTACAAGACCTATGAACAGTTTGATGCTGCTGTTAAGGAGCAGATTAAATACGTTACTAAATGGACAAGTGTTGCCACTGTTATATCCCAGAGAGTACACAGGGATCTGGCACCAAAACCATTGATGTCTATCATGTATGAAGGCTGTATGGAAAAAGGAAAGGATGTTTCCTCAGGTGGTGCAATGTACAACTTCGGACCTGGAGTAGTATGGAGTGGATTGGCAACTTATGCAGATACAATGGCAGCAATTAAGAAGCTGGTATTTGATGATAAGAAATACACACTTGAACAATTGAACGAAGGCTTGAAAGCAGATTTTGAAGGCTACGAACAGCTTAGAAGAGACTGCTTGAATGCTCCTAAATATGGTAATGATGATGATTATGCAGATTTAATAGCTGCAGACCTGATCAACTTTACTGAGCATGAGCATAGAAAATATAAAACATTATACTCTGTACTGAGCCATGGTACTTTATCTATCTCAAACAATACACCATTTGGTCAGTTAACTGGAGCCACAGCTAACGGACGTAAAGCATGGTCACCATTGTCAGATGGTATCAGCCCAACTCAGGGAGCAGATTTTAAAGGACCTACAGCTATAATAAAATCTGTTTCCAAGATGTCCTGCGACAGCATGAACATAGGTATGGTTCACAACTTCAAGCTTATGGCAGGATTGCTTGATACTCCTGAAGGTGAAGAAGGTATAATCACACTGCTTCGTACAGCATGTATGTTCGGAAATGGTGAGATGCAGTTCAACTACCTGGATAACAATACACTGATAGAAGCACAAAAGCATCCTGAACAATATAGAGACCTGATTGTTCGAGTTGCAGGGTACAGCGCATTCTTCGTTGAACTTTGCAAGGATGTACAGGATGAAATTATCAGCAGAACTATGTTGACACACTTTTAATTAAAGTATTCCATTGACTTCGTAATTTGACTGCCTTCCGGCACTGAAGCCTGGCTTCAGGCCGGAAGCAGCAAATTATTAATAGAATATCAAAAATCAAACGGGAGATTAAATGGTATGAGCAATACAAAGGCAGCTATTATTGAAAGAAAAGCATTCATATTCAATGTACAAAAATACAATATGTATGATGGACCGGGAGTAAGGACACTGGTATTTTTTAAAGGATGCCCGTTAAGATGCAAATGGTGTTCGAATCCTGAAGGAATGGAACGAAAATATCAGGTTATGTTCAAAAGAAATTCATGTGTAGATTGCGGTGCCTGTGTATCTGTTTGCCCGGTTGGAATACATACTATTTCAAAGGACCTTAAGCATGAAGTAAACCAGAATATAGACTGTGTGGGTTGCAAAAAATGCGTGGAAGCCTGCCCTCAATCGGCACTGACAGTAGTAGGAGAGGTTAAAACAGTATCAGAGCTATTGGAGATAATTGAAGAAGACAGGGAATTTTATGAACTGTCTGGCGGCGGGGTGACCTTAGGCGGCGGTGAAGTGACAATGCAGGCTGATTTTGCAGCTAATCTTCTGATGGCATGCAAGCAGGAGGGCATAAATACAGCTATTGAAACCTGCGGCTACTGCAAACAGGAGGCTATACTGCAAATTGCAGAGTTTACAGATTTATTCCTGTTCGACATAAAACATATGGACCCTGAGCGTCATTACCAGCTTACAGGTGTTCACAATGAAAGAATACTGGGAAATCTTAAAGAACTGCTCCGAAGAAGGTATAACGTTAAGGTCAGGATGCCTTTGCTAAAGGAGATAAATGACAGCCAGAACGAGATTGATCAGGTTATTCAATTTTTGATGCCTTTCAAGGATTATAAGAATTTTAAGGGCATTGACTTACTACCCTATCATAAGCTGGGTGTAAATAAATATACACAGCTGGATAAAATATATCCCATTGAAGGAGACCCAAGCTTAAGCAGCGATGAATTGAACATCATCGAAAGCTGGATAAAAAAGTATGATTTTCCGGTTATGGTGATCAAGCACTGATAAATGTTTGTCAGAATAAAAATTAGATTGCGAGGTAACTTTTATGGTAGCAGTTGGTGAAAATGCAATTCAACGTGTCATAGAGGAATCAGTACCTGGTAAACAGGTTACAATCGCTCATGTTATTGCCAAACCCATGCCGGACATTTATGAGCGCTTGGGCATAGACGATGAGGGGGCTATTGGTATACTAACCCTGTCACCCTATGAAACAGCAATTATTGCAGCTGATGTAGCAACAAAAACTGCAGATGTACAGATAGGATTTCTAGACCGTTTTACAGGCTCAGTGGTAATTACTGGTGATGTCCAGGCTGTGGAAACAGCATTGAATGCTGTAAATGACACCTTGAAGAACCTTTTGGGCTTTATGACAGCCCCAATAACAAGAACATGAGAAAGAAGAGAATAATGGTGATTGGGCCCACCAATTGCGGAAAGACCACCTTGGTAAACGCATTAAACCAATATGACGGCCCATTAAGAAAAACGCAGGATATTATTTATGGAAAGAATACTATAGATGTTCCAGGCTCTTATATTGAAAACGCATGGATGTATAAGCATTTAATTGCAGCAGCACAGGATGCATCCCACCTGCTGATTTTAGTTGATCAGTCAAAATGCGTTAATAAATACCCCCCTGGTTTTGCAAAAGCCTTTAGATGTCCTGTAATTGGTGTAATAACTAAAAGCGATTTAAGCTTGGAAAATGAAGATCTGTGTTTAAGGCAGCTGAAGCAGATTGGAGTTTCGGAACCTTATTTTAAGATAAGTGTACATGATGGCACAGGTTTGACGGCTTTAGTTGAATATTTAAATCAAGAAAAGTAAAGGGGGACAAAAATGAAATTTATTACCGAAGAAGAATTACGGGATTTATATAGAAAAGAACCTTTTACAAATTATGAAATAGAAGTAGGAGCAAGACTTACTCCTGGTGCCCGCCAGTTTCTTTCTGACAGGGGCATTCATATGTCCGAGGATGGTCCTATGCAAAAGAAAAGCAATGAAAGCTCAAAGCAATCCTCTCAGCAGATTGAAAGAAAGAACAAGCTGGAAAAGCGAAAGCTTTTCTGCAGAATGAAATCCATGGAAGCATTATTCCTTCTAACTGGTGAAGAGCTTTTAAATGGTGATGTTTCTCTGGCCCATGAGGTTCTGGCATTAGGCAGGCAGCTTTCAACAGTAAAAGGTCTTCTAGAAGGAAAAGGCACAGCGGAAAATCTAAGCTGTAAGGAATGTACTGGTATTAAATCTGAAAACTTCTGTGCGGAGCTTGAGGATTGCTTTGAAATCACAGAAGTGCACATGGAGCTGAAAAACGGAAGAAAAATTATTATATTGCACAAGCTCCGCTGTGCACTGCGCGAAATTATACCAGCAGTATTAGATTTGTACGATGGCAGTAGTGAAAGTGAATTGTGCAAAGATGCAGTTGGAAAGGTTAATCAGATAATAAATACCTTATCCCAAATGATCTGCACTGTTTATGGAGGTAAAGAATGTCAGAGAAAAAATTAAATTACGAATACTGTGATCAGCTGGTGCAGGACTTTGAACAAGTAGTAGAGCATCCAATATTGGACAGATCTTCAGTTTACTATACTGGAGTGGACTTAGGGACAGCCTGTGTTGTACTTGCAGTTTTGGATGAAAATTATAAGCCGGTGGCTGGTGCCTATCGATATGCCGATGTGGTACGGGATGGAATGGTAGTGGATTATATCGGGGCAATAAAAATAGTCAGGGAATTAAAACAGGAGCTTGAGGAAAAGCTTGGAACGGAGCTTATCTACGGAGCAGCAGCAATACCTCCAGGAACAGATGACCTGGATGGAGGGGCTGTAAAAAATGTAGTACAGGCTGCAGGATTTGAACTTACAAATGTACTGGACGAACCCACTGCAGCAAATAACGCACTTAAGATTCAAAATGGCGCGGTAGTGGATATAGGCGGTGGAACCACTGGTATATCAATATTAAAGGATGGAAAGGTCGTTTATATAGCAGATGAGCCAACAGGTGGTACTCACTTTTCTTTAGTGGTATCTGGAGCATACGGCTTATCTTTTTCAGAGGCTGAGCTGTATAAAAGGAACCCAAAAAATCATAAGGAACTGCTACCTGTGTTGAAGCCGGTGGTAGAAAAAATATCAGCAATAATTAACCAGCATATAAAAGGTTATGATGTAAATGAAATATCACTGGTTGGTGGAACCTGCTGTCTTGCGGGCATTGAAGACATAATTGAGAAGAAAACAGGGATTTTTACCCACAAGCCTAAAAATCCTATGTTTGTTACTCCGCTGGGAATAGCCTTAAGCTGCACCCAGGAAAGCATAGACAGGTGATTTAAATGGAGTTCCGTATTATAAAATCACCTTCCAAGGGAACTATTGATATACTTTTGAGGAGAATGGGCACAGGAGCAGATAAGGATTCCCTGTGTGCAGATGCTATAGGTCTGGTTCAGGGCAGAATGATTGAAATGGTATGTGCAGCAGATATAGCAGAAAAAGCTGTAGGTGTAACGGTGGAAGATATAAAAGGCAGCTGTCCTCAGAATATGATTATGATAGCAATTTTTGGAGACACGGCATCTGTTGAATCAGCTATATCGGAAATAAAACGCAGTGTGGAAGAAGGGAGAAATGTATGTTAACAGCAAGACTGATTGATAATGTATGGGCAACCAGAAAAGCAGAATCTCTTAACGGATACAAATTAATGCTTGCTGAGGTAATCGGCGGAGGCACAGGTGAGGGACAACGCTTGATTGTTGTGGATATCATCAGTGCAGGAATTGGAGACAGGGTAATAATAACTACAGGCTCTTCTGCCCGCAAAATGCTTAATGACGATAATATCCCTGTGGACGCTGTGGTAGTTGGAATCATAGATGACGACTGCAACTTTGGATAAATAAAATACAGGAGGCATGACAATGAATCTTCTTGAAATGGTGAGAGACGCCGGCGTTATAGGTGCAGGCGGTGCAGGATTTCCTACACACGCAAAACTCACATCAAAGCCGGAATTTATATTGATGAACGGGGCTGAATGTGAACCCCTGCTCAGAGTGGATCAGCAGCTTATGGAGCTGTTTCCAGATGAAATTATTAAAGGCTTTGAAGCAGCGGGAAGACTGGTGGGTGCAGATAAAGCCCTCATCGGCATTAAAGGAAAACATAAAAAGGTTATTAATTTACTTAACGAAAGAATAAAGTCATTAAATCTGGGAGACTATGTGGAAGTTAGAGAGCTGCCGGATATATATCCTGCAGGTGATGAACAGGTTCTGGTTTATGAACTTACAGGAAGGGTTGTTCCGGAAGCTGGCATACCAATCCAGGTTGGCTGTGTGGTGGTAAATTCAGAAACTGCATTAAATATATATAATGCTAGCTTAGGACAAGCTGTAACAGAAAAATATTTAACTTTAGCAGGGGATATCCCAAACAGGATTACAATAAAGGTTCCTGTAGGAACACCAATAATAGATGTCTTAAAATTAAGTGGCATTGATAATTTCCATGATTATGCTGTCATCGACGGTGGACCTATGATGGGCCCAGTTATGGCAGGCACAGATGGATATATAACAAAGAAAAATAAAGGTTTTGTAATTTTGAAAAAGGGACATCACCTCATCCGCAAAAAATCAGTTACTCCTGATCAGGCAAGAAGGGTGAACAGATCTTCCTGTGAACAATGCCGCATGTGTACTGATATGTGCCCAAGATATCTGCTGGGTCATGACATGCAACCCCACAAGATGATGAGAGCCTTGAATTATGCACTTCAGGATGTGGAAGGACAAAAAACAGCAAGCCTTTGCTGCCAGTGCAATTTATGTGAGTTGTTCTCTTGTCCTGCAGGCCTTTATCCCAAAAATGCAAACCTGCATTTTAAAGGAAAGCTGGCAGAACAAAATATTAGGTACAAGCCAACAAAGACAGAGTTTACTTCCCGTAAAAGCAGGGAATATAGACTGATTCCAAGCAAGAGACTTATAGCAAGACTTGGCCTTCATGATTTTGACAAGCCGGCTCCCATGACAGAACTTGATATAAAGCCTGAGGTTGTTTATATTGCTTTAAGGCAGCATGTTGGGGCACCTGCAGCAGCAGTGGTATCGGTTAATGATCATGTTCAAAAGGGACAGCTCATAGGAAAGATTCCAGAAGGGACCTTAAGTGCTGCAATACATTCAAGTATAACAGGGACTGTAATGGAATGTGGAAATGAATATATTGCTATAAGGAGGGACTGATATGTCAAAAGCAATAGGAATGGTTGAATTTACAAGTATTGCTCGTGGTATATATGCAGCTGACCAGATGGTTAAAACCTCAGAAGTTGAAATTGTAACAGCTGGCTCTGTATGCCCGGGTAAATATATAGCTATAGTTCAAGGGGATGTAGCGGCAGTTCAGGATTCTGTCCAGGTTGGTGAAAGGATGGCTGAAGAATTTTTAGTGGATTCCATTATTATACCAAATGTTAGTCCGCTGGTATTCCCTGCTATAACCGGCGCAACAATGCCGGACCACATCCAGGCACTGGGAATTATGGAGTCATTTTCGCTGGCTACCATGGTAATTGCAGCAGATGCAATACTTAAATCCGCAGAGCTGCAACCTATAGAAATCCGTTTAGGTACCGGACTTGGAGGCAAGTCATTCTTCACCTTTACAGGAGATGTGGCTGCTGTACAAACCGGTGTGGAAGCCGGTAAGGCAATAGCAGAAGAAAAAGGCCTGCTGGTCAATGCGGAGGTAATACCTTCGCCGTCAGAAGTGCTGGTGGCATCTTTGTTCTAATAGGAACTTTATATAAAAGATGTTAAACAAACCATAAAATGAAAGGATGTGAAGGAATGAAAAAATTGATTTGTGCTAAAGAAGTAGAGGCTGCTATAAAAAAGGGGCTGAAGGTAGTGTATATAGATTGTGATACAATAGTAACTCCCGCAGCTAAAGATGCAGCAAGAAACTCTGGAATAGAGTTTTCTACAGAGGCCCCTGTTTGTGAGCCTAAAGCCGTTTGCGAGGCAAAGCCATGTGAAAGTGGTAAAGCCTGCGAAAGCACAATAGACAGCGACATGATATACAAGGTATTCAAGGCCATGATGGATAAAGGTCTTTTAAGCGGATTACTGGATTCAGTGGGCCCTTCAAAACCTTATATCGCTGAAACTGACAGCTGCGGTCTTAAGGTAGTTCGCGGCAGCTCAGTAAAATATGATGTACTTGATACTGGAAATCCAGCTGATAAAGTATTTTATCAGGAAATTATCAATGCTGAAGATGGTTCCTCTATGAATGCAGGATTTATAACAATTGAGGGATGCAACTTTGATTGGGAAACCGCCTGTCAGGAGCTATATTGTGTATTAGAAGGCACACTTACTGTAGCAGTGGAAGGAAAGGTTTATACTGCACATCCAGGTGATTCCGTATTCTTCCCTAAGGGAGCTAAATTAACATTTGGTTCACCAGATAAAATGAAAGCTTTCTATGCTACATACTAGTATAGGTGACCAAGGTTAAGGAGGTTGAAAAATGCAGGCACTTGGGTTAATTGAAACAAAAGGACTCATTGCAGCTATTGAGAGCGCTGATGCCATGCTGAAAGCAGCAGATGTGAAACTCTTGGAGAAGACAAAAGTTGGGGGAGGACTTGTAACTGTAACTGTAACCGGTGATGTGGGAGCTGTTAAGGCAGCTGTTGATGCCGGAGCAGCAGCAGTAAAAGTAATCGGTAGTAGTTTACTTATTTCACAGCATGTAATTCCCCGTCCACATGAGGACCTTAACTTGATAGTATCTGCAGGCCCCCTGATGGGTGAGGAAAATCCGGCTGTTGAAGCTTCTAATAACATAAATGATGATACAGATGAAGCAACCATGGATCTGGAAGCTGCAGGAAATAACCTGGCAGAGGATTCAGTGCCGGAGGTTTCTGAGGAAAAAGATAATACTGCAGATAATATAGCAAATTCTTTGCAAATTAATTCAAGTGAACTGCATAACAAGGAAGCTGTTGACAAGATAATGCTTGAATATGGTTTGGAAGAAACAATTAATAGCTTAAGCAGGTTTAGAGTTGTTGAGCTTCGTAACCTGGCCCGGGGATATAAGGATTTTGGCATTACAGGAAGAAAGATTTCCAAAGCTGATAAGAAGCTCCTTCTGGAGGAGTTCAGCAAGTATTACGGGCAGAATTAAGATAAATAGACTTGATAAGAAAGAATGGAGGGATACTCTTGGAAAATTTAGATAAGGATCTGCGCTCCGTGCAGGAGGCAAGAAACCTGGCACGACTTGGAAAAGCTGCGGCAGATCAGATTGCTGATTACACTGAAGAACAAATTGACAGGATACTGAAAAACATGGTCAAAGTGGCTGAGGAACATGCAGTATGCCTTGCCAAAATGGCTGTAGAAGAAACAGGCTTTGGAAAGGTTGAGGATAAGACTTATAAAAACCATATGGCTTCAACCATGGTGTATGATGCAGTTAAGGAAATGAAAACTATTGGAGTAATTAAGGAAGACCCTGTAAATAAAGTTATTGATATAGCTGAACCTATGGGGCTGATAATGGGTATAGTACCATCTACGAACCCAACATCAACTGCTATATTTAAATCAATGATAGCATTGAAATCACGTAATGCAATAGTATTCTCACCACATCCTTCAGCATTAAAATGCACAACCAAGGCTGTACAGCTGATGCATGATGCTGCAGTAGCGGCAGGGGCTCCAGTCAATATTATAAGCACCATCACTACGCCCACTATTGAAGCTACAAATGAGCTTATGAAATGCAGAGAGGTTGCATTAATTATAGCAACCGGAGGACCTGGTATGGTTAAGGCTGCTTATAGTGCAGGAAAACCGGCACTTGGGGTTGGAGCAGGAAACTCACCTGCATATATCGAAAGAACAGCAAATGTTCAGCAGGCAGTTAAAAATATTATGGCCAGCAAGACCTTTGATTATGGGACAATATGCGCTTCAGAACAATCAATAATTGTTGAGGAATGCAACGGTGATCAGGTAGTTAATGAGCTTAAAAAGCAGGGTGGATATTTTATGACTGCAGAGGAAACAGCAAAAGTTTGCGCTGTATTGTTTAAAAATGGACACACTATGAATGCAAAATTTGTTGGAAGACCTCCTCAGGTTATTGCAGATGCAGCAGGTATCAGCATTCCTGCAGGAACTAAGGTTCTTATAGGAGAACAGCATGGAGTTGGTGCAGGAAATCCACTGTCCTTTGAAAAGCTTACAACTGTACTTGGATTCTACACAGTAAAGGACTGGCATGAAGCCTGTGAACTCAGTATTCAGCTGCTTCAAAATGGTATAGGACATACAATGAGCCTGCACACTGAAGACAGAGATATGGTAATGAAATTTGCTAAAAAGCCTGCATCCAGAATATTGGTTAATACAGGGGGCAGCCAGGGTGGAACCGGTGCAAGCACAGGACTTATACCTTCATTCACATTAGGCTGTGGAACCTGGGGTGGAAGCTCAGTTTCAGAAAATGTTGGCCCATTGCACCTTGTAAACATCAAGAGAGTTGCTTATGGAATTAAGGATTGCAGCACATTAGCTTCTGCAGATCCTGCCTTCAACCACCCAGAGCTTTCAGGAAATATTGAAGTTCAAAATCCATCAGGATCATGCTGCCCGGGTTCAGTATCCTATGATTTGAGCGGTAGTGACAATGAGAAGCTGTTAAAGCTGGTAAGTGAGATAGTGGCAGCAATGAAGGGAGACAACTAACATGGACAAGAGCGAAGCTGTACTAAAGCTTTTACTGGAAGCTGTACAAGCTAATATGGCTTCTGCAGAGGTTAAGGAGAACAGTGGTGAAATTCCTGTGGGAATATCTAATCGTCATGTTCACCTATCCCAGGCAGATTTGATAACTTTATTCGGAGCGGGCTATGAAATGGCAAAAATGAAAGACCTGTCACAGCCAGGACAATATGCCTGCAAGGAAACAGTTACAATCTGCGGTCCTAAAGGAGCCATAGAGAAAGTAAGAATTCTTGGTCCGGTAAGAAGCAAAACTCAGATAGAAGTTATGACTGGAGACTGCATAAAGCTTGGAGTTCCATCTCAGGTAAGACTTTCCGGGGATTTGCATGGCACACCAGGAATAACGGTAATAGGCCCTAAGGGCTCTGTTCAAACAACAGAAGGAGTTATCGCAGCACAAAGACATATACACATGACTCCAGAAGATGCCAAATGCTTTGGAGTGCATGATGGACAGTTAGTATCCATTAAAATAGAAGGTCCAAGAGGCGGAGTATATGACAACGTAGCAGTAAGAGCCAATGATGCTTCCAACCTTGAATGTCATCTTGACATCGAAGAAGCAAACGCAATGAACATTAATTCGTTAACCAAAATTAAAATAATAAAATAAAAAATAATTAAATTTTAGGAGGAAAAAAATTATGAAATATGATGCATTAGGAATGATCGAAACAAAAGGTTTAGTAGGTTCAATAGAAGCAGCAGATGCTATGGTTAAGGCTGCAAATGTTTATCTTGTTGGTAAAGAGCACGTTGGAGGCGGACTTGTAACTGTAATGGTTAGAGGAGACGTAGGAGCAGTTAAGGCTGCAACTGATGCTGGTGCAGCAGCTGCACAGAGAGTTGGAGAATTAGTATCCGTACATGTAATACCACGTCCACACGTTGAAGTTGAAACAATACTTCCTAAATCAGTAGTAAAAGAAGAAGTAAAATAATTTAAGCTAAAGGGCAGAGAAATCTGCCCTTTATAATTTAATAAGCGCCGGCAGGATGCCGACGCTTTAATTATGGGTTTTAGCCTGTTGAGCACGCAAAGCGTGTGAAATAAAAAACCACCTGCTATGCGGGTGGGTGACAAAATGTTCTACAAAAAAATCACCTTTCCGTTAAAATAGAGTTGTTCAAGCTACTATAATAACGAGAGGAAAGGTGATCTTAATGGCAAATAAAGAAAATTCATTAGCACATACAAAATGGATGTGTAAATATCATATTATTTTCACTCCCAAGTATAGACGAAAAGTAATTTATAATCAATACAAAGAAAGTATGAGAGATATAATAAGACAGTTATGCAACTATAAGGGAGTAGAAATAATAGAAGGACACCTAATGCCAGACCATGTACATATATTGGTGAGTATCCCACCAAAACTAAGTATATCGAGTTTTATGGGATATTTGAAAGGAAAAAGTGCATTGATGATATTCGATAAACATGCAAACTTGAAATATAAGTTTGGTAACCGACACTTTTGGGCTGAAGGGTATTATGTCAGCACAGTAGGACTTAATGAGGCAACAATCAAAAAGTACATCCAAGAGCAAGAAAAACAAGACATCATGTTAGACAAACTAAGTGTAAAAGAATACGAAGACCCCTTCAAGGGGTAGCCAGTAATAAGTTCGTCCCTTTAGGGGTGGCAAAAGTGGCAAAGGCATAGTGGCTTGAACAAAGTGAAAGCCAGCGTCTTTAGGCGCCGGCCGGTAACAGAGGCTTATAGCCTCAGAGCAAACTACCCGTTTTACGGGTAGTTATGATTTATTCCTTTGATTTTGATGAGAAAGCATACTTTCTGTAGGTTTGGGGAGTCATATTCATCTGGGCGCAGAACACCCTGTTAAAATATGAAGGATCAGAAAATCCACATTCAATTGATATGCGGTAAGCCGGATAATTTGTAGTTTCCAGCAGTCTGCATGCGTGCTGAATCTTGAGGTTTATCACGTACTCAGAAAATGCCACACCCATTTCTTTTTTAAACACATGGCTGAAATACTTGGGATTCATAAATGCTTTGGATGCCACCATTTCTAAAGTCAGTCTTTCCTTGAAATGCTCCTTGATATATTTCACAGATTCTTCGATAAAATGCTGCCTGTATTCCCTGGGCTCAGTATTTTTTTCCTGGGTCATTTCATCTGTCACAGGGCTGTTTGCTGAAGATGCCTCCAGCATTTTTCTGAAGACCTGCTTAAAAACCGCTGGTTTTACCGGCTTAAGCAGATATTCAAACACTCTAAGGCCGATTGCCCTCTGTGCATAGGAAAAATCAGAACAGGCTGATAATATAGTTATATAAACATTGGAGGATATATTCTTAATTTCCTCAATTGCCCTTAGACCATCAAGTTCAGGAAGCATCATATCCATTATTACTATATTGGGATGGTGTTGTTTTGCCAGCTGCACGGCCTGTAAACCGCTTTCGCAGGTCAAAAGAGTATCCTCTGGGGAGAGCTCCTCTTCAATTACAGACTTTAGGAAATCCTGCTCCAGCAATTCATCCTCAACAATTAAAACTACACTCATTACAATTACCTCCCTGACGGCTGGGTGGGAATCGTAATGGTAACGGTGCTCCCACTATAGTCGGATTTAACTATTTTCAAGCCATAGCTTTCACCATAATACCGTTTCAAACGGTTATCGGTGCTCCTAAGCCCCAGACCTGATTTGTTCCCTGAATTTTGCATGTTTTCAAAAACTTCCTTTGGGAACCCATTTCCATTATCCATAATTGATATAACGATTTCCTTATTATACTCTTCAGCAAAAATACATATTTTGCCACCATCCCTTTTTGGGGTGATTCCATGTATAAGCGCGTTTTCAACAATAGGCTGTATAACCATATTAGGGATTCTATAGGACTTAATGCTTTCCGCAACATCAATTTCATAGTCCAGTCGGTTTTTAAACCTTACTTTTTGTATATATAGATATTTTTCTACATTATCAATATCTGCCCCGATGGTATGAAGCTGATCATTTTGCTTCAGATTGTACCTCAACAGGTCAGATAAACAGTATATAAGCTCCTCAGTAGTGTGAGAATGTTCAAAGTAGGCTATTCTGGCTATACAATTCAAGGTATTGAATAAGAAATGAGGATTAACCACCAGAGACATGTTTTTAGCTTCCAGATCAATTATTTTTTTCTCCAGGATTTCTTTCTCAATAGACAGTCTTTCGATATCAGGGTTAACATGGCTGAAGCTCTCAGAAAGATCAAGGGAGATATTCTTTGCAATCTGGGCGCATAGCTGCTCATGAATCTGAATTTTATTCTGTTCTACAGTTTTCAATGCGGAAATGGATTTTGCAATAAACTCCAGATCAGTATCCTTGTCCTCCTTTAGGGACATTACATCAATCATGTATTTCTGATATTCGTTTTCCTTTATATATGCTTGAATTCCACCTACATAGCCTAAAACCTCATCTTGGACTGTAATAGGATATAAAATATTTTCAAGTCCGTTTCGACATACAAATCTTCCTTCACTGCCAGGCTTTAAACGACATTTATAATCAGGACAGACATGACCGTCCTTTTCCTAGCAAATTCTTGTGCAAAAATCCGGGGATGGGATAAACTCAAGGAGAATATCACCATTTATATCTGCTATGAACAAGGGAATATCTGATAATGATAAAATTCCGCTATAGCGGTTATATAAATTTGAAGGTATTATCTTTTTCAATGGATTATTTTTAATCATATTATAGTCTCTTTTCAGATTTATTTAATATTCAGAAGCTGTTAATACCCGGTGAGGACCTAATGCTGTCAGCTTTAATAAATTAATTTTAATTTAATTTTGCCTAAATGTAAACAAGGAATCTTATGTTTTATTGATAAAATTCGACATAGAAAAAGCAAAATCCCAGAACAGGAATTTTGCTTGCTTTTACTTTGAATTAATAACATTTTTTGTATATGTTAATCATGTCTTCCTTTGTTGCATTTCTTGGATTTGCAGGTGTGCAGCGATCTTGAAGGGCTAATTGACACATATGTTCCATTGCATCTTCAAAATCCTTTTTTTCGATGCCTAAATCTCTTATGCCTTCTTCCACTTCTAATGCTTTTTTTAGTTTACCCACTGCCTGCATTAAGCTTACAGCTCCCTCCCTTTTTGTACGGGCTGGCAGCTGCAGTACTGCAGCAAGCCTTGCATACCTTTCTGCTGCATACCCGTCTGCGGTTCCCGAAAGGTCTGTGTTATATTCTATAACTGCATTTAAAAGCATTGCATTGGCACGGCCGTGAGCAATATGGAATGTTCCACCCAAAGCATGAGCCAGGCTGTGATTTATACCCAGATTAGAATTAGTAAAGGCCATGCCTGCCATGCAGGATGCATTTTGCACACGATCTCTGGCATCATCGTCACCTGGGTTTATATAAAGCTTCTCCAGATGTTCAAATATTAGTTTAACTGCTTTTTCTGCCAGGGCATCTGTAAAGTCAGTGGCGTTTACTGATACATAAGCTTCTATGGCATGTACTAAAACATCCAGCCCGGTATCGGCAACTACACGCTTTGGAACGTGCTGGATGCAGGTAGAATCAAGAATTGCTATATCAGGTGTGATATATTCGTCAACAATAACCACCTTTTCACCCATAGAGGTAATAACTGAAAAATCAGTTACCTCCGAGCCTGTGCCGCTGGTTGACGGAATAGCAATAAATAAAGGCTTTTTTATTTCAATGCCGGCCTTTTCAGCCAGCTTCCAGGCAAAATACAATATACCCTTTGCTGTATCAATGGCAGAACCGCCTCCTATTGCTACCACCACGTCAGCTCCGCAATCCCCGAAAAGCTTCATTCCTGCAGTAACTACATTAATATCAGGGTCGGGGCGAACCTGGTCAAAAATCACCGAGCCTATTCCTGCATTATTAAGATAATCTACTGTTAATTGGAGATATCCCAGCTGTCCCATTATTGAATCTGTAACAATAAATGCTTTAGAGCCCTTGATCTGTTCCAAAAGCTTTAAGGATTTTTTATTAAAATATACTTTGGATTTAAGTTTAAATTTACCTTCCATTAATAACCTCCTGCTACAATTATGCACTAAATATTTCTGACATCTAAATAATAGCATATAATTGTGTTGAAATTATTGTATATTTATTATAAGATGTAGCACTATGGTAGTTTGTTAAATATTAAACATTGTAAAATGTTTCGAAATTATAGAACAATGGCCATATCTTATAAAAAGGGCTTTTAATCCTATAATGTTCAAGCATTTGTGCTATATGAAAGATGTAAAGCTGGTTGATTTTTAACATTATTATTGTTATAATAAGCAGTACATTGGACCCCAAAATTGTAACTGTACAACAGTATTTACTGACAAATTAAGATTAAATATATGGGTGGAACTATTAGAATGAAAATGGAAGAATTGATACAAAGTAAGCTGCGCCTTATTTTCCAAGATGACAGCATTATGTTTGACAAATCAAGGTTTGCCGGTGGGCTTACCAATTATAATTATATAATTACCGTCCATGGGAAGGATTATGTTGTAAGGCAGCCCGGAGGCATGACCAACCTGATGATTGACAGAAAAATTGAAAAGGTTAATAATCTGATTGCTTCAAAATTCGGAATTAATTCTGAATGTGTTTATTTTGATGAGGTCAGCGGAATAAAAATCAGCGTTTACATCAATAACAGCAGAAATATAGCACAAAACGATCCTTGCTGTGATGTCAGCATAAAGGCTGTATCTGACTTAATGAAAAGAATTCATTCCAGCCAGATGTATTTTCCTAATACCTTTGACTGGCAAAAGGAATTAAATAAATATGAACAGATTATACAGGAGCTAAACGGCGGATTTTTCTTTGATTATGCGGAATTAAAAAATCAGCTTCTGGAATATATGCAGAAGAATATCAAAAATATCTTGTCGGTTCCCTGCCATAATGATACGGTACCAGAGAATTTTCTCATTGACGATGAAGGCAAAGCATATCTTGTGGATTGGGAATATTCGGGAATGAACGATCCAAGCTGGGATGTGGCAGCCTATATTCTGGAATCAAGGCTCACTGCAGAGGCTATCGAAAATCTGCTCCTTGATTATTACGGACAGTTTCCTGAAAAGGAAGAGATACTTAAAATAAAATGCTATATGGTGGCACAGGATTTACTTTGGATGGTTTGGGCTATGATAAGACACTACAGCGGCGACGATTTTCTTGATTATTGCAGCTTCAGATATGAAAGGTTCCAGAAAAACGTAAAGGCACTGACTAGTACACCAGATTGTTCAATAGCTGACATGGTAAAAATTTAGGCGGTATTTTTTCCGCCTTTTTTTAATCCCTGTTCATTTTGTCCCTATATACCTTATACTGAACAACAATATCCGGATTGGCCTTGATAAATTCCACAAAGTCGTTAAAGCATCCGGCTGTATCACTACTGATGGTATGTTCTATCTTTTCAGTCTCCTCCAGTATTTTCGTTTCTGAAACATCTAGAATCTTAAGAAGGCTTTCGATAACATTATGTCTTTCAAGAAGCTTTGCACCAAGCTTTCTTCCGTCATCCTCCAGTATAAGCACGCCATATTTTTCATATTTAAGCAATTTAAGCTCAGCAAGCTTTTGAACCATTTTTGTGGCAGAAGGCGGCTGTACATTCAACCTGGATGAAAGCTCATGTATTCTGGTAAAACCGGTATATAAAGACAATCTGTATATCATTTCCAGATAGTCTTCCATGGAAGCAGTTAGAAGATTATCATCATTCCTCATATATTCATTAAAGGTATGAAAGTCATTTTTATGCATAAGTCACCTTGAAAAAATTGTTATTAATAAATATGCTGCAGCAAAATAAAATATTACACTGTAACCTTTTATTATTTGATACATAATCTAATTTTAAAGGGATTTAGTCTGGGCTAAATAATTTAACTGCCCATAACAATTTTAGAGTAGTAAAAATATAAAGGGTGATTATATGGATAATGAAAGAGGTTTGGGAATTGTAACCATGTTACCACCGAAAGATTTAGTTGAAAGAAGGTCCATTTCCCATAAAGCGGTGAGTTTTGTGAAATGCCTTGGACCAGCATTTATAATAAGTGTGGCGTATATAGATCCTGGTAATTTTGCAACAAACATAAGCGGAGGCTCGAAATTTAATTATTCCCTGATGTGGGTTATTCTTTGCAGTAACCTTATGGCAATTTTCCTTCAGGTAATGTCTGCAAAGCTTGGTATAGCAACAGGTCATAACCTTCCTGAAATGTGCGGAAAAGTTTTTTCAAGAAGAGCAAACTGGATATTCTGGATTGTGGCGGAACTTGGAGCCATGATTACCAATCTGGCTGAATTCCTAGGAGCCACACTGGGATTGTATCTTTTGTTTAATATTCCAATGATATATGCAGGCTTTATATCCGGTGTCATTACATTTTTTATTTGCCATATGGAAAAGTACGGACAGAGGGTTATAGAAAAAATTATCTCCGCTTTGGTGGCAGTAATATGCGCGGCATATTCCATAGAGCTATTCATTACTAAACCAGACTGGAATCAGGCCTGTATCCATATGATAATGCCATCACTGCCAGGAAATGAGGCATTGATGATAGCGGTAGGCATGCTGGGTGCAACTGTAATGCCCCATGTCATATATCTACATTCAGAACTTGTGCAGTACAGAAGCAAAAATAGTTCCAGATATGAAAAGTTAAGATATATGAAGCTGGAAAAGCTTGATATAATTGCAGCTATGAATATTGCTTTTATTATTAATGCTGCAATGGTGATGGTGTCTGCAGCAGTTTTCTACAGGAACAATATTATTGTGGAAACTATATCACAAGCCCATGGGTCCCTGGCACCTCTGCTTGGGTCAATGTCCAGCACTGCATTTGGGGTGGCACTGCTGGTATCGGGACTATCCTCCTCAGTAGTTGGTACTATGGCTGGGGAGACTATTATGAAGGGCTTTGTAAACCTGAACATTCCATTAAATTTCAGAAGGCTGGTTACCATGGCACCTGCACTTTTAATAATAGCACTGGGAATTAATCCAATGAATGCTCTTTTGGTCAGTCAAGTGGTTCTGAGCTTTATTTTACCTTTTCCAATAATTCAAATGCTCATAATCAGTGGGAGAAAAAAAATAATGGGTGACTTTGCAAACAAAAGAGCTACATCAATTATCGGTATTATAATAGCCTTTGTAATAATCAGCTTGAATCTTGCCCTGGTGTATTTCACATTTTAAATTGAAATATTGTTTATTATATGATAAGATATTTCGAGAAACACTTAGGAGGCTAATTAAAATGGAGCGAAATCCGGAAAAATGTATCGGTTATTGGATTAATAAGGTTGAAAGAACCATGAAAAATATACATGATAAAAGGTTTCTGGAATATGGTATAACACTGTCTCAGGCTTCAGTACTGCATCAGCTCTGGCACTGTGACGGGCAGACGCAAAAGGAAATTCAGGAAAGTCTCAGCTTGAGAGGGGCTTCTGTATCTGGCATGGTGGATACCCTTTTAAAAAAAGGACTTATTCTGAGAATACAGGATAAAGAGGATGCCAGGTGTAAAAGACTTTATTTAAGTAAGGAAGGTCGGCAGCTTGAGGAACAGTCCATGAAAATAATTATGGAAGTTGAGAACTTGATTTCAAAGGGGTTTTCTGAAGATGAGAAAACTATAGCCTTAGCATGGCTCAAAAAGCTGTATAGTAATCTTCATTCTTTAGATGAATAGGCATTAATATACACTTAGGATGCTAATTAATTTTACTTAGGAGGAACAAAAATGAATGAATCAAGAGAGCTGGAATACGAAAGCGTAGGAAAGCTTTTATTAAAATTTTCAATACCTGCAGTAATAGGAATGCTGGTTAATGCTTTATACAGCGTAGTGGACAGGATATTCGTAGGAAGGGGGGTTGGATCTCTGGCCCTTTCAGGGGTAGCCATAACCTTTCCTTTAACTAATATAATAATGGCTGTAGGTATGCTGGTAGGTACAGGTGCGGCGGCCATGGTTTCAATAAAGCTTGGGCAAAAAAAGATTGGAGATGCAGAGGAGATAATTGGAAATGCATTTGTTTTAACCATAATTATTTCGGCTTTGGTAAGCATTATAGGCCTGCTTTTCCTAACACCAATATTGACAGCCTTCGGTGCAACCACCGAAACTATGCCATATGCAAAAAAATTTGCAGCTCTCCTTCTGGCGGGTACAATACTTCAAAATGTAGGCTTCGGGTTAAATCCCATAATAAGGTCCTTAGGAGACCCTAAAACTGCAATGCTGACAATGCTTATTGGGGCAGCACTGAACTTTATCATTAATCCTGTCTTGATTTTCGGTTTTAAGCTTGGTGTTGCAGGGTCGGCCATATCCACACTGGTTGCCCAGGCAGTTTGCTCGGTATGGATATATGCATATTTTACAAAAGGCAAGAGTATACTGAAGCTAAAAAAAGAAAACTTGAGATTGAAAAAACAGGTAATTGATGAGATACTGTCTATTGGCATATCACCTTTTGCTATGCAGGTTGCAGCCAGTCTCGTAACCATAGTAATGAATACAAGTCTTTTAAATTATGGCGGGGACCTTGCCATTGGGGCATTTTCCCTAATTAACAGTATAGCAATTCTAATAGTTATGCCAATGCTTGGAATTAACCAGGGAGCTCAGCCTATAATCGGGTATAATTATGGCGCAAAAAATATTCATAGAGTAAAAAGCGCACTATTTTGCTCTATAGCAGTTAATGCGTGTATATCAATTGCTGGATTCGCAATGGTTCAGCTATTTCCGGTACAGATAATGCGAATGTTCAATACATCAGACCCTGCTCTTATATCAATGGGCGCAAATGGAATATCAATATTTTTGATGATGGTAGCACTGGTTGGGCCTCAAACCTCATGCATTAATTATTTCCAATCAGTAGGCAAAGCAAAATATTCAATATTTTTAAGTCTTTTGAGACAGGTTGTGCTTTTAATCCCGCTGGCAATTGTGCTTCCACATTTCTTTAAGCTCAACGGCATATGGATGGCTGGTGCTGCTTCGGACCTGATATCCTCATTAATAACCTTTGCTTTTGCTTTCAGGGAAGTTGGAATATTAAATGCAATAGACAGGGAAACTGAAGGAGAAGCAGAATTTGCCGTATAAAAAAATTCCTGAGTAATCAGGAATTTATTTTTTTGTCATAATAAATAATGATTTTGGAATAATAAAAATGGGTAATTAAATTACTGAATCTAATATGAAGGGGATATGAACTTATGAAAAGTAAACCGGATGACAGGTCTGATAATGTTGAAAGAATCCAGTACAATATTGACAAGACCATTGAAAATTGCCGTCGGGCGGACGAAATGATTGAAGAAACTGGTGATATGAAAATGAAAAGGGTACTGGAGCAGAAAAATGAAAGGAGAGAAGACTCACTTAATTCAATGAGAAAAGAGATTAAGGATGAGGCTGAATACAAAGAAAAGGGTTTAAAATAATTCAATGAATAATAAATATTCGGAGGTACACAATAATGAATGGTACAGTAAAATGGTTTAATGCGGAAAAAGGCTTTGGATTTATTACGGGGGAAGATGGAAATGATGTATTTGCACATTTTTCTCAAATAAATTCTGAAGGTTTCAAATCACTTGGAGAAGGACAAAAAGTTTCCTATGATGTTGTTAAAGGACAAAAAGGCCTTCAGGCGGAAAACATAAACATCATATAATTAATTAGTGGGAATCGCAGGTTCACAGCCTGTGATTTTTTATTTGTAAAAAAGCATCTATTGACAGGAATATAATTATTAATTATAGTTACTACTATAGTGGTATCTATTGGAGGAAAGAAAGAATGATAGATGAAGCATTATTTTCGAAACTGCAGGGCCTGGGCTTGAATCAATACGAGGCGAAAGCCTATGTGGCATTATTAAATACCGGCACAGCTAATGCCTACACCATTAGTAAGGTATCAGGAATTCCCAGGGCAAGAATATATGACATTTTGAATACTCTTTCACTGCGTGGAGTTGTGATGCTTGAAGAAAATAGCGATAATACTAAAAATTATACGGCGCTGCCTGTTAAGGTTTTTTTAGAGCAGGCAAGGGACAAATGGCAAAGCAACTTCAATTGTATAGCTAAGGAGTTAAAGGCTATAGAAGCCCAGGACAAAAAGAAGGATACATTTGTTTCAACTGTAAGGGGTGAAGAAAATATCCTGGCCTTTTGCAGAAATCTGATAAGAGATGCAAAGAAAATGGTAATAGTATCACTTTGGGATACCATGTACCAGAATCTGCTTCCAGACCTGGAGGAATGCAGAAACAGAGGCTGCAGTGTTCATGGAATAACATTTAATGTGGACTCGCCTATTAAAGGATTGGATAAACACAGGGAAAACAAACAGCATAACAGCGCAGACAGAAAAAAGTGGTTTATAATTTCCGTAGATGGGACAGAACTGCTTTATGGGCATTCAGCAGAGTTAAACGGCAATGCATTTTACACTGATGACATAACCCATATATATATCATGGAGGATTATATATTCCATGATATTCTAGTTAATAGAATAACTGAAAATGTCAATAGTGACCATATTACAAAAATGATATCCAATGTTTTATCAGAACTGAAAATAGAGGAGGGAATGAAAAATGAAATTATTAAATTTTAAGTCAGGAGACCAGGTGCGGCTAGGTATTAAGGTAGATAAAGGCATAATAGATGTAGAAAGTGCAGCTGAAAAATATTCTATTGAAATGCCTGTAACAATGGAACAGGTAATTGAAGCCGGAGCGGAAATCCTGCCAAGGTTGAGTGAGCTGGCTGATAAAGAGATTGAAATAATACCTGAAAACCATATTGTCTATGCACCTTGTGTAACAAATCCTGAAAAAATACTCTGTGTGGGCTTGAATTATGTGAGCCATGCAGATGAAAGCGATATGGCAATTCCATCAGCCCCTGTTTTATTCAGCAAGTTCAATAATGCGCTGGCGGCCCATAATGAAGCTGTAACACTTCCTAAAGGCGCCTTTAAATACGATTATGAGGCTGAGCTTGTTATAGTGATGGGAAAAAAGGCTGCTGATATATCCAGGGAAGAAGCATTATCCTATGTATTTGGATATACCGCAGGCAATGATTTGTCTGCCAGAGATCTTCAGTTTGTAAGTGGTCAATGGCTTCTGGGAAAAACCTGTGACGGGTTTGCACCAGTGGGACCATACCTGGTTACTGCAGATGAGCTGGATTCCGGCAATCTCAATATAAAATGCGAAGTTAACGGTGAGGTTAAACAAGCTGCAAATACCCGTGACATGATATTTAAGTGTGCGGATATTATAAGCTATGCTTCTAAATATATGACTTTAAAGCCTGGAGACATTATTTTTTCAGGAACTCCAAGCGGAGTGATGCTTGGATATCCCGAAGACCAGAAAAATTGGCTCAAGGTTGGAGACAAGGTTACTGTATCTATTGAAAAGATCGGAAGCCTTACTAATATTCTAAAATAAAAAGCTTATTAAAATATTTTTTTACAGGAGAGAGGAAAATGGATAAAGTAAGACTTGGACGCACAAATCTAGAGGTGAGCAGAAGCGGGTTCGGATGTTTGCCTATTCAAAGAATTTCATTTGATGAGTCAGAAAAAATCCTGAAGAAGGCTTATGATAACGGGATAAATTTTTTTGACACTGCAAGACAGTATACAGATAGTGAAGAAAAGGTAGGATATGCTTTAAGCAGTGTAAGACAGAATATCATAATTGCAACTAAAAGTCATGCAAATGATAAAAAGACAATGTTTGAACATCTGGAAACCAGTTTGAAAAATTTGAAGACAGACTACATAGATATTTACCAGCTTCATAACCCTGAAGTTTATCCCGACCCCGAGGACAAGGATGGACTTTACGCTGGAATTATTGAAGCCAAGAAAAAGGGATTAATCCGCTTTGTTGGTATAACCAACCACAGCCTGGATATTGCCATTAAGGCGGCAGAATCAGGTCTTTACGATACAGTACAGTTTCCCCTTAGCTGCCTCTCGGCTGATAGAGATTTAAAGCTTATAGAGGTATGCAGGCAGAATAATGTGGGGGTTATTGCTATGAAAGCCCTGTCTGGCGGATTGATTACAAATGTAGCATCAACCTTCACCTTCCTAAGGCAGTTTGATAATCTTGTTCCCATCTGGGGCATACAAAGGATGGAAGAGCTCCAGGAGTTTTTGGCGCTAGAAAAAAATCCACCTGCTTTAAATGAAGAAATGTGGGAAATAATAAAAAAGGACAGAGCAGAGCTTTCGGGGGATTTTTGCAGGGGCTGCGGATATTGCCTGCCATGCCCGGCAGGTATAGATATACCCAACCAGGCAAGGATATCCTTAATGATGAACAGGTCCCCCTATAAACAGTTCCTTGAGGATGATTTTAAGGAGAAAATGGAGCTTATAAATAATTGTATAAATTGCGGGCACTGCAAAAACCATTGCCCTTATAAGCTGGATACTCCTACTCTTCTGAAAAAAGAATTAAAAAAATATCATGATTTTTATGATAAGCATAAATAATTAAAAATAGTAAATACAAACAGGCTTATTATGTTGTAAATATTGAATTTCAACAGGTAAGACCTGTTTTTACATTGGTTTTCCTTAATGTATATTTTGTAAGAGATAACGCTGGCTAGAGAAGCTATTATTGTACCCATACCACCGGTATTTACGCCAAGAAGTACTTCCTTCCAATTACTTGTGAAGCTTGAAACCAATATTGAACAGGGTACATTGCTTACTACCTGGCTTAATAATATGGAAGATATATATGGCATGCTGGGTTTCTGTAAAATTAAAGTCAAAAATGTTTTTATAAAGCTAATGTTTGATATGTTTCCAATGAAAATGAAAAAACATATAAAGGTTCCTAAAAGAAAATAATCCACTCGCGCTATCAGCTGTTTATCCAGAAGTATTACTGACAGCAAGGTTATAAGCAGGGTGTACTTATAGTCTACTATTCCGAAAACTGAAAACACAATAAATGAAAACAGAAGAATGTAAATCAAAGTTCTTTTGTTAACCTTAATGCTGGAGGAATGATTCACAAGCAGTATTTTTTTCCTCACAACCCTCTTATTCAAAATAAAAAGCCAAAGCATGCCAAAAGCGACGAAGGGTATAGTAACGGAGAAAAACTGCATTGCACTTAATTTATAATAGGCAAAAAGAAACAGATTTTGAGGGTTCCCCATAGGAGTAAGGGAGCTGCCAATATTTGCCGCCAGAGTCTGGAAAATAATTGTTTTCATTGGATCCAGTTTTGTTTTTTTAAAGGTAATAATGCACAATGGAACAAAGGTAAGCAGCGCTACATCATTTGTAACAAGCATGGATGCAAAAAACGTTATTATAATGAAAATCAGTGACAGTGTTCTGGTATCGCTGCATTTCTCTAACATGCACAGGGCAGCCTTATCTAACAGCTGCATATCCTTTAAGGCTGATATTATAAGCATTAGATTGAAAAGAAGTATCAGTACCTTGAAATTTATGTATGACAGCTCTGGGCGTACGAAAACAGATGTCGCTGTAGCTGCCAGCAGAGAGATTGAAAACAGTTTGTCCTTTTCCAATGTTTGAAATATAGTTTTCATATTATTTCCTCTTTAAGCTGCGGATGACTGACTTGGTTTCAGCATCAACCTGGTGTGATTCAATAATTTTTTGCAGCCCCTTATTATAAGTGAAATTGTCCACTGAACTAGTTTTTAAATATTCAAGAGTTTTTTTAGGATATTTTATGAAGCATATAGATAGTGCCCAGGCTGCGGCCATTTTAACGTAATAGTCGGGATGCTTAATTTTGTCCAGTATCTGTAGTACTCTATCTATATAATTGTCATTGATGTAATAATTAAGAAGCATAACTACACCGAACCTTAAAGAATATGGTTCCTTAGAGTCAAAACAGCCCTGAAGGAACTTCCATATTATTTCCTGATTTGCTTTAGCAATTTTCAATCCGCTGCAAAAACTGTCGCAAACAGCCCAGTTGTTTATTTGGGGTATAAAGTCTGAGATATATCCAATAATCTCATCAATATCTGCCTTGGCATAACCAATTACCATGCCGCGCAGCATTATTTCCTCAAAATATATATCTTCAGCAGCAGCCAGGTATTCTCTCCAGCAGCCTCTGGATATTTCTACAGCTAGTTTTCTGAGCTTTGGAAGTCTTACTCCCAGTACATTTTCTGATCCAGGAGTCAGTTTTATAATAAAGTTTTTATAATCCTCATCTGCCAGTTGAAAAAGTTGATTCCTAATGTGATTCATTCTGCACCTCCAATTAATTTCCTGATTATTATAACATAATTAAAAGGTGAAATATTGAAAGACATATTACAAAAACTTTGATAAAATTATTTTGAGAATAGTTGGGAGGATTGTTATGCTTTCTAATAATGATAAGTGGAACGCATTGGTTAAATGTGATGAAAAATACGATGGCAAATTCTTTTACGGTGTTAAAACCACAGGGATATTCTGCAGGCCTTCTTGCAAATCAAAGGAACCTTTGAAACAGAATGTGGAGTTTTATGACAATGCTGATGAGGCTGTACGAAACGGTTTTCGCCCTTGCAAGAGATGCAGGCCTGATTTGATTGAATATAGACCGGTACTGGATATGGTGGAAAGGGCTGAAAGAGTTTTCAATTTATATTACGACGATAAAAATAAGCTGAAATTTGAAATAAATGCTTTGGGAATAAGCCAAAATAGATTAATCAGACTTTTCAGGGAACAATATAATATGACACCTGTGGAATATTTAAACAAGCTTAGGGTGGAAAGGGCAGCTAAGCTCCTTCAAGACTCGGATGCTGATATCTTGACCATAGCCATGAAATGCGGCTTTGGAAGTATATCATCCTTTTACTGCCTTTTTAAGCATCACCAGGGTGCAACTCCTGGTGAATACAGGAAAACAGGAGGTAAGCTATGAAAAATGTATTTTACTATGATATGGAAATCGGGAAGTTACTCATTGCCGATAATGGAGATGCTGTTACCAATATATATTTTAAAGAAGATACTGACCTTAAGGATGAATATGTAGTTAACGAAACAGAGCTGATCAAAAGAACCTTTAACGAGCTTAAGGAGTATTTTGCAGGGAAGAGAAAGTCCTTTGATATTCCTCTGTTTATAAAAGGTACTGAATTTCAAAAGAAATGCTGGCAGGCTCTTCTTGAAATTCCTTATGGGGAAACCAGAACCTATGGTCAGATTGCGGAAATGATAGGGAATCCTAAGGCCTGCCGGGCAGTAGGACTGTCAAACAACAGAAATCCAATATCAATAATAATACCGTGTCACAGGGTTATAGGAGCAAACGGGAAGCTTGTGGGTTATGCAGGAGGACTTCAGGTAAAGGAATATCTGCTTAAGCTTGAGAGAGGTGAATATAATGCTTAATATAGGCTGTCATTTATCTTCCTCCAGGGGCTTTACCAATATGGGAAAGGAAGCATTGGATATAGGTGCAAATACCTTTCAGTTTTTCAGCAGAAATCCTCGTGGAAGCAAGGCAAAGGCAATAGATACAGCGGATGTTAAAGGTCTTCTTGAAATAATGGATAAACACAATTTCCCCGTGATACTTGCTCACGCACCCTACACCATGAATCCCTGCTCAGCGGATTCGGGCCTTCGGAAACTGGCCCATGATATGATGAAGGATGATTTGGACAGGATGGAAATGCTGCCGGGAAATTTATATAATTTTCATCCGGGAAGCCACGTGGGGCAGGGGGTTGAAACCGGTATAAAGTACATATCAGAGTTATTGAACCAGGTTATCACACCTCAGCAGAATACAATGGTACTTCTGGAAACCATGGCTGGAAAAGGCAGCGAAATCGGTGGGACCTTTGATGAATTAAAGGCAATAATTGACAGGGTGCAATATCCTGAAAAGATAGGAATATGTCTCGATACCTGTCATGTGTTTGATGCAGGCTATGATATTGTCATGGATCTGGAAGGAGTACTTGAAAGCTTTGATAAGGTCATAGGCTTAAGCAAGCTATATGCAATACATCTTAACGACAGTTTAAATCTTTATGGAAGTCATAAAGACCGGCATGCCTGTATAGGGAAGGGCACCATAGGCCTGGAAGGAATAATGAGGATAATTAACCATCCCAAGCTTCAGAAGCTGCCCTTTTATCTGGAAACACCAAATGATCTTCAAGGCTATGCAGATGAAATAAAACTATTAAAAGAAATATATAAGGGAGGTTCACACTGATGAATAAGGATATAGTTATAGGCTTTATAGGCTTAGGGGTAATGGGCAGAAGTATGGCTGCCCACATTTTGGCTGCAGGCTATAAAATGGTGGTTTACAACCGTACAAGAACCAGGGCTGATGAACTGGTTGAAAAAGGTGCTCAGTGGAAGGATACTGTTAAAGAGGTATCCCAGGTAGCAAATGTAATTATAACAATGGTTGGCTACCCTGCTGATGTGGAAGAGGTTTATTTCGGAGACCAGGGAATATTGATGAATGCAAGGCCTGGCACTTATGTGATAGATATGACCACCTCAGAGCCCAGGCTTGCTAAAAAGATTTTCAGTGAAGCAGGAAAAAAAGGAATTCATTCTCTTGATGCCCCGGTTTCAGGAGGAGATATAGGCGCCAAAAACGCAGCATTGACAATAATGGTTGGTGGAGAAAGGGATATTTTTGAGAAGATGAAGCCCATATTGGAACTAATGGGGAAGAATATTGTACTTCAAGGTACCGCGGGAGCCGGACAGCATACAAAAATGTGCAACCAGATAGCCATTGCTTCAAATATGATTGGTGTAAGCGAGGCTATGGTTTATGCAAAAAAGGCAGGCCTGGACCCTGTTAAGGTGCTGGAAAGCATCGGTGCTGGTGCTGCAGGAAGCTGGTCGCTGAGCAACCTGGCTCCTAGAATGATTAAAGGGGATTTTGAGCCGGGATTTTATGTTAAGCATTTTGTTAAGGACATGAAAATTGCCATTTCCGAAGCTGAGGCCATGGGACTCAGTACCCCCGGACTTCTGCTTTCAAAATCCCTCTATGACCAGCTGGTTGAGGAACATAAGGAGAATAAAGGCACCCAGGTGCTGTTTGAACTGCTGGACAAATAAAAATCATTTACTTAAGAAAGCGTGAACTGCTACGATAATAATATTACAATGTGTTCACACTTTTGAAAGGATGATTCTATGAAGGCTAAGGCTAAAATCATGTCCATATGTATAGCAAGTTTTTTTACACTTGTAATATCTACAGTGGTGATATTTGATAAAATAGTGATAAGTTATGTAGAGGCTGTGGAAGAAAGTAAGATTAATTATAATTATGACATGATGGCTTCCATTTTCAACAGGGAGGGGGAGGCTCTTGGCAGAGTGTCTTTGGATTGGTCCAATTGGGATCAGACCTATAAGTTTATGGAAGGCATAGACGCCCAGGCTTATATTGATTCGAATTTTCCTGACGGAAGCACTTTAAAGGACCTGAATCTGAATTTTATGTTTTTTATAAATAATCAGGGAAAACTAATATACAGCTCCACAGAAGGCATAGATAAAACTGAAGGTGATTTTATTATAAATAAGATTACCACTAAAATAAATGGCAAGTATGCAGTTTTAAATTTTAAGGACAATTACGAAGTAAAATCCGGTTTGCTCAGTTTGAATAAAAAAATTTATATACTTGCGGTCACTGACATAAGCAGTACTGACGGTGAAGCCAGCAGTAACGGAAGCTTAGTTATAGGAAGAACTGTGGACAGCGGGCTAGTAAGTTACATCAGCACCCTTACCCACTCTCGAATTGACTTGTTAGATTCCACAAATTTATCTTCTATGACTTTGGATAAAGTAATAAGAGATAATGACACTGCATTGGAGTATAGAAAAATCCAGGATATCACCGGATCCGAAGAAATCGGTATGGGACTAACAATTAACAGAGACGAATATAATATTGCACTTAGTAATTTTGCCTTCTGCCTGATGGCTTTAATAAGTATTCTTTTAATAATTGCCGGTATAGCGGTGACCATTGCTGATAAGTGGGTAATAAAAAGGCTGGCACAGGTTGGAAATTTTATTAAAAAGGTTTCTGAAACAAAGGATACAAAAGCCTTGCTTACCATAGGGGGCAATGATGAGATAACAGAAGTTGCCAACTCAATAAATGAAATGCTAAAGGCACTGGATGCATCCTATGACGAAACTAAAACTGCAAAAGAAAGATACAAGCTTATAATGGACAGTACCAATGATGGATATGTAGACTATAACTTTGAAACTAGAGAATTTTATTATAGCACGGAGTATGCCAGATACTTTGGATGCAGTAAAACTAAAGGGATACTTTATGAATCTCAACGATTCAATAACCTCACTTTGGAATCTAATAAAATGCTGGAAAACAAGTTTTATAGTATTAACTGGGAAAAAGATTTTATTGAGGATGAATATGAAATAACTAAGCTATCTGGCGAGAAGGCGTGGATTTATCAAATATATAAGGTGATAAGCCGGAATGAAAATGGAAAACCCACCAGGATTATAAGTATTTTAAAGGATAGAACGATTCAAAAAAATTATGAGGGAAATTTACTTCAGTTAAGCTATACCGATAAACTCACTGGCTTGAAAAACAGAGCCTTCCTGGAAAAAAAATTTGCTGAGCTTGATAAGGATCCGGAAAGCAGGTATTCGGTTATAATAGGAGATCTAAACGGATTAAAGCTTACTAATGATACCTTTGGACATCAGGAAGGAGACAGGATGATAAAGGAGGCTGCACAAGTACTTCAAGCTGCCTGCACGGAGGATGAAATTGTGGCAAGATGGGGTGGAGATGAATTTGTGGTACTTGTAGAGAACAGAGATTACGAATACACTCTGAACATTATTAAAAAAATTAAGGAAGAAAGCCATAAGGTAACAGGCTTTAACTATAATATGAGCATAGCTTTGGGCAGCGCAAGGAGAGTAAATAGTAAGTTCAACAGCGAATTTGTTATGAACATGGCTGAGGAAAAAATGTACAGAAGCAAGCTGGTGGAAAAAAGCAGCTCAAGGAATGCCACTATTACATCATTGGAAAAGACCCTTTTTGAAAAGAACAGTGAGACTGAGGAACATACTGAAAGAATTAAGATATTAAGCAAAAAACTGGGACAGAGGTTAAACCTTGCACCGGATAAGCTTGCCGAGCTGGAATTACTGAGCTCTCTCCATGACATAGGAAAAATTGGAATCCCTGAGCACATACTGACTAAGCCGGGCAGCCTTACAAAAGACGAATGGGTTACTATGAAGAAGCATACAGAAATTGGCTATAGAATTGCAAGGGCTACACCAGAACTATCTCACGTTGCCTTTGAAATTTTATGTCACCATGAAAGGTATGACGGCACAGGGTATCCCCAAGGCTTAAAGGGAGAAAGCATTCCGCTGCTGTCTAGGATAATTAATGTTGTGGATTCCTATGATGTAATGACCCATAAGAGGGACTATAAGGAAGCCTTTGACAAAGGTCATGCTGTCCAGGAGCTAATCAGGTGTTCAGGTACTCAGTTTGACCCTTTGCTGGTAGATGAGTTTTTAACTATACTTGATGAAACACCGGAGGGTTTTTAGGAGGTAAAATATGTTTACCAGGTTTGGTATTATTGCGAAGGACAGATTGGGAATCGCTCTTGAAATACTGAATACAATATATAAGCTTGGAATAAGTCTGGTATCTGTTGAGGTATTTCCTGAGAAGGTTAATGTAAAAATGCATGAAATTGGCAATGAACAAAAAAATCAGCTTATAAGCAGCCTTAATGAAATTGGTGATGTGATTTCAGTAAAGGAAACTGACCTTCTTGAATATGAAAAAAATGAAAAAAAGCTGCTTGCTGTAATAGATACAGTGGATGAGGGGATTATGGTTGTAGACAGCAGCTGTAAGATAGAAATTTTTAACAAGTACTGTGAGGAGCTTTTCAGGTATAACAAGGACGAGGTGCTTGGCATGGAGCTTATTGATCTTCTAAAGGTCAATCCGCCTATGCAGGATCTTTTAAAAACAGGAATAAATTATGATAATGTTGAAATTAATATTAAAAATGAACGAGGTCCAGTTCATTATATAACCACCGGCAGGGCCATTAAGAACGATGCAAATAAAACAGTGGGTGGTGTTATGACACTTAAGGATATCAAGAAGGTAATAAAGCTGGTCAGTGTTGTAACCTCTATTGAGCAGGGAGCATTTTCTGAAATTATTGGCAGCAGCCATGAATTTGAGAAGGTAAAAAACCTGGCTGCAGCAGTTGCAAGGGGTAATTCAACAGTTCTGCTCAGGGGAGAGAGCGGAACAGGTAAGGAATTGTTTGCAAAGGCTATAAAGAATCTTTCTGAAAGAAAGGATAAGAATTTCGTTACCATAAATTGTGCGGCTCTTCCTGATAATCTAATAGAAAGCGAACTTTTCGGCTATGAAAAAGGCAGCTTTACAGGAGCTTCTGCTGCAAGAGACGGATTGTTCAAGGAGGCGGATGGAGGAACTATTTTCCTTGATGAAATAGGGGAGCTGTCGAGTCATCTCCAGGCGAAAATATTAAGGGTACTCCAGGAGAGCACCATAAGAAGGCTTGGCTGCAATAGGGAAGAAAAAATCGACGTCAGGATAATAGCAGCTACCCACAGGGATCTGGAGTCAATGGTAAGGGACGGAGGGTTCAGACAGGATTTATATTACAGGCTTAATGTGGTTCCTATATATATACCGCCCTTAAGAGAAAGAATGGAGGATATCCCCAGCTTGGTATCCTACTTTATTAAAAATTTAAACAACAAGGTATATAAGGATATAAAAGGGGCAAATGCTGATTTTGTAAGCGGTCTTTTAAATTATAACTGGCCTGGTAATGTGAGGGAGCTTCAAAATGTCATTGAAAGGGCAATGAACATATGCAACAAGAACTTTTTGACGGCTGAGGATCTGGTTTTATCCTTTGGTAAGGAACTGCCTCTTAAATACAGCACCAGGGCTATCAGAGATGATATAAAGCTTCAGGAAGCTGTAGAGATTTTCGAAAAAGAGAAAATTCTACGGTCGCTGGAGAAAAACAAAAGTGTAAGAAAAACGGCAAAGGCCCTTGGCGTATCCCATACTACAGTGATAAATAAAATGAAGAAATACAACATTGAGTGGAAATAATTATTTACAACTGGAACGAAAAGTAACCATTTAATATGAAAAAGTGGAAATGTATATTTCCACTTTTTATTAATATGTGATTAATACTTGAACAAAAAGTTTGGCATAGTTTTTGCTTTAGAATTATGTATAAAACATTTTGGAGGTTTACGATGAAAAGAGAAAATGCAGAAAAAATGGGATTTGCAACAAAAGCCATACATGCAGGAGTAGCTAAAAATGCTTTTGGTGCATTGGCGACACCAATATACCAGACATCTACCTTTATATTTGACTCAGCAGAACAAGGCGGAAACAGATTTGCTCTTAAAGAAGAAGGATACATATATTCCAGACTTGGAAATCCAACTTGTACAGTTGCTGAAGAAAAAGTCGCAGTTTTAGAAGGAGCCGAAGCAGCTATGTCAGCAGCATCAGGCATGGGCGCCATTTCAGCAGCTCTTTGGACAGCATTAAAGGCAGGAGATCATATAGTAGCAGCAGAAACTCTTTATGGCTGTACATTTGCATTATTAAACCATGGATTAACCAGATATGGAGTAGACGTTACTTTTGTAGATACAGCAGATCTGGATGCAGTTGCAAAAGCTATGAAGCCTAATACCAAGGTTGTATACCTTGAAACACCTGCAAACCCTACATTAAAGCTAACAGACATTAAAGCAGTAAGTGATATCGCTCATAAGGTTCCAGGATGTATGGTTATGGTTGATAATACCTTCAGTACACCATATATTACAAGACCAATAGAATTGGGAGCCGACGTAGTACTGCACTCTGCTACCAAATACATCAATGGACATGGAGATGTAATAGCCGGTTTTGTGGCTGGAAAGAAAGAGTTTATAGACAACGTAAGATTTTTCGGAGTGAAGGATATGACTGGTGCGGTATTAAGCCCGTTTGATGCATATCTTATAGTTAGAGGCCTTAAAACATTACCTTTAAGAATGGAAAGACATTGTGCCAATGCCATGAAAGTGGCCGAATTCCTGGAGGCACATCCAGCAGTAGAAAAAGTATATTATCCAGGATTGAAGAGCTTTGAACAATATGATTTAGCGAAAAAGCAGATGTCATTACCGGGGGGGATGATATCCTTTGAGTTAAAGGGCGGTGTAGATGAAGGAAGGACAGTAATGAACAATGTTAAGCTTTGTACATTAGCTGTTTCACTTGGAGATGCCGAAACTCTTATAGAGCATGCAGCATCCATGACACATTCACCTTATACTCGTGAAGAAAGACTGGCAGCTGGTATCAGTGATGGTATGGTTAGGCTGGCAGTAGGTCTTGAAGATGTTGAAGATATCATAGCAGATTTAAAGCAGGCGCTGGACCTTATAGTAAAATAACTGAAATTACCTATACCCTAAAAAATAAATTATGTGAAAAAGAGCGATTTATAAATTGCTCTTTTTTCATAACTACGAATATAGTAACAATATGGTATAATAAATCAAATAATGTTAAGGGGGTATATTTGTGGTAGAAAAAATTAGTCTATATTTATTAAGCGGTTTTCTTGGTTCTGGAAAGACTACTTTTTTAACAAATGTGTTGAAAAACCTTTCCGATGAAAAAGTGGGAGTTATCATGAATGAATTTGGCAGGATAGGTATAGACGGCACTATTATTAAGAAGCCGGGCATGCAGCTTGTCGAAATAAATAGAGGTTCAATTTTCTGTTCCTGTTTGAAACTATCCTTTGCAGCTGCAATGATCGAAATGTCGGAGCACCCTATAAAGTATCTTTTCGTAGAAAGCTCTGGCTTGGCAGATCCTTCAAATATAGGTGAAGTTATGGAGGCAGTACAGTCTGTTAAGGGAGATGTGTATGAATATAAGGGAAATATTTGTCTGGTGGATGGATTATATTTTCTGGACCAGCTGGAACATCTTGAAACAGTGGAAAAACAAATTAAACAATGCCATCTGGCAATAATAAGCAAGGTGGATTTAATCAGCCAAGGTACTCTGGAAAAAATAAAGAGGAAAATACTTGAGATAAACAATAGTGTTATTATAAGAACAGCTAATTTTGGCAAACTTGATTATGATTTCCTCAATGAAGATCTTGTTGGTGATCAAATCCAAGAGGCTGCTGCTTCCTCCAATACACCTGAAAACAAGCCAAAAACAATTGGACTTTCTTATGAAGGTCAGCTGGAAAAGGAGGAACTAACTAAGTTCCTTAAAGATGTATCGGAGCACTGCTACAGAATAAAGGGTTTTTTTAAATTGGAAGATGGCTGGAATCAAGTGGATGTAGTCAACAATAAAATTGACTATAGGCTGTCCCAAACTGATGAAAAGGAAAGCACACTGGTATTTATATCAAAAATAGGTCCTAATGTAATTAGGAAAGTAAATGATTCATGGAAGGATATAGTGGGTAAGCCCATGAAGCTAAGCAACTAACACAAAAATCAACCTTAATGTTAAGGTTGATTTTTTAATGTCATATAATAAAAATACTTTAAATATTAAGGATTTTTATAGAATTGTTTACTTAATTTAATTAAATGAATAGAATATAGTTAAATAAGTAAATGAGGTGATAATTTGGATTCTACTGATCTTAAAATAATTGAAATGTTAAAGGATAACAGCAGAAGTACTACATCAGATATAAGCAGAAGGGTAAATCTTTCCATACCTGCAGTGGCGGAAAGAATAAGAAAAATGGAGGAAAGCGGTTTAATTGAGAAGTATACCATAAGGATAAACCGGGAAAAAACTAATAAAAAATTAATGGCCTTCATTTTTGTGAATATAGATAAAACGGAAAATATTGAGCAGTTCAGGAACTCTATCGTTAATTATAACGGGGTGCTGGAATGCCATCACATGGCAGGAGAATATGATTATCTTCTCAAGGTGCTGGTGGAGGACAGCAGGGCATTGGAATATCTCATTTCAGATTGTCTGAAGAAAATAACAGGAGTTACTAAAACCAATACTATGATTGTGCTTTCGTCTTTAAAGGAGGATATAAATGGTTAAGGAATGGGGGTTTATATCACAAGGATTCAAATTCGGAATGATGCTGCAATTTGCTATTGGGCCAGTTTGCATATTTATTTTTCAGACTGCATCACTGAAGGGGTTCTTTTCTGCTGAAGCCGGTGTTTTGGGAGTGGCGCTAATGGACGGTATTTTCATTACTGCAGCTGTGCTGGGTATAGGGTCATTAATGGAAAAAAACAATGTTAAAACAGTATTAAAGCTTTTTGGGTCATGTATTCTGCTTATTTTTGGAACCAGTATTATATTAAACCAATTTGGCATTGGTTTTCTGCCAGCCTTCAGTTTTCAAAGTTCAGAAAGCAGCAATGCATTTGTTAAAGCCATGATATTGACTGCCTCCAGTCCACTTACAATTATTTTTTGGGCAGGAGTATTTTCCGCCAAAATTGCAGAAGAGGGTATGGGTAAAAAGGATATTAATTATTTTGGCTTTGGTGCATTAATATCCACTTTATTTTTTCTAACGCTGATTTCGCTCCTTGGAACCTTTATAAAGGGCCTTCTTTCATATAACGTAATAAAAATATTAAATATAGCTGTAGGTATATTATTAATATATTTTAGTATAAGAATGCTTAAAAAGAAGGTATAATATATGTATGATGATTCTAGAAGAATGCGTTCAAATTTATAGAATAGGTTGATTCTCAGGAGGTTAACAAATGATTCTGTCTGGAAAAGAAATAAGAAACAAGCTGGGAAAGGAAATTATAATTGATCCCTTTAATGAACACCAGCTCAATCCTAACAGCTATAATTTAAAGCTCCATAACGAGCTTCTGGTATATGACGAAGAAATTCTTGATATGAAAAGGAAAAATAAATTTAAAACATTGATAATACCAGAGGATGGATTGATTCTGGAGCCGGGTAAATTATACCTTGGCAGGACAATAGAATACACTGCCACGGATAGATATGTTCCTATGCTTGAGGGAAGGTCATCTATCGGCAGACTGGGCCTTTTTATACACATTACTGCAGGCTTTGGAGATGTAGGCTTCAGCGGCTATTGGACCTTGGAAATTTTCTGTGTACAGCCCATAAAAATATATCCGGCAGTGGAGATCTGCCAGATATATTATCACTGTGTAGAAGGAGAGTATGACAAATACTGCAGCGGTAAATATCAAAATAACCAGGGGGTTCAACCGAGCCTTCTTTATAAGGATTTTGAATAAAATGGAAAACTTAATTAAGCTCTTAAACGACAGCGGAGTTGATTATGAAATAATAAAAAATAACAGAAAGATATATTCAGCTCAGGATGGAGCCGCATATTTCGGCATTGAAATAGGTCAGACTGCACCTACCTTAATTCTATCAACGGATAAAGGGCTCATTGCATTAATCATTTCGGGGAATAAAGATAAAATTGACTTTGATGAGCTTTCGGATAAGCTTGGAATAACCATAAATGGGCTGGCAAAAAAGAAGGATGTTGAGAAGCAGCTGGGTTTTAAACCTGGAGCTATTGCTATGGCCGGGCATAATCTTCCCACAATAATTGATGGTGAGCTGTATAAATATGATTATATTTACGGAGGCACCGGAGATGAAGACCTTACTTTAAAAATAGTTCCTGAAGGTCTTATAGAGCTAAATGACGTAATAGCTGAGATATAATAGATGTGCCTTAACAAGGCACATCTATTTTTTATACAGATCTTACCCGTTTCAAGGATAAGATAACTGCATTATACAATACAGAGCAGCCAACAGCATTAAACAAAGTAGCAGGTATAACTACAGCCAGCATCAGTGCTGTAAAGGAACCTGGAAGTCCAACAAGCATTGCAGCTGAGCCCAAGAATACTGTTCCGCTTATAAGTGTTCCGAAAAAAGCAGTAACGATCATTTGCAGCTGCTGGGTTAATTTGTTTTCCATCAATTTAAGCAAACCATATGCAAAGTTTGCAGTAATAAATTTATCAATTACATTTGGTATCTGACCACCTGGAAAGGTAGAGATGGCTGCAGTAAGGATGCCGGCTACAAGGCCTATGATTAATGTAGTCTTATAATCCTTTGCCAAAGCTATTGCAATGAACATCATGCAAAGCATAATATCCGGTTTCATTCCAAATAGTATTGGAGGCATCATCTGGTGCAGAACCATACCGATGGATAGAAACAGTGAGCTTAAAATCATTTTTCTTAAATTCATAATTAAATTCTCCTTCAAAATATAATAATTTTTTATGCCAGTCACTGATATCTTCACTTCACAACATTTCTATCCCTCCTTTCAAAATAAAAAACCCTCACCCTAAATCAATAGGGCGAAGGTTATCCGCGTTGCCACCTAAATTATACTCAAAAGAGTATATCTCATTGTCAGATACATACATATCCTATCCGCTATAACGGGCGGCTGCCGTTAAGTACTACTCTTAAGGCTGTGCCTTAATTTCGGCTTACTCCTACCAGGTCCATTCCCTATAGGCTGTCGTACCAGGATTCCACCACCCCCGGCTCTCTTTCACTAAGCTTATATAGGTACTCTTCCTGTTCAAAGGATTGTCTGTTCTATACTATAACACCTTTTTATGGGTTTTGCAAGGTATAATGTAAGTATAAATTATTGGAATGCTATAAAATATAATATATAATTAACTAAGAAGAAGCTGCATAGAGAGTAATTGAATAGTTTGGAGGATTTGCATGGAAGTAATAAAGACTCGAAGAAGCATAAGAAAGTATTTGGATAGACCGGTGGACGATGAATCAATAGTTAAAATTATTGATGCTGGAATAATGGCTCCTTCCGGAAGTAATACCCAGCCATGGCGTTTTATTATTGTCAAGTCGGAAGAAATGAGAAAAAAAATTGCAGAAGTATCTCACAGACAAAGCTGGATGATGTCCGCCCCGGTTTTTGTAGTGTGTGTGGCGGACTTAGGATCAAGGCTTCAGGATACTGAAGGAGTTTGTGCTGATGAAGAGAGCAGCATTGAAGAGGTGAAACAGATTATAAGAGACACCGCATTGTCTATGGATCACATGGTGCTTGCTGCAGAGGAAATGGGAATTGGCTCCTGCATAGTGGCTTGGTTTAGGCAGCAGGATATAAAGCCAATATTAAATATACCTGAGGATAAATATGTGGTGTCAGTTATCACCTTAGGCTATAAGGGAGAAAATCCAAAACCAAGACCTAGAAAAAAGATACAGGAAGTGCTCCACTATGAACAGTGGTAGTTTGGGGGTGTTGTAATGTCACAGGTTAAAACTAATGCCATGCGCATACTGGATCAGCGGAAAATTAAATATAACACCTATAGCTACGAGAATACCGATGGTAAAATTGATGGGATTTCTGTAGCGGAAAAAATAGGCAAGGCTCCGGAAACGGTTTATAAGACCCTGGTATGCCAAGGGCACAGTAAAAATATTTTTGTGTTTGTAATTCCGGTGATGGCTGAGCTTGACTTAAAAAAGGCTGCCAGAGCTGCAGATGAAAAAAACGTAGAGATGATCCCGGTTAAGGATATAATGAAGCATACAGGGTATATTAGAGGGGGCTGTTCCCCGGTGGGAATGAAAAAAGAATATAAAACCTTTATTGATTCATGTGCACAAAGCCTTGAGCATATTATAGTAAGCGGGGGAAAAATAGGCTTCCAAATGGAGCTAAGCCCCATGGTGCTGGCGGAAACAATAAATGCAGACTTTAAAGACCTGATAAAATAATAAAAACCTATGGCTGGAAATATTAAAGCCATAGGTTCTTATTTTAAAATGGATATGATATAATTAAAGCGTGCTATAATAATGAATGGTGTTTTAAAATAATGATATGGAGGAACGGGCATTGGAAAATAAAACAGAAAAAGGAATTCAATCTGTAAACAGGGCTGTTCAGATTATAAGATGCTTCGAAAATATTGAGGAGCTGGGAGTAACAGAAATAAGCAGACTTATGGCTTTGCATAAGAGTACGGTGTTCGGACTTATTGCTACTTTGGAATTAAATGGACTACTGGAAAAAAATGAAGCATCAGGTAAGTACAGACTAGGCCTTGAATTATTCAGGCTGGGTACAAAGGTTAATTCCAATCTGAGAAAAATTACAGTGCCATATTTGGAAAAGCTGGTAGCCAGGTTCCACGAAACCGTTAACCTGGTGGTTATGGATAACCTTTCAGTGGTATATCTTGAAAAGGTTGAAGGGGCCCATTCCATGAGAACCAGCACAGCTGTTGGTAAAAGATTCCCATTAAATTGCACCGCTGTAGGGAAGGCAATGCTTTCAGGCTGCAGTCTGGAGGAATTGGAGGATAAACTTCAGAGAATGGAGTATGAAAAATGCACTGAACATACTCTTGGCAGCAGAGAGGATGTTGAAAAGGCTCTGATGGAGGTCAGGGAAAATGGATATGCAGAAGATTTTGAGGAATTGGAAATAGGCCTGGTATGCGTGGCGGCACCTATTTATAATCATTTGGGCAGTCCGTTTGCCGCTATAAGCGTATCAGGTCCAAAGTTCAGAATGAACGATGAACTGAGAAAGGAATTAAGTGAAGTTTTGGTGGATTATACACGGGAGATTTCAAAAAAACTTGGCTACAATGATTAATTAATTAATATGTGCAAATAAATTTGTTAAAAGCGCAAATTTATTGCACTATATATAATACTATATTAAAATTATAGGAGGGAATTTATTATGGCAAAAAGGAAAACAATTCTTGATCTTATCAGCATGAAGAAAAAGGGTGAAAAGGCTTCCTGGATTACTGCTTATGATTTTCCTACAGCTTCCTTTGCTGAAGAGGCAGGGCTGGATATGATCCTGGTGGGGGATTCACTGGGAATGGTAGTGCTTGGTTATAATGGAACCGTTCCAGTAACCATGGATGACTGTATAGCACACAGCAAGGCAGTAAGAAGAGGGGCGCCTAATACTTATGTTATAGGAGATATGCCGTTTGGTTCCTACCAGGTTTCTGATGAGGAGGCTGTGAGGAATGCCTGCAGATTCCTTAAGGAAGCTGATATGGATGCAATAAAGCTTGAAGGTGGAAGAAGGGTTGCCACCAGGATAAAGGCAATCAGCGATGCAGGAATATTTGTTTTCGGACATATAGGCTTGACACCTCAAAGCTCAGGCCAGTTAGGCGGATTCAAAGCACAGGGCAGGGACGTTAATAGTGCAAGGGAACTAATTAAGGATGCTCTGGCTGTTCAGGAAGCAGGAGCGGGAGCTCTGCTGCTGGAGGCTGTACCTCCTGAATTGACAGAATATATATGGAAGAAACTGTCAATTCCTGTTTATTCAATTGGAGCTGGTCTGCCGTGTGACGGGCAGCTTATAATATGCGGAGATATGCTGGGACTATTCCAGGCATTTACCCCGAAATTTGTTAAGAAATATGCCAATGTGGCTGAAATTGAGATTCAGGCTTTTAAGGATTATGTAGCAGATGTGAAAGCTGGAACATTCCCAGAGGACAAACATGTTTATCATGCTATAGATACTAAGGAAGCTTTTGATGAATTGTTTAAGGAATTTCAATAAAATTTACTAAAGGAGGAGCAATAATGTCATTCAAATCAGATATCGAAATAGCTCAGGAGGCATCCCTTAAGGATATAAGGGAAATAGCAGCAAAACTTGGATTAAACGAGGATAATATTGAGCTTTATGGTAAGTACAAAGCCAAGGTGGATTACAATCTTTTAAATACCACTAAAGGGAAAAATGCAAAGCTGGTACTGGTAACAGCAATAAATCCAACTCCTGCCGGAGAAGGAAAAACCACAACCTCAA